>CAIQIR010000054.1 GCA_903871875.1 uncultured Schlesneria sp.
GAAAGCTCCTAATTATCCTCAATGCCCTCCTCAAAACCGGGCTCAATTGGAATTACAAACTTCCACAAGAACCGCTCGCTATTTCCTGATCCATTTCCCATTTACTCTTGAAAAGAAACACAGCCGCTCCGTGTTTCAAATTCCCTTTTGTCTTGATTGGATTACGAGCGTCATCCACGAAGCCGACCTTGATCTCTGACAATTCTGATCTTCAACAATTTGAAATTTGACGAACGACGACCTCTCTCGCGTCGGCACGTTTTGGATCATAATTTTGATTTTCCTCGCGCCTCTATTTTATGGAGAAGCCCGGTGCTCCGATCTGCCACTGTGTGATTCGTCTATTTCCTCATTCGTCGGTTAACAACGTATTCCCCGTCTGAAGATCGGGGTACGTCAGTCACCGGTGCGCCATTTCTCGCAATCCGAAGCAGCTCACCGCCGTTGCCGCCATCGACTCCATAAACCCGGATCTGGCCGACGCACCGGGCGTTTGAGTCAAGCAAGTGGATTTTCAATGACGGAACTCCCGAAAAGCGAAAGTCGCCGACAGTATCTTTCCACAGTCGCGAGAAAATCAGATCTTTTTGAGAGCCAGCCAGACGAAATCCATCGTAAATGTCACCGTCGTTTCGGTCAGAAATCAGCGAAACAAGGATCGAATCGTGTTTCTGAAGTGATAACGCGATCCATAAACGTATCGTACTGATGTTCCATAAGATGATTAATCCGCAGGCGACAAACATCAATAGCCAGGATCTCTTCGCGATTGAGCCCAGGCGATGAACAGCCGTCTGAGCTCCGGGCGAGTGAGTCATTAGAATAACTCCAATTGATCGTTAGTGGTCTTCTCAAAAAGGCAGACATGCCTCGCCTTTTCACCTGGCAGAACCTGCAGGGAGTGGAGTCACGAATCGGCGGACCTGCCCACGAAATGTGGTTCGGGGCCTGTGGAGTCACGGTGAGGCTTGTAGGATCTCGGTGACGATTTCACCTCTTCCAATCTCCCGCGTCGGTTTCCCTCTTCGCTCTCAGACTCCGTTCGAAATCATTCGGATGCCAGGAATACAGTGTCAGCGTGTGCTCTTTGCCGTTGGCATCTTGATAGGTGATTCGAAACGCGTTCTGGAAAAAAATGCCCGACCGACGAATCGAAGTGATCGCGTCGAGCGGTATCAGATGTTCCAGATCGTAAAACGGCGTGATGAGCGACACGGGGAACCAAGAAGTGACGCATAAGAAATCCTGCGTGACAACGAGCCGCAAACAATTGCGGGCCCCTCCGATCATGCAGAAGATGTTTTTGTGGGAGTGCCCCGAAGCGAAGGACTCCTGAAAAACGATCTCAGCGTTCTCAAAAACGTGCGTCATCGGGAGGGCCTTTCTGCACCAGCCGACTCCTCGCGAAGTTGCTGCCGCTGGGTGGCCCCGATTGGCTGCTTCAGCCTATCGGGGCGGCGAGAGCCGAAGGAGGTTTGAAAACGAGTGCGGCTCGATTCAAAATCGATTGTTGATCGAACGGCGGATTGGAAATGGATGCCGGTCGCTGGTACGAGGAGGGCTGAACCGGTGGAGTGCCAATCGAATGGGCCGACTGCATTGAACCTCTTGTGGCAAGAGCCACCGCGATAGGCTGAAGCAGCCAATCGCGGCCACCCGCTTGCGGTCCTAGAAGTCGGCGACAACTTCGCCGCCAGCGCGCGTTCCCAGGGAATGCCAGACGGTCAGATCGATTTCATTCGAAATTGCTCGAGTCGAACCGTCCATCAACAGGCTGTTGACCATTCCCGTGTGGAAACTGCGCGTCGTCACGGCCGCATATGTCGGTTGGCCTGCGCACGTGGCACTGGTCCCCCGTTCTTTGCACGAGATGTAATCGCCGTCGACAGAGATCCCTCCGCTACCGATCATTACCTTCGTGTTCGGAGTAAACGTCGTGGTAAACCCTGTTTCGTGAACTTTCCCATCGGTCCATTCACGATGGCTACCCACTGAGCCGGGCACCGCCACTTGGAGTGTCCCGGTACTAAAGCCCAGAATCGTGGCCAACGTGGGCAGACTGTCCGTGGCAGCGGCGTCATTGCCGATGTTGTTGGTGTAACACTTCACTTCCGAAGCACACAGCGTATTGCTGGTGCCATCGGAGAAATGCGCCGTGGTGAAGCTGCTGTTGGGGGCAAACGCGCCGTCGCCGGGGGTTCCTCCGTCCGCGAAATTGGCCGAGGCGGGTGTGAAGACCTTCCAGCTGCCAAGGTTGTACGCATAGTTGGGCGGGAAGAAATTCGGCGTTGCGGGACCGCTGATCATCCCATTGAGCTCGCTCGGGCAGCGGTTGAACGGAAGATACTGCGAGGTGATGCCGTCGGTGGAATTCGGTGCGTCGCTATATCCCTTCGTCAGGTCCGCCAGATGGTAGGCATTGGCCTGGTCGAGATACGGGAGGATCCGGGCATGAATGGACCAGGTCCCCCCCTTGAATTCGCCGATGCAAAAACTCGGCGGGAACACCGAATTCGTGGCGAGATAATTGTGAAGGGCCAACCCGATCTGCTTGAGGTTGTTCTTGCACTGCGTTCGCCGAGCCGCCTCGCGGGCCTGCTGAACGGCCGGGAGCAAGAGCCCGATCAAAATGGCGATGATCGCGATCACCACCAGCAGCTCAATCAGCGTAAACCCTTTTCGTGGATATGGTTTTGCAACGGCCTTCATTCGTTTGCGTCCTGTATTTGTTGAGATTTCGTCCCAGCCGGGCATCGGCAACGAAAGGAGTTTAATGAGACTGAGTCTCAATGTCAATGTTATTGGCCGGTTGGAGAGAAGAATTCAAGGCTCTTCCCCCCTGCCCTCGGCGATCAAAGGGATTGCCGCCTCCGCGCGGTTGTTGTGCGCAATCCGCCAGCCGTTCGCCCTTGGAAGTGCGCCGCGACCAGCTTCACCGGTCCGGCGGCAAACGCAGCGAAATCGTCGGCAGGATCTGGTACGAGGACGGCCGAACCGCTGGAGTGCCAATCGAATGGGGCGACTGTGTTGAACCTCTTGTGGCAAGAGCCACCGCGGTCGGTTGGAAAGCAGCCAACCGCGGCGACCCGCTTAACCCCGATAACTCGGCGCCTGGTCGAGATTGAGGCCTCTCTGGCCTGCGGCCCCAAAAGGTTGCGAAGCAGCCTTGGCCACCCCGCGCCCGCATCCTGCTCGGGTTCGGCGAGACTTCCATTCTGCGTAAGTGTCAGTGAACAAGCATGTTGTGACCAGTCTTCCAAACGTTTGGAAACAAGATGCGTTTTGGTATTGTTCGGCGTCTCCTTTTCCGTATGTTATCTCCTAGAGTGCTGTCGCACGTCAGTCGCCGTCTGCAGCGGTGGAGGAATTCGGTGGGCATTGTGGTTTGATCGCGAGCGGACGCGTGGCGTTTCGTGCAGGAATCATCAGGGGAATTAGGATTGTTCACAGTCGCTGGGCCGGTGAATGGGGAACTCGAACGTGACCGGATTGAGGAGCGGGCGGAACGGCGAAGGGAACTGCTGCCGCGGATCATTGCCGCGGAGCGGGCGACTGTTCTGGCCGTATGGGGTGAACGAATCGTGTGGTGGTTGTCTGCTGTGGTGAGGTTGTCGACGGGAACGTCGGTCCGGCGGTCTGATACCCGGCGCGGTTCGCGGCAAAATCACGTTGCAACCGACGGCAGCGGCGGGCGGGATTGGGGCGGGTTGCTGGGGGCGAGTTCGCTGGATCGCCGAGGCACTCTTCTGGTCTCAAAGGCATTCTTTGTCGGCGTGGATGAACGGTCAGTGCAGATCCCGGCGCGCGGACCCATTGCGCAGGCACGCGGAATCGCCGTGCAGGCAACTGGCCAACCCCTACAAAATAGGGAAGGTTGCCAACATGGCCAACGGACAATGTGGCTCAAACGCTGCAAAACAGGGATGTTTGCCAACTTGGCCATGTTGGCCAAGCAAATCTGCAAAACGTTCGGGTGGCCGCGGGGCAACGAGTTCGTCCTGTGCTGGGGTGATCGGCGGTCCGCATCCGCCTCGGCGATCAGGGTTCGTGGCCGCCAAACGCTACAAAATACGGAAGTTGATCAATGTTGGTCAAACTTGATCACCGAGGAAAAGTGGCTCAAACGCTAGAAAACAGGCATGTTGATCAACTTGATCAATGTTGATCATCCGATTCGGGAAAAACGTGTTCTTACCCAGCTTAACATTTGCCGGGGGCGATGAACGTCGCAGATGAGCCTGCAAAGGAAGATGTGAATACAGATGTGAATACAGAGTTTGAAACACAGCCGCTCTGTGTTTCAAACCTTCCTTTGTCTTGCTCGGGATCATCGGCGTCGCGTACCAAACCCGCTTTGATCTCTGGCGATGCGGATCTTTCACAATTCGGAAGAATGACAGGCGGGCTCGTGTCGTGACGCTTCGGGATCGCGTTTTCGCTTTTCCGCACGCTCAGATTTGATGAACAAGTCGAGGTGCGAATACAGAGTTTGAAACACAGAGTTTGAAACACAGAGCGTACGGAGGGGACAGAGGTCAGAGGAGGTAGGTCAGGAATGGCGAGGGCTGGTCAAAGGGGGCATGCTCAGCAGGCCTCCCGTGCCTGATTGAGTGGGGCTGTCAGGCTCCGACGAACCTCGCGTACAGGCCGCGGGCGATACTGATGTCGTCGGTTCCTTGAATGATGGCTCGACCATCGCGGAAGACCGTGATTTCGTACGGCGGATCGTTCAGTCTCAGTCGCAGCAGAAATGGGTTGCGAGTGACCGCTCCCAACGATTCCCACTGACGAGCCAGTTCGTCCAGTGACAGGTTCGACGTGGTCGCCGGAGAAATCTGGACCGAGTTTCTGCCGCACAGCACGACCGATTGCGACCCCTGCCCGCCATGCAGCCAGTCGCGTCGGCCTTGGACACAGGCGGGGCACTGGCTTTTCTCGCGCAGCTTGGCCAGGTTCATCTGCCGCAGCGTGCCCTCCCAGACATCGATGATCGTCAGCTGCGGGGCGACCAGATCCTTGCGGCCGGCCAGAATCTTGAGGGCGGTGGCCGCCTGCAGGGCGGTGACCATATGAATCGCGGGGGCCAGCACGCCGGCGGTGTCACAGGTTTCGGTGGAACCGGGATCGGGAGGTGTTTCAATCACGCAGCGCAGACAGGCGGATTCGTTCGGGAAAATCGCCATGGTTTGGCCGTGGCTTCCCACGCAGCCGGCATAGACCCAGGGGATGCCGGTTTCCAACGAGACGTCATTGATCAGGAATCGCACTTCGAAGTTGTCGGTGCCATCCAGGATCAAATCGACATCCTGTGCGAATTGGCGAATGTTGCGCCGGTCGATATCGGCGACATGTGGCTCCAGCGTCACTTGAGAGTTGATTTGCGCGAGCTTCTTGGCGGCGACGATCGCTTTCGGTAGATGCTCTTCGACATCCCGTTCATCGAACAACACCTGACGCTGCAGATTTGTCAGATCGACAAAATCGCGATCAACGATTCGTAACAGGCCGACACCCGCTCGAGTCAGCGTATCGGCCAGGACGGTTCCCAAGGCTCCGCAGCCGCACAACAAGACCTTGGCGGCGCGAATCTTTGCTTGTCCGTCGGGGCCAATCCCGGCGAATCGCATCTGGCGGCTATACCGTTCGAGTTCAGTCATGTGCTGCGGATTCCCGGATGCCGTTTGATCCTTGGTCATGAAATCAAATCCTTTGTCGGACTCGGCGGAAAGTTCGACGAAACGACCGAGTGACACCTCGATTGGCATGTCGACAATGGAAACGCCGAATGTCGCCCCTCGTCTGGTGCGAGCAAATCCACCGGATTGTCCGGTGACGTCACTTCACCGTCTGTGCGGCCCGCATCAACAGGCTCAATTGCGTCCTGCTTTTTCCGGAGCGGTGGGTTTACAGCCCCATCGCCGTGCGCGATTATAGTCGCGTCGCGGATTTATTCACCGACGACGAACGGGGCACGTTAACATTGGGTAGGGAATCTGGTCGTTCTGGGGCATGAACATGCCCTGCGACGGGCGATTCCGTGTCTCACCAAAACAATTCGTCAAGGATGCTGTGTTGTCGAAGTGGGTTCTGACCGAAACTTTGTTCTACTCCCCCTTTTGCAGTTGGGTTGTGAATGACTGACGCCCCAGTTCCCACCCCGTTTTCCGAGGGACTTTCCATCCCCGAAACCGCAATTGCCTCGATTGACGGCGGACTTTGCTACCGCGGCTATCCGATCGAAGAACTGGTCGAAAACTCGACCTTTCTCGAAACGGCGTTTCTCGTGGTGAAGGGAGATCTTCCGTCGCAGGAACAACTGGCCGACATGCAGGCCGTGATGAGCGAATCGGCCGTCCTGGAAGACGATATCCTGATGTGGGTCGAGCGGCTGCCGTTCAATGTCCCTTCGATTGACGTGATGCGAACGGGTGTCAGTCTGCTGGCTCTGTCGGACGTCTACGAAGAAGAGATGTCTGCCAATGACGTCTGGGAAACGCTGCAGCGATTGATGGCCCAATTGCCGCTGATGATTGCCGCTCGACATCGCATTGCGCGGGGTCTTGAACTGGTGCCGTTTCGTGAGGATCTGAGTTATTCCGGCAACCTGATTTGGGGATTGACCAATCGCGAACCGACGCCGCTGGCGGAAAGGGCCTTGGACGCATTTTTGATCCTGAGCGCCGAACATGAACTGACCCCTTCGACCTACGTGGCTCGCATCGTGGCATCGACCCGGTCCGACTTTTTATCCGCGACCATTGCCGGAATTTGTACGATCAAAGGCATCTGGCACGGCGGACCAGGACGACAGGCAATCGACATCCTGGAGGCAGTCGAGATTCCCGGAGCGGCGACATCGATCGTTGCGGCCGTCCTCAAGCAATACGAACGACTTCCCGGTTTTTGGCATCGCGTTTATCGCACCAGCGACCCGCGGTCGGAAATGCTCAGGCCTTTCTGTCGTGACGTGGCCGAAGCGATGGGCATGTCGCCGATGGAAGATGTGGCCGCGGCGATTGAAGCGGCCGTCTGGGACGAACAGCAGATTTTGCCCAGTTTCGACTGGCCCGCCGCCCGCTTGCTGCATTACCTTGGATTTGACTCAGACCTGTTTGTCCCGTTGTTCGTCATCGGCCGTTCGGTGGGTTGGGCGGCGCACTTTATCGAGCAACAGCAAACTCCTCAGCCGATCCGTCCTCGAGCCACTTATATCGGATCCGCTAAACGCGAGTTCCTGCCACTTTCCGAGCGAGGGTGATAAAGTGGGGCGGTATTCGGTGTTTGGCGAACGCCCTCGTTGATGGCCTTGTCTTGCTGGCGGTGGTCTGCTCGTGAACGTAATGATGCGACGGGCACGGACACCGTGAGTCGCGGGCTGCAATCACCTGGCTGCAAACAGGCCGAAAATCGGTCTTTCACCCTGCTCGCCTGATCGCATAAAACCAACCCACTGTAAACTGCCGAGTTTTTCCTACTTACCCTCCTCGATATTCACGACACGAACATGCATTCTTTCCAACGCTGTATCGCCCCGCTCTGTCGAGCCACTTTCGATGTCACCGAAGTTCTGACCGCGTGTCCCGACTGTGGGAACTTGTTGGATATTGAATATGAATGGGACAAACTTCCGCTGCCGAAGTCGCTGCGTGAATTCGAAGCCCGTTGGTCGACTCGACGAAATCCGCTCGATTACAGCGGTGTCTGGCGATTTCGCGAGTTGTTGCCGTTCGCATCCGAACGCGACATCGTCACGATCGGCGAAGGTCAGACGATCCTGCAGCAAAGCTCGGCTGTCGGCAAATACGTGGGGATGAATCCGGGGGGGCTGTTCCTTCAATACGAAGGATTGAATCCGTCGGGCAGCTTCAAAGACAACGGCATGACCGCCGCATCGACTCATGCCCGCATGATTGGCGCCAAGATGGCGGCGTGTGCTTCGACCGGTAACACCAGCGCTTCGCTGGCGATCTATGCCAGTACGGCCCAACTGTTCAAAGTGGTGGTGTTCGTGGGCAGCGGCAAAATCGCTTATGGCAAGCTGTCGCAAGCCCTGGATTACGACGCCAAGACACTGCAGATTCTGGGTGACTTTGATGATGCGCTTGAACGCGTCCGCGAAGTCTGTGGCGAACGTGGCATTTATTTGTGCAACAGCGTCAACCCGTTCCGGCTCGAAGGTCAAAAGACGATCATGTATCGGGTGCTGGAGAGCCTGAACTGGCAAGTGCCGGATTGGATCGTGGTACCGGGCGGAAATCTCGGTAACTCATCGGCCTTCGGCAAAGCGTTCCTGGAATTGAAGCAACTCGGCCTGATCGATCGCGTGCCGCGGTTGGCGGTGATTAATGCAGCCGGGGCCAACACGCTGTATCAACTTTACGAAGAACGAGGGGTTCGCTGGGACGGCGGCATGTCCGGCGATGGAACCACCGAGGCCTTCTTCGCCGAAATGGACCGGGAGAAGCGCAAGGCCTCGACGCTGGCCAGCGCGATCGAAATCAATCGCCCGGTCAACTTGAAGAAGTGCTTGCGAGCTCTCGATTTTTGCGACGGTGTGGTCAGACAGGTCACCGATCAAGAAATTCTCGACGCCAAGGCGCAAGTGGGAGCAGGCGGTTTTGGTTGCGAACCAGCCAGTGCCGCCAGCGTGGCGGGGGCGAAGCAGTTACGGGCCGAAGGAATCATTGCTCCCAGCGATCGAGTCGTTTGCATTTTGACCGGCCATCAGCTGAAGGATCCCGATGCGACGGTGGCGTACCATTCGGGCAATGAGGCACTGTTTCAAGAAAAACTCGGCAGCCGCGGCGTGAAGTCGGCCGCTTATGCCAATAGTCCGATCGTGGTCGAGAACAACCTGCAGAAGATTATTGAGGTCTTGAAGGCCTGATCGTCACGATTCTGATACCTGGGCGGGATCGGTTTTTGTCGCTGTTTGCCGAGGAATGACGACGGACAAAATCGATCGGGCGGTCGTTTGGACCGGCGCTGACTACAATCCGACGAGGCCCTCATGACCTGCCGGATGGTTCGTCAAAAGCATGTTGGCCTGCTTGATCAGTGCGGTCTGTGTCGCCATGCATGAGGTCTTCATGTCGAGTCCTGTTTCCAGTAATGGGTCCCTGCCGTCGCCCTGCCGCTGGTTGGTATTTGACGCCGTGGGCACCCTGATCCAACCCCGTCCCTCGGTGGCAGTCGCCTATCAATCGATCGCTGCCCGGCATGGTTCGCGATTCTCGGTCGCCGAGGTGGGCGAGCGATTTCGGCAGGCGTTTCGCCAAAGTGAAACGAACGTCTTTCCGGCAGGCCTCGAGGCCGGTTCGCCCTGGTTAACGAGTGATGCCATCGAAATCGCTCGCTGGCGCTGGATCGTGGGGCAAGTGGTGCCGGATGTTCAGGATGCCGAAAGCTGCTTTGCCGAACTTTGGGACCATTTCGCTCGTCCGTCGTCGTGGTCTTGCTTCGACGACGTCAAAGAGTCTTTATTGGCGCTACGTCGTGCCGGGTATCGGCTGGCGATTGCGTCCAATTTCGATTCCCGGCTGCACCCGGTCTGCGACGGGCATGACGAATTGAAGCCGATCGAACACCGATTTGTGTCGTCTGAGACCGGCTTCCGCAAACCGGCTCCAGAATTTTATGCGGCGATGATTTCCCGCTTTGGCTGCCTGGGTCACGAGATCCTGATGATCGGTGATGATCCGGAACATGACGTAGCAGGGCCGATTTCGGCGGGGATGCAAGCCTTGTTAATCGATCGGCGAGCCGTGAATTCCTCTGCTGAATCGATCCGATCGTTGTCTCAACTTGTTGTGCTGTAATGATTAGTGAAATGTTTTTTGTTGTTGGTCTGAACGCGTGATTTTACGTGACCTCCGCTCCGAATTTCGCGACGACGCGTCGGTCGATCGCCGCCGGTTCACCTGGTGAATCCGTCGCCGAAACCGCGATGACGGGCGAGGCTTGCGGCTCAGATGATTTCTTTTTCGAGATGATCGGCCGTCCAGTTGGCCGCACGGGCTTCGTCGGCCGATGAACTGCTCGTATCGATCTATCCGCAAATCGGCATTCGCGGATAGAATCCTGCGCAAGTACTGTAATACCTGTCGAATTTCTCAACATTTTGTCGAACCTTCGTCGAATCGACCATGGATTTTCCCCATCGGTTCAAGGGATTGATTGTCATGCCGCGCCTGTGGAGTCGGGCGGAAGGGGACCAATGACGCACTTATTTGATAAACGCGACCTCTGGGGCAATCGTTTCAGTCTCTGGGTCGTCGTGGCAATGGCATTCGTTGCACCGCTCTCGTGCTGGTCGCTGCAGCAGACCCGGCTTGATCACGATGCGGGAAAATGGCTTCCTGACAACGACGCAGAAATTGCGGCCCAGCGTTGGGTTGATCAGCAATTCTCGGTCGACGAACGGATCCTGCTGACGTGGGAAGGAAGTTCGCTGAACGATCCCCGTGTGGGCAAACTGGTTGAGCAACTGACGGGAAAATCGGACGAACACGGCGTCAAACGGGGTGGCTTGCCCTATGTCGCCAGCGTGGTCAATCCGCTTCAAACACTCGACGTACTGCAGCGGAACGGAATCGAACCGCACGAAGCCGTGCGCCGGCTCGAAGGAACAATTCTGGGTGCAGGTCCGCTAAGAATACGGTTGACCGAGGCCAGCCGTTCCGCCCTGCGAAAGACCAAGCGCGAGCTTCAGATTGCCCTGCTTCGTCAGCGTGGTGTGGATGCCGTCGTGACCGATGCTTCGCCCGATTTGACGTCGCTCGTTGCCATTCCTGCTTCTCAGGTCGAAGGTGAGGCTGCCAAAGAACCCAGTTCACCCGCGATCCTTTCCGTTGAAGGCCAATTGGTCGAGAACCAGTCCACCGAGCATGATCTGCAGGTCTCGTGGAATGGCATGCGCATCGGTAGTGAATCAACGATGGCCATCGTGAAGTGGCTGAGCGGATACGTTCCCGAACGAGGTGACGGCAAACCGCTGGTCGAAACGGCTTTCTTCGCGTTGGGTTCTCCTGTCGCACTGGCGATTGGTATTTCTGAGGCGGGGATGGCCGATCAAGCGGAAACCGTGGCGGCGATTAAGCTGGCCTGCGATCAGGTGGGAATTCCCAGCGGCTCGTTACATCTGGCGGGTAAGGTCGTTGCCAATACGGAACTCAATCATCAGCTGTCCAAGGCCGCTTGGGATCCTGCTTTTCCCTTGATTCAAATTCATCGTCGATCGGTCGTATTGACGTCGATGCTGATCAGTTCGTTGCTGACATTTGTCTTGCTCAGAAGCATTTGGCTGGCCGCTGCGACCGGGATTGTCTCCGCCTTTGCGATGTTTTGTTCGATGGCCCTGGTCAACCTGACCGGTGGTTCGGTGAACATGTTGCTGATCGTTCTGCCAACGCTGTCGGTGTTGATGACCGTTTCTGGTGCGATGCATCTCATCAATTACTGGAGACATTCAAGTGGTGTGGATGCCTCCCAAGCGATTGGAGCGGCCGTTCGACGGTCGTGGATGCCCAGTCTGTTTGCCAGCGTGGCTGTCGCTGGCGGATTGATTTCACTGGCGACGAGTCCGCTGGCCCCAGTGCGTAGTTTTGGAATCTATGCCGCGGCGGGAACGATCTTCTGCGCATCGATGATCTTGTTTGGGCTTCCTTCGCTGATGCAACTGTGGTCAGTGAAATCATCGAAAAAGCCGGACCACGATCAGGTTGGATGGCAGATGATTGGAAAGATGCTGGCTGTCCATCCGGGATGGCAGGCGCTGGCGGTGATCGCGATCTGCGTGGGATGTGGCATCGGTCTGAGCAAGTTCCAGATTGAGACGAAGAGGATTCACGAGTTTCCAAGTCGTTCGCGGATCGCGCAGGATTATTGGTTCCTGGAGAACAATCTGACGGGAATCACGCCGATTGAAACGATCATTCGTTTTGATCAGCAATCGCAGAAAGACACGAACTTCTTTGAGCGAATCGAAATCGTTCGCGAGATCCAAGAGAAGATGCGAACTCACGCCGAAATCAGCGGCACGATTTCGCTGGTTGATTTTCAACCCGTCTCAGAAAGATTGGCCGAAGGCGCGGGCTTTCTCCAAAGAACCAAATTCAACAAACTTGCCTCGGCAATGCAGCAGCGGGTGCGAGACGGCGAACTGCCCGTCGCCAAGTCGTTTTATTCCGTGTCACAAGTGGGGCACGATCTGGAACAACCGGGGGATGGCAAGCTGAACGAGCCCGGTGACGAGCTGTGGCGAATTACTGCCCAAGTCAGTTTGATGGCCGACAGTGATTTCACGACACTGCTTTCCGATCTCCGCCGCATCACGCAGGATGTTCTCAGACTTCACCCCGGTGCCCATCATTTGATTGCGGGAGCCATGTCCCAACAGGTGCGAACACAAGAGTTGTTGCGGGAAAGTCTGATCGGCAGTTTCAGTCTCGCGAGTTTCCTGGTCATGGTTGTCCTTGCCGTTGGCTTACGAAGTTTTGTCGCCGGTCTGGTCACCATGATTCCAACGATCGCGCCGGTCGCAGTGGTCTTTGGCGTGGCATCGTGGATCGGGCAACGGATTGATATCGGTACGATGATCACCGCCTCGATCGGTTTGGGCCTGTCGGTCGAAGGCATGCTGCACTATTTGACTTGGGTGCGGTTGGCGATGAAGGATGGGAAAACTCGTCAGGAAGCGATCGTGGACGCACTTGTCCACTGTGGGCCAGCTGCGTGGCAGACGCGAATCATGATGGGAATGGGGTTCTTGGCGCTGACTGCGGCCGAGTTCCCGCCAATCGCCCGCTTCGGCTGGATGATGACATCGATGACCGGTGTGGCACTGCTGAGTAATCTCGTGCTGTTACCTCAAATACTGGGTAGTCCGCTCGGCTGGATTTTCGAGTCCGCTAAATCGAAGCAAGAGACTGCTGTATTGGCGGAACAGCCGGCCCCTGCCATCGAAGAAGCGATTCCGCCGACGGCACAGGAAGCATCCGTTCCCGCGCCACACATCGATACGACGGTTAAAAAACGTCGCTCACCACCTCGACGTGGAATGGATGCGGGTTGAATCGAGCGACAGATCGTCGGACT
The DNA here is from genome assembly GCA_903871875.1 of uncultured Schlesneria sp. Taxonomy (GTDB): domain Bacteria; phylum Planctomycetota; class Planctomycetia; order Planctomycetales; family Planctomycetaceae; genus Schlesneria. Next base: position 13,096 of record CAIQIR010000054.1, read on the forward strand.
GGTTGTTGTGGTTCGTCACGCGGCGAATCTGACGCTATTCCAGTTCGTGAATATCGTCGAGGACACCTGGCGGAACGCAGACGACGAGGACGGTTAAGTCGCCGATCGCTTTGTGTTTGACTCCGCGCGGGACGTAGACGACGACACCTTTGTGCAGTTCGACTTCCGAGTCGTCCAGTACCATGGTTCCCGCACCGTCGATGACGTAATAGAACTCGTCGGTTCGTGCGTGAAAGTGCAGCTTGGCATCCTGGATTTTCACATGATGCACTTCGCCCGCAGCTGCATCTTTGGCCTCGATCAGACAGCGAATTTCACCGCAGGTCTCGCCCCACGGGGTCACGTCGGCAGGATCGCGTCGCAGGAATGGTGCGGATTGGCTCAGCTGAGTCATCGGTCGCCCTTCTGAAGAAGTTTCGTGTTCGTGATCCCACCGCATTCGCCGTCTGCGAATGACCCGTAACATCATACTACGCGAGCCGCGTGAGGAAAGACTCCAACGCTTTCTAAGCGTGCATGATGACGCACGAACACCGGATGAACTAACCGTTCGATGTGGTTTTCGTTCGATGTGGTTTTCGTTCGATGTCGATCGAGCGCGAAACGACATCGAACCGCGGGTCTCCACCAATTTTCGATCAGAATTCGGCGGGTTGATTGATGTCTGGCCACGTCTGTGCGACGATCCGCCCGTCTGATCCCGGCGAAGGAACTCTTGGGTCTTCTGAACAATGGCGCAGGCTTACACTCCTGGATTGATGGTTTCTCGCGGCTGCCGCTGGCGGTGTCGACGGCTGTTACCGATTTCGGGGGATGTGCTGGTCAACGTGGGAGATCGGGTTGGCTCGCAAGAGGTTGTGGCGCGAACCTTGATGCCCGGTAATGCCATTCCGGTGAATCTGGCCAAGCGATTGGGTATTTCGCCATCGGAGTTGTCTCGAAGTATGCTCCGCCCTACCGGAGAATCCGTGAACACAGGCGACGTCTTGGCACGGACGAAAGGTTTCTTCGGCTTCTTTCAAACCGAATTCCCGTCGCCGGTGACGGGCACCATCGAGGCGGTCTCGAAGGTCACGGGGCAAGTGATCCTTCGAGGGCAGCCGATCGCCGTGCAGGTTCTGGCGTATCTCGCCGGGACCATTGTCGAAGTGATTCCTCGTGAAGGAGTCGTCATCGAATCGGACGTGGCGCTGGTCCAGGGAATTTTTGGAGTGGGCGGCGAGGCGTATGGAAAAATCTGTGCCGTCGTGGCGTCGCCCGATGACGATCTGACGGAAGCAGCCATCAAGGCCGAGCATCGGGGTTGCATCGTGATCGGCGGTCGACGAATCACGGGTGAAGCGGTCCGTCGGGCCATCGAAGTCGGCGTGGCGGCCGTCGTAGCGGGGGGAATCGACGATCATGATTTGCGAGAAATTCTGGGTTACGACCTGGGCGTGGCCGTAACCGGAACCGAAAAGATCGGCACGACGATCGTGGTCACCGAGGGGTTCGGTGACATCGCGATGGCGCGTCGCACGTTTGACCTGCTGACCTCGCATGTCGGACGAGAGGCGAGTGTAAATGGAGCCACACAGATTCGAGCCGGCGTCTTGCGTCCCGAGATCATTATCCCCTTACCCGAACCCCTCCCGTCGAGCGCTAGGGGGAACGGTCGCGTGGCGGGAGCCTTGGTGGTTGGTTCGCCGATTCGCATCATTCGCGAGCCGAACTTCGGTGCCTTGGGATCAGTGACGAAACTGCCCCATCAGCAGGTCTTGCTGGCGTCGGAATCGCTGGCTCGAGTGGTGGAAGTCAAACTTGCCGATGGTTCTGCCGTGGTTGTTCCCCGGGCCAATGTCGAATTGATCGAGGGGTGATGGAATGGAATCGACGGTCCGCAAAGGAAACCGTGTCCCGCGAAGAGGGCAGGCAGAGCGTGATTGCCGACCACGAGGCAAATATGCTTCTCGATACGGTTCGTGGTTCGTGGGGTTTGCTTTTTGCTGCCTCGTCTTGTTGGCGGGGACGGGATTCGCTCGGGCAGCGGAACCCTCCGAGGCAGAGAAATCCTCAGAATGGTATTCCATGAAATGGGAGGATCTGTTCGATCCGGGCAAGACTTCGTTTGCCTTACTGACGATTGGTATTTGCGGCACCGTGTTGATCTGTACCGAATTGGCTCGACGCGGCAAGCCGTTTTACGTGCGGCCGATTGCCGGGCTGAAAGCGTTGGAAGAGGCGGTCGGCCGAGCGACAGAAATGGGCAAGCCGATCTTGTTCGTCCCCGGGATCGAGGATCTGAACGAAATCGATACCGTGGCGGGGCTGACTCTGCTGTCCAGCGTCGCCCGGATTGCGGCCGAGTACGACACGCCGATCGAAGTACCGACCTCACGCGCTCTGGTGATGACGGCTGCTCGCGAAGTGGTGCAAGCGGCGGCACTCGCGGCGAATCGTCCCGACTACTACAACGAAGACAGCATTCATTACGTCACCTACGAACAGTTTGGTTATGTGGCGTCGGTGTGTGGTTGGATGTATCGCGAAAAGCCGGCGGCCTGTTTCTACTTGGGCAAGTTCTTCGCCGAGTCATTAATTCTGGCCGAAACTGGGAATGCCGTGTCAGCCATTCAAATCGCTGGTACGGCGGAAACCCCACAGCTTCCCTTCTTCGTTGCGGCTTGCGATTACACCTTGATTGGTGAGGAATTGTTCGCCGCATCGGCCTATCTCTCTGGCGAGCCCGCGCAGTTGGGAATGCTCAAAGGACAAGATTTCGGCAAGCTGGCGGCCATTGTGCTGATTGTGGTGGGTTGCGCGCTGGCCACCTGGGACTCGTTGGTTCCTCCCGGAAAAGACGCCGAGGGGCATGAGCGGCCGAAGCGAACCCAATGGATTACCGACACCGTTTTGAAGGGGGGATGATGTCAAAAACAGTTCCCATGATCCTGGCGAGCCTCGTCGGTTTTCTGATGATCATCGCCTACTTCTCGCCCCCTTTATTGCCCTGGCGACAAATTGCCGAGGACTGGTACACGATCGTTGCTGCCATTGCCATGGTCTATGGCGGTGTGAATCTGTGCATTCATCATCTGAAAAGGATCTCGGACCGCGAGGCCGGTTGGGGCTTTTCCGCCGTGACCTTAGGGGCCTTTGGTGTGACGGTCGTCGCCGGATTATTGAAACTGGGCGTTGCACCCGAATCGGCAAAGCAACTGGGTCACGCCTGGTCGGGACAGTTTCAGCAGGAAGGAGGAGTTCTCTGGTGGACCTTTCAATATCTGCTCAGTCCGATCGTGTCGACGATGTTTGCATTGCTGGCCTTTTATGTCGCGTCGGCCGCGTTTCGGGCCTTCCGCGCGAAGAATGTTGACGCCGTACTCTTGCTGCTGACGGCCTTGATTGTGCTGGTCGGTCAGACCAAAGATCGCGAGATCACATCGTTGTTTCTGCCAAACGTCACCGAACAGGGTGTGCCCTCTTTTCCGATTGCGGATCTGACGGAATTCATCCGTAAGACCTTCGTCACGGCCGGACAACGAGCCATCATGATCGGAATCGCGTTGGGGGTTGTGGCGACGTCGCTGCGAATTCTGCTGGGATTCGATCGATCGTATCTGGGAGGAGACGAATGACTTCCTCACTGCTCGATCGATTGAACCGGCTCGATCGCCGATGGATTTTCCTGGCCATGGCATTGGCCGTGGCGGCGCCGATTCTGCTACAGATCGGTTCGGATGAAACGCCTTCGCCTCCGACCCAACGACTGTTTGATCGAATCGAAAAGATGCCCGAAGGGTCACGGGTGCTGATGGCCGTCGACTTTGATCCTAACTCGTCTGCCGAACTCTCTCCGATTGCGCTGGCTCTCACCCGGCACTGCTGTCTGCGGCGGCTGAAGATCTATTTCGTCACGTTGTGGGGAACCGGATTGCCCATGATCGATTCGATCATCAAGACGGTCGTCCAGTCGGAATTTGGTGACGGTGCCCGGCCGTACAAAGAGGGTGACGATTATGTGAACCTGGGGTTTCTCGCAGGGGAAGCCATCGCGATTAACCAACTGACGTCCGATATCCGCAAGGCACGGTCGCAGGATGTGAGGGGAATTAGCCTCGACAGCTTGCCGGCGATGGAGGGCGTGACGAGTGTCAAAGATCTGCAACTGATCATCAATGCCTCCGGCGGTTTTCCGGGAGCCAAGGAATGGGTTCAGTACGCCGGTACTCCTTACGGCATTCCGCTGGCAGTCGGTTGTACCGGGGTTCAATCCACTCAACTGTTCCCTTATTACCCAGACCAATTGGTGGGGCTGGTGACCGGAATTCGGGGGGCCACCGAGTATGAAACAATGCTGGCGGCGAAATACCCGAAACCCTACGCCGAAATCAGCAAGCGTCCGGCCAGTTTGCGCGGCGGGCCACAGCGCTGGGCTCATCGGTTGATGATTGCTTTGATTGTCCTGGGCAATGGAATTCACGTGGCGAATCGGTATCGAAGGACGTCGCATTCATGAATCGCGAGACAACGATTTGGACGATCTTGTTCGTATGCGGCGCGGGATTTCTCGCGTTCCAGGCCGCCCAGCCGCGTGGTGTCGGGCAACAATTTGTCGTTCCCGTGGAAGTCACCGGTCAACTCGACCCTGCATCAGGTCAGATGATTCCGCTGGTCGACGGACAGCCCACCGATCCGGCATTGATCCGCAAGGCGGTGAGATACGACAAAGCGGCACAGGGCGACGCTAATGCCGTCTGGAGTGCATCGCGGACTGTCGGAATCTGGGTCGCCGCCCTGCTGACGCTATGTGTGTTTTCTTATCTCTATCGCGACAACGTCTTTTACAAGTTGGCCGAATCGATTGTGGTGGGGGTTTCGGCCGGCTATTGGATCGTGCTGTATTTTTGGCAGGTTATGATCGCCAAGGTACTGGTGAAACTGGCTCCGGACGTGGCGCGTTATGCCTTTCTGCCCGACACCCCGGTTGATGCCAAAGCCGACTATCTTTACGTCGTTCCGGTCATCCTGGGCGGTCTGGTGTTTTGCCGGTTGATTCCCAAGATCGCCTGGCTCGGTCGTTGGCCGCTCGCATTTGTCGTGGGAACAACCGCCGGCTTAAAGCTAATCCTGTTTTTGAATGCCGATTTCATTCAACAAGTTCGCAGCACTATTTTGCCGTTTGTCGTGTATGCCGTTGACGAATCCGGCGTGCGGCTAAATTGGAAGCAATCGATCCAGAACATGGTACTCGTCGTTAGCGTGATTTCGAGCGTGACCTATTTCTATTTTTCGGTCGAACACAAAGGCGTGATTGGACGCATTTCTCGCTTCGGGGTCTGGGTTTTGATGATCAGCTTCGGTGCGTCATTCGCGCTCACCGTGATGGGCCGGATCACGCTCTTGACCATGCGACTCCAATTCTTGTTCGATGAGTGGCTGGGGCTGGTCAGAATGTAGACGCGCCCCGCCGCCCTGTGATCGCAGTGTCACTTCATGACTTTGACAAACTGGCCAAATCGGACTGCAAGGCGGCCAGATCGAATCCGGGATCGAAACCCTGGACGGCGGCCTCGGCCGGCAGAATGGCATAAGCTTCATCAACAACATCGTCCCACCAATCCCACGTCGCCGCTTGGGTGGTTCCCCAAGTCAGGACGGTCAATTGAATTTTGATCGTAGGCCGCCGCAAAAACGGCGTGACCCTCATGTGTCGGCGGCGCCGGCGTCCAGGGCTGTTTGGCCTGGAATTGGCCGGACGTTTGTGTTGTGACCTGGAATCCCAGGTAAACCCCGCCAAACAACTGAATCGCCGATTGCACGTGCGAATGATTCCGCGGATCGATCGAAACATAGCCCAGGATCTGGTCACCGGAGACGGCGTTCGATTTCCAATAGTTCAGCACGTCCAATTCCACCAGGCCACCCGTTCCCACGCCGCCCAGGGATTCGAATAACGCCACGCAGTCGGCCGAGGCCATGATGTTTTTCTTGCTGAGTAGCCCGCTGTAGATGGTGATGGCATGAGCCAGTGCGGCAATCGTGCAATCGCCATAGACGTCGTTTCCATCCATGGGAAACAATTGAGTCGGGTCGGTGATGCCCAGATTCGCGTACACGGATGTCAATGTGCTGTACGTCGCTGGCGGAGGCGCCAAGTCTGACGTCAGATAGTTCTTAAGTCGCAGTGTTCTGTAATCGCTCTTCTTGGGCAGTTTACCGAACTTCATACTGATGTTTCCCTCAGAATACAATTTGGACCCGATCACTTTTCAATTGGGTAATCAATCACCCATCAGCAATAGTATGGAAATAAGTCTGATGAACCGTCTTATAAATATCCAGTCGCCGGTGTTATTGCATCCTCTCAGCGATACTAGTCGAAGTGTGGTGTTATGAGCGGAATGGAAGTGGCCAACTCTTAGCGATTTGGGGATCCATCGACGCCGACGGTGATGTGGGCGACGCGTGAAGAGGGAAGCCGAGTCTGCGATGGCGCGAATATCCGATCAATAGGGGCGGCGTCAGTGTCGGGCATTTGGCCTTGGTGCGTCGTGATGTTGTGGGATAGTTTGGAGGGGGCTCGAAAACAAGCACTTGAAAAGCGATGCCGCGGAACCATCGCATTCGCAGTTCATTCGACAATGTCGACTGCGCGGACTCGTCGCACCAGAGCCAAGAGCGCTACCACGGTGATTCCCGTTATCAATGCCAAGGCCCACCAGGCCAGACCTTTGTCGAAGTCTTTGCGGAACTTACCAAAAAACAATTGTCCCGCCAGGCGCATGTCTCGCCACGGATCGAGCAGTCGCCAATATTCGTTGTCGCTCGCCTTCCACAGGAACTCCCCGAGGCGTCCCGGCATAATCAGCAGACTGGACCAGGTGATGGCGATGGGTGCGGCGCGCTGCAGGTAGGCGGAAAGGCTGACCAGCCAGACGCTGTTGGCCAGGCACAAGACAGCGCCATAAGTCAGCACCGCCGCGGCAATCCGCCAGTTCTCCAGCCAATAGGTCAGTCCCGTGGTGAGTGCGCCGTACTCGATAAACAGCGCGAGCGCGGGGATGACTGTCAGGATCAGAATCAAGCTGCTGACAGCCAGTAATTTTCCGATGATGTAATGTCGCTTGCCGATCCGTCGTGAGAGATAAAATGGCAACGTCCGTTGACGGAAATCGGCCCCGACCAAGAGGCTGCCGGAAAAGGCCAACAAAATCATTACGACGACGCTCTGTCGCTCCATGAACACCATATAGCCATTATCACGCTTCTCGTCCGTCTGTGCGCTGAATCCGAATTCTCGTAAGATAGTCTGTTTCGCATCCTGCGGCAGTTCCAATTGCGTGACGGCATAGATGACCGACCAGAATAGGATGAACTGGGCCAAGCCGAGCGCCAGCAGCAGCCAATAAGTCTTCTGCCGCAGCACTTGCAGGAGAGCGACGCGGACGATTGAAAACACACCGCGCGCCGGCCTGCTCAATTCGCCGTGCCAGCCGTGATAATTCGCAATATCGATCCCCATCCCGTCAGCTCTCCTGGCTTTTCAACCCATCGGCGGTCAGTGTCATCACAACCAATGTCTTCGGATCAGAACGTTCTGACGTCCTTCGAACGAGCGACGTGCTTGTCGAACCGTCGCTCGTTGAGGCACTGTTCCCTGACGATTCGACTAGGACATTACGGTGTCTTTCTCGGGAGTGGCCGTCAGACGTAAAAATAATCGTTCGAGGTTTTCATCATCCTCGCGCAGCCGAGTGATCACCGTCCCGCATCCCGCCGCCAACTCGAACAACTGGCGTGGTCCCCAAGTTTCGGGCAAGGCCACGAGCGCCGTCGCTTCTGACGGATTGTCCTCGCGTAGAACGCTGCCACCCGATTCGCGAAATCGTTGCAAAAAATTGGAACCGGTGTCTCGCCACTGAATCTCGAAGCGGTTGTCGGCGGCTCGTGTCAATTCTTCAATCGTGCCCGATTTCGCGACCGTCCCACGGTCCAGCACGACCACCTGCCGGCATAACTGTTCGACATCTTTCAAGACATGCGTGCAGAGGATCAGACTTTTGCCGGTTTCCGCGATCAGGTCTTCCAGCAGCAAGAGCATCGATTGTCGCCCCGCCGGGTCGAGGCCATTTGTCGGTTCGTCGAGCAGTAATAGTTCGGGATCGTGCACCAATGCGGCGGCCAGTTTCAGCCGTTGCAGGTTTCCTGTGGAATACTCATCCAAGCGGCGGTATCGCAGTTCTCCCAGGCCCACATAGTTCAAGACTTCGTGTGCCCGCCGACGGGCATCGCGATACGGCATGCCGTAGAGATCGCCCGACAACGCCACATATTCGACACCCTTAAGCAGCGGCACCGTGGCGGCGACCTCGGGCATGTATCCGATGCGTGCTCGCAGTTTCAATCCGGTATGACGGATGTCGCATCCCAGGATGGTACCCGAGCCCGATGAGGCTGGCAGCAGACCCAGCAGGATTTTCAACAGCGTCGATTTACCCGCTCCGTTGTTTCCGACCAGCCCGACAGTACCGGTTTCCAACCGTAAAGTGACCTCGCGCAGTGCTTGCACTCGGCCGAAAGTTCGCGACAGCTTTTGCACATCCAGCAACACGATCGACCACATTCTCCGCAAGTTTTTCGGAAGCCAAGTCTCTGCATCTGACGTGATGCGAGTGCGGTGATCGATCGTCGTTGGATGTCACGCGTTCGGCAGGGTTGGCCTGTCTTGGCAAAATGACCCGATCACCGTTGCCCTACTGTAATCGGTCGGTCATCCTGCCGGTACTCTTGATCACGGTGGCAACCCGGATAGGGTAGTGGTTACGATCCGATTTCGCCGCCGTTTGTTGCCACTTGTTCTGAATGACGATGTGATGACTGCTGATTCTTCCGCCGTCGCCGAATGCGAAGTCACTTTTGCGGAGGTGACCAAATTCTATGGCGCCGTCATCGGACTGAATGATCTCACCTGTCGGATCGGACCGGGAATCACTGGCCTGCTGGGTTCCAACGGAGCGGGAAAATCAACGCTGTTGAAATTGGCGAGCGGTCAGCTGCGACCCACATTGGGGGAAGTCCGCATCGGATCGCTACGAGCCGATTCCACGGCCGCCAAGCGACTGATTGGTTACTGTCCCGATCACGCTCATCTGTATGAGGAAATGACGGGGGAAGATTTCGTCCGCACCATGTGTGCCCTGCACGGTTTCCCCTGGGACGAAGTCTGTCAACGGACGACTGAGGTTCTGAAGGAAGTCGGGATGTCCGACCGGGCTCGGCGGAAGCTGGCCGGATGCAGTCATGGGATGCGGCAACGTTTCAAGCTGGCGCAGGCGTTGGTCCACGATCCGCAGGTCTTTCTCCTCGACGAACCGATGACGGGCATCGATCCGGGCGGTCGCCAGGAAATTAACGATCTGCTGTTTCGTCTGGCCGATCAGGGCAAAACCGTGCTGGTCTCCAGTCACATCTTGAGCGACATCGAAACCCTTGCGGATCGGATCCTGGTTCTGGGGCGCGGACGCCCGATTGCCTCGGGCAGCTTGCCGGAAATTCGCCGGTTACTCGACGATCGTCCGTTGCTGGTCGAAATTATTGCCGATGACCCGCGGCCGCTGGCAGCCGATTTGGTGGCGTTATCGCAGGTTCAGGGCTGCGATGTGCAGGGCAACCGGCTGCGAGTGCGGACCAAACAGGCGGCCGAATTCTATGTACAGGTTCAGAATCTGGTGTTGCAGCGCGGGCATACAATTCGTCAGATGCAAAGTCTTGATGAAGGGGCCGAAGCGGTTTTCGAATATCTCCAGCAGGGAAAGCACGCATCGTGAATTCTCTGCGAGCGTTCGCCGCACTGCTCCGTCTGTCCTTCCGGAGGTTGCTCTGGTCGGTCAATACGCTGATGGTCCTACTGCCCGTCACGGGGTGCGGTCTGTTCATCCTGCGGCGTGGATTTCATAAGCTCACGCCACCCGAAACGGCCTTCGATGCGTTCGGTTCGTTTCTGCTGTTTGTGTTCTCGTCATTCCTGATCCCGATTTGCGCTCTCGGCTTTGGCACCACCGCATTGGGGGCCGAGCGTGAAGAACAGACGCTGGTGTTTCTGCTCACGCGTCCCATTCCGCGCTGGCAAGTGCTCTTGGCCAAAATCCTGGCCTCTATTCCGCTCAGCTGTGGTCTCGTGATGGGCAGTTTCGCGTGCTATTGCTGGCTGGTCGGACCGGTCGGCTGGTTGGCATTGAAGATTTATTGGCCGGCGATGATCGGTATGACCTTAGCGTATCTGGCCTTGTTTCATTTGTTTGCCGTCGCCTTTCGTCATCCGACCATGCTGGCTTTGGTTTACGCCTTGTTCATGGAACTATTTGTCGCCAACCTACCCGGTTCGGTGAAGCGTCTGGCGATCAACTATTACGGTCGTTCGTTGCTCTATGGTCTGGGAGCGGACTCGGGCTTGAAGGTGCCGAAGGGGTTTGAGATCGTTCCCATGACTCAGGCTTATGGAATGCTGGCCGGTATCACCGTCGGCTGTTTTCTGGTCGCTTTTCTGTTCTTCCAATGGAAAGAATACCGCGATCTGACATGACGCACAGTGTCGACCGCCCAGGTTGATGGCAGCACCGTCTGTTGCTGACGTGTCAGATGTTGTCTTACGGTGCGGGAAACGTACGAAGGCGAACGGCCTGCCGATTGGTTCAGCTGGCCGAGTTGGTGGCTTCAAACTCTTGCGCCAGGGATCGCAGTTTCGTTAATTGGTCGATCAATCGAGGAAGTTCGGCGAGCGGGACCATGTTGGGGCCGTCGCTGAGCGCTTTGTCGGGGTTGGGATGGGTTTCGAAAAAGACGCCATCGCAACCGCAGGCGACCGCGGCTCGGGCGAGGAACGGCACCAGCTCGCGCCGCCCCCCTGTCGTGGCGCCGCCTGGCAATTGAACGCTATGCGTGGCATCGAAAATCACCGGGGGGCCAAACGATTGCATCAGCGGAATACAGCGAAAATCATTGATCAGCCGACCATATCCGAACATCGTGCCTCGTTCGGTCAACAAGACGTTCGGGTTGCCAAACGCATCACATTTCTTGACGACGTGTACCATATCTTCGGGAGCGATGAACTGCGGCTTTTTGACGTTGATGGTCCCACCGTGCCGGGCGGTCGCCGTGGCCACCGCTTCGACCAGGTCCGTTTGCCGGGCCAGGAAGGCGGGGATTTGTAGAATCTGACAGACTTTGGCGGCCGGTTCGGCCTGTGATGTTTCGTGAACATCCGTGGTCACGGGCAGATGAGTGACTTCGCGAACTTTGGCGAGAATCTCCAGTCCCCGTTCGAGTCCCGGTCCTCGAAAACTATCGACGCTGGTGCGATTGGCTTTGTCAAAGCTGGATTTGAAGACGATTTGCACGCCTTTGTCCGCCGCGATCTTGGCCAACTGATGCGCGACCTGCATGACCAGGTCTTCGCTTTCGATGACGCATGGCCCGGCAATAAACATCAGCGGCAATCCGCGGCCACATTTCCAGGGGCCTACTTGAACGGGGTTATTGGACACAATCGCTCCTTCTCGTCACAGATTACGTTAACTCCCTGGCGGTATGTTATCGGTCACCGCCCCCTGTCGCGACTGCAGGTGAATCATCAATCGGGGATCGATCTTGTACTGAATGCGTCTGGCATTGAAGTGGGTCTTCGCCGCGTTGTCGCGGAAAGGGAAACCAGAGAGAACACGTTGGATCGACGGTCGCGATGACCGTATTCCCAACTATTTCGAATCGACGGTGGGACCGGTCCACTTCAGCAGTTGTTTCCAGAACTGGGCGTAGTGACTGCCAACTTCAATCGCGGGGCCGTTTTTTGCTGCGGCGGTGACACGTGGCAAACCCCAATCGACAAGTCCACCCACCCAGTGCGGTGCAACGTCGCTCAAGAACACCGCGGTCCGTCCGGCTCCTCGCTGACCGACAACCAAGGCGGGCAGTGTCTCGCGATAGGTGAAGGCCAGATCGGGTTTGTTGTTTGGCGAGCCTCCGGCTGCTGCGCGACTGGAAACCGAAAAGGAATGAGCCTGCAGCAGCGTGGTCGCGTCGGCTTTCGCCTGCACGCGGTTCATGCCACCGATCGCCGGAGGAGTTGCCTGCCAGGGAAGGCCTTTGGTAATGGCATGTTCCGTCGCCGGAAGCAGCCAGGCCGACTGTTCGAAGTTCACGCGATCATCGGTCACCGAGATTTCGACGGGTAACACCGATCCCAGCACCGTTCCGTCCCAATTTCCACCGAATCCGTGAAACGATTCCCAACCGCCAATCATCAGTAATCCGCAACCATGTTCGATTTGCAGCAGCGCCGTTTGCTGAAGAGCCTGATCAAACTGTGTCGCGGGGTAATCGCTGAGAATCACCAGCGAACGGGGAACCTCCAGCATACGCGGGGGCAGCGCGACATTGCTGGGAACGTAGTCGAAGTGCCAGCCCCAGGACGTGATCAGTCCGGCGAGATACGAGGCGGCGCCGGTGAGTTCCGAGTCGCCACAGTAAAGAATCGATCCTGTCAACGCTTTGTTCCTTTGTGTTGAATCAATTTGTGTTGAATCAAACGGTCACGGTGCCGCTTAACGGAATACCGCGGACTGCCAGCTGTGTTTTGAGTTCGTTGACGGTGGTGAAGACTTCGGCGTCCAGGCCGTGCCGACGGCCACCTTCGACATATTGAACGATGTCATCAGTGTAGAAACAGTCCGGCGCGTCACAGCCGATTTTTTTCAGTGCGTCTTCATAGATCGCCGGTTCGGGCTTCAAGGCTTTTACTTCGTAAGAGAGCACAAAATCATCGAAACGGTCGAGGACCTGAAATTGGTCGCGGATGAATTCGTAATGAAAGACGCTGGTATTTGACAGCAGGACTAATCGATAGCCGCGCGATTTTAGTTCGTCGAGCACCGGAACAATCGGCTCATTCAGCGTAAAAATATCCGATGCGGCCCGCGCCAAGGCCTTTTGATCGACTTTTGTTTTGAACGTGGATTCAAACCACTGATGGAATTCATCGGGCGAAACCAGACCACGCTCAAAATCCCATTGCCGCCCCGAACTGATCAGATGCTGTTTTAAATCGGGACCTGTTTGGCCACATAACGCTCCGATTTGCTCGCACATCCGTTCATGACTGAAATGGACGAGTACGTTTCCCATGTCGAACAAGAAGGTGCGAATCACGAACAAAACTCCGTTTGACCAATCCTATCCATTTGCCGTAGAGTGCATACCAGATTCGGTTTGAGGCGGAAAGAGCGACTACAGTGCCTCGCGGAATCCGCAGAATCACAATCGGACCGCACGACGGAGCGACCCATGGCGAAGAATTATGAAGGTGGCGAAGAAACCGGAACAGAGACGATGCGCGGACGGGATTGGCCCTGTCTGCGTCAGTTTTGTGTGTTTCTCGAGAATCGCGTGGGCCGGTTGAATGACCTGATGCGACAGCTGGAGTCCATCGACACGCGCGTGATGGCGATGAGTATCTTCGATTCCGTCGATTTCGCGATGGTTCGCTTGATGTTTAACGACGCCGACCGGGCGCGCGAAAAGTTAGAGCTGTCTGGATTCCTGTTCAGTGAAAGCGATGTGGTGGGGGTCGAACTGCCGGAAGGCGACAAGCCGATCCATGAAGTTTGTGCGGCGCTCGTCAAAGCCGAAGTCAACATTCATCACGCCTATCCTCTGCTGTACCGTCGTCAGGGCCGCGGCGCGATTGCGATGTTTGTTGACGACGTTGATCAGGCGATTCAGATTCTGAAGGAAGCCGGCCATCGCGTGATTACCGAAAATGATCTGCATGATGACGACGAACATTTCTGATTTCCGTCGTCGCCGAGGCCTCCTGTTCTGGAAGACAATGCGGCCGCACCTCTTCGGAGGTGCGGCCGCAGTCATTGACGGGCTTCGGAGAATCCCGGACAGCCTGCGTTCATGGCCTGACCACTTGTCTTTCCGGCGAAAGTATGGTGTTTCAATCCCGCCGCTGGCTAAGTCATAAGATGTAGAAGGGATCGCGGCCCCCCCGGGGGCTTCTGGCGGTCGATGCTGAGCGGGGAACCTGACGGGAATCTGAAATAGGTCGCCGCTGCGATCGTCGACCAAATGGGGTCAGTGCGGTGCGTCGCAGCCTTTCCATGAGCCGAATGCGATCGCCGGAAAATATTTTGCTGGATTTGTTGGTGGCCAATCGTGATATTGGCCCCAGAGTGTCCTGTAATCTATTTCCCGAGTTTGTGCTGATCTTGTCCGATCCCGCTCAAGATAACGATCGGAGCAATTCTGACGACCCCGCATCGTCGGAAATGGTTGCCAAATCGATTCATTCTGGCCCATCAAGCGGTTACGAGTACCGCTGATGGGTGGGATTGGGAGGGCAATTGGCAAGCTGGCCAAAACGTGGCGATTCTTCCACATCAGAACTGAAGGATGCCGTTTGACATCACTTTTTCCCGTCCTATATTCAACTTCGACGACGCGGCTGTCGACCGCTGGCGACCCCAGCAATCGACTTGCCACAGGGATTTGAGGGCCGCATGTCCGCCGTTCACACTTCGAGGGGGAGTGTGCAAGACCGGCGTGGGACTGACGAGCCTTTCAAACCCGAAAGGGCGAATATGTTGTGTTTTAAGCTCGTGAAACGGTCGCTCATTGTATGGGCGACAGGACTGATGCTCGGTTTTGCCAATGCACCCTATGTGGTTGCAGACGTTCGCGTGGAAAAGACGCGTGCGAGTGCCGTGGATGACGAGCAATCGGCGATCCAGGAAGGCATCGAACTCCGGAATACCCGGCGTTGGGCCGAGGCGATCGAGTTCTACGAGAAATCGTTGAAGAGCTGGCCTGAGAGCAATGATCTGAAGCAAGGGCTTCGTCAATCGAAGGTTCACTTCTCGATTGAACGTCGCTACGCCGACAAGTCCTTCTTAAATGGCATGTTGCCACTCTCTCGTACCGAAGCACTCGTCTATCTGGACGACGTTCTCGACAAGGTTCGCCACTACTATGTGGATTCTGTCAGTGCGACGAATTTCATCGCCCACGGGACGGAAAGCCTGTACTTCGGCCTGAATAATGAAAAGTTTCTCGAGCGAAATCTGCCCTATGGTGATCCGGCTCGAATCGCGCAACTCCGCAAGACGTTGCGGGAACAATATTGGAACAAAGCCTCCACCGGCGCGGATGGTGCGCGTCGCACAGTGTTGGATCTGTGCGATCTGGCCCAGCGAGAACTGAATCTGCCGGCCAGTGCCGTCATCCTGGAATATGTGTTCGGCGGATGTAATTCGCTGGACGACTACAGTAGCTATCTCACGCCGGGCAAGCTGGGCGATCTGTACAACAATATCGACGGAGAATTCGTCGGGATTGGGATCGAGATGAAGGCCGAATCGGGCAAAGGATTGTTGCTGGTCAATGTTCTTCCCGAGAGTCCGGCTGCGGAAGGCGGGGCGGTAGCAGGTGATTTGATTGTGGCCATCGATGGACGCGACTGCCGCAAACTGAGTACGGAAGAAGCGGCATCCTTGCTGCAAGGCCAACCCAACAGTCGGGTCAAACTGACATTGGCCGATCCTTCGACGGGTGAAGAACGTCCGGCCAATTTGATTCGTCGGTCGGTGAAAGTGAAAAGCATCCCTGTCGCCAAGATTATCGATCAGGCCAACCACATCGGTTACATCCGCATGACCGGTTTCCAGACGCACACCGCGGAAGAACTGGATGCCGCGATGACAAAATTGCGACGGGCGGGAATGCAAGCCTTGATCTGGGACGTCCGCGGTAATCCTGGTGGATTATTGACCGAAGCGGTGGACGTGCTCGATCGATTCATGGGCAGTGGTGTGCTGGTTTCGACTCGTGGTCGGGTGCCGGATCAGAATACGACCTACTCGGCCCGTGAAGATGCGAACGATTGGAACGGACCGCTAGTGCTACTGGTTGATGGCGACAGTGCCAGTGCCAGTGAGATTGTGGCGGGAGCTGTTCACGATCATCACCGCGGGACAATCGTCGGACGCAAGACCTACGGAAAATGGTCCGTGCAAAGTATTCTGCCGGGACATGCCGAAACGGGATTCCGACTGACAACCGCCAAGTTTTACTCGCCGAACGGCAGCAACTACAGTAAAGTGGGCCTTCAGCCAGACGTGAAAGTTGCCGACGATGCTGACCGCAAATCGGCCGGACGTGGTCGTCAACGAGGTCAGATTGAAGACGACCGAGACGTTGAGGCCGGTCTGGAAACTCTTCGCAAACAACTGGCGAGACGATGACCGATGGAGTGGCGGATTGGTTAATGACGACGGGGCGCGGTGAAAGACCGACGCTCCGTTGGTCATTTTCGGTCGACGCTCCGTTGACGGACATCCGACTATCGCGGGAAACGGGCGAGGTTCTGGCCGCCGACGTTTCTGGCGGACTCTACTTGCTGGATCGACGTGGCCGAGTCCGTGCGCTCACTCGCACGCGGCATTCGGTCAAACGGCTGGCCTGGTCTGATACCGGGACCGCCGGGGCGGCAATTCTGGGCGAGAACACCGTCGGTTGGTTCGACCGCCAATTGCAGTTTCAATGGACGCGCGATTTGCCGGATGAATTGCTGTCGATCGGGATCGATGCGTATGGCACCCACGTCGCGGCGGGACAGGCCGACGGTTCTAATCTGATTTACTCGCAGTCGAACAAGAAAGTCAGTCGCTTCGAGACCGTCCGTCCCATCCGCCACATCCAGTTTTTAACGCAAAAACCGGAATTGCTGGTGGCTTCGGAATATGGCTTCATCGGACGATACGGATTGACCGGTGTTCCCGTCTGGACCAGTAAATTGTGGTCGACCGTGGGGGATCTCGCCGCGACGGGTGACGGGCGCGGTTTATTCCTGGCCGGCTTCGCGCATGGAGTTCAAGCGTTTGATGGTCAAACTGGGAACACGCGCGGAACGTTCGTCTGCGAAGGGACCGTCGGACTGGTCTGTTGTGGATTTATGAAACGCAGCGTCGTCGCCTACACACTGGAACGCACGTTGTTCAGTATCGATGACGAAGGGAATCCGCAGTGGAATGTCACGGCGCCGGAAGACATTCAGCGGATCATTCTGTCGCCGCTAGGTGATTTTTTGATCTGTGGATTCAGTTCCGGCCGGATCATGCGCTTCGACATCATGACCTGAGCGACCTGAACGCGGTGCGGTATTGGGGCGCAAGCCGAATGATCGACGTCACCCGGTCGGTTTCTCAATTGCGGGAAATTCGCTGCGGGGAGGCATCCCGCAGCCGTGCGTTTGGAAGCTTCAACGTTTGCGAAGACAACTCTCACAAATCCAGGCAGTGGGATTAAGAGCCAAAAATTGATCTGATCTGGGGTTGATGACTGATTCATCATGGAATGACTCAAGAAATGCTGGCATAATAGCCGCGTTGGTCAAAACGGATTTCCGACCAGGTCAATTTCCGCGTGGCATCGACAGGATTTCTCCTGCCTCGCCCAGACCGACGACTTCTCCCCCCCTCCATAACACAATGTTGAGTGCACTTGGCGCGAGAGTTCCGCAGAAGTGGTGCTCATTTGCGTTGGCCTTCATCCCGCGGCGATTGCTGTCGATAATGTTTCGGCGAAAGCGTCGGGAGCAACGTTGTCTAACCCGTTCAACCCTGACGGTTTTCGAGGCCGGCAGCTTACGATTCTCAGCAAAGTAGGGATGCGAAACTGGTTTCCGATTGGTTGCAGGTACTGAGTCCATGAACATCCGCAAGGTGCTCGCTCTTCGAGGTCCGAACATCTGGTCCCGGCATACGGTACTGGAAGCGTGGGTGGATTTGGGCGCGCTCAAGGACACCTCGTCGGCCGATATTCCCGGTTTTAACGACCGCCTGATGACCTGGTTGCCGTCGATGATCGAACATCGATGCAGCGTCGGCGAACGCGGCGGTTTTTTCCAACGACTGCGCTGGGGAACTTACCTCGCGCACATCCTCGAACACACCACGCTGGAGTTGCAAACGCTTTGTGGTACTCCGGTTGGGTATGGTCGTGCCCGTGAAACGTCGGAAGAAGGGCTGTTCAAGGTCGCGATTCGCTATCAGGAAGAAACGCTGGGCCGGGCTTGTCTTGAGGTGGCTCGCGAGTTGTTGATGGCGGCCGTTTTCGACCTGCCGTTCGATATCGATGCCAATTTGAAGCGGTTGCGGGAATTGGCCGACCGCGTTTGCCTGGGCCCCAGCACCAATGCGATTGTCGATGCTGCCCGGGCCAGAAACATCCCCGTCCGCCGTCTGAATGCTGGCAGCCTGGTTCAATTTGGACACGGGAAGAAGCAACGCCGGATCTGGACGGCGGAAACCGATTTCACCAGCGCGATTGCGGAATCGATTGCTCAAGATAAACAGCTGACCAAAACCATGCTGACCGCGGCGGGAATTCCGGTTCCTGAGGGCCGCGAAGTCGAAAGTGACGAAGACGCCTGGAGTGCGGCACAAAGCATCGCCATGCCGGTTGTGGTCAAGCCGGTGGACGGAAACCACGGTCGTGGTGTCTGCATGAACTTAACAGACGAACAGCAAATCAAAACGGCGTACCACGAAGCCTTGAAAGAAGGTTCTGGCGTCATTGTCGAGCGATTCGCCAGTGGTTCCGAACATCGACTGCTGGTTGTCGGCCGGAAACTGGTGGCGGCGGCGGCGGGTGACGCCGTGTCAGTGATCGGAGACGGTGTCCATTCCATTCGCGACTTGATTGAACTCCAAGTCAATTCGGATCCTCGACGCGGGGATGACGAAACGAAGCCCCTCGATACGTTGCGAGTTACGCCGCTGACGGTAATCGAACTGGAGCATCAAGGATTTAAGCCGGAATCGATTCCACCCGTGGACGTCAAAGTGATCGTCCGCCGAATCGACAATTTGTCGCGCGATGTCACCGATGAAGTGCATCCCTCAGTGGCCGAACATGCTGTCATGGCGGCTCAGGTGGTGGGACTTGATATCGCTGGTATCGACCTGGTGACGCAAGACATTTCCCGTCCGCTCGAAGATCAGGGTGGTGTCATTGTCGAAGTCAACGCGGGACCAGGGTTACTGATGCACCTGAAGCCCGAGATCGGAAAACCGCGGCCGGTGGGTGAGGCGATCATTGATCATCTATTCCCCGACCCGAAAGACAATGGCCGGATTCCTGTGGTTTCGGTGACGGGGACCAATGGGAAAACGACGGTCGCGCGATTGGTGACGTCGCTGCTGAAAGCCTCCGGACATACGGTGGGGCTGGCCTGCACCGATGGCATCATCATCGACGGTCGGACGATCGATCACGCGGACTGCGCCGGTCCTCGATCTGCTCGCAACGTTTTGCTGAACCCCATTCTCGACGCCGCGGTGTTTGAAGCGGCGCGGGGCGGAATCCTGCGTGAGGGACTGGGGTTTGACAAGTGCGACGTCGCCATCGTGACCAACATCGGGGAAGGCGATCATCTGGGCCAGCAGTTTATTGATTCGCCCAAAGAAATGTTCAAAGTCAAAAGAACGCCGGTGGATGTTGTCTTGCCGACAGGAACTGCCGTACTGAATGCAACGGATCCCCTGGTGGTCGAGATGAAGGAATTGTCGGCCGGCGGTGTGACGTTCTTCGCTATCGATCCGACGCATCCCGTCATTGTCGAGCATCGCGGCATCGGCAAGCGAGTCGTCTTCGTGAAGAACGCTCAAGTCGTTCTGGGCGAGGGAGAACAGGAAACGCCGCTGGTGGCACTCCAAGATCTGCCCTGTACGCATGGCGGCCGGGTCGACTTCCAGATCGAAAATGTCTTGGCGGCGACGGCGGCCGGATGGGCTCTCGGCCTGTCATTGAATGACATTCGTAACGGCTTGCAATCTTTTCAAGGAAACTTGCAAGACGACCCTGCTCGTTTCAACGTTTTGGAATCGGCGGAAAAGACGATCGTCGTTATGGATGGTCGAAATCGTTCGGCGCTCGCTGCAGTCATCGCGGCGATTGATCATTTCCCGCATACGAAACGAACTGCGATTTACTCGGCGGAAGAGGATCGACGAGATCTGGATATCATCCAACAGGGGCAGCAGTTGGGTGCATCATTCGACCGGGTGATTTTGTGTGAAATTGAACAAGGCACGGATCGTCCGGCGGGCGAAGTGACCCGTTTGTTGAAGCAAGGTGCCGAAAACGGATCGCGCGCACAAGTGATTTCGGAAATTCGCGATTGGTCCCAGGCGGTGGACGTGGCCTGGCGGGAATTACAACCAGGCGAGCTGTTGTTGATTCAGTCATCAACGGTTCCCAAGACGGTTAAGAAGTTACAAACACTATTGGGATTGGAGCCTGCAGAAGCGGCCGCCTGAGCGTTCAGGCCCGTTTTGAATGGTGGAAAATAGTTGGCGAATACGAAAAACTGGTTGAAATGGGAATGTTGACTGAGAAATGTCAGAGAAAATGCGGGAGATGTGAAAGAAAGTTGGTGGCGAAACTGGCAAAACGGGTGGTGATGAACGCCGATCGACTCGGACCCATTCGTACCGGTATGACGATTGCAATGATCGAGCTGAGGATCGCCACGAAACGAAATTGAAAACGATGGTCTGCGGGACGTAGGCGATCAAACAGAAAAAATAAGACGAACGCCAGGATGCGGGATTCCCCAATGGTATGGGTGCTCGCAGGAGCAAACAGGTTGTGGTCCCCACGACCTCGGAGCAACAGTGACCGCGCGGCTCACTGGAATCAGGACATCTTGGCAAATTGAACAAGCGCTGAAGGACGTATGAATCATGAATCTCGGGACAACGCGAGCATTGCGAGGTCCGAATATCTGGTCGCAACTTACCGTTTTGGAAGTTGAAGTCGACTTATCAGCGCACGTTCATAGAACGCCGCAAGATATTGAAACAATTCGTGTTAGAGCTGCATCTCTGCTTCCCGGGCTAACATCAGTCGAGAGTGGAGATGATCGTTCTGAAGCCATTGCACTTTCTCCTTCCCTGCGTCTGGCCGAGCTGCTGGCGCGGACGATGGTCGAGCTGCAACAGCAATCTGGCTGCTGTGTTAAGTTTGCCCGAGTGGCAGAAATGAAGCCGGTTGGTGTGTGCAAAATCGCCGTTCAATACTGCGAAGAACCGGTTGGCCGAATGGCTTTGGCCGTCGCTTTCGAGCTGGTCCAGGCGGCGATCAACGATCAGAACTGCGATGTCACTTCACGAATTTCCACGATTCGCAGCCTTGATCAGCAGATCCGGCTCGGCCCCAGCACCGGTGCGATTGTCCGTGCGGCCATCGCTCGAGGCATCCCGGCGCGCCGTCTAAATGATCGCAGTTTGGTGCAACTTGGATACGGTTGTCGGCAGCATCGCATTCTGGCAGCGGAGACTGATCGGACGTCCGCAGTCGCCGAATCAATTGTTCAGGATAAAGAACTGACAAAACAGTTGTTGGATGCCGTCGGCGTTCCGGTTCCCAAAGGTCGCCCTGTCACGAGTGCCGATGATGCTTGGGAAGCGGCCCAGCAAATTGGTGTGCCGGTCGTCATCAAGCCACAGGATGGAAACCAAGGGCGTGGCGTGGCGTGTAACCTGAACACGCGTGAACAAGTCTTCGCCGCTTATGCGGCCGCCGTGGAAGAGGGCGACGAGATTATCTGTGAGAAATTTGCTCACGGAGCTGACTATCGCCTGCTGGTCATCGGCTACAAACTGGTGGCTGCGGCGCGACGTGAACCGCCTCAAGTGACGGGTGACGGACGTCATTCGATCACTCAGTTGGTGGAAGAAGCCAATAAGGATCCGCGACGCGGCGAAGATCATGCCACGTCACTCAGCAAGCTGCGGTTGGACGAAATTGCCAAAGGCGTGCTGGCAGAACAAGGTTTGACGATCGACTCGGTTCCCGCTGCGGGCCAGGTCGTCCTGATCCGCCGCAATGCGAATCTCAGCACGGGTGGCTCGGCGACCGATGTGACCGATCTGGTGCATCCGGAAGTCGCGGCTCGTGTCATCGACGGAGTCCGCATGGTGGGTCTCGATATCGCTGGTGTCGATGTAGTGTGTCAGGACATCAGTCGCCCGCTGGAACACCAGGGGGGGATTATTGTCGAAATCAACGCCGCTCCTGGCCTGCGAATGCACCTTGAGCCTTCGTCTGGAAAAGGACGGCCGGTGGGTGAGGCGATCGTCGGAACGATGTTCGAAGAAGGGAATGACGGCCGGATTCCCATCGTCGCCTTGACGGGAACGAATGGAAAAACCACATCGACGCGATTGATTGCCCACATCTTGCGTTGCTTGGGCAAACGGGTCGGAATGACTTGTACGGATGGCGTGTACCTCAACGACCGACGGATCGACACGGGAGATTGCAGCGGTCCTAAAAGTGCTCGAACGGTACTCGCCAATCCTGCTGTCGAAGCGGCCGTCCTGGAAACGGCTCGAGGTGGCATCCTTCGAGAAGGTTTGGGTTTCGACTATTGCAACACGGCAGTCGTAACGAACATTGCCGACGGCGATCATCTGGGACTCAACGGAATCGATACGCCCGAACAGCTGGCTCGCGTGAAACGAGTGATTGTCGAATCGGTCGCGACGTCTGGATACGCCGTACTGAATGCGGACGATCCGTTGACCGCGTCGATGGCGGAATACTGCCCCGGCAAGGCCCTGTTCTTCTCGCAGTCGCCGACGAATCCGCTGCTGATGGCGCATCGTGCCAAAGGTGGGAAAGTGGTCTATGTTCGCAACAACTGCATCATGGCCGCGGAAGGTTCGTGGGAAGCCCGCATCGCCCTGCTCGATTCCGTCCCGCTGACGTTTGGTGGATTGATCGGTTTTCAGGTCGAGAATGTGATGGCCGCGGCTTCGGCCGCTTGGACGCTTGGTGTTCCATTTGAAATGATTCGCCATGCACTGGAAACATTCGTCAACGACACCCAGAAGGTACCTGCCCGGTTCAATGTTCTCGAATTCCAGGGATCGACTGTCGTCATCGATTATGGCCACAACGCGGCCGCGATTAGCGCGCTCAGCGATGCCTTTGACAAGATGCCTCATGAACGACGATTGATTGTCTATACGGCGGCGGGTGATCGTCGCGACGAAGACATCATTCGACAGGCGGAATTGATTGCCAACGCGTTTGACGTGATGATTCTTTATGAAGACGCTTGTACCCGTGGTCGCCAGGATGGCGAGGTTTGCCGACTGATGCGCGAAGGCTTTGCGCTGGGTAAACGCCTGCAACCGGAAAATATCGTCGAAACGCGGGGCGAGATGAATGCCATCGAGATGACACTACGACGGATGGTGCCCGGTGATCTGGTCTTGATTCAAGCCGATCAAGTCGAAGAAGCGATCGCGTTTGTGCATCAACTGCTTCCCAAACTGGCGGCCGAACATCTGTCGGTCAGCCGCAAGTAATGGCCGATTGTGACATCGCGTGACGAGCATCGTTCGACGTCGCTCAGCGCTCGATCGACTGATGAGAACGGTGTTGGAACGCCGATTGACCTTCAGAGAGTTTGACGGCTGAAGGTCGTCGGCGGTGACGATTTCCACATGAAATGCGTCGCAAACAAGTTTCTGCATGCACCGGCGGTTCGCCAACGATTTGCGGAAAGTTACAGAGTCGGTTAACTCTTCCAAGCGGAGTTGAGAATGACGCTGCAGAAGTTCCCGCGTTGAAAGTGGGGATCTTTCAACGCCAGCACGTCCGCTTTTACATTTCCGAACGTGGTCATCGGTTTGTGTTTGATCCCCTCGTAGAAGGCGTCAATGATTTCGCCTTTGAAGCCTTGGCTTCGTGGATGAGCGTGGACCACCGCCTCGCGTTCCGCCTCGCTGAACTCGTCATAAGCGATTCCCAGGACATCCATCTCGACACCGGCCGTGACCAGCCCGATCACCGGATGCATATGCCGGGGAATACCGGGTGTCGTATGCAGGGCAATTGCCGTCCAGACTGCATCGATATCGTGTTGCGAGACGCCCTTCCCTCGCAAAAAATCGCGCGCGGCGTTGGCTCCATCGACCTCGAACCGTTCGTTCGCGCTGCGATAAGCCGGGATCAAACCCACGTCGTGGAACATCGCGCCCACATACAGCAGTTCCGAGTCAAATTTGACGCCCTGATGTTTCCCGGCGATCGCCCCGAAGTAATAGACCCGGCTGGAATGGTGAAACAACATCTCCGGTTCCGTTTCTCGGATGAACTCCGTCGCTTGACGGGCCAAGCTGCTATCGGGAATGCGTACGCCTGCTACCGATTCGATCAACTGTGATTGAGTATTCATCTGACCTCTCCTTATTTGGTTTCAGTGACCTGGAAATCAATTTACTTGACATATTTTACTGGTGATCGCACGCTGTCTTACAGTGGCGGTTAACGTCAATTTAGGACATTCTGCCCGCATTTAGGTCATCGGAATGCCAACACGCCAAAAGACGATTTCGATCGTCGTCACTCCCGGGGTCCAGCTCACCGATGTTTCGGGGCCGCTCGATGTGTTTGCCGAAGCGAATGCTCAACTTGGTCGGGATGCCTATCGACTGGAAATCATCGGGACGATGTCGGGGCCGATTTGCAGTTCTTCCGGTGTGAAGCTGCTGTCTGATCGTGTGGTCGGGAAACATAGCGGCGAGTGGTCGCATACGCTGCTGGTGGCAGGGGCTCCGAAGATGGCCGATCTGCGGCCGTCGCCGGATTTGTTGAAATGGTTGCGCGAAGAATCGTCGCATGCCCGACGTTTTGGTTCTGTTTGCAGTGGCGCTTTCCTCTTGGCTGCAACAGGCCTGCTTGATGGTCGTCAAGTCACTACGCATTGGGCAGTCGCAGATCGACTTGCCAACGCTTACCCGACCGTGAAGGTCAATCAAGATGCGTTGTATGTCCGTGACGGGCGAGTTTGGACCGCGGCGGGCGTGACGGCCGGAATGGATCTGTCTCTGGCCCTGGTGGAAGAGGATCTGGGGCGGACATTGGCGATGAAAGTCGCCAGTCAACTGGTCATGTTCTTCAAACGACCGGGAGGGCAGCTTCAATTCAGCCGGCATGGGGTCGCCGTCCCAACGGGTCGATCGGCGTTACAGGAACTGCAGCGGTGGGTGACCGCCCATCCCGCCGAAGTTCATACCGTTCCGCGCCTTGCTGAACGGCTGGGGCTTAGTCCCCGCCATTTCACCCGATTGTTCACCACCGAGATCGGCATTGCTCCCGCTACCTGGGTGGAATCACAACGTGTCGAGACGGCGCGACATCTGTTGGAGACGGTCGGCAGTGCTCCGAAACAGGTGGCCACCCAATGTGGTTTTGCCAACGTCGATGTTCTGCGGCGTGCATTTTATCGTCAGGTGGGGATTACGCCGGCCGAGTATCGCAAACGATTTCAACTTGCTGACGGAGAATGAGTGAGGGTCTCGTATTCGCAGAACAGATTGGGACAACCCCCGAAGATTGTTTGGGGCCGTCCGATTGTGATATCCCGATTGACCACGCGGCTCGCAGCCAAAGGGGCATTGCCGCCACCGGTCCGACGTCGGTTTTAATTGAGACGATCGTCATCAGCCCGTAAGGCTCGCATTGCTAAACATGGTGCGAGTGGAAGCGAAATGCAATAAGATTTGATCAGCCAGTCTTATCGGAGGTCGTCGCTTTGTCATTTCCACTTGTTCGAACCACAACATGTTCTCGACGGACGGCACTCGGTTGGGGAGCCGCTGCTTTGGCGGGTTCGTCGACAATGACTTGGAAGAACGGGGCGTTCGCTCAATCGTCGATTCCTGCGGCATTGCCTCCGTTGAATCGGTTCCCGCGGATGATGCAGGAATTTCTGGCATCGAAGATCGTTGCCGCCCAGGCACTAGGACAGGCTCGACGTGAGTCCATCGCGTCCAAGGAGGATGCGGAAGCCTATGTCACCCTGGTTCGTGAACTGATCCGGGACTGCTTCGGACCGTTCCCTGAAAAGACGCCGCTGAAACCGCGCGTGATGAAGGTTGTCCAGCGAGAAACGTATCACATCGAGAACGTGATTTTCGAAAGCCGTCCTGGTTTTTTTGTGACGGCGAATCTTTACGTGCCCAAAGGGCGAGTTCATCCCCTGCCTGGTGTGGTCGCTTCTTGCGGACATTCGATCAATGGGAAAGCGGCCGAGGCCTATCAGGCCTTTGCACAAGGGCTGGCACGAACAGGTTACGTGGTGTTGATTTTCGATCCGATTGGACAGGGCGAACGGCTTCAATATCCGGATGGGGCATTGAAGTCTCAAGTCGGCGCGGGAGTTCACGAGCACTTGCTGGCGGGAAATCAGCAGTTCCTCGTGGGCGAGTTTTTGGGGACATGGCGCGCGTGGGACGGTGTGCGCGCGCTCGATTATCTGTTGACGCGACCCGAGGTCGATTCACAGCGAATCGGGATTACCGGAAACTCGGGCGGCGGAACGATGACGATGTGGTTATGTGGATTGGAATCGCGATGGACGATGGCCGCACCCAGTTGCGCCGTGACAACGTTCCGCCGCAACTTCGACAATGAACTGCCTGCGGACACGGAACAATGTCCACCGCAAGTGCTGATGCATGGGCTTGATCATTCCGATTTCCTGGCGGCGATGGCACCCAAACCCGTCATCATCATTGCTTCCGAAAAAGATTACTTCGACGTTCGCGGGGCCGTGGAAGCCTATGATCGACTGCGATCGCTCTATGGCTGGCTGGGGGCTCCTGACAACATTCGTTTGTTCGTCGGTCCGAATGCTCATGGTTACACGCAACCCAATCGCGAAGCGATGTACGAGTTCTTCCACAGGCAAACGGGCATCACCGCGAGATCTGCCGAACCTTCGCTCGTGACGGAGACCGATGAAACGTTGCAATGCACGCCCAAGGGACAAGTCGCCGAGATGGGCTCGTCAAGCGTGGTCTCGTTCACCGCGTCACTTTCGTCCCAATTGAAGAAGCAACGGGGTGAGTTGAACGCGCAGACACTTCGTGCACGGGTGCAAGCGATGCTGCCTCCCTGTCCCGACCACTCGCCCGAGTACACGATCTTACGGCCTGTGGGTGACCGGCGATTTTCCAAGCCGCACGCGACGTGTTACACGATCGAGACGGAACCGGGGGTCAGGGCGATCGTTAGTCGCCTCGACGAACAGGCTCACTATTCGCGACCTCCCAAAGGACCAGGGCGAGTGATTCTTTACGTTTCCCATCAATCAAGCGACGCGGAATTGCGAGACGAACCGTTCGTCAAGCAGTTGATTGCGGACGAGCCGAAGTCCGAGTTCTTTGCCGTCGACGTCCGCGGGATTGGGGACTCACAACCCCAAACTTGCGGCGAGAAGCAATATTTTGTTCCGTATGGCAGCGACTATTTTTATGCGGCCCATTCGCTGATGCTCGGTCAGGCATACCCGGTGCAGCGGACGTTTGATCTGTTGCGGGTGATTCATTGGATTAAGGCCCAGGGCCGAACGGAGATTCATCTGGCGGCACTTAGCTGGGGAACGATCCCCGCCACTCTGGCCGCCGTGGTCTCGGATGATGTCAATCAGGTCACGTTCAAGCGAGCGTTGACGTCGTATACCGACATCGCCGAATCGGACCACTACGATTGGCCGCTATCATCGTTCATTCCCGGTGTGTTGAAGAATTTCGATTTGCCCGATTGTTACCGAGCTTTGACGGCCAAGCGGTTAAGGCAGATCGATCTGAAAAAGTGAAGGTTGGGGCAGCAACCTGGCGTCATCGAAAGCGGCGCACCAAGTCTTTCGCGGATCGACCCTTGCTGCTCCTGCCGGATAACGTCCGCTGTTCGTATGATGGAATTCGCCGTTGCAGGACTTGGTGCTCGTCGTAAGATCATTTCAGTATCACAAACAAAGCAAGTGCGAAAAAACGATCGAGGCCCCTATGGCAAAAAAGAAACAGCCGGCAAGATTGTCGCCCGGTGAAATGCGGCTCATGGGCGTTCTTTGGGAGCAGGGTCCATGCACCTTGGCGGAATCTTATGAATTACAGCCAGGGCAATTAGCTTATACGACGATTCAAACGCAATTGAATCGGCTTGTTGCCAAACGTCTGGTGGCGAGATCGAAAGTTCGGCCGATGAAGTACCGGGCCCTGGTCGATCCTCAGGCGATGGGGGCAGGACTACTTCAATTGCTCGTCGACACCGTTGGCGGAGGCCGCATTTTTCCACTGGTGGAACAACTCGTTTCTCTGGTCAGTTTGTCGAGGGAGGACGTTCGCGAGCTGAAGCGGCTGATTGAGGGGGCGTGTGCCAAGCCGTCGAAACGACCTAAATCAGCGAAGTCCGCTGCCAAGCGTCAAAAGCCTGTCCGCAAAATCCACTCCGTCAGTCCGCGATCACGACGGTGAAGAATTGGCGGCCCACGTCGGTACTCGGAGACATTCATGGTGAGTGTTCCGCTGCTAACGCGTTCCGGCGAGTCATGTTCCCCGCGTCGCCCGTCTGAAACGTCGCCGTCCAGTGTCCTCTGTCACTGTTGAAAACGGGATGAGGTTCCTCTGCTATTCCGTTCCCGTCCGCTTGAAGGGGAACGGGTCCGCGGACGGAAGCTGACTTTTCTCAGGTGGCACCAATCCACTTCTCATCGCATGACGAACCAATCCAGGAATGTCGTGGATACCAAGTCTTTCCATGATTTGGGCCCGGTGTGTTTCGACGGTTTTCGCACTGATTTCCAGCAACCGGGCGATGCCCTTTGTGGATTGTCCTTCGGCGATCAGTTGCAGGATTTCGCGTTGTCTGGGTGTCAGAGGATCGGTGACCGCCGATTGCCCCTCGCCGATCAATTGCATGTAGCTGGTCATCATCTGTTTCGAGACGGCAGGAGTCAGGTAGGATTCTCCGCGAACGACCGAATTGATTCCGAATTGAAGTTCCACGGCGTCAGCATCTTTGAGCAGATAACCGGCCGCCCCGGCTCGCACGGCTTGACCGACGAATTCTTCGTTGGCGTGCATCGAAACGATGATCACGCGAACTTCGGGAAACTCTTTGGCGACACGTTCGGCAACGACCAAGCCGTTCATGTGAGGCATGGCGATGTCGGTCAGTAGAACGTGCGGGCGCAATTTCGCCACCAGCTCAAGTGCCTCACGACCGTCGCTCGCTTCTCCGACGACTTCAAAGCCAGGAATGCTTTGGAGTAATGATCGAATACCGGCTCGGATAAGTGCATGATCGTCAGCGATGATCAATCGAATCGTTTCCATCCTGATGCCCTTCCTGCCTTGTCACGTGTCCCATTGTCACGAAGGTGACGACGGGAACCAAGCGTGAATTGTAGTCCCCTGCCCTGGGGTCGAAGCAATCTCGATTCGCCCCCCTGCCAAACTCGCGCGTTCATGCATACTGGTCAGCCCCAGGCTGGTTCCCGATGACGCAAGACGTCGAGCTTCCTCAACGTCAAATCCAATGCCATCGTCATGGATTGTCAGATGCAACTCTTCATTCCGTTGTCTCAATTCTATCTCAATTCGGCCCGGTGTTGCGTGACGCATGGCATTCGTTACGGCTTCCTGGCTGATTCGGAAACAAACCGTCGCGAGATCCGTCGGAACCCGAATATCGGGTGGAATGACCGAAATATGTTCTTGGAATCCTGCGATTTTGGCCTGCTGCTTAAGATACCAATGCAATGTGGCGACCAGACCCAGATCATCGAGATGCGGAGGGCGCATGTTCAGCGAGAGATTCCGGACCTGATTCACCGCCCGTTCGATCATCGAGATATTTTCGTCCAGACGGGTCCGAAGTTTTTCGTCGGACGTGCGCTGGATGTCGCGAAGATTCATTTTCATCAAGGTTAATTCTTGTCCGATTTCATCGTGTAATTCTCGAGCGAGATGTCGCAACTCGGCCTCGCGGGTGGTGATCAGCTGGCGTGACAGCGATTCCAAACGTTGGCGTCCGGCCCGCAGCTCTTCGTCGGCCTGTTTGCGCTCCGTAATGTTCTGGTGTGTTCCCACCATGCGAATGGGGCTTCCCTGGGCATCCCGGGTCGCGAAACTACGTGCCAGAATATTCAGGTACTGCCCCGATTTGTGACGCATCCGGAACTCGCTCTCGTAATTCTCCCGCGGGCCGTTCAGGAAGTCTCGCACGCGATCCTTAGCGGCGGTGCGATCATCAGGGTGCAACAGATTCAGCCACGTATCGAAGTTGTCGATTAATTCGGAATCTTCGTAGCCGAGCATCGATTTCCAGCGAGGTGAGAAAAAAACGTGTCCGGTTGTCAAATCCCAATCCCACAACCCGTCGTTGGCACCTCGCAAGGCCAGTTGAAACCGTTCTTCACTCGCTCGCAAGGCCCTTTCGGCCGATTTCAATTCCGTGATATCCAGCACGCCTCCAATGATGACGCCTTCTTCGGTAGTGGGATCCCATTCCAGAAAGCGGCCCTGAAGCAAAACCGTGAGAATTTGGCCGGATTTCGTCAAATACCGAAATTCTTCTCGCTCGACCTGTCCGGTGGCAATCCTGCGGAACATGTCTTGAACGCGATTGCGATCATCGGCATGAAACATCATCGCCCAGCCGCGGCTCCGGCATTCGTCCTCTGTATAGCCGCTCAATAGCCCGAATCGAGGCCGAGCCCATTCGATTATGGATGTTCCGTCGAGTCGGTATCGAACGGCGAAGGTGACGCTTCGCGTAATTTCTGAAATCGCCGAGTAACGTGCTTCACTTTCTCGAAGAGCCTGAAAGGAACTCTCGCGGTCGATGGCCACTCGAGCCAGGTGAACGACCGTGGCCAGGATCAATTCCTCCTCGGGGTCGGGAGTCGCGATCTCGTGCCGGTAAACGGCAAACGTGCCCAGAACTTCGTCGGCGTTTGCGGTCGGGCCAACGCCAGAGGAAGCGAGAATCGGCACCGACCAGCAGGAACGAAGTTCGTGTTGCAGTGCCAAATCTCGGAAGTCAGCCCAGAGTGGGTCTGTCGCAATATCCGACACAATGACAGGTTTTCCCAAGAAGGCGGCCGTTCCACAGGAACCGACACCGGGACCGATCGGCAGTGTCTCGGCCGTCTGAGCAAATTCGGCCGGCAGATTCGCGCCCGCAGCAAAACGCAAGAGATTTCGCTTTCGATCGACCAGATGAATCGTGCAAATCGAACCTGACAATTGATCTTCGACCAATTCGACCAGATCCTGCAAAACCGATTTGAGCGGCGCCCCGATTGCAATCTGCTCGAGCACCAGTGACTGTCGGTGGACAGCCGTTTCCGCCCGTTTGCGTTTGGTGATATCCTGCGTTGTCCCGTGAATTTGCCGCGGCGTCCGTTTCCCAAGAACGCCAGTAAACTGAAACTTTGCCGCCAGGGTGATCCATTTGACGGTGCCATCCAAATGCTTGATCCGATACTCGCTGGAAAAGCTGCCGTCGCCGTCGACATCGTTCAAGGCTGCCGTGGCGACGGAAATCAGGTGCTCGGTGTCGCCGGGATACATCCGTTCGAAAGCGACTTCCGGCTTAACCAGTGATCCGCTGACCCCGTTGTGGGCGCGACATTTCTCATCGAGCCAAACTTCATTCGTCGCGTAGTCGTATTGCCACGTCCCTTGCTCGGCGGCATCCAGAGCCAGTCGATAACGTTCTTCACTCTCGCGAAACCGCTGCTCACTCTGACGCTGTTCATCTTCAGCCACTTTCCGTTCGGTGATTTCGTAGGACAAAATCACAATTCCCTCGGAAGCGGGCAAGATGCTGACGTCGAATACCCCGACCGAGCCATCGGGAAAAACGAATCGATTTTCCAGATCGGCCGGAATCTGTTCCTCAAGGCATCGTCGCAGCGTCGTATAAAGCGGAGTCTGGTCGATGCCTGGATAGGCATCCACAATTCGTTGTCCGATCAGCTCACCGGCTGCACGACGACAATGTCGGACTGCGTTGGCGTTGAGGTAAACGAATCGCAAATCTGCGTCGAGAATCTGGCATCCCTCAAGCAAATTATTGAGTGTTCCGCGTAGCTGTGCTTCGTTTTCGGTTAGAGCGTTTTCGCTCCATTTGCGTTCAGTGATATCTTGTACGGTTCCAAAAAGTCGTTTGGGCGAGTCGATTTCGTCGGTCTCGCAGCGACCGATCATCGAGAGCCAGCGAGTTTCACCGGTCGTGCGGATGATGCGAAAATCGGTGACGAACTGTGTTCGCGATTCGACCGCTGATGCGACCGCGTCCATCACACGGTCGGAATCCTCTGGATGAAACAGCGATTGGAACGCGGCGAACGTTCCGCCATCATCATTGATGCCTAGGATCTCGCGTAATTCCCGTGACAAATTCACCGAATCGTGCTGCAGATCCCACTCCCAAACCCCCATCTTCGCGACGGTGAGGGCCAATTCCAGACGGGCGCGAGACTCTGTCTCTTTTCGCTCGGCCGTTCGCAGCTTTCGTTGCTTGATCGCTTGTGAAACCGCCATTCCCAGTCGATCCAGGCGGTTTTTCAACAAAAAGTCCGTGGCACCACATTGGATCGCCCGTACAGCAGCCTCTTCGCCGATGGCTCTGGAAACAATCAAGAAGGGAACATCTTGTCCGTGCTCTCGCGCGATGCGCAGTGCTCTCAAGGCGTCAAATCGAGGTAAGCGGAAATCACTCAAAATGACGTCCGTCGTTGTGGCCAGTTTGACTCGAAATTCCGCTTCGGTTTCGACTCGGACCACGATCGGTTCGAACCCTGCTCTCTGCAGTTCGATTACCATCAATTGTGCGTCTGCTTCACTGTCTTCGACAATCAAGACATTTAAGGTAGCTGCTGACACGTGAATGATCACTCGAGGAAAAGAGGCTGAATCGACAACACGGAAATCGCCTTTCGAAAAAAGCCTGAACGTGAACAGCGATTCCCATCAAGATCCGTGGAATCGAAAAAGAGAGTTCCGTCGACCGTTGCGACGTGACTGCCAGGCATCTCGCTTGGCGATTGCATACAATCCCAGCGACAATCTTCCCGCGGTCCATGCCTTTTCAGCATGGAAGTCGTCTCTGGCAGAAAAATGTCTGTACTCTTAGATGGCATGATCATGCCTTCAGAGTTATGGGACGATTGAGATTGATAAGACCAAATACGAACGTCAGGCGGGGACGGTGCTGTTCTTCTGGAAATGACTCGCGGAGTATATCAACGTTTTCCGATATTGCACCTCTGTCACAACGGCAAACCGACGAATTCCTGAACAACTCAATGCAACAGTGATCACACAAAGTACAAGTCGATTCCATGAAGAACATGATTTTTTTGGCGGTCGCCAGCTATCTGGCGGGGTCGATTCCTTTTGGGCTTATCATCGGCAAGACGTTCAAAGGAATTGACTTACGAGATCACGGCAGTGGCAATATTGGGGCCACTAATGCCGGCCGCGTCTTGGGAAAAAAGTGGGGATTGATCTGTTTGGTTCTAGATGCCCTGAAGGGGTTGTTGCCGGTTGCTCTATTTCCGTTGTTGTTTTTTGCTGCAGACGACCCTTGGATAACTCATGCTGCCGTCCTGGCGGGTATCGCGACTATTGTGGGGCATATGTTTCCTTGTTGGCTGGGATTTCGCGGGGGAAAGGGCGTCGCCACATCGCTGGGTGTATTGTTGATGCTGAGTCCCTGGGGCTTACTGGTCGCGGCGGCGGCGTTTTTTCTCTCGCTGTTGTGCTGGCGAATTGTGTCGCTGAGTTCCCTGATTGCTGCGACGGCCTACGGCGGATTCGAATTGTGTCGTCTGTCGCCGTCTCCCTTTGCCGAGACGACCTGGAGCCAGGGCCTGTTCGCGATCCTGGTGCCCCTGTTGATCGTCGTTCAACATCGAAGCAATATCCGCCGGTTGCTCAAAGGCGACGAGCCTCACTTCACGCTCAAACGCGAGTCATGACGCGGCGAGCTGCTTCTGACAAGCACGGCCATCTGTCACTCGACAACGAAAAAACAAACAACGAAAAATCAGTCCACAAAGAGAAACTCATTCAGATTCATCAGGAGCCGGCACACGCTGACCAGGCCGTGGGCTTCGGCATAGGTCGTCAGTTCTGCTCGCTCTTCGGCGGTGGGCGAACGCGAAAGTGCCAGACGGAACGCCCATTCGACCTGGTCGGATAAACCTGCCTGTTCCTGTTCAACGCGTCGCGACATCTCTTTGGCCATCGTCAACATCAAGCGATTATTCAGCAGCGCCAATGCTTGTAAGGCGGTCACCGTTTCATTTCGCTTATCGACACTCATGGACGGATCCGCGCAATCGAGGGTCGTCATGAACGGTTGCGGTTGCGACCGAACCAGGAAGCGATAAATCGATCGCCGATGAATTCTCGCGTCTTCGGGGTCGTGCAATTGGTATTCGTAATGCGGTGAATGCTCGGGCTTCTCGACGACAAAGTCTTTAAAGGCCGGGCCGCCGAGTTGCCGGTTCAGCTTGCCCGCGATGACCAACACCGCGTCTCGTACGGCTTCGGCCTCGAGTTTGCGGCGGTTCATCCGCCACAGAAAGACGTTCCCCGAATCGATCGTGGGCCCGGAGGGGGCGCCGCTGCCCGTCGAGTTTTGCCGATAGGTCGCGCTGGTGACGATCATTCGATGCAGTTGCTTCAGGCTTTGCTCGCCGTCTCGAAATTCGGTGGCCAGCCAATCGAGCAATTCGGGATGTGAGGGACGCTGGCCCATGCGACCGAAATCGTTTGGTGAATCCACGATTCCGCGACCGAAATGATACAGCCAGACGCGGTTCACAATCGATCGCCAGGTCAGCGGATTCTCTGTCGCGGTAATCCACTGGGCCAAGACCAAGCGCTGCTGGCCTTCCGAAAGTTCGGGGGAATTGGCAAATTCGCCGGAGCTGTTGCGTTGAAGTGGTACTGTGCCTGGACCGACGACGCGTAAAGGTCGGGTCACGTCTCCGCGAGCCAGCACGTGGATCACTCGAGGTTTACCACCCTGATGACCCGTGCCGGTGAACGCCCCGCTCCCGGTATGGATCGTTCCGGCGTAGACCATGCTTGGCGAGGGCAGGTTCGCGAGCGAATTTGTCACGTCGGTGAGTTGTTTCGATTCCTCGTCCCTGGTTGCCAGTGACTCACGGTCCATGATCGTCCGCACCAGCGTATCGCGTTCACTGTTCAACTCGTCCAACGATTTGTCCGAGTGGGCTTTCACTCCGACATAGTAAGAGTCAACCAGATTGGTCTGACTCCACCGAGGGGCCGCTTCGATCGAATCGAGTCCCCGAACGGGCCGTCCGGCGGCCACATTCTTGCCCGCTTCGTCAAAGACGCTGAGTTCGGCCAGCGCGAAGATAAAATCATTTTGTCGTGGCGCGAGTTTCGTCACGGTGACGCGAACGAATCGCCCGGACTGGCCGACCGTCGAAAACCGTAATGGTTTGACTCCTGGATTGGCAACGTCTTTGGCCGTCAGGTTGGCGATGAGCGAGACCGGGCCTTGAAACTGTTCGTCGTTACTCAATTCGATTTTGAATCGAACCGGGAACCCGAATCCGGCACCGATCTGATTGAAGTCGTCGTGACAGCCGACCAGTTGAATGGACGTCGGTGATTTCACGTCACCCAAATCCACCTGAATCCATTTGGTCACGTCCGCCGTCGGCTCGATCTGACTGTGGTAACCAAACTGGGCCGCCAGGGGGTGGTTGTCGTGTTGGCCTGCAGCCATGATCTGCCGATCAAGCTCCTGCAGTGCCTCGCCGCCCAGTTCCGCGAGCGTCGCTTCGAATTGCCGTTTGTTTTCCTGAAGCTGCTTTCGGCGAGCGATCAACGCGGCACGTTGCTCGCCGATTGGAAGGTCAACATCGTAGGGGCGATCGGCCCGATCCAGTGCCGCGAACACGGCTTGCAGTCGATAGTAATCGTCTTGAACGATGGGATCGAACTTGTGGTTGTGACAGCGGGCGCATTGGACCGTCAGGCTCAGGAAGGTATTGCAGGTGTTGGTGACCATATCATCGCGATCCAGCATGCGAGCGATCATGCCGTCGGTCTTGGTCTCGGGGACTTCGGCATGTCCGATAAAGTCCCACGGCCCGGCGGCGATGAAACCGGTCGCCGTCACGCCGTCTTCGGTTCCGGGAGCGACGACATCACCGGCCAGCTGTTCTTCCACAAATCGCGAATAGGGTTTGTCGTTGTTAAAGGCCCTGACGACATAGTCTCGATAAGGCCAGGCATGGGGGCGTGGCTGGTCTTTGTCGTAACCATGCGTATCCCCGTAGTGCACGACGTCCAGCCAATGTCGGGCCCAGCGTTCGCCGTAGTGGGGCGAATCCAGTAGCTGATCGACCAGTCGCACATAGGCATTGGGGTCGGGGTCAGACACGAAAGCCTGGATCTCTTCGGGGGTCGGCGGCAATCCGATCAAATCGAAATAGAGGCGGCGAGCCAAGGTCTGCCGATCGGCCTCGGGGGAAGGTTGCAGTCCTTTTTCTCGCAGCTTGGCCAGGATGAAGGCATCAATGGGTGACGCGGGCGGCTGTTCCGGATGGCCGGGCCACGTCAGTTGGGGCACGTCGGGCCGCATCAACGGCTTCAGCGACCACCAGTCATATCGATCGGTTAACGTCGTGCCGTCGACACCATCGGGCCAGGCGGCTCCCTGATCAATCCAGCGTTTGAACCGTTGCACCTCGTCTTCTGAAAGCGGCGTGCCTTCCGGTGGCATCTTGTCATCGCCACGGCTGCTGATCCGTTCCAGCAGGAAACTCTGCTCCGACTGTCGGGCCTTGATCACCGCTCCCGAATCACCACCGGCGAGAGCGGCCGTCTTCACATCCAGTCGCAGCCCCCCTTTGGCGGTCGTTTCGCCGTGGCATTTCACACAATGGGTTCGCAGCAACGGCTGGATGTCACGGACAAAGTCCACCGGCTTTGTCGCGGAATCGTCAGCGATGACGACCCCGACGACCGACGACATGCGTAGCAAATCGAACGCGATGACGGCGAACAGGCAGCGGAAAATCGTTGGTCCAGTCACTCACGCGCCCCTTGAAGTCGGTGGCAAACAAATCCTGCAGGCGTTTGCAGGATCGTATCATGGTAGCCGATCGAACGAGGACAAATCAAAACGGCCGCACGTTTATTACGCGTCGAATTTCTGATCCGGTTTGTGATTTCGGCGAGCCCGTCGCGGCGGTTTTTGACCGGAGACCAGTAGGACGCACGATCTGAGACAGGGGTCACGCGAAAGCGGGAACCAGGTCAGCTGGCGAACGATTTTGTGAAAACGTGTTGGCAAACATGGCCAAGTTGGCCAACATCCCTGTTTTGTAGCGTTTGAGCCACTTTTGCGTTTGGCAAAGTTGGCCAAGTTCCCTGATTTGTTGAGTTTGGCCGTGTCGCGATGCGCCAACGCCCTGTCGGCGCAGGCGAAAGGGTGCGCCAATGCGCGCCGTCCCATTCGTCGGTGCCCAGCCTTGGCAAACGATCCTGAACGGGTCTGCGAACCCTTTTGTGGCTTGGCCCCAGAACATGAGGAAGAGACCCAGGCCGTACCGCTGGCGGATCAAAAACCAGCCGCAGGCCGTCAGGAAGATCGGCGGACCCACCAGCCGTTGGTGGCCGTCTTGTCGCGAGGGATCAATACGGCCGCCCGTTGAACGCGAACTGGCTCCCGGCCCGGAATCATGAAGGATCCAAGTGAGCCTCGTTGCGACAGCCGCATTGGCCGAGTTGTCCTTGATCGGCGGAACCCCGAAGCGGCCCCATGATTTCCGTTTACGCAACCGAAGTTCCTGCTGGCGGTTCATCTGTCTCTCCTCACTTGTCTCAGTAAAAAGTCTCACTTTGATGTTATGATAGAAAGGCGACAGAAAATGTAAATACGTGTTTTCACATTTTTGTGTAAAAGTCTAAAAAAAAGAAGCGGGGCCGGCGCACGGCTCGGCGAAGCCAAAGTCACCCTTGTCTGTGACTTTGGCCGTTCAGCAAATGTTGTGGGAAAATTGATCTCGCAATCAATGCCATGCGATCATTGGGCGAGGCGCGCGTGGACAGTGTCCTGAGTGGTTCGACTGCCAGTTCGCCGCGCGAGATGGCGACTTCATGAGCGGCGGCGGCCGTCGCAGGCCCACTTTCCTCAGAGGCATCAACAACCCTCCCCCGTTTTTGAAAGGGTCCCTTTGTTCATCACTTCTCCGTCATCCCTGTTCCCGCAAATCATCAGGGCATTCAAACGATTTCAGAGACGATTGGATCATTTTGCGTCGGTCATCTTGCTTTCTGTGATCGGGGCGATCATTGTAGCGGGGTAACTTACGGCGATTTCATCCCCTGTTGTGGAGGGAACCGTCCTCATGTCTTAAAGACCGTTTCGAGGGATGGTCTTTGCCTGCGGATTTCAGGCACTTGAAATCGGGGTCTGGGTGATAATGGTTCGCAATTCTCCGGTGAAAGACCGTGCCGGCTTTACCCTGATTGAGTTACTGGTGGTGATCGCGATCATCGCGATGTTGGCCGCGTTGCTGCTGCCGGCCGTTCAGATGGCGCGCGAGGCGGGACGGCGGACCCAATGCATCAACAATCTGAAGCAGATTGCACTCGCGATGCATAACTACGAGACCGGATTTCGAACGTTTCCGTCGGGTTACGTGGATAAGCAACTGGTCCCGGTGGAAGAAACGTCACTGCCGCAGGCTCCGCAGCTCAATACCGTGATCAATGGCGTTCGCAGCGTCACGACATTTCCGACCTGGGTTCTGCCCGATGATTGGGGTTGGCACGCGCTGATCCTGCCCCAAATGGATCAAGGAACCATCAATCTGGATTTTACGAAGGGCAAGTTCAATATTTCGGACTTCTCGTTTACCCCGAACGAAGATTATGTGAAGTCGACGATCGGGAGTTACGTTTGCCCCAGCACGCCGTCGTTGCCCTCGTCTCGCCCTTGAATTGGGGATATTCGACCTATCGTGGTTCGATGGGGGCTTACGACACCAACAACAGTGGACCGGCCAATGCACCGACCACGGCCAATGGCATGCTTTACCGGAATAGTGCGGTGAAGATGTCCGACGTTTCCGACGGAACCACAAACACGATCCTGATCGGCGATTCGCTGTATGGTTTTTGGGCCGATGGTCTCAGTTGTTGTGTGCGGGTTTGGCCGGATACGAGCCATCCCGATCTTTGGGACACGTACTGGCCGGTGAAAGTCCAGGCAGTTAACGGTCCGATCATCACGCTGCGGTTCTTCAGTTTTGGCGGTGCGCATGGCGACATCTGCGTCTTCGCTCTGGCCGACGGCTCGACAAGAACGATTTCCAAACGGATTCATGCGACCGTGTTCGAAGCGATCTCGACCCGTAACGGGGCGTTGAAATCAATCAATCCCAACCTGGAAAACGTCAC
Organism: uncultured Schlesneria sp.; assembly: GCA_903871875.1. Classification (GTDB taxonomy): domain Bacteria; phylum Planctomycetota; class Planctomycetia; order Planctomycetales; family Planctomycetaceae; genus Schlesneria. Next base: position 52,464 of record CAIQIR010000054.1, read on the forward strand.
GAGTGGGTGGTAACGGGCGCGATTCCGGCGAGGCCGTTTACCGGGCTTTGCCGCGCGAGGCTCGATAGCCATATTCCGTCGCAAACCAGATCGCGTATTGCTCGCGCTTGTGAGTATTGGTGTTGCGCGTGTCGTTGACATGGCCCACTTCGTGGATCAGCACGTTGTTCAAATAGAAGTCGCGAATCGTGGCGGGTGTCCAGGTCAGTTTCCACTCGCGGCCGACCTGTGACCATTGCCCGCCGAACATGCGTGCTTCCATCAGTTGATCCGGTTTCGGAGGACGGTTGTAAGTTTCCGTCAGGCTCTCTTCGATCGGATACAAGTAGACGTTCGGTCCCCACTGCATGCCATACAGGGGAAACAGCTGACGTTTGCGGGTCATCGCGCTGAACTGGACGACTTCGACGCCACACGACAAATGCGCGGGCAGTTCGGCCAATCGAGCACGAACGTCCTCCACGGTCACCGGATGCACATAACCCGTTCCCGCCGGTTGAATGATGTACTCGGTTCGTGCTCGCTGTTGCGGTTCGTGCCAGGTTTCCGGTGCGCTGAAATGCGATTTCATCTCGTCTTGCTGTCGGCGCTGACGATAAGCGACCGCCGGACGAGCCGAGTTTCCAAACGCTTGATGAATCTCACCGCGCAAAGATCGTTGCTGATGATGAGTCTTCGACATTTTGGAAAACATCACACGTACCTCGTCCAAAATCAGTAGGTCAAATTCAATGGCTCAAATCGAGTAAGGGCTTGGATGTCGTCGGGGTGACGGCAATCTGGCGGGCGCTCCAGCAGGCACGTGACCATCGTACGGAGCGGAGGAATCCGCGGGCAAGTGGACGCTGCAAGACATGTTGTATCAATGTCTTGTGGCTTTTTTGAGCCGCCGGAGCAAGTCGTCCGCTGCGGTGTGATTTCGGACGGACGCGCCTAAGTCGCGGATGCCTGACAAGTTGCGATGCGGGTTCCGAACTGGACGGGCGGTCGTGCGTCGACCAGACCGACGAGGCTGTTCACCAATTTTTTTGAAAACAGCGCGAGAAAGAGCATCGTGATGCTCAACGCGGGGAATTTAACGGTCAGGTCGCCTAATCCCGCATGTCAGGGGCCAATCGCCCCAACCCATTGTGGCTCAAATGGTTGTGATCCCGGAGCGTCGCGTTGAGGGCTTTTTTTCGTCGGCCAGAGAAAGCGGGGATGCTGCGGATTGTACGAGTCGAATTGGAAATCTTGCGGACCGCGAAGTCCGTTGTGCTCGAAAATCAGCCCGATTTCGCCGGGCGCCGGAACTTCTGGCGGCGGGCGGTCCGACCAATTGCTTTCGATTCCCGGCGGACTTGTGGACAACATCAGGCGAAACTTTGCCTCGTCGTAATCGTGTTCGATCAGGGCCTCAGCAATCTCCGTATCGACGAACAGATTCCGTCGCAAGGCGATTCCCACCGACTGGTCGTGCGGGCAATTCAGGAATCGAATCCCGGTTTTTGTTTCTCGAAAGGTGTTGTTGGTGATTTGCAGGACTTTCAGCAGCGGCTGTCCTTCGATGCGCAAACCATCGGTCGTCTGATTGAAGATCGATTGACTGACTTCGATGCCGTAGGGCGCCTGGCTTTGAATGACGATTCCTGCTGCCATGGGTTTCACGAATCGGCAGTTGCGAATGACGACGTTGTTCGCATCGTTTTGCGTGCCTGATTCGAATCGGACACCGCAGGCGCGAGTGCTGCCGGGTTCAAAGGACAGGTGCTCCAAAACCAGTTGGTTCCTGCCAAACGAAAGTCCCTGTGCTCCTTTGCAGACGATTCCCGCATCGAAGAACCCGCGGATGACGAGTTGGCGCAGACGTGTTTCGTGGAGATCGTCGGCCAATTTCACGGCCACGTTGCTGTTCCTGGCTTCGATCTGGATGTTTTCGATCGTGAATCTCGAGACATTGGCCAATCGAACCACCGGTTCGTCGCCCGTTGATTGGATGATCACGGCACCTTCCCCGCGCAAGACGATTCCTTCGGGCCAGGGCTTGTTCCGGCCGTCGATGCGAATTCGCTCGACATAGGTTCCCGGCCGAATGTGGACGATAAAACGATCCGTGTGGCTGACGCTGCGGGGTCGATAACGCTCGCGAATGGCGATTAACGCTTCGCGGATACTGGCGTATTCCGAACCGCGCCCCCCGACAGTCACTTCCCGTTTGTCGGCGGGAAAGGGAATGACAACCTCTTGATTGGCTGTTGACAGAGTTCCGTCGTCGGACGACCTGAACGAATAAGACTCGCGCAGCACCAGGATTCCCACGATTCCGACGACCATCATGATCCACGGCCAACGGAGCCTGGCCAGTGCCAGTTGTGGTGATTGCCAGGCGGAACGGATCCTGGCCGTCCATGTCGGTCGCGAAGTCTTCGCTCGACCAGCAATGGTCGCCCGATCAAGGGAAGCGGTCACCGGACGCGTTGGACCGGACGTTTCTGAACGATCGAAAGACTGCTGCCATCCCGAAGGAATGATGGAGGAACTGCTTTCGGAAAATGGGTCGGTTGTGCCGGATGATCGATTGGTTCCTGATTGAGCCAGCGTCAAAAAGAAGAGATTCAACGCCGTATCACGGGTCTCGGTCGGATGGTCGGCATCGAATGGGGGCATCTGCGGCAGGTTCAGCTTGGAAGAAATTGGCAGTGCGATCGGCAGCTGTCCGGAATCACCGAACGGCTCGCCCTCTCCGTGTTGGGCCATCGGTCGAGCGACGAGCCGCGCGACCTGAATTGCCACCGAATCGGCTGTGCGCGCCCCGTAAATGGCCGCATGCGTTTTGCGCCAGCGACTGTCGGCATGCTGGTCAACCCATTGGAACAGTGCCTGCGCTGCGGCGGCCGCGTTCGGGTAACGATGGGCCGGATTCTTTTCCATCATCTTGCGGACGATCGTCGCCAGCGAGAGCGGAATTTCTGCTCGCACCGATTCGATGGCCGGCGGCGTCTTCATCTGATGTGCCAAAAGTCGTTGCGCGAGCGTGCCTTCGACGAATGGTGGCTGGCCCGTCAGCAGGAAATAGAGCGTGCAGCCCAAGCTATAGATGTCGGCCCGGGCATCGACCTGATGGCTGTCGAGCGCTTGTTCGGGGGCGAGATAGTCGGCGGTTCCCAGCACTTTCTCGTCATGTTGGATGGTGAGCGCCCGGTCGCCTTCATCGACGTTGAAGAAACGCGCCAGCCCCAGATCCAGAATCTTGAGCACACCTTGCGGATCGACCAGCAGATTACCCGGTTTGATGTCGCGATGAACCATCCCCAGATCATGTGCATGCTGCAATCCGTCCGCCGCCTGCCGCGCGTATTCGGCGGCGTCCAGCAACGAATCGAGTCCCTTGCCGGTCACCATCTCCACCAGGCTTCGTCCTTCGACATGTTCCATCACCAGGAAATGGATCTGCCGGTCGCCATCGTCCTGTCGGTCGACGTCATACGCCCGGACGATGTTGGGGTGATCGAGCGACGCGACGGCGCGGGCTTCGCGATAAAAACGCTCGAGGTAGGACGAATCACTGACAAATTTGCCGGGTAAAACCTTGAGGGCGCATCGCCGCCGCATGACCAGATGTTCCGCCAGAAAAACGGAACTCATCCCCCCCTTACCCAGTAGCGAGAGCAGTTTGTATTTGCCCAGGAAGAAGCCGCGGTACTTCCCCTGCAGCAGTTTTTCGGCTTGCCATTTCGTGAGCAGATTGGAAGCGGTCAGACGCAGCACCAGCGGCAGGGGATCAGTGCTGGATCCGGCTGCGGCCGTGTGTTCGATCAGCAATTGCTCCAGCCGTTCCTCGTCCACCAACTTGCTCTTTTTGAGCACGCTGACGAACGCATCGACGGTGAGTGGAAGGGACTTCATCGGGTCGTGAACAATCGTCAATAAAAGGGGGCTAAAGTCTGGGTCATTCCGTGCGGCCGATCGGGCCAATCAGCCAGAACGGCGAGATTTCCTCGAGCGTTTCCAGGGTGGTTTGCGGGTGAATCAACATCCGCAGCGATCAGGATTTAAGACTAACACTCGACCCAAGGGGATGCTACCCCTTTGTGGCCTTCCAAGTTCAGTATCTGGGGCCGTAAATCCAAGGAATCAGGCGAAGAGGGAAACACGAAGGTTTGGAACACGGCACGGAGGACACCGAGAAAAGATTGAGAAAGAAATCAGGGGTAGAATCGGCCCGTCCCACCAGAACTTGAACAAGCCTTTTCATTCGCCACCTCCGCAACGCAGGTTTCCAGAGTCCCGCCGAGAAATGGCGGAGCTACCCCATCGCCATTCGATTTTCGATGCTTCGCCCAATCTCCTCTGCCCTCAGTGAGCTCTGTATTTCAAACTCTGTGTTTCAAACTTCTGCGTTGGTCCATGAAATGTGGTCGCCCGTGACGTTCTTCCGCCGACTGCTGATACAGCGGTGCTCCTTATGACTCGCTCAATCACCTGGTGATCACGATACGTTAACCCGGGCGGCTGCCGTCCGTTTCTCGGCTCCCAAAAGCTCAATGCACAGAGCCGTTCCCGCGACGGGAACGGCTCTGTGGCTGATGTGGGGTTAAGTGGGCATTTGCCGATCAGAACGCGAATGGGTTGCCAGGACTGGTAAACGCATCTGACGGGAATTGCGAATTCGGGAACGTTGCCGAGGGGTTCAAGTAGAAGTCGGCATTGTAGAACGCAGTGGACAGATTCTGGGTCACGCCATTCGAGATAAACGAATTCGTCGTGTTCAAGTTGTTACCGTTGTCGATTTGGAACAGTTGTGTCATGCGCACATACAACGGTGGTTTGGTGGAAATCGGATCCTTAAGCGGGTCTGAGGTGGGGTTGAAGACGGCCCCGTTCGGAGACGCATTGCCGAGGAAATTCCCAATCGAATTGGTGAGTGGGTTGACGATATTCACGGAATCTCCCGAGTTGTTGACCAAATTCAACTCCATCTGAGCCGTGGGGTCCAGCTCAACCTTCGATGGGGTGGTTCCTGATCCTTTCACGCTTTGTCCCAAGGTGAGTGCGGCACCATTCGTTGGGTTGTATTGCACGAAGGATTCGACTCGTAGCGAACTGCCGACGTTCCCTGCGAGGTTATTACCTTGCAGATTCGCCGCCAGGTATGACCCGGTTCCGACCCGCAGTTTCACAGCGTCGGCATTATTCAGATCATGATTTTGTCCGTTACCTTGGATGGTGTTGTTGGTCATGTTCAACTGGTTATTGGAGACGGTCGCCAGCAACATCCAGTTGCTGAGGTATTTCTGATCCAAAATCCCGAGGTTTTGACCTTGCCAGTACCCGTTATAGTTCCAGGGGAAGTTAACAAATCCGTACCCCGAGTTATAGAAATCGAGGGGATTCAAAGGAACGTTTTGTGCCCCTGGGGGATCAGGCTGGCTGGCGAATAACCAGAAGAGGTGCCTGTCATCCAGGGCGGGGTTTGCCTCATAGAAGACGCCATAGGTTCCGTTGTTGGAAATAATGTTGTTTGTAAAGTTGAAGACGTCATAACCGGGTGTTCCACCGTAATAACTATATGCCGTGCGATCACCACCCATGTATCCCAGGATCTGGATGTTGATGCCGCTGGCACCGTTATTGATGATCGAGGAATTCGTGATGTTCGCATTGATCTTACCAAAACCTTCTCCAAAATCGGTTTCGGTTCGAGCGGCGTAGTTTGCTGCACCGAAGCCGGTCCCCAGCAGCGAGTTGGCATACAGCGTGATTCCGTTGCCGGCGTTGTTTTCGATGAGCGAATTATTCACATTCAGCGTTCCGATCCCTGCGTGCAGGAAGTCAAACAGGTATTGTTGCGACGTGAGAATCGAACTCGGATCAACGAAGGACCCCCCGGGCAGTTGGGTATTCAGAACGACATCCAATGCGATGCCGTCGCCTTTGTTACCCAGGCCTTTGGTGGCCCCACCGACCAAGACGGTATCGACATTGATGGTCGTGTTGGCAAAGTTGCCGACGTCCGCATGAATTCCGTCGAGCGCGTTGGCTTGAATCACGGTCTGGTAAACTGGCGTTGCATTGCCGTCGCCCCTGACCGTGATGTCGTGGAGACCACCGGAGTACTGCGTCAGGATGCCGTCGCCACCGTTATTGGAGACGACTGTGTTGCCTTTGACCGAGTTGAGATCGAAGAGGGTTCGCGAGGCGGCATCGCCGAGCGGTGCTCCTGAAATCTGACTGCTGATGAAGATCCCGTTCGCACCGTTGTTCGAGATGTCGACATTGCTGAAGTTCGAGGCGGTATTCGTCGCGGTATCGCCAAATTCGGCACCCGGCGTTTCGTCAACTCGCAGGCCGTTGCCCACGTTCTTGTCGAATGTCGTGGAGGTGGCATTCAAGATCAGTGACGATTGGCCATACACATGGACTTCGGCACCATCGCCCTCGGTATTGGTGGCCGTTCCCAGGTTGCCGTTCAATTCGTCGTTGACCAGGTTGATCAGGTTCGACGTTCCGGACTGCTGTTGGCTGGGGTCGTTGGGGCTGGAACCGATCCCGACGAACAACAGGCCGTTACCGGCGTTGGAGTTCATCGTCGTGTTGGTGATGTTCGACAAGATCAGCGACGCACTGTTGCGATCGTATTCGATGCCGTTCAAACCGTTCGAGTTCAGGTTGGCGTTGAAGACGTTGGCGTGCAGGTAAGAGGTGTTGTTGCCGACCAGCTGGATGCCGTCACCGCTGTTGCCCGTGAACGAGCTGTTGACCGTGGTCACACCGGTACTGGCGTCGACCAGCAGATTCAATGTGCTGTTGTTATTGGTGGTCGCCGACAGGCCATTTCCGGTGGCATTGTTCAAGGTGATGCCATAAAGGTTAATATTCGCCGTGGAGGTGTTGGATGTCGAGACGGCCATGTCATCGCCACCGATACTCTTCAGGTTCTGGCCTTTGCCGATGCCGTTGCCACTGGCGTTGTCGCCCGTGCTGTTATAGGTGAGGGTTGCGGAGCCGCTCGAAGCGATGTTGAATCCATTCGCCGCGTTCGCGATGGAGCTGGTCGTATTGGCATAAGCGATGTTGTTGTAACTGTTGACGGTCATGGTTCCGGCACCACCGGCGGAAACGTCGATTCCGTCGTTGAAGTTCGAATTCGCCGTATTGCCTTCGACCAGCACACCGAAGTTGGCCGCCGCGCTGCTGCCGTTCAAGGCCAGCAACATGCCACCACCGGTGAAGACGGGAGTGATGCTGTTATTGGTCGTACTTTCGTTGGTCCCAATTCCGTTGAACTGCAAGGTGTTGTTCTGGACGATCGTATCCGACGCGTTGGCGTTGCCGGATGTCACAACATGAATGCCGTAACCGGCGACCCCGGTGACCGAGTTCTCTTGAATGTACGACGCATGCACGATGGCGTTGCCAGAAGCGTCGATATGGATCCCGTCGCTGCCGGTGCCATATCCGGGACTCAACAGGCCCGGAACTTCCTTGGTTGCGGTGAAGACACCGTTGGTGTCGGTGACGGCGGCCGTGGCCGTTTGTCCGTCGCTGAAGGTCACGGTCACGGTGGATTTGAGTGTGTTGGCACTCGTGGCGGTCGTGATTCCGTCACCCTGGACCAGCAAGGTTCCGGCGGTGAAGGTGCTGCCCGTCGTGAAGGTCTTGTTAAATCCAAGATTCAACAGTTGGTTCTGTGTCGAGGTCAAATGCAAGTTCGCGTCGTTGGCGAGCAAGGCACCGGGAGCGTTAATCGTCAGCGGATTCTGACCGGTTTGCACGCTCACTCCGGCGACCGACGTGAGCAGCGTATCGCCTGCTGTGGGTTGGACGACAACCGGATTCCCGAGACCTGTTGCTGCAATCAATGCTGACGAGGGAGCGAGATTCCAGGCGACGCCGGTGATGGTGGCGGGTTGCCCAATCAACGCGGTCGACTGCAGGGACTCGTTCAAGAGCGTGAAGGTCGTTTGACCTGGAGTGACAGCGGTCACACCGGTCGGATTCACTGTGAACAGGAACTGATCTTGTGGGGCAGGTGCATTGGTGGTGTAGGTGTTCTTGATAATGTTGTTCTGGATGTTGTAGGTCAACGCCGTGGTGCCGCCGATGGCAAAGTCGATGGCATTTCCGGGGGTCGAGACGACGTTCCCTGACGAGTCGGTCACGTTATTGGCATAGAAGGCGTTGCCGGGATTGTAGGTTGTCCCGTTGGCGTTCAGCGATGTGGCCCCACCGATGTTGATATTCATGTTTCCGCTGTCGCTAAACACGCCGATCCCGAAGTTGCCGTTGGCCGCAGTTGAGGTCGAAACGGCGTTGAAGACGCTGTTCACGACCGAATCGGCCGAATTTCCAAAGGTGTTGTTCACAATGGTGAAGCCACTGATGGAATTGTTGGTCGTGTCGATATTCAGTCCGTTGTTCACGTTCGAGGTGAACGTGTTGTTGATGATTCCGAACGGCGATGTCGTGGTGTTCAGGAAGTTCAATGTGCCACCGTTGGCGGTCAAATCCAGGCCGTTGCCCGTGTTGGCGGTAAAGATGTTGGACAGCGTCACGGCGGCGACGGCGGGCGTGGTCCCGGTGGCCGCAGTGGCCGCGGTGTTCTGGCCGCCGATGATTCCGCCGATCGTGCTTCCCGCCTGGGCGTCAATCCGCAGGCCATCGCTGAGCGGTATTGTCACGACATAATTTCCATTGGACTGGGCCACGACGCTGCCGCCCGCGGCACTGATGGCGGTCAATTCCGCCGCGGTGAACACCGTGGATTTCGGCAGGTTCACGACGCCGTTGGACGAGAACGTGTTGCCCTGGATCACGACTTCGAGTGGTGGAACAGATGATCCATGATTGGTGATCTGGATGCCGTTGCCAAAGTTGTTTTGAATCGTGTTGTCGAAGATTTGGGCTTCTCTTCCGGAGGCAATCGTTCCCGAGAGGTTCGTCAACAGGACGCCATTCAAGCTGTCTTGAATGGTGTTGTTGCCGATGTCGACCGCCGTGTTGTTGTTACCACGGATGCCGTTTCCGGTCAGGCTGCCGGTGATCGCGAATCCCGAAACTTGTTCGATCTGAGTGTTTCCGCCGATCATCGTGATGACGTCGCCGCCACCGCTGTTAAACAGTTCCGGGCTTTGACCCGCTGCGAAACCACCCAGGGTGAAGATCTGGCCAGGGGCATTTGCCGTCGTAAAGGTCTGTGCCACGGTGGTGCTCAACAACCGTTGATTGTTGAAGACGTCCAGGGTGCCTGTGGCACCGTTGGTATCCAGGTTGGTATTCGTTTTGTCGGTTCGCGGTTGAATCAGGATCAAGTCGTAATGCTGTTGTGTCGTGAGCGACTGTGCTTCATACGCTTTGATGCTGTTGAAGGGATTTCCGTACGAGCCATCGCCGTTGGTCGTGAGATTCGGATTGATGTTGGCGACGAAATAAGGTTTGTTGGTATTCGGATCGATCGCCACGTCATACGTGTTGAAGCTTTCGGTATGCGCCATCACGCGGTTCTGGCGGTACACATTCTGCAACATCCGGTCTTGGACTCGCAGGTTTCTCATCCAGCGACTGGGGCGGCCGTTGGGCAAATTCATGAAGACCTGGAACTGCGTGTTCAGTCCGAACAGGTGATCGTTGGTCACCGCCACGCCGAACGAGACGTCTTCGTTGATCTGGGCGGCCAAACGACCGCTGACACCAGTCGTGGTTCCCCCCAGCGCACCCAAGCCACCAAAGTAGTAACCACCCAGGTAAGCATTCAGACCATAGCGGCCCAGGATCGGTGTGGGTCCGCCGATTTCGGCGTCAAAGCCCGAATAAGCTTGTTCGACCGTACTGTAACGTTGCAGGCCGATCGTATTGCCGATCAGCGAGGATGTTCCCGTCAGGCTGGTGGACAGCACGTGATCGGGGTGGCTGATCGGGATGTAACCGTTGATGCGATAGTCGGTGTAGCGGCCCAGCGATTCACCGCTGAAACCGACTTGTTGATAAGGCTGTGCGTGGCCGTTGTCGAAATCGAAGAACGTTGACAGGCCGACGATGCGATCGAGATCTTCCATGTAGTAGCGCCAGCCACCACCGACGGTTCCCCCGCCGCGACCGTCATACGTCACCATTCCCAAACCGGTCCCGAACAGAATGGCGGTATCGTCGAGCTTATACGGCACGAACGCCCCGATATTCGTGAAACCGGTGTTGTAGCCGTACAGGCCGCCACCCTGCGAACTGATCGTAAACCGAGGTGTCATCACCTGATCGACGGGCGTCACGCGGAAAAAGTTGCCATATCCCGGTTGAGCGGGAGCAGCGGGGGCGGCGGCAGGCGTCGACGGAGTCGCACCTGCACCAGAAGGAGTATAAGTTGGCCCGGGCGGGCTGTCTGTGGCCTGTGCGGGTACGACAGGGAACGTCACCACCCCGGGGGATGGTGGAATGTCTGTCGGAAACGGTGCATCAGGTAACGCACCCGCTGGCGACTGCGCGGGAACTTGTGCCTTGGGGCCAATCTGCACGGTGCCAACGGACTCATTATCCTGAGCTCTGGCAATTCCGAACATGGTTGTTGAGACAACCAAGCCCAATAGACACCGTTTGACTTTGAGATTCATCGGTTACTCCAGCGTCCTGCTGCGAAAAACCCGCTTCCAACCCGCTTTGACAATTGAGCCTGACTGATGTCAGACTCTGACGGTTATTCCGCCTCTAGCGGTTATCTTTACTTTTCGGAAAAGTCGGATGGGGCGGTTGAATGAAAAACCGTCAAAACTGATACTTTTGCTGTAATCGTTCAACTCAGCGGTCTTTACTCAGTCAGTCTTGTCATCCTGTCTTGACTGGTTTGCGGATTCGCAGGCCGGTGATGGCAGTCCAGGTGGTTTGGGAAGCTGTTCTCCCCAGGCTCGCTGATTGGCCGCATCTCGGTGTCTTGAGCAATCGCTGCACATTCCGCCGGTGGGGTGGAGTGCTCCGTTCGAGGTGGATCGGGACGGTTTTCCGCACGCGACGACTCTCACTCTTCTCACTCTAATATAGTGACAGCCACGAGAGATGACGTGCGATTGACTCGTATTGACCGTTTGACAGTGTTCACCTAGATTCCGCCCGCCTCGATAGCCGAAATTCGCTCGGCTAAAGCATTCTCCCATCACAATTCGTTTCGGACATTCTCACTAGAGTGACTCCCATGCCGATGTGGCCTGAGTCAGTGTGTTCTCGTATCAATTGCCGGAACGATCGGAACTTTGTTTCTGATCGTTGTTGGGCGAGCTGCCCCGTCGTTGATTGGCAGCGGTCACGAGGACACCACGTTCGGATCGGGTCTGTTGCTTCCGCCTTCTGCAGTCTGCTGCTGATGTCGCTGGTTGCGGGTTGTGCCACCGTTCACGGTGAGAAATACACCTATCAGAATTTGCCGAAAGACCTGGTCGCTGTTGTGCGAGAGAATCCGCAGACGGTCGATTTGACTCGGCTGGCCAGTGCAACCGCGAATTCCGACGTACTCGATCGCGGCGACGTGGTTGAGATCACGATCGCGGCAGGCCTCAGTGAAAAAGATACGGTCAAGATGCCGATCCGCATCATGGATGATGGATTTGGCGACCTGCCGGATATCGGGCGAGTCCGACTGGCGGGGCTCAAAATCACCGCCGCCGAGGCAGAGATCGTTCATCAATGTGTTGCGCAAGGACTGTTCCGCAGTCCCAAAGTGACGCTGATCATGAAAGAACAGCGGATGAACCGCATCATGGTGGCTGGCGCCGTGAAGAAGCCTTCGATCTACGAACTGCCGCGCGGGCAATGTGATTTGCTGGCCGCCTTAAGTAAAGCGGAAGGCCTGGATCCCTCGGCGGGAACTCAAGTCATCATTCGTAACCTGGGCGGTCGTTCCATTTCCCGGCCCGATTCGATTGCCGGGAACTTGCAGGATGGGATTGATCCCGTCGGACATGAGAACGAACTCGATTCGGCCGGCCACAGTGTGGAACTGACGGGCGGCATCAGCGACACCATTAAAGTCGATCTGGTCTCGGCCACCAAAAACGGCACGGGCGGTTACCAGTTGGACGACGGCGCGATGGTCTATGTCGAGAAACGCGACCCCGAGCCGCTGCATGTGCTGGGACTGGTCACCAAGCCGGGGCGGTTTGAATTTCCGATTGCGGAAGAACTTCGCGTGACCGACGCGGTTGCCCTGGCGGGCGGAATCACGTCGGTGGCGGCCGACAAGATCTATGTGATTCGCCGCAAACCGGTCGATCCTTCGGCGAAAGAGATTGATGCCAATAATCCCGACAAAGTGGAAACATTCATTATTCAAGTCAGTTTGGCCAATGCCAAACAGAAGGCTTCTTCGAACATTCGTCTGGCTCCTGGCGACGTCGTCAGCGTGGAACAGACGCCACTGACATTCTTCGTCGATCGATTTACAAAAATGGGCTTCAACATCGCGGGATCAATCCCGCTGCTGACACTTTGACGTAAACGGCGTCGGGCGGCGATTTGTGGCTGCCGGACGCGACCAGTCTTCGCACACTTTTTTCTGCTGGTTCAGCTGTATGAATATCGAAGAACGACAGGCGGAGTCAGCGGATTCCGTGACGAGCGGGCCGAACCTGCTGAATGAAGCGGTTCGTTTTCTGCGCATCGTCCGGCGGAAGCTGCCAACGTTAATCGTCAGCATGGTGATCGGCGGTGTGATCGGCAGCGTCTGGTACGTGACCGCCACGCGGAAGTACGAGTCTGTGTCGGAAATCATGGTTCTCAAGACGGAAGGCAATGTTCTCGAAGGGAACAATTCGTCGAACCAGCGCACGATTCAAGATATCATGCCAACCTTCCAAAAGCTGATGACCAGTGACAATGTCCTGATCGGAGCCATTGCCAAGCTTGACAAGAAAGAGCATCGCATCGATTTGAAGGGCATTCCCCGGGCGAAGTGGACGAACGAACTCAAGAAGAATTTGACCGTGAGCACCACGCGTCTGACGACGTTGTTGCAGGTTCGATACGTCTCCAAAAAGCCGGAAACCGCCATGTTCGTCGTGAACGCGGTCGTGGAATCTTACCTGGAAATGATGCGGAAGATTCACAACGGCGATTCTCGGGACAATCTGGACCTGCTCAGTCAGGAGGAAGCCCGTCTGAACGCCCTGTTGCAGTCGAAAGAAGCCGAGTTGCTGTCGATTCAACAGGGGGCAGGCATCCTGTTGCATGGAGGCGATAAGAGCACCCATTTCCTGATTCAACAGACAATCAAGCTTAGCGATGCGATGGTCGAAGCGCAACGGGCGACGCTCGAGGCGCAGGCACTGGTGCTGTCGGTGCAAAATGCTTTGGCGACCGGGGCCGACATTCAATCCTTTATCCAGCAAGCTGCGGGTGACGTTTCTCGCGAATTCATGATGCGTGAAATGGGGATTGGTTCCAATGACGCCAATGCCGCCGCCAAGCGTGAAGATGAATTGCTGAATGATCAGACCGAGCTTGAGGTCCGTTCGAAGATGTACGGGCCCAATCACCCTCAGATTCTGCAGCTGCAAAACCGGATCAGACAAACACAAAAGTGGCTGGACGAACGACCGCAGATTGTCGCGGCGGCGACGAAGCAGGTGCGTGAGAAAGAGCTGGGGCCCAAACTGCTGGCGATGGTCAAGCAGCGACTGTTCCAGGCGAGTGCTCATGAAGCCGCATTGCGTCAGGAATTCGAAATGGTGAACGCCCAGGCAGTCGGTCTGAATGGCCAGATGGCTCAGATTGAAATTCTGGAAATGAATCTGAAGCGGCTGCGGGCTTTCTATCAGGAAATTCTCGAAAAGATTGCCAAGATCGATATCGGGGCGAATTCCGGTTTGAAAGTCAGCGTGACCACACCGGCCAAAACCAGTTTGGGACCGGTGGCACCCAAGATTTCGACGACAGTGATGCTTTGTATTGTGCTCGGCGCACTGGCTGGCTTGGGAACGATCTACATCCTGGATGTGCTGGACGATCGATTCCGTTCGCCCGACGAATTGCAATCGCAGTTGGGTCTGCCGATGCTGGCGATGATCCGGGAAATGGAACCACTGGCCGGAACGGGTCTCGATACGATTGTGACGTTTGCTCGGCCGAGCAGTCTCGAGTCGGAATCGTTCCGGACGCTGCGCAGTTCCATCACGTTCTCGAAGATGGAGACGCGACGACTGGTGGTCACCAGCACCGAACCGGGCGATGGCAAGACGACCACGTTGGCGAACCTGGCCGTGGCGTTTGCTCAATCGAAGAAGAAGACGCTGCTGATTGATGCCGACCTTCGCCGTCCGGGGATGACTCAATTACTGGAACTGAAAGGCCCGCGCGGGTTGTCGCAGATCCTGCGAGATATCAAGCCGGTCGAGGAAAGTTGTCTGGAGAATATTTTCAATTTGGGCGTCGAGAACCTGGATGTGATGCCATCGGGTCCGCGACCGACGAACCCGGCGGAATTGCTGGGAAGTGGGCGGTTCAACGACATCATTGCCTGGGCCGAAACGATCTATGATCAAATCCTGATCGATGCTCCTCCGGTTCTGGCCGTGACAGACCCGGCGATTGTCGGACGCGTGGTCGATGGAGCGGTGGTGGTGATTCGACCGGATAAAAACCGGCGGAAGATGGTCCTGCGGGCAGTCGATTCGTACCGTGCGACAGGTGTGCAGGTTGTCGGCATCGTCGCCAATCACATCGCCGGTGATGGCAATTCCGACTACGGGTATGGTTACGGCTACGGTTACGGCTATGGCTATGGTCACGATGAAACACTGCCGAATCAGGACGCCGCCGATGCGCAGGATGACGCCGCCACTGATCACGACGAAGTGGATACCCGTCTGGCGGCGTAAAAGGCGTTTGCGCACTGAGAAGGCGACAGTCCCTTTCAGGCGTTTGATGGTTGCCACGCACACGCGGGATTTGGCTCTCTGGCCCCTGTCCGGCCCCGAAAATGATCATCGGGTCGTTCCGACCGGTTGGCAAAGTGGTCGGATTTCTGGTCGAAATCTCTTGAATGCCACTTCGTAGAGGCGCATCCCATGTTCGCTATGACAGGAAGACGTTAAGATTTTGGCGTATCGTTCCGACGATGAAGCGAATGGCGTGGCTGGCCACGAGGGCGCCTCTTTTTTCAGATGCCTCAATACAAAATCGAAATCACCGATCGTCAGTCGACCCCGCTGGTGGACCACGCGTTTCTCGAAGGGGTGATCCGGCAGGTTCTGATCGACGAATCGGTCGATGCCGCGACAATCAGCTTGGCGCTCGTGAGCGACGCCGAAATTCATCAGGTCAATCGCCGGTTTCTGGGCCACGATTACCCCACGGACGTGATCAGTTTTTTGCTGAACGAGTCTGCGGAAACCGTCGAAGGTGAAGAGATTTGCCCAGATCAAGGCTCTTCGGCCGGGCTGTCGACCGCGACAAGTTCGAAAATTCCGATCTGTTTGGAGGGCGAATTAATCGTCAGTACCGAAACGGCGATTCGCGAAGCGACCGCCCATGGATGGAGTCCGGTCGCAGAATTGTTACTCTACGTGGTGCATGGGCTGTTGCATTTGTGCGGGTATGACGACTTGACTGACGAAGCACGACCGCTGATGCGATCCCGAGAACGAGAATTACTCGCGCTCTGGGGATTTTGCCCGACTGGATTGGAATCGTGACGTGATCATGTTGCCGATATTGGTGTTCGTATTGATGGCGGTCGCTTGCTGGAGCGCCCTCGGTTGCGACGCCCTGCGAGATTTTTCTTACAGCCGCCTGGAAGAGCTGTGCGCAAAACGCGGTGTGGCGGCGCGCTTTGGCCTGATCCTGAAGATGCAGGGACAGGCCCTGTTGGCGCTGGAGTTCTTGCTGACGCTTTCCACGCTCGGTCTGGCGGCCGCCCTTTGTAGTTGGATCGGCTGGCCCGAGGTCGATGCCCGCCAATCGCTTGGCGGCGGTACGATCCAGTTCCTCGTGCGTTATGCCTTCTTTGCGGCACTGACCTTCATTGCGGCCGACCTCTTGCCGTGGACCATCGCCCGTGTGGCTTCCGAACCGTTTCTCTGCACGTTCTGGCCGATCATCGAAACGCTGCAGACCGTCCTGACCCCCCTGCTTTGGTTTGCCAACCAACTGGATCGCTATGCACACCGTCTGGTCGGACGAGCCGAACAGGAGACGGACGACACTTCGAAATTCGAAGAAGAAATCCGCTCGGTGGCCGCCGAAGGGGAGCGCGAAGGAGCGCTCGATTCGGGTTCGACCGCCATGATTCAACGGGTCATGCAATTACAGGACGAAGATGTCGGGGCCATCATGACGCCTCGCACCGAGATGGACTGCGTGAGCGCCGATCTGACCCTCGAGGAAGCGCGTCAACAATTGATTGAATCGGGGCACAGCCGGATCCCCGTGATCGGCGATTCCACTGATGACGTATTGGGGATCTTGTACGCGAAAGATCTACTGAAGGCGCTGGCCCCTCCGCGAACCGGGCAGATCATTCCGGTGCTGCGCGACATTATTCGCGAGCCGGTATTTGTGCCCAGCTCGACGGCCATACCCTCGCTGCTGGAACTGATGAAGCGGCAGAAGGTGCATATCGCCATTGTGCATGACGAATACGGTGGAGTGGCGGGCCTGGTGACGATGGAAGATATTCTCGAAGAAATCGTCGGCGAAATTGCGGACGAATACGACGACGAAGAATTGGCCGATGAGATCCGTGAACTGGACGAAACGGCTGTCGAAGTTTCGGCGCGTGTCCGTCTGGATGAACTCAACCGCCGCTTTGATTTCGGGCTGCCTGAGGATGGCGAGTTTGATACCGTGGGCGGCTTTGTGTTTTCCCAGAAAGGCAGCATGCCATCACCGGGCGAGTCGTTCCTCTGGCACAAGCTGCGTTTTACGGTGTTGAATGCCGATGCGCGCGTCGTCAAACGATTGCGAATCGATCGTTCGGAATCAGTGATTTCGAACGGGGATGTCCGTCACGCGGACTGATCCTGTACGAAGGCCACGGATTGGACGCTCTGGTCCGATTCGTTTAACGTCTTGGCCAGCGACGAATTTCATTCGTCAATCAGAATTGCACCAGCTCAAGGAATGTGTGTCATGGTAAAAACCGCCTCGACAATGCTGCCATTGGGAACGCCAGTTCCCTCGTTTTCGTTGCCGAATGTGGATGGAAAAACGGTTTCGAGCGACGACTTCAAGTCTGCCAAAGGACTGGTTGTCATCTTCATGTGTAACCATTGTCCGTTCGTCAAACATTTGCGGGCCGGCCTGGCGCAGTTTGGCCGGGATTATCAGGCCAAAGGCGTGGCCGTCGTGGGGATCAGTTCCAACGACGTGACTTCCCACCCCGACGACAGTCCGGCGAAAATGGTCGAAGAACACAAATCGGCCGGCTATACCTTTCCGTATTTGTATGACGCCACGCAGCAGGTGGCGACGGCGTATCAGGCCGCATGCACACCCGATTTCTTCGTGTTTGATCAGAACGGGGCGCTGGTCTATCGCGGCCAATTTGATTCCAGCCGCCCCGGCAACGGAAAACCCGTCACCGGCAGCGACCTTCGTCAGGCCGTCGATCAGATGCTGGCCGGCAAAGGTCCCTTAGCGGAACAGCGTCCCAGCATCGGTTGCAACATCAAGTGGATTGCCCGCCACGAGCCGAGCTATTTCACGGGTGTGGCGGCCGTAGAGTAACGGAGAGTTATCTCAGGGCGTTGTCGAATCTCGATCGTCGCGGATCTGGACCTGCAGCGCCCCGAGCATCTTGGTAATCGCCGTTTCCTTGGCATCGATTCCCAGTACGTTGTCGAGCACGAAGGCGCGTGGCTCGTTGCTGGGGTGAATGATCAAACGTCCGCAGCGCAGCAGCATGTATTCAAAGACGTCGTCGATTTCTTTGCTGATCCGCAGGTTGGGGGCGGAATAACGTTCGAGGCTGCTGAGAAACCCGTGGTGGTGCAGCAGTTCGTTCGGTCGCACTTCCCAATAATCAAAGCGGATGTAGACGAAGACACCGACGTAGATCACACCCAGCATCGTCGCGAAGCAGACATAGAATGTCGAATTGGCTCGCGGATCGATTTTCTTCAGCATGTCACTGAGGTTGGGAAGCAACGTCGGAAAATAGATCGACAAGAGCGCGGTGCCCATGCCGAGCGTCACCACCACGAAAAAGACGATCAGCGACGTCGTCCGTGGGAAGTCGAACGCCAGGACCACCATATTGATCGTCATGATGCCGAGGAACACGACGGCGATGGACTGGTTGTGCTGGTGTTCAACGTTGTAAAAGCAAGCCAGGATGGCCGCCAGCACCGAAGCAAAAAACGTGGGATAAAGCAGGATGATCTTCGGGTAGGAAACCAGAATGATCGGCTTGATTTCGGGGCCAGTCGAGGGGACAGCCGGTTTTTCGCTCACAGGAAACTCCTCGGAAGAAAGTGTCACGCTGGTTCAGGGGAAAGCTTCGAAAATTGGTCCGTCTGACAGAAAGGTGCTTGGTTGCGAACTCTAACTGGACCATTGCGATCATTCCAGCAGACGGATGAACGGACAAACGCAATTTGCGGATCACGCGGCATTCGGCGAAGCAGAATTTGCCTGAAAAACAGGGGGTTACGGACAAAAGTCCCCTGTTTTCCTGAGAAAAATGGGGTTTTGGCACGATCATTTTGCAAAAAACTCTGAAAAACATGGGGAAAAAACCGGTCTATCTTCATTGACATTGAAAAAGAAGCGGATTTAACTACGAAACCAATGAGGAACGCGTTTCCTCAAAGACATTGAAGTCGCTTCCGAAATGGATTTCGAAGACAGGATTGTCGCACCAGAGGAGAAAATGATGTCCGAGACCAAAAAGCCAATGACCAAGACCGATGTGATCAACGCTTTGGCCGAGTCCACGGGACTCACACGCAAGGATGTGTCGAACGTGATCGCTCAACTGACCGACCTGATCGGCAAGGAAATCGGTAAGAAGGGCCCGCAAGTGTTCAACGTTCCTGGATTGATGAAGATCACCGTCATCACCAAGCCAGCCACGAAGGCCACTCAACGAGCCAACCCGTTCAAGCCCGGCGAAATGATGACCGTCAAGGCCAAGCCCGCGCGCAAGGTCGTCAAGATCCGCGCCCTCAAGGCCCTCAAAGACATGGCGTAACCATTCGCAACAATTGGATCGTCAAGACGGGCAGAGGCCTTAATCCGCTGCTCGTCTTTTCGTTTCTGGACGATGCTTGCGGACCAGCGATGCCGAACGAGATCACTGAGGTTTCGCTGAACTGCCCCGTCAAGCTGCGGCCGGCCTGTTCAAGATTCGGTGGGAACTTCACCGTTCACCGCGTCGAGTTCGAATTGTTCAGTCTCGCGCGACAGGCTCAAGACGATGCCGATCGCCAGGAGACTAACCACCAGGCTGCTGCCACCCGCGCTGATCAGCGGATGCGAAATTCCTTTGGGTGGCACCATCGCGGTCACCACGGCGATATTCAGCATCGCCTGTCCGGCCAGTTGCGTCAGCAGTGTGAACCCGGCCAGAAACGCAAATCGTTGATGGTCGAGATGGTTCAACATTCTGAGGCCGGTCAGGTACAGGCCGCACCAGAGCGCGATCAGGCTGAGTGTTCCGATCAGCCCCAATTCTTCGCCGATCACCGCGAAGACAAAGTCAGTGTTGGCTTCAGGAAGAAAACTCAGTTTCTGCCAGCCTCGGCCCAATCCAATCCCGGAGATGCCGCCGGCGCCCAGCGTCACGAGCGATTGCTTCAGCTGATAGGGAGCATCATCGAAGTTCGCCCACGATTGCAGAAAGCCAGTGATTCGCTGTCGTTGATAAGGCTTCATAGCTAAAGCCCCCAGTGCTGCGGGAACTGCGACGGCGATGCCGAGCAAGAAATTTCGTAACGGCCATCCCCCTGCAAACAGCACCAGTGCCGCTCCCCCCAACAGGAATACCGCCGTTCCCAAATCGGGCTCGATCAGGACGAGCGGTACGGACAACAAGACGGGTAGTACGAAAGGCAACGTCCCCGAGAACCAGCCGTTCAAGCGATGACGATTCCGATCAACCAGCCAGCACATCATCAGCGGAACCGCGATCTTCGCCAGTTCAGACGGTTGAGCCGACATGCCTGGAATTCGAATCCACCGCTGGGCACCTTTGACTCGCACTCCGATCCCCGGCACCAGCACCAGGATCAGTAGTCCGACGGTGGCGATGAATAACCAGGGCGCGAACCGTTTCCAGAATTCGGGAGGTCTGGTTGCCGCAAACATGGCCAGCGACAAACCGAAGGCTAGAAATGCCAGATGTCGTGACAAGTAAACCTGTTCAAATTCGGTGGGCCACGACGTCACGCTGGCACTATGGACCATCAGCAGTCCAAACCCCAGTAACAGGGCGGCAAACGACACAAACAGATGCCGGCACAATTCCACACCCGTCCGCCTTCATTCGCGACACCGGAAACAACCGCCCTCTCGTGCGAGCCATCGGCCAAAATTGCAGCTAACTTCAGCCGGAATCGCGGAACCCGGAAGGGGATTTCGTTTCACGGATGAACAGTCTCAAAACAGGGATTGTTGCGGATTCTGAGGCGTCGTTTCGTGCAGAAAGCCGTCCCGGAAAAATGGGTTCGCAACGTGGCGGGGCGAGGACGAGGCCGGCAGCCAATGTTCCTGTTTCGGGAGGTCCCTTTCAGACCGCAAGACGTCAGACTCCACTTTTGGGCTGCTGCCGATACGCCCGCCGCCGACGGCGATTCTGGTGCTCGATGACCGTGTTCTCGCCCAGAGATCTCCATAAATGACGTTGCCGTAAGGAATTGATGGCGGTTCAGGTCTGCGGCAGTTTTTGCCGACGCTGGAAACCTCTCTGGCCCTGTTTTGCCTGTCTTACTATCATCCGCGCCCGCGTTTGTCAGCGCCACGGTCAAGGGTGAAGATTTGTAGCGGAGTTGTCGAAGTTGATACCACGGATTCGGATCGGAAAAGGAATTTCTGGTCGGCGAATACGTTCATTAGGAAATAAGGAACCTCGCACAGCGAGGATTTCTGCCATCGTGTTATTCGGGAGCGAGCCATGGATCGGCGGCGTTTCTTTCAAAACATCGGTCTGTCGGCGGCAAGTCTTGTGCTTGGCGTCAGCACCGGTTGCCGCGGGCATCAATACGGGCATGTCCTCAAGGAATCTGATAAGGACATGGTGGGGAGCCACACCGCTGGCGCCGAAACCTGGGAACCGCTTATTCAATCGTCGGTCAGCCAGTTGCTCGGCCGCGAAACGAGCTCGGTTCAATTGACCTCACACGACGGCATGCCTTGCAAGAAGCGGATCTGCTTCCTGAATGTCGACAATCGTAGCTCCGAGGAAATCGGCGATTTTGGCGATCAGATCTATCAAAAGATCGACACCATTATCAACGAGTCGGAAGCGTTTGAACTGGTGAATGTGCGTGCGGTGAAGGCCGGATTGCAGCAGGCGGGATTGCGGCCTGACGATCTTTACACACCCAATTCCCGGCGAAAATTTGCCGCAATCATGGAGCAGGAAAAAGAACCGATCGACTACGTCTTGTACGCGACGATCACCTCAGGGACGACGCGCAGCAACAAGAAGGATTACCAGCGCGATTACTTGTTCACTCTGGAACTGGTGAATCTCGAAACTGGCAAGACCGAGAAAGAATCCGCCGAGATTCGTAAGGGCTATCATAAGTCGAAACTCGGGGCACTCCGGACCTACGGATCGAGCTGAGTGGTTCACTGTGATGGCACAAGTGATCGAGATCGCCATGAAGTCTCAATTGCGGGCGAGCCGCTGCTCGTCAAATTCTTTGATCGATGGAATCGCGATGATGGTCCGTTCCACGAATGCCTCGGTCTCGAACAGCCGCCTGGCATTGGCCCCGCTGCGTTCGCTGGCGGCGAGTTGTGTACTCGGCCTGTTGGTCGTGACGTTCACCGGCTGCGTGACGCATTTCGACCGCGTGGAACCGATTCGATCGGCCTTCTTTGACGGCAATCTGTCGGCTGCTGACGAACATCTCGAAAAGCTGCTGAAGAAGCGCAAGGGCGAGCGAGACGTCCTGTTACTCGACAAGGCGATCATCGAGTTGGCGGCGGGGCGTCCCAAAGAGGCGGAGCGATTGCTGCGAACGGTCCGAGATCATTTTGATGACCTCGAAGACTTCGATGCGAAAAAGGCCGTGGCATCGATGCTGACCGACGACAACGCCCGGGCTTATGCCGGCGAAGACTACGAAAAAGTCTTGATTCGTGCGATGTTGTCGATTTCGAATCTGATGTCGGACGGCGGCGATGCGGGTGCGTATGCCCTGCAAATGGTCGACAAACAACAGCAGATCATCGAGATGGTCCAGGAGAAGCAGAAAGAGCCAAATCAAGATGCCGTACTGGCATTCAAGCAAGTGGCGCTGGGGCCCTATATTCGCGGGATGCTGGCGGAAGAATCACCGCTGACCCTGAACGATGCCGTCCGTGCTCGCGTGCAAGTGGCCAAGTGGGAACCGAACTTCCGCGATGCCCAAACGGACTTGAAACGCTGTGAACATGAAGTGCCGATGCACCCCGGAAATGGGGCCTTGTACGTCTTCACACTCATGGGGCGCGGTCCAATCAAGCAGCAAGCGATCGAACCGGTCACGCAAATCGAATTGTTATTGGCCGATCAACTGTTCAACGCGTTCGCCAATCGCAACGTGCCACCGACATTCGCGCCGGTCAAGGTGCCGCAAGTGGTGAATTTCGTGCCTGTCGCCGATTTTGTTTCGGTCCGCGTCGACGGCAAGCCGGTCGGGCAGACCGCCACAATTGTCGACATCGGCGAGATGGCCGTCCGACAACAACAGGCGCTGTACCCGCAGATTCTGGCTCGCGCGGTGGCTCGTCGAGTGATCAAGAAGGGCATTATTTACGGATTTGAAGAAGTGGCGAATGTGCAAAAGGATTCGCTGCAAAGTCTGGCTGCAATGGCCGTCGGCGTCGCGTGGGAGGCCTCAGAAACGGCGGATACCCGCTGCTGGGGGCTGCTGCCCGACACGATTCAGGTGTTTCGCATTGAACTGCCCGAAGGCGAACATCATGTGACGCTGCGTCCGTCTCAGCGACAGGGCGACTTCGGCACGCCGGCCGATACCAAAGTGACCATTCACGCGGGACGCCATACCTACCTGCTCGGCAACCTGCCGACGTCTCACTTTGTGGGCGAACTGCTGACGTCGCCCCGCGAGTAATGTCCGGTGTCTCGGGTACTGTGGTTCTCAGGCGTCACGGACGCACTTCGAGATTGCCCAAGGTTCTTTTGAGTTTGAGTAATCCACCGCTCGTGACTTTGGAATCCGTCGCATCCAGTCGCTGCAGTGACGGCGATTCCTGGAAGGTTTTGCCGATCGCGTCGAGACCTGAATCGGTCACTGCCGTATTGCTCACCCGAAGTTCTGCCAGCCTGCTGAAGTATTTCAGTTTGGGCAACAGACGTTTCAAATCGGCATCCCGGCACCGGCCGCCAGCGAGATCGACCACGACTTCACCCTGATCGTTCTGAGTCACGGATCCACCCAGGCTGCTAACCAGTGACACGGCCGAACTGCGTTGAACCCGCGGATAAGCCGCGTCCAGTCCGATCATCGCGGCAATTGTGGCGATTGCCCAGGCGATTCCCAATGATCGTTTGAAGGCATAAGGCAATTGAGACCGAACGATGAGCAACAGGCACAGCGTCGTGGTGGATGCCAACATGGCCAGCCAGCTGGCATCCATTTGAACTCGGCCTCGCACCAGTTTGGCACCTAAGAGTGCCGTCATCACTCCCGCAAGCAGCGTGAGATTGAGAATCGTGACCCAACCGAGCGGCCCGGAAAACAGTTTTCGTCGCGAGGATGACATCGATTCGGACGATTTGGTGAACGTGACCGCAAAGACCACCAGCACGCCGACAATCAATCCCTCGTAAACGTCGGCGCCGGTCTTGATGATCTTGGCCACACCATCGATGACGACTCGCAAAAACAGCGCGCCCAGTAACGTGCCGGGAATCGTGCCCACGCCACCTTGTAAGCTGCAGCCCCCGACAACACTGGCGGCGATGGCGTTCAGTTCGTAACCGCGAGCCAACGTTTGCGGATCTGCGACACTCAACTGGCTGACGGACAGTACACCCGCCACCGACGAAAGAAACGCACTCAGGCAGTAGGCCAGCCATTTCATGCGATCGGTTTGAATTCCACTCAGTCTGGCGGCCTGTTCGTTGCCTCCCAGTGCATACAGATGACGTCCCGTCACGGTCTTGCTCAGCAGCAACCACAAAATCACGGCGAGAATGGCGACCAGAATCGTCAAGTTCCAGGCCGTTCCCGACATCGCACCGGATAGCTCGCGAAACGACTTGTCGGCGATGTTGATTTGCGTGCGAGCACCGCCGAGCATCGATTGCGTGACGTTCTCGACGATCGCGCGGCTTAAACTCCGCAATCCGACCAGCGTCCCCAGGGTCGCCACGAACGGCGGCAAGCCGACTTCCGTGATCAGCCACGCGTGCAGGCTGCCGATTAACAATCCGGCGATCAGCGTGCCGGTAATCGCCAGGACGATCACTCCTGTTCCCAGCGGAGCGGATTGGCTGACCGCTTCGGGGGCCAGCAGCACCATCAGCGTGGCGCAGATCGAGGCGCTAAAGGCGATGACCGAACCGGCCGAAAGGTCGATTCCGCCCGCGATGATGACCACGGCCGCCCCCATCGCGATCAGCGACAGCATGGTTGTCTGCCGCAGCAGGTCGACCAGGCTGACATCCCATTTCGTCACGTAATTGTGATGTTCATCCAACAGCGTCGTGCAGCACAGGACGATAAAAATCGCCGCGACCAACCCCAGTTGATGCCGCTGGGCATCGCCTTTCGCTACGAATTGCCGCACGCCGATCACGCCGATCGACACGAGAGCCATGACGATCAGTGAGACGACGACAGAAGCGGCCATGAGGTCAGAACCTTGAGATCCGAGAGGAAGAAACGGGAGAACACAAAACAACGCCGCGAGGACCAGTACCCGGTCGCTCCGAGCGTTCGAGGCGATTCACGATTGAGCGGATCCGCATGAGCCGCGCCCTGCCGCTGCGGAATTCGTGACCGAAGCGATCACGAACCGGTCAGACCGTACTTCTTAAGCCACTCTTGGAATTGATCCAGGGTGATAAACTCGACGGACTTTTCAAATTGTTCACTCTTCAGCGGTGAATCGGCATTCGGGACGACGACTTTCAACCCGGTGTCATAGATGTCTCCCCCCCGGTTGTCCCCGCTTGGGAAACATCTCGGCCAGAACATCCTGCTTGTCGCCGACCAGAGCGGCCAGCAAGCGGACTCCTTGGAAGCCCATTTGGAAGGGGTTTTGAACGACCATTGCGTCGATGTTGCCTTCCGCCACCGCAGTGATGGCTGTAGGTTCGGCATCGAACGTCACGATCAGAAAATCTTTGCGGCGGTTGGCTTCTTTCACAACGTCGACGATGGCCGGTGCGTTGTAGGACCAGATTCCGACCAGGACGCTCAAATTGGGGTGGTTGCGGAGCGCGTTCCGCACATTGTCGCGTGCACGCGTTTTATCGTAGTCGTCGACCATCGAGTCCTTGGCGATGAACTTGTCGCCTGCGCCTTCCGCGAAGCCGCCGATGCGTTCCTTGGCATTTTGAGCACCACTGCGGCCGACAAATGTGACGTATTCGCCACCTTCGGGCTTCAACCCTTTGGCGCAGATGCCCAAGACCTGGCCGCCGGTCAGGTTATCAGTGCCCACAAACGCATAGCGAGCGTCGCTGAAGTTGGCCCGGTCCACGTCCGAGTCGATCGTCAGGATCTTGATCCCTTTTTTCTGCATCGATCTCATTTCGTCGGCGATCGCGACATTGTCGGCGTCGGTGGCCGAAATCCCCACCCCTGCGATATCACTTTGCGTACCGTACTGTTGAAGTTTGGCGAGTTGCCCTTGGGGAGAACCGTCATTGACGTCCAGCACGGCCACCAGCCCCGCTTCTTTCAGGTTCAATTCCGTATTGGCGGCCAGCACCCCTTCACGGCAGGCGTCCCAAAACGGCGCGTCGCCGTTGGTCAGAACGATCAGCCGTTTGAGTCCCGCCGAAGAGCCCGCTGGACTGGCCGGTTTGGCCTCGTCAGCGGGTGATTTGGCGGACCCGGATGCGGCGGGCGCAGAAGCCGTTTTCGGAAGATTGGATTCGCATCCCGCCGAGGCGAGAAATGTTATCAGCAACAAGCAGCGATTGAGGGGCCGACCGGGCAGGAACATCAGGATACGCCTTGTGGGAGAAAAAACATCAACGGCAGTGACCTTGCAAGATACCCGTCGCGCGGCGCGATGGTCAAGCAGTGCGGGCTTCGCCTGGCTGCTGCTCAGCGGCTCCGATTTCATCGGTGACACCGAATGATTGAGAGCTCGCGCAAGAGAAGGTTGAGGCCCGCGAATCAGGCACAGGGGCGAAGTCTCCTCTCTTTTCTGCCAGGACGCCCAAGTGACGGAGTTTTGGGTCATCTCGCAATAGATGTTTGAACGATAATTGTCTTGACGACTGAGAGGCGGGTTTGTTACCGTTTGCGGTAAGAAAGAACACACCGTGAAGGCCACTGCCCGCAAATCTCGCTTTGATTCGCTTCAGCAAGAGGCATATCTCAGTCTCTGGCGAACTTACGATCGGTTGAAATCGATCGAAGAGGAATTGTTTGCCCAATTTGATCTTTCGCCCCAGCAATACAACTCGCTACGACTGCTGGAGGCCGTGCATCCCGCGACGATGCCGACCTCGTCACTGGGCAACAAACTGATTTCGCGCGCTCCCGACATGACCCGGTTGCTCGATCGTTTGGAAGAGCGGGCTCTCGTTTATCGCGAACGCCGACCAGAGAATCGTCGGGTAGTCGAAGTGGGAATCACGCCGACGGGACTACAATTGCTCGAACAACTGGCTCCGGCCGTTCGTGAGTGCCACAACCGGCAATTGGGACACCTGTCCGAAAAGGACTTGAAGCAACTCGTGAAATTGCTGCAGGCAGTGCGCTTCCCGCATGAGGAAGAGGGCAGCCTGTGGCATCGTGACAAATAACGCTCAGGGAGAATCAGAAACATGTCGCCTACCTCAGAACCTCGTGTGATTGTGATCGGTGGCGGGCCTGCGGGCACGACGGCCGCGACGTTGATCGCCCAGCGCGGATACAAAGTTCAACTGTTCGAACGAGAAACGTTTCCGCGTTATCACATCGGCGAATCGCTCATTCCTCAGACCTATTGGGTGATGAAGCGGCTGAATATGCTCGACAAAATGAAGGGCAGTCACTTTGTCCGGAAATACAGCGTGCAGTTCGTGGGTTCGAGCGGCCGGTTGTCGGAACCGTTCTATTTTCTGGATCACAAGCCGCATGAATCGTCGCAAACGTGGCAGGTTCAGCGCAGCGAGTTCGATCAGAAAATGATGGAAAACGCCGTCGAGCATGGTGTCGATGTCCATCAGGGAATGCGAGTGCTGGAAGTGCTGTTCGAAGGCCAGCGAGCCGTTGGCGTGCGTTTGCAGGATGAAGCGACCGGCGCCGAGCGAATCGAACGAGCCGATGTCATCGTGGATGCGAGCGGTCAAAGTTCGCTGATCATGGGAAAGCTCGGGCTACGCGAATGGGATCCGTCGTTGAAAAAGGCCGCCGTCTGGACCTATTGGGAAGGTGCTTGGCGCGACACCGGTCGCGATGAAGGCGCGACGGTGGTGTTGCAGATTCAAGGGAAAGCCGGCTGGTTCTGGTATATCCCTCTGCACGACAACATCGTCAGTGTCGGCGCCGTCGCCGATTACGGCTATCTGTTCAAGAACCGTGACACGAAAGATTTCGAAACCATTTATCATGCGGAAGTTGATAAGTGCCCTGCCGTGAAAGAGCGGATCAGCATCGGCAAACGTGTTGAACCGTACCGTGCGGCCAAAGAGTACTCGTATCGGGCGAAGCAAGCGGCCGGTGACGGCTGGGTGCTGGTCGGAGATGCCTTCGGATTCCTCGACCCGCTCTACTCGTCCGGTGTGCTGCTGGCGTTGAAATCCGGTGAACTGGCGGCAGATGCTGTGTGCGAGGGGCTGGCCAAAGGCGACACCTCGGGAGCCCAGCTGGGGGTGTGGGAAGCCGACTATGTGCGCGGCATGGAACGCATGCGGTCACTGGTGTGCGCCTACTATGCCGGTTTCAGCTTCGGTAAGTTTGTCGCGAAGCATCCCCATCGCAAAGGGGATATCACCGATCTGTTGATTGGCGACCTGTTCCGTCCCGAACTCGATGAAACCCTCGGTTTGATTAACGAGGCGCTGTCGATACCCGCCATGGCTGAAGTCGGCTGAGCGATCGCGGGTTTCTTACTGTTTCGTCACCGCTTTGTCATAGAATTGTGACACGGCATCGGAGTCTTCGGAGACGCAGTACTCTTCTCTGCGTCGATTGAAGAAAAGAGGACGCTCAGAACGAAGAGCACTGCTTGATCCAATGCGAGCAAAGTAGTGGGCCCCCCGGCGATCGTTCGCTCCCTTGAATTCGGTCGTGAATCGTTCAATCGTTATGGGCTGGCAGCAAACGACATCGAGGGCGCGACCCGCCTGGCAATATGACCGCATCATCAACATTACCGCTTGTGGAGGAACTGCCTCCGTCCACCGATGTGATGACGGCTGTCCGATCGCTCGCACATTGGCCGCGCCTGTTGCTGCTGGATAGTACGCTGCAGCGAGAACCTGTCGGTCGGTACTCGTTCCTGATGGCCGATCCCGTGGCCCAATGGCAATTCGATTTTGCCCGTTTTGGATCAGATCCGTTTTCCGATGTGAGTGCCCAGTGGGAACGCTGGCGAGGCGAAGCCGTGCCCGGTTTGCCACCCTTCCAAGGAGGAGTCGCCGGGCTACTCGGATATGAGCTGGGGCAAAGCTGGGAAAAAATCCGCTCGGCGGCCAATGACGAGTTTCAGTTGCCGGTCATGGCCGTTGGCCTCTATGACTGGGTGTTGGCCTGGGACCATGTCGCACAGCGAGTCTGGATTATCTCGCATGGTTGGCCCGAGGCGGATCTGTCGAATCGCCGAACGCGTGCCACAGAGCGCCTGCGAAAGGTTAAAGAGGCCTTGGCGTCGAAGATCCTGGTTGGGCCAGTCGGCGGGCTCGTGGAACCACGTTCTCTCGACCTGACGGAACAGTTTCCGCTGGCGGGATCATCGACCGTCACCAGCACATTTACACGGGACGACTATTTGCGTTCCGTGCAAATGGTGATCGACTACATTCATGCGGGCGACCTGTTTCAGGCGAATCTCTCGCAGCGGTTGCTGGCGCAGGCTCCCTGTGATTCCGTCGAACTATTCGCACGTCTGCGAACGGTGAATCCTGCTCCGTTTGCCGGGTTGATGCGATGGGATGACTGGGCCATTGTCAGCGCCTCGCCCGAGCGGTTCTTGTGTGTGACGGACGGTGAAGTGGAAACACGGCCGATCAAAGGCACGCGGCAACGAAAACGCGGACCGGAGGCGGATTTATTCACGCGAGACGAGCTGCGTGAGAGCCATAAGGATCAGGCTGAAAATGTCATGATCGTGGATTTGCTCAGAAACGATCTCTCGCGCGTTTGTGAGGCGGGATCGATTCGAGTGCCGCATCTGTGTACCGTCGAAACTTACGAGACGGTGCAGCATCTCGTCTCCGAAGTGCGCGGACAGCTGAGGTCTGAGACCACAATCTGGGATCTGTTTCGCGCTACGTTTCCCGGTGGATCGATCACGGGCGCTCCAAAAGTCCGCGCGATGCAAATCATCGCCGAACTTGAACGGACCGTTCGGGGGCCGTATTGCGGCAGTCTGTTTTATGTCGGATTCGACGGTCAGACCGACAGCAATCTGCTGATTCGATCTTTCGTGCAGCGATACGGATGGCTGCAATGCAACGTCGGCGGTGGCATTGTCGCTCAATCGAATCCGGCTGCGGAATACGAAGAAACGTTGACCAAGGCGGCCGGGATGTTGAAGGCCTTGTGAAGTTCTTTGGCAATTGGCCAAATCGCTCTGCGCAGGGCCTTTTCGGGCGACATCGCGACGAGCCAATCTCAAACATCAATAATGCGGCGGTCTTTCGATCCCCGGATCGCGTTCTTCCGGAGGTTCACTTGTCTGAACCATTCGTCGTTCGAGTTTGGAAACATGTTCGCGCATCGTCTTCAGGTCGGCCTGAACGGCCAATAGCACCGAATGCATTTGGTCGAGTTCATGCTCCAGGTGGGCCACGGTCATTTCGAGGCCGATGATGCGTTCAGACAAATCAGGTGCGGACAATGTTCGGCTTTCTGGCTGGGGCGCGATCTGGCAAACGGTCGCTCTCGAATTTCCCATGATACTCGACTAAGTTAGTTGGTGCAGTGTACGAAACCTCGATCACTTTCGCCGAATCAATGGTTCGATTCGTCCCGGCGCAGGGTGATTGCGTTCGATAGCAAAGGCTTACCCATGTTGGATCATGATCCGAAATACCAGGTCGGCGGCCCGGATCAGCCGAACAAGGTTCCTGATGGCGTCATCGTCAGCCCGGATACCCGGCGAGAGAATCGGATTCCCCCCGGCCAATCGCGAACTCGCAAATGGCCAGTTCTCCAATGGGGACCCATTCCCGAAGTCACCACGGGCGAATGGCGGTTCGAAGTACGAGGGCTCGTTGAGAATCCACTCTCGTTGAACTGGAACGAGTACCGTGCCCTGCCCCGAGTGAAGGTCTTTTCGGACTTTCATTGTGTCACGAGATGGTCGCGGCTCGGAAATATCTGGGAGGGTGTTGCGATCAAGGCTCTGATGGAGCGTGTGCAGGTCAAGCCGGAAGCGAGGTTCGTGATCGCGCTGGGTTACGACGACGGCTGGACGACAAACATGCCGATCGACGATTTCTTGCAGCCTGACGTACTGCTGGCCGACACTCACGATGGCGAGCCGATCAACTTCGAACACGGCGGGCCGGTCAGGCTGATCGTTCCACGACTTTACGCCTGGAAGAGTGCCAAATGGTGTCGGTCGCTGACGTTTCTCGACCATGACGAACCGGGTCTGTGGGAACAGCAGGGCTACCACAATCATGGCGATCCCTGGTCCGAAGAACGATTCGGATCGGATGTGATGCCGCCCGGTTGGTCTGAAGAGACTGATTTCTAGGCCGAAACCTCGCGGTCGGTGGCCCTCCAGCAACTGTGGTCGCCGCCAATAGTTGCGGTCGACCGCAGTTCCCCGTAGTTTTCCCCGTTCGTTAATTGACAGCTGAAAAATGCATGTTTAGAATATGTTCGAACAAAGTTAAATCATATTTCCAACGTGGTGTGAACGTGCGAATTTCGCGTGTGGAAGCTCTGCGGATCCGGCAGCCTGATTTCGAGCCATTCGACTGGTGGTGCACCAGTTCGTTGGACTTGTTGTATGACGAGGGCAAGAAGAACCGCGATCGCGGCGCTGGTCTATTCAATGTGCCGATCGATCTACGTCGCGATCCGGTGTTCCATGTCCTGGTTCGCGTGACGACGGATGATGGATTAACGGGCTTGGGGGCGATCGGGCTGGGGTCGCAAGCCATGGCCGACGCGGTCGAGCAGTTGCTCGCGCCGCTGGTTTTGGGTCGTAATCCCTTCGATGTCGAGTTGAATTGGGAATTGATGTATCGCTCGACCTTGAACATTGGTCGGAAGGGCTTGATCCTTGAAGCGATCAGCGGCATCGACATCGCGCTGTGGGACATTCTGGGCAAGGCGACCGGCCAGCCCGTCTATAACCTGCTGGGTGGTCGCACGCGGGAGCGGATTCGGGCCTACGCCAGTGGTTTGTATGCCGATCAGGATCTTGATCGGCTGGCTAGCAGTGCGCGGCGGTATGTCGACGCCGGCTTTACGGCGGTCAAGATGCGGTTTGGCTATGGTCCGCAAGACGGGCGGCCGGGGATGCGCAAGAATGTCGAGCTGGTGCGCACGGTCCGTGAGGCGATTGGCGATGATATCGATCTGATGGCCGATGCCTACATGGGTTGGACCACGCAGTACGCCATCGAGATGATACGACTGCTGGACGATTTTCATCTGGCCTGGGTCGAAGAGCCAGTGTCGCCTGACGATCTGGACGGCTACGCTCGCATTCGAGCTTCCACTCGGACGGCAATCGCCGGCGGCGAACACGAGTTCACCCGCTATGGCTTCAAAGAGTTGATTACGCGCGGCTGTGTCGATTACGTGCAACTGGATGTGAATCGGGTGGGTGGAGTGACGGAAGCGCGAAAGGTCTGGGCACTGGCCGCAGCCTATTCCCTGCCGGTCGTGCCGCACTCGCAGAATTATCACAACCAGCATTTGATTATGTCGCATGTAAATTCGCCATTGTCCGAATATCTGCCGCCCGATTATCGCGATGGCGACACGTTTCTGTCGGAACTGTTTATCGGTGACGCGGTTGCCTGCGACGGGCATATCACTCTGTCTGGCAAGCCTGGAATGGGCGTTGAACTGAACGAACCTGTCGTGGCGGAATACTTGCTGAAGTAAGAGGAGTTGGCATGTTGAAGTCCGATTTCGCGGGCATCTATCCGATGCTGGTGCCGTTCTACCTGGACGACGACCGAGTCGATCCAGACATGCTGCGACGTCAGGTAGAAATTGCGGTTGCGTGCGGCTGTCATGGTCTAGGTGTGATGGGGCTGGGGACCGAGGTCAATAAGCTGTCGACGGCTGAGCGTCGCGATGTGTTGGCGATCGTGGCGGAATCGCTGGCGGGGCGACTTCCCTTGTCGGTGACCATCGGCGA
This sequence comes from uncultured Schlesneria sp., assembly GCA_903871875.1. GTDB lineage: Bacteria > Planctomycetota > Planctomycetia > Planctomycetales > Planctomycetaceae > Schlesneria. Next base: position 85,311 of record CAIQIR010000054.1, read on the forward strand.
GAACACGGTTCGCGGGCAAATTGAGTTCGGCCGGTTCGCCGCCGAACTGGGCGCGGACTGGCTGATCCTGCAGCCACCCCCAGCCAGTGACGTGGCCGAAATCGAGCTCTTGCGATTCTTCGGCGCGGTGGCTGATGCGGTGCCGCTGCCGATTGCCGTGCAGAACGCGGCGGTCTATCTGGGGATTCAACTGACGACGTCGGGATTGAACGCATTGCATCGACAGCATCCGAATGTTTGTCTGTTGAAGACGGAAGATCCTCCCGAAACGACCGCACGGTTGATCGAAGCGACATCGGGCGAGTTTCGAGTTTTCGTCGGTCGTGGCGGTCTGGATTTGGTCGATCAATTGCGAGCAGGTGCGGTGGGCATCATTCCGGGGATGGAAACGGTCGATCGGACACCGCGAATCTACGATCATTTTCAAGCGGGACGCGAGTCCGCTGCGGTGGCGCTCTATGACGAGATCCTACCGACGTTGGTGTTCCTGGAAAGATCGATCAATCATTTCGTCACCTGTTCGCGCGAGATTCTGGCTCAGCGACTGGATGTCGGACCGGTGCGTCATCGATTGGCCCGAGAGATCAGCCCGTTTGGCCGAGACACCATCGGACGTTGTTCTCGCTCGTTGGGGGCGATGAATGTGGTTACCACCGGCGCGACAAGAGGTGCGCCATGATGTTCCTCGTCCGATTGCGATCGACGCGGCATGCATCGCTGGTCTCGCTCGTGACGAAGTGCAGCCTCTTGTGGCTGTTGTGCACACCGCTCGTCGCCGGCGCGAATGATGAAGAGGTGCGATTTGTTGCCGACGTGACGTTTGCGTCGCCAACCGACGAGACACTGAAGTTGAATCTGGCTTGGCCTCGGTCGGGAACAGGTCCATTTCCGACGGTGGTTTGCATTCATGGTGGTGGGTTCTCGGGCGGACGTCGTGAAGACTATGACGGGTTGTGTCGAAAATTTGCCGCGCGAGGTTATGTCGCGGCGACGATCGACTATCGATTGTCACCCAAGCATCGTTGGCCGGCGCATATTCACGACTGCAAAGCCGCCATCCGCTGGTTAAGGGCTCATGCCACTGAATATGGAATTGACGTTGATCGAATCGCCGCCATGGGAAGTTCTGCTGGCGGACATCTGTCTCAGTTCCTGGCGGTGACCAACGACGTCCGGGAATTTGACGGAGATCATACTCATCTGGATCAGTCGAGTCGGGTGACGTGCGTCGCGGCGTGGGCTCAAGCAAGTGACTTTACTCGCGAATATGGGGTGTGGAAGGATGCGGCCGCCGCATTTCGTGGTTTTCTGGGGTCGGATCTGTCGGCGGAAACGCGCCGCTTGCATGTGCGTGCCAGTCCGCTGTTCTGGGTCACGCCGAACGCAGCCCCGACATTGCTCGTGCACGGAACGGCTGATCGGGATGTGTTGTTTGTCCAGTCAGTCTGGATTTACGAGCGACTGCAGTCGGCAGAAGTGGAAACGCGGTTGGTGCCCATCGAAGGGGGCGGGCATGGTTTGACCGGTTCGTATTTGGAACAGGCCGAGCAAGCGACATTCGTCTTTTTCGATCAGCAATTGAAGCGGGAGACGCTGCTAAAATAAGCCGGTCACGCGAGGCCGGCTCGTGCGGAAAGTGTGCCCAAGAATGAGGTCTTCCCCTCGAATGATTTGAGGAACTCGGGAAACAGGAAGGTGACAAGCATGAGTGAATTGTTGGCTGCCGACAATTTGACGAAATCGCGGCAGGCGTTTATCGAATTGCGTGAGCGGATTCTGGATGGCCGATTACCAGCGGGAACCCATTTGACCTTGCGGCCCATCGCGAAGTCATTGGGCGTGACCGTGGCGGCCGTGTCAGAGGCGGTTCGTGAGCTGGTGCATGAGCAATTGGTCGATTTCGAACCCAACTATGGGGCGAAGGTCAAACGGTTCGACGCCGAAACGGTCCGCAGTCAGCATGTGCTGCGAATCGCCATCGAATGTGAAGCGATCCGCCGTTGCACACAGAATATCGGACCTCGCAAACTGGACGAATTGCAGGCGCTGGCGGAAGAGGTCGATCGTCTGGCCGATGTCGAAGAGAATCTCTCCGAATCCCGTCGCCGCGATTTTGAGTTTCATTTGCGGGTGGCGGAACAATCGGGCGTCCCTTCATTGGCTGCCGTGTTGCGGTCGTGTCATCTCGTTCGCCTGTTGGCTGTCGACACCTCGTTGCCGGGCGACCCGCTGACGGTGCCGAATCGCACGCACGTCGAATTGGTCGAGGCGATTCGTTCAAGAGACGTCGACACGGCAGAGCAGGCGATGCGAGATCATTGTGAACGGTCATTGCAGTTGCAATTGCGGCAGACGTTCGGAACGATCGGACTGTAAACGTCGTTCCGCTACGGAGAGGCTCGATGTCTCGAAAAATGTTATCGATTGGCTTTGGTCTGGCCGGTTTGTTGATGAACCTCGCCACCGGGCAGGACGTGACTGAAAAGCCGCTGGCACCCAGCGAGGCGGGCGTTCAATACTTCGAGAGCAAAGTCCGGCCGCTACTGATCAAGCATTGTTTCGAATGTCATGGTCCGGATTCCGGTCCAGGTGAAGCGAACCTGCGAGTCGATTCGCTAGAGAGTCTGTTGCGCGGCGGCAAGTCGGGGCCGGCACTGATTCGGAATGAGCCAGCCAACAGCCTGATGATTCTGGCTGTGCGGCATGACGGCGCTGTGGCGATGCCGCCGAAAAAGAAATTGACGCCAGCAGAAATCGACGTGCTGGCCTCGTGGGTGAAAATAGGAACGCCTTGGCCAGGAGCCGCGAATGTCGCCCCGCCCGCCAGTTCTCCGGATATTGCCGTGCCGTGGAGCGACGAAGCGCGACAGTTCTGGGCGTTTCAAACGCCGCGTTCGCCGCAGAGACCAGCCGTTCGTGATGCGCGATGGCCGCGTTTGCCAATCGACGATTTCATTTTGGCGCGATTGGAAGCCGCCGATCTGCACCCTGCTCCACCAGCCGACAAGCGAACGCTGCTGCGACGAGTGACGCTCGATCTGTTGGGCCTGCCGCCGACGCCAGCCGAATTGGAAGCGTTCGAGAACGATGATTCTGCTGAAGCGTTTGAACGTGTCGTTGTCCGGTTGCTCGATTCGCCCCATTACGGAGAGCGATGGGGTCGGAATTGGCTGGACGTGGTGCGGTATGCCGACAGCAACGGGATGGATGACAACCTGGCCTATTCCGACGCCTGGCGCTATCGCGACTATGTCATCGCGGCCTTCAATGCCGATAAGCCCTATGATCGGTTTGTACAAGAGCAACTGGCCGGCGATCTGTTGGCCGAACAAGAACCGGTCCGTCGCGATGAACTGGTGGTGGCGACCGGTTTTCTGGCGATCGGGCCGAAGATGCTGGCCGAAGACGATCCCGTCAAACAGCAACTAGACATCGTTGATGAGCAGCTGGATACCACCTGCCGCGTGTTTCTCGCTCTGACAATGGGCTGTGTGCGGTGCCATGATCACAAATTTGATCCGCTGTCAGTCGGCGACTATTACGCCCTGGCCGGCATCTTCAAAAGCACCCGCACGATGGTCTCGTATCGAGTGGATTCGAAATGGAATTCCACGGCGCTGGGAGGAATCGAACCGGGTCTGCGCTTGAAGGATCTCGAGCAGATGATCGACCGGCATGACAATGCGCTGGTGAATGGTAACCCGAGCAAGATGTCGGCGGACGAACGGAGCGGGCATGCGCATCTGCTGGAGAAAGCTCTGGCGGATTACGCTGTCGTTCCCAAGGCGATGTCGGTGACAGAAGGCGATGTGGGCGATCTGGAAATTCGTTTGCGCGGTAATCATTTGACGCGCGGGGCTGTGGCTCCGCGACGATTTCCGACGATCCTTGCCGGTACCCATCAACCCGCTCTCAAAAACGACAACAGCGGACGGTTGGATTTGGCTCGCTGGCTGACCCGCGCTGACCATCCCCTGACGCCTCGAGTGATCGTCAACCGGGTATGGCGCTGGCATTTTGGACAGGGGCTGGTGAGTTCCGTCGATAACTTTGGTCGCCTGGGGCAAGCCCCATCGCATCCCGAGCTATTGGACTGGCTCGCCACACGGTTTGTGGCGGACGGCTGGTCGTTCAAAAAACTTCATCAACAGATTTTGCTCTCGCAGACCTGGCAGATGAGTACCGCCTGGAATGAACAGGCGGCTCAAGTCGATCCGCAGAACCGGCTGCTGTGGCGGATGCCGCGCCATCGGATGGAAGCTGAGGTGCTGCGTGATTCGCTGTTGTTTGTCAGTGGGCAACTCGATCCGACCATGGGCGGAACGCAATTGTCGACGACCCCTTTCCAGAACTTGTCAATCGGTGGTCTGGCTCGCAAACCGGAGCTTTATCAATCGCCCCGGCGCAGCGTTTATCTTCCCGTACTGCGTGGCGCGGTCTCCGAATTTTTCCAGGCGTTTGATTTTCCAGACCCCGCCATCTTGAACGGCGATCGCGCGACGACGATCGTCGCTTCGCAGGCTCTGTTCATGATGAATAGCTCGCTCGTGCGGCAATCGGCCGAACGACTGGCCGACATGCTGCTGTGTGATACCTTCTCTTCGGATCATGAACGCATGCGATATGCGTGCCGACGATTATTCGGCCGACCGGCAGAGCCCGAGGATCTGGCGGCTTGGGAGGAATTCCTCTCGCAATATCAATCAGCCCCTTCGCTGGCCGGTGAATCACCCGAATCACGACGACGCTGGGGATGGCTGGGACTTTGTCGGGCGCTGTTGTCCTCCAATGAATTCATTTATGTCAATTGAGCCGGATCGAAAGACGACGGAAACTCCCACATGACACACCACCGGTTTTCTCTGCCGAATATTCCGCAGTTCTCCCGGCGACAAATGTTGTCGCAGATGGGAGCCGGATTCGGTGGTCTGGCTCTGTCGGCGCTGCTGGCCGATCAGGCGGTGGCGGCCACGAATCCACTGTCACCCAAACAATCCCATTTTCCCGCGCGACTGAAGCGGGTCATCATGTTGTTCATGTTCGGCGGTCCGTCGCATCTGGACATGTTCGATCCCAAGCCGCTGTTGACGCGCGATAGTGGAAAGCCCCTGCCTGCCGAAAGTCGTCCGCGCGTGGTCTCGTTTCCCAATCGCATGGGCAATCTGGTGGGGTCGCCATTCGAATTCCAACAGCATGGCGACAGCGGGCTATGGATCAGTTCGCTGTTTCCACATCTGGCGCGCCGTGCTGACGACTTGTGCCTGATCAATTCGATGTTCTGTTCCAACTCGCGACATGGCGGGGCGGTGCTGGAATGGCATACGGGAACGGATACTTTCGTTCGGCCGAGCATGGGGGCCTGGGTGACCTATGGTCTTGGCACCGAGAATCAGAACTTTCCCGGATATGTCACGATTTGTCAGGATCTGGCACAGGGTGGGGCTAACAATTTTGGTTCGGCTTTTTTGCCCGCGGCGTATCAGGGAACGCCTCTGGGCTATGCAGGCCTGAAACCCCAAGAGGCCCGGATTCCGTTCATCGGTGATGGCTCCGCTCGGCGTGATCTGCAGCGGTTGGAAGCCGACTTGGTCGCCCGGATGGATCGCCGACAGGCGGAAACGCGTGGCCCGGATAGCGAACTGGATGCTCGCATTGCCTCATTTGAGTTGGCGTTTCGCTTGCAGACCGAAGCGCCGGAAATGCAGGATTTGACTCACGAATCAAAGGCGACTCACGAGTTGTACGGACTCGACAATCCAGCGACGGCCGACTTTGGTACGCAGTGTCTGTTGGCGCGGCGGTTTTCCGAACGGGGAGTCCGATTCGTGCAGTGCAACTTGAGTGGATGGGACGCGCATAACAAACTAAAGGAAGATCACAGTCGTCTGGCACAGGCGATCGACAAACCGATTGCCGGTCTGCTGACAGACCTGAAACAACGCGGGTTATGGGACGACACGCTGGTGATCTGGGGCGGCGAATTCGGGCGGACACCCACGTGCGAGGGAACAGACGGCCGCGACCACAATCCTCATGGCTACACGATGTGGCTGGCGGGTGGTGGAGTTAAAGCCGGTCTGACCTGGGGAAAAACAGATGACTATGGGTACTTCGCGGTCGAGGACAAAGTTCATGTCCACGATTTGCATGCGACCGTTCTGCATCTTTTGGGGCTGGATCACAAACGCCTGACTTATCGTTATGCCGGCCGCGATTTTCGTCTGACCGACGTCCATGGTGAGGTCGTCGAAGGAATTTTGTCCTGAGCACACCACGGCTGATCAATCTGTTCGCACTACCAAAGGACTTCGACCAATGACGGATCAAACGCGCCGCGAATTTCTGGCTGCCGCAGGAGGTGCGTTGGCGGTCAGCCCATTGATGGCGGCGGAAACGCCAACGGCCAAACTGGCTCGAGCGGAAAAACGCGAACCGGAATCCGCCAGCATCCCTCGCCACCGATCGCTGGCGGTGGAAGGAGTGCATGCTTATACCGATCGCCTTCACGTCCCCGCCGGAGAGACGATACGTTTTCACGTCAGCAGTTCCTTTCCGTATGAACTGCAGGTGTGTCGCCTGGGGACCGATGTCGACGGTCCGTCGAAAGATGAAACGCTGCATTCGTTTGGTTCCTCGCCAGCCGCCATCCAGCCGATTCATCCCGGTTCGTACCTTGTCGCCGATAAACCGCTCGACGCGACAGCCGACCTGCCGGGGCTGACGCTTGAGGTTTGGATCCGGCGCTGGCGCACCGTGGGACGGCAAGCGATCATCGGGCAGTTTGACGCACCCGAGGCCTGTGGGTTTGGCCTGTTCGTCAACGAAGACGGATCACTCAGTTTTTACCTGGGTGACGGCGGGGTGTATCGCGAACAAAACCTGCACACCACGCCGCCCGATCAACTGAAAATGCAGATCAACCCCGAGGGGCTGAAGACCTATCCCGACAACACGCCCAGTTCGGTGCTGAACAATCAATGGCACCATGTCGTTGCCCAATATGATGGCCGCTCGAAGAAAATCTGGGTCGATGGTCAGGAAGTCGGTCGCTGGACATTTAGCGGACCGTGGCGACCGGGCACGGCGCCGCTGCGGATCGGTGCCGTCGGCAAGCAGGGATTGGCTGATGAGTTGCTCGATGCGGATCTCGCGCTGCCCGCCATTTACGGCAAGGCTCTGACCGCGGACGAGATCGCTGCCCGCTGGAAGTCGAAGGGGCTGTCGCGTCCGGCGTCAGACGATCTGCTGGCTTGCTGGCCGCTGGATGAGGAGCGTGGCGAGCGAGCGGCCGATTCCAGTGGGCATGCTCGTCATGCGAAAATCATCAACACTGGAACGTGGATGATCGGTGGCCCGAGTTTTGATGCGGCGGTCCCGCGGTTTGGCACGTACGATCCCGCCAAAGATCCACAGCGAGGTCACGGTTTGCGGCTGGCTTCCGACGATTTGTACGATTGCCGCTGGAGTGCGTCACACGAATACCGTCTGCCAGAAACGTCGCGATCGGGCATCTATGTTGGCCGCATCCGCTTTGCGATCGACGGCGAAGATCGACTTTATCACGTCGTCTTCATCGTGAATAAAGCGGCGTCTCGGCCGAAAGCGCCAATCGCCTTCATCTGTTCGACCAACAGTTGGAAGGCCTATTCCGCGACGCCGTTCAGTCCGAGTTGGAAGGGACTAAAGAAGTCGATTGGAAACTACGGCTTCGAAAACAGCCCTGGCAACCCACCCGCTTATTGTTTCTACCGACCGCATCGTGCCGGACAGGGAACCTATCAATTGGGTTTCCGTATGCCATGGCCGGTGGTGGGACCTTATACGCTGATGGGGCCTGACGAAGCCGATTACAGTCATCTGTGCCGGCAAGATCGGTTCACGCAGGCCTGGCTGGAATCGAACGGTTTTGCCTATGACGTGTTGACCGACACGGAAGTGCATCTCGATCCGCATGTCCTCGACGGCTACAAAGTGGTGTATGTCGTTGGGCACAGCGAGTATTGGTCGTTCGAGGCGATGGGGGCGGTCAGCCATTTTCTGGATCGTGGCGGCAACGCGATTGTCCTGTCGGGAAATACCGCCTTCTGGCGAGTCTCGTTTAATGCCGATGCGTCGATTATCGAATGCCGCAAGGGTGACGCGCCCGGTTCGGCGATCCGTGCTGAACGCCGGGGTGAGATATGGCATAGTCATGACGGCCAACGCGGTGGCATGTCGCGCGAGTGCGGATATCCGGCATGGCGACTATTCGGACTCGAGTATTTCTCGCTATTGGGGGTCAGTTGGCCGGGTGTCGGACCGTATCAGGTTCGCAATCCCGATCACTTCTTGTTCCGTGGTCCCTATGTCCTGGATTTGCGCGAAGGTGATACGTTCGGGGGCACACCAGGGAAGCCGTTTCCACAACCGATTGGGCATGAGGGCGACGTCCGTGTCTCGACCATGGCCCGGTTTCTGGTTGAGCCGCCACCCGAAGGGGGAGCGCAGCCGACCGAGGATCCGGCGGGGATGACGTTGTTGGCCGACGGTTTCGCCGATGCGAAAAAGATCGGGTTCGCCTGGGATTATTTCCAGCGACCGGTTCCACCCGACAAGATGCCGCCGATTTCGACCGCGGCTGAAATGATTTATTGGGAGCGGCCAGGCGGAGGACGCGTCTTTCATTCGGGTTCCATCAATTCGGGATCAACGCTGGGGGCCGACGAGAAATGGTCAGGGTTGATGCACAACGTGCTGAGCCATTTTGGAGTCAAATCGATGTTCGCCAATTGAAAGGATTTCATTCGCGAGCTTGCGCCCGCCCGCGTTTGATGTGAGAAGACGGAGCTTGTTTTTCACTTTCACTTGCGGGATGCCATTGTGACCGATTGCTCTTCGACTGCTACGGGCGTGAGAAAAACGGTTCCACTCCTAATGCTGGTGATTGCCTGCGGACACTTCAACCGCGTCAGCATTTCGGTGGTAGGAAGCGAGCGGCTGATTCCGGATGAGGGAATCAGTCCATCCCAGATGGGGCTCGTCTATTCCGCGTTCCTGCTTTCTTACACTTTGGCCATGTTACCTGCCGGCTGGTTAATCGACCGGTTCGGTGCCCGCAAAGCGCTGATGGTTTGGGGCTTTGGTTCTGTGATTTTCGTCGGCCTAACGGCCGGCACGAAACTGATCAGTAGCGGAGCGCAATCGCTGTGGTTCGGATTGCTGGTGGTGCGATCGCTGCTGGGAGTGGTGAATACGCCGCTGCATCCCGCCGCCGCACAAACGGTCTTCGAACGGGTGCCGGCACAGTCACGAGTCTTTGCCAACGGGCTGGTCACCTTCGCGGCTTGCGTGGGGATGGCGTCCACGTACAGCGTGATGGGATTTCTGATTGATCGATTGAACTGGTCCTGGGCACTGGTTGTCACTTCGCTTGCGACTTTGATCGTGTCGATCATCTGGACTCGTGGAACGCGTCCGACGGCGGCAAGAGTGGATACCATTTCGGCGCGACCGACTGCGACGATGGAGTTCTCACAATTGCTCGCCGTCTTGTCGCAGCGGAACGTGATCTGTCTGACACTCAGTTATTCCGCTCTTGGTTATTTTCAGTATCTGTTTTTCTATTGGATCGAATATTACTTCGAGACGGTTCAAAGTCAGGATCGATCGGTGGCGCGTGGGTATGCCACTCTCGTGACGGCTGCGATGGGAATCGGCATGGTCTGCGGCGGTTGGCTGGCCGATCGTGTGCCTCGCTCGTTTTCACCGCGAGTGCGGCGGGCGCTGGTGCCCGTGCTGGGCATGGTCTCCAGTGGCGTGGTCTTTGAATCGGGATTGCTGGCGGCAAATCCACAAATCACGCTGGCCGCATTCGCTGTGGCTGCGGGATTAATCGGGGCTTGCGAAGGTGTCTTCTGGACCACCGCCGTGGAACTTGGCGGTCGGTTTGGGGCGACCACCGCGAGCCTGATGAATACCGGCTGTAATGCTGGCGGTACCTTGTCGCCCTGCTTGACGCCATTGTTAAGCACTTACTTCGCCACGCACTACGGTGCTGATTTGGGGTGGCGATTGAGTCTGGCAATCGCCGGAGCGGTCGTGATTGCGGGCGCCGGATTGTGGTGGGGCATCGGCCCATCAACGGACGAAGCTGTGGAGGGGCTTCCTGCAATCCCGCAGGAGGCTTAAGGAACGATGACTCTCAAGGACTGTGACAGCAACGCCATTCCTGCAGGATTTCTCGTGTCACAAGAGCACTCGTTCAGTCCAAATAAATGAACTCATTCAGATTCAAGGTCATCAGACAAAACTGATCGAGAGCTTTTTCCGCTGACAGTCCGTGCTTCGACTGCATGGCTTCAATCAATTGCAGTCCGCGAGCGACCAGAGCGGCGTCAGGTTCGTGGCCCAGGGCCAGCCGGAATCCCAGCGTTACCTGGCGGCGAACGTCATTGCCCGCTTCGCGTCGCAAACGGTCCGCGAACAGGGCTGCCTGTTGATTGAGAAAGCCTCCATTCAGCATCCCCAGGGCCTGCGTGGGCTGCGTCGTCGTGAACCGGGCGGCACAACTACTGTCGGTATCGGCAAAGTCAAAATCCGCCAGGATGGGCAGCAATAATGACCGTTTCACTTGGACATAGATACTGCGTCGCGATTGATCCTCGGGCGACGATTTCTCCCACCCCTGCCCTGGAATCGATTGTCCCGCTTTGACTTCATCGCTGATTTCGGGAAAGACGCCTGGCCCATACATCTTCGGATTCAGTCGACCATCGACGGCCAGGATCGTATCTCGGATCTCTTCCGCGCTCAGTCGGCGCATGTCATGTCGCCAGAACAAATTGTTCAGCGGGTCGAGTTGATGGGGATCGGGCTGCGTTTTGGAAATGCCCTGTTGCGTCGACGCGGTCTGTGTCGCGGCGATTGAAGACATTCGATAAGTGCTGGACATGACAATCAGCTTGTGCATCCGCTTCATCGACCAGGGGGCGGTGCCCACGGCTGGCGTCGCGTTTGTCGCGTCTCGGGGAGAACCGTTCAGTGCGACGGCTTCCGTCCGCTCGGCTGCGCTCGTGGTGGTTGATCCCCGCATGAGTTCGAGGGCCAGCCAGTCCAGCAATTCGGGATGTGTGGGGCGATCGCCCAGCAGGCCGAAGTTGTTGGGAGAACGCACGATCCCGCGTCCAAAATGATGTTGCCAAAGTCGATTCACCATGACTCGGGCCGTCAGTTTGTTATCCGGTGATGCGATCCAGTTCGCGAGCACCAGTCGTCGTCCAGATGTGGTCGCGTTGGGTGCGGGTGCGGGAATTGCCGCTGTTCCGCCGCCAAGGGACGAGATGAACGCCGGTACGACAGGATCTCCGAGGGATTGCGGATTGCCCCGTTTGAGTAACATCGTGGCAGGAGGGTTCGGTCCGACTTCGGTGACGCATAGGGCCTGATCGGCTTGGACTTTGTGCTTTTTCAGTTCGTCCAGTTGTTGGATCAGTTTCGTATATTCGTCATGTCGTGGTTGCCCGAGAATCGCCGGTCCTTGTGTGGCCATCAGGGCCACGAAGTCTTTGCGTTTTGGGCCACGATCAGGCACTGATTCGGCGTCGGCGGTAGAGTTCGAAAGAGGCTTTCGTTCAAACCCCGGTCCCGACCATTTCACGTCGAGTCCCTTCGCGCCGCCCGGGCCTTGGAAATAATCGACACGAATGGGGACTCGCCCCTGCTTCAAGATCAGCTTGCCCAGCCGGGGTTCGCCCATGCCATGAATTCCATCGTGCAGGACGACCTGTTGGCCGTTAATGGTCAACCGCGAACCATCATCCGAATCGATGGCGAAAGTGTATTCGCCATCCTTCGGCACTTTGAGCGTGCCGGTGAAGACGAAGCCAAATGAGAATTCACGCGTGGCAGGAGACAGATCGAAGAACCCTTTTTCCAACTTGGCGACGGTCTCGGGTTTCAAGCTGTCAAAGTCGGGAAGTTTCTGCCAAGTGTCTCGATAAAAGCGATATTCCAATTCGTCCATATCGGGCTGGCTGGTGCTTTGTCCCCGGATTCGCAGCCCTTCGCGGAATTCCGTTTCAATCGCCGAAATCGAGGCCTGCACGCTGTTCATCTGGTCCTGATGCGATCGGACCGCCACCTCGTACGTTTGCTTCGCAGCAGCATCTTCGAAAATCGGCCGTTCCACATTCGGGTTAGGATTTCCATTCGGAGTAACCCCTTGAAAAAACGCCAGCAGACTGTAGTAGTCCTTTTGTGGAATCGGATCGATCTTGTGATCGTGGCACCGTGCACAGTTCACCGTCAGGCCGAGAAAGCCCTGCGCAGTTGTAGTGATGATGTCATCGAACACGTCGTAGACCGCCAGCAATTTGTCGGCCGGTTCATCATCCCAAAGCCCCAGTCGGTAGAAGCCTGTGGCAATCAGGCCATCGGTGCCGCCGTCCGGCAGTTCGTCGCCGGCCAGTTGTTCGCGAATGAACCGATCGTAGGGCTTATCATTGTTGAATGAACGGATCACATAATCCCGATAGCGCCATGCATTGGGTTTGACACCATCGCGTTCAAAGCTGTTGGTGTCGGCATAACGCACGACGTCCAGCCAGTGCCGAGCCCATTGCTCACCAAAGTGCTTGGATTGCAGCAGCCGATCGACAACCTGTTCGTAGGCATTCGGTGACTGATCGGCCAGAAACGAATCCACCTCGGCGGTTGTCGGGGGGAGACCCGTCAGATCGAACGTGACGCGCCGTAGGAGTGCCACCTTATCCAGCGGTGGGGCGGGGGCTAGTTCGTTTTGTTCCAGTTTGCTCAGCACAAAGGCGTCGATCGGGTTCGTGACCCAACTCGCATCCTTCACCGCAGGTGGTTGATAAGACTTGGGGCTTTCAAAGGCCCAATGCTCTTTCCAATCGGACCCCTGGTCAATCCACTGTTTGAGCAATTCGATTTGTGCCGGCGATAAGGCCGGACCTTCGGGCGGCATTCGCTCGCTGTCGTCGGTCGAGATGACGCGTCGGAACAATTCGCTGTGTGACAGATCCTGGGGTGCAAGCGCCGTTTTCCCCGACTCCAATTTGGCAAACGCCGAATCCTTCTGATTCAGTCGCAATCCGCCTTCGGCTTTGTCCGGCCCGTGACAAGCGAAACAGCGTTTGGCAAGAATGGGTTGAATCTGCCGTCCGAAGTCGATCGAACCCGATGATTGAGCGAATCCCTGCACCGTTCCGCCAGCCAACAAAATCGCCGCCAGGATCCAGGCACACCGTTCACGAACCGCGATCATTGTCACGCCTTTTTCGAATCACTGAATTCCGTCCATCACCTTCTGTGGGATGCGATGACGGTTGCCGACGAACGCACCCATGATCTCATCAATTCAGATTGATGCAACAACAGGCTTGGATTTCATCATCGTATTCTATGCGACACAGGTCAAAGCCGACACGATCTGTGGATGAAATCAGGCGGAGGACGAATCGGCCGAATGGGGAGTCTGCAAGGCGATGAGATGGCATTGGGCGGGGCTGATAAAAACTGAAGGCGTCTCAAGAAAAATCCTGGGACGCCTTCAGTACCAATTCGACAAGTGCGGGCCAACGCCTGCCGACGGTGAGCTAACTACTAAGGCAGAAATCGTTCCAATCACGTTAAAAAAATGGAAAAGTGTTTTTCACAGGAAATCAGCGGGATTCCAATGTGTGCTCGGTTTGTTGACTGCAGAATGATTGTGCAAAATGGCAACAAGTGTCGCGATCTGCGTGTACGATTCGCGGGTTCGGCAACCAATCTGGTCGCTGCGGGAACATCGACCGAGGAAAACCGGTCAGACGAAAATCAGTGGGCTGATCGACATTTATGAAAAAAGAATTCCCTCGCCGCTTGGGACGCTTTCGCGGCGTCCATTTCGGGGCAAGGGAACGTGAAAGGAGTCGTCGGCGTGGCCGGGGCGACACCCAAGGAAGATGACAGTGGCCGGTTAAGGCGTCTCTTTTTCAATTTGCTGCAAGGTATAAGTGATCGCTGATTTTAACTCGTCATCATCGGTCGCCTGCTGCAATCGTCGAAGTTCGTCGCGTGACCGTTTTGCATAAGGTCCAATCTCGCCGAGAGCATAGACCGCTCCCGCTTGGACCTTGGGCACTCGATCGTGTGTGGCGATGATCAGCGCCTGCACCGCTTCGGGAGACTCGGGTGCCAGTTCGGCCAGCGAATAGGCGGTCAGCCAGCGAAGATTTTCGTCTTTATCTTTCAAACAGGCCAACAAGGTCTGTAACGCGGGATGCGCAAATTCTTCATGTCGGATCAGTACTTCGGCTGCCCGAAGCCGAACTTGGCCATCGCGATCGTGAAGGCTTTCTGCCAGGGCCGTTAACACGTCGTTCGCTTGTGGTCCCATTTCGCCCAGTACGGCAGTACCGAACGAACGCAGACTGGCATCGCGAGATTTCAGAGATTGGGTGACGACCGAAATGGACTCGGCAGAGGTGATGTCCAATCGAGCCATGGCCAACGCCGAATGAACTCGCACGAAGGCGTCCTCATGATTGAGCATCTTACGCAGCAGAGGTGCAGCGGCCGCCGCTTCGCGCCCCAATTGACCGATTCGATGCAGCCCCTGCTTCAACGATTCGGAATCGTTGGCATCGAGGCCTTTCAGCAGATCGCGTAACTCGCCGTCGGCATCGGGACAAAGGGCGACCATTCCCTGCCCGGCTTCTGAACGATTCGATTTCGGCTTCGCATCACTGGAGGAATGTTCAGTCGAATCTTCCGTCCAACTTTCTTTCGAATCTGCGGTCTCTGATTTGTCGCTGATCGGCTCGGCCGTTTTACCTTTCCCCTTTTCGAGGGTTGCGAACGGCGATTCTAATTCTTCCTCGAAAGATTCGGCGACGCTGGCCGACTTGATCGGTTTTGATTCTGCGGGTGTAGAATTCGCGGTCGAGTCCGTGTCGGCCCAATCGGTCAGTTCGTCGCTTTGAGCAGTCTTGATTTCTTCTTTTTTGACCTGAACGACACTCTTCTTGGGGGAAACTTCGTCATCCCCAAATGGATCTGCTTCTTCGACCGGATCCTTGCGGATGGCGACTTTCTTCAGTTTGTCTGGCGCGGCTTCGGTCCGGTCCGCTGCGGCGACCAATTCGTCATCAGGATTCTGAACGACCGGTTTGGATTTGGGTTTAACGGGCTTGGCAGCTTTCGCGTCGGCGACCTGCGTCAATTCATTTTTGTTTTTGTCAGCTGCGGAGGTATCGGAAGGCTTCTTTTTCTTCAGACGGTCAGCCGCGGTGTATTTTTCGTGTTCCGCATCGACCGTCCTGGGCTTGGACTTTTTGGCGACTTTGCTGTCATCGGAATCCGTGGACTTGCCATCGACAGTGGTCTTGGACGGCTTTTTCTTCGCAGTTTTGTCCGTGGATTTCTTGTCGGTTGCGGCGATTTGCTCGTCTTTTTCCTTCTTGGCTGTGCTCTTCTTCGCGGGCTTCTTAGCGAGCCAGGCGCTCGTCGAAGAACATCCGCTCAGATCACCGACCATTGCGGCCAACAATAACAGTCCGAAGGGGTGATACCACTTGTTCATGTCACAACCTTGTGAACCGCGCTCAGCGGTCGGTAAAACGCCGTGGTGAGCCTATGCCAACCCGGCGTCACGAGTGAAATCAGACGATTACTCTCGAAGTATCGGTTGCAACGGTCGCAAGAATTCAACCGATCAATTTCAGATCGTTGAGATCGGCAGAAATGGCGGCAAGGGCCGTCGACGTAAACTGCTGGCGGACAAGAATCCGCGGAGCGACACACGTCGCCGGGACGGCAAAGTCTCGGAATGGTGGACAAACGGTGGTGGTGAGTGGCCCCGTCGCTTGGCGGGAACTGACGTGCAGCATCAGCAACGGTCGTTCGTGGCCAGAAAACAAGTTCGCCAAATACATCAGAACGTGCTGTGGAGGAATCTGACGTCCAGCCAACAGGCGGATCCTTCTTCAACCGCGCGCTTGCTTCATCAGCTGCACATATTCACTTGCCAGTTGGCGGATCCGGGCGAAGTCTCCGCGTTCCAGGGCGTCTTTTTCGACCAATTGGCTGCCCAATCCCACCGCACACGCACCCGCTTTGACGAAATCGCGCAGCGTCTGCTGATTGACACCACCGGTGGGCATCATGCGAACTTGAGGCAACGGGCCTTTCAACGCTTTCAAATAGGGGGCGCCGCCGATATCGGCAGGAAAGAGTTTGACCACATCGGCACCGGCCTCCCAGGCCGTGACGATTTCGGTGGGAGTATACGCGCCGGGCATCACCAGTTTGTCGTAGCGATGGGCCAGTTTGATCACGTCCAGGTTGACGCACGGAGAAACCAGAAATTCGGCGCCCGCCAGCAAGGCCGTCCGCGCCGTTTCGGGATCAAGGACGGTTCCCGCACCCAGCAGTACTTTGTTTCCCAGTTCCTTGCGAACGGCCGAAATGACTTCGACGACACCGGGCGTGGTAAAGGTCACCTCGATGATATCGATCCCACCGTCGAGCAACGCGCGAGCGACGCTGACCAGCTGCTCATTCGAAGACGCTCGAATAATGGCGACGATTCCGCTATTCAGAACCCGTTGTAGATCATCATGTCGACTCATGCGTTGTCACCTTGATTGACCGAAAGAAGCGAGTTCAGAATCTGAGACGACCCTTCGCCTCATACTGATCAAGAAGTCGGGTCTCGTCTATTAAGCGACAACACGTGAAGAGATCCGCGCGGCTGTCGTTTTCCTTGGCATTTTCGTTCAGGCCTGTGCCGAGAATCGTTCGGCATATTCCAGCACCCATTGATCGATCACATCCCGAAACGCATCAATGTCGATTTGAGTCAATTGCTGGAAGTGGGAACGGCTGAGTACTTCTTTATTACGGATGGCCCCGCGCGCCACCAGTTCCACGATGCGTGTCGGCGAGTATGGCCGGATCAGCATCTCGACGTGACTATAATAGTGGGCCAGCCCTTTGGCGCCGGCAGCACCGGGAGCCAGATCGTCTCGGCGGATGCGAGCGCCCCAGCCATCAGCCGACATCAGGATTTCGTAGTCAAAGCCTGGAAAGTAATCAGCCAGTCTGCGCAAGCAGGCCTCGATATGCTCGGAGAGCTCGAGACGTGACTTGGAATGGATGTTTTTGCACTCTTCTTCCGTCATCGCGCGAAGAGCCCGTTCGCGGCTTTCCGCATCGCGTTGACGCTGGCCTCGTTCAATGGCCCTTTCCAGTCGTTGGTCGAAGTTCATGAATTGTCCCGCCATCATTGAGAATTGCCCATCGGCTGCTGCTATCACGATTCTATGGTGATTGGCAACAACTTTGAACCACGTGCCGATCGGAATCATCCGCTCGTAACAGAATTGATCGAAGATTCCGGCGGAAATCCGCTCCCCGTCGGCAGGGCCAAGGCTGGACCTTCGGACAAACCAAACCTACAACTGCAGATGTCGGTGGGTGTAAAGCCTACAATTCCCGTCGGCAGAATCCGCCGATCGAGTTCGATTCTTAATTGATTCAAGTCCGCTCAACGATAAGGTACGGTACTTGCTTGAGATGTTTGCTCGTTGAAAGCAGCTCGCTTGCGTGACTGGGAGGGCGAAAGAAGTCATCGAAGGAATCGAAAGGAGAATGTTTCCGGACGGAAACTCGCAAGACCGGCAATAAGGGACGATGATGATTGACTGGAATCGACTCTATCACTACCAGCAAGCCATGACCGTATGGCAGTGGTGTGTGGTGATTCTGGTGGTCTCTTCCGCAATC
Organism: uncultured Schlesneria sp.; assembly: GCA_903871875.1. Lineage (GTDB taxonomy): Bacteria > Planctomycetota > Planctomycetia > Planctomycetales > Planctomycetaceae > Schlesneria. The sequence goes on from CAIQIR010000054.1 coordinate 103,077, forward strand.
TGGTTGATTGTCTGGTTGAGGTCTTATTTTCGCGAAGATGCCGACGATGCGGATCAAACGATGGAAATGCTGACACAGTTCCGCGATTTGCACCAGGAGGGTGGCCTCTCGGACGACGAGTTCCGATTAATCAGGAGCCGCCTGACACGTAGTGCTCAGGAGGCTCTAGTGGCAGACCGGACCAAACCGAATGAGATGTCGGGCGAACTGGCTCCCCCCCGTTCGAAGGATTCGTTGGACGAAGCACCTGGTCAATCAACTGCCCAGCACGCAATTACGGAACAAGATGTAAAGTCCGAACGGATGTCGGACAACGGAACGGAATAGACAAGCAAATTCCATTTGCAAATCAAGAGCCAGGGACGCGCCGCTTGCTTTCACACCAGTGTTACACACCGAAAAAGTTCAATCGGCAGCGTTGTAAGGAAAGCTGATGGCCTCAGGACGCGATTTCATGTCCGCCGGTAAACGTGGGTCGACCGGCAAGAAAAACGCCAACTGTTCGTTTTGTCGCAAGAGCTACCGAGAAGTCGGGCCGCTTGTCGAGGGACCGGACGAGGTGTATATCTGCGGCGAATGCATTGAACTGTGCCAGAATATTCTGGACCAGGAAAAGCGTCGTCGGGGTGGCTCGGCAAAACTTTTCAACCGGGTTCCCAGCCCGCGAGAAATTACCGAACATCTGAATCAATACGTCATTGGTCAGGATCGCACGAAGAAGATCCTGTCCGTGGCGGTTCACAACCACTACAAGCGGCTGATGGCGACGGCCGATCTCGACAACGAAGTCGAGATCGAAAAGTCGAACATTCTGCTGATCGGTCCGACCGGTTCGGGCAAGACGCTGATGGCGAGAACGCTCGCACGGCTGTTGCAAGTGCCGTTTGCGATTGGTGATGCCACGACATTGACCGAAGCTGGCTATGTCGGCGAAGACGTCGAGAACTTGCTGCTGAAGCTGCTGCACGCCGCCGATTTCGATATTGAATCGGCCCAACGCGGTATCGTCTTCATCGATGAAATCGACAAGATCGGCAAGACTTCTCAAAACGTCTCGATTACTCGTGATGTTTCGGGAGAAGGCGTTCAACAAGCGTTGCTCAAGATGCTCGAAGGAACGGTCGCCAATGTGCCGCCACAGGGAGGTCGCAAGCATCCCGAACAGCAGTACATCCAGATCGACACCACGAACATCCTGTTCATCTGCGGTGGAACGTTCGTCGGGCTGGAAGACATCATTGCCAAGCGAATGGGCAAGCGAACGATCGGTTTTGGTGCGTCGAATACCGTCGATCACCAGGATACGAAGACGCGATCGGGAAAACTGCTGGGACAAGCCTGTACCGATGATATCATCGAATACGGCATGATTCCGGAATTGGTCGGTCGATTGCCCGTCGTGAGCGCTCTGTTGCCACTGGGTGAAGAAGACTTGGTCAAGATTCTGATCGAACCGAAGAATTCGCTGGTCAAGCAGTACCAGAAGTTCTTCCAGATGGAAAACGCGGAACTGGAGTTCACACCCGACGCCTTGCGAGAAATTGCTCGCATCGCGAAAGAAAAAGACACCGGAGCCCGTGGTCTGCGTTCGGTCGTCGAAGAATCGATGTTCGAGGTGATGTACGGTCTGCCCGACCAGGCACCCGGAAAGAAGTATGTCTTAACACCCGAAGTGATCCGCGGCGAAGCCTTGCTGCGACCGCTGGACGATTCGGCTTCCGCAGCTTGATCTGCGGTTCAATTACGAAAAACTTGCAAGCCCGATCAGACTTCTGATCGGGCTTGTTTCGTGTGTGCGAAGGGATGGTTGTCGCCCCCTCGAATGACGTTGGCCGGACCAGCCAATTGTGGAGCCTGAAGCGGCGCTCGGCGATCTTTCACGGTTTCGAACCCCATGTTCCGACGATGCGGGACGCGGTTGATACCAGGAATGTTGGACGCCCCTTCACTTGGTCCATAGAATCAACGTGCGTCGCGGAAGATCGGTTCTTGTCGATGACCCGGAGATCCTCGCATGTTTCGATTCGCTCGTGTTGGCTGGCGAGTTCCTGTTTTGGTGGCCATGGCGGTCGTGGTGCGACAGTCGGCCGCCGCCGAACAGCAGCCGGATCCGCCAGCGAGCGGTGCCTCGACACCGGCTGCTGTGGCGGCAAAGGCCATCGACAAATCGATTCAGGAACTGGCTGCCAGTGCCAAGAAGTCGGTCGTCGTCGTCACGTTTACCGGACGCGACGGACAGCGTCAGGGACTGGGGGCGGGATTCATTGTTTCCAGTGACGGACTGATCGCCACGAATTTGCACGTGATTGGCGAAGCCCGTCCGATTCACGTCGAACTGCATGACGGCAGAAAGTTTGATGTCGCCTCCGTGCAAGCCACCGAACGATCGCAGGATCTGGCCCTGCTGAAAATTGATGCCAACGATCTGCCGGCTCTGCCGTTGGGGAATTCTGACGAACTGCAGGAAGGACAGCCCGTCATCGCAATCGGGAATCCCCTGGGGTTGGAACGTAGCGTCGTCAGCGGGATTTTGTCGGCACGCCGCGAGATTGAAGGACGTGCGATGCTGCAAATCGCCTTGCCGATCGAACGCGGCAATAGCGGTGGTCCACTGCTCGATCTTCAGGGGCGAGTCCATGGGTTGCTGACATTGAAGTCACTGAAGACCGAGAATCTGGGATTTGCGATCGCCGTCAATGCGCTCAAGCCCCTTTTGGAAAAGCCGAATCCGATCCCGATGAGTCGCTGGCTGACCATTGGCGCCATGGATCCCGACGAATGGACCGTGCTGCCCGGCGGACGCTGGCGGCAACGGGCCGGACAGATCGTCGTTGATGGTCGTGGGGGCGGATTTGGTGGCCGCGCCCTGTGCCTGGCCAAAGAAGCGCCGCCCGCTGTCCCGTACGAAGTCACCGTCCAGGTGAAGTATTCGCCCGCCGATGGAGCTGCCGGATTGGTGTTTCATGCCGACGGCGGCGACAAGCATTACGGCTTCTATCCCAGTAACGGCAACGTCCGACTCAGTCGATTCGACGGACCCGATGTCTATTCTTGGGCCGTGCTTCGCGAAACTCGTTCGGCGGCCTTGAAACGCGAGGGCTGGAATTCGTTGAAGGTTCGTGTCGAGGCGGAACGAGTTCTGTGCTATCTGAACGGAGAACAGGTGTTTGACGTCCAAGACACCACCTACAACGCGGGGCTGGTGGGATTATGCAAATTCCGCCAGACAGAAGCCGAATTCAAAGGGTTTCACGTCGGCAAAACCGTGGAGGAGCCGCGTCCTGCCACCGGACTGCTAGAGCGAGTCGTTCAAACGATCGAGGGGCTGACTTCCGACGACGCTTCGGTGGCCACGGCCATTCAACGCCTGGCACAGGAAGAAGCGGTCGTGGTCGAGACGTTGGAGCAGCAAGCCAAGGCGCTGGAGACACGTGCCACTCGGCTCCGCCGGCTGGCTGCCGATGTGCATACGCAGCAGACGCTGCTGGAACTGCAGCGTCTACTCAAAGAGCCTTCGCTGGATCTGCTGCGCGCCGCGCTGTTGATCGCCAAATTGGATAACCCCGAATTGGAAATCGACGCCTACGTTCGACAGGTACAGCGACATGCGAAACGCGTTCGCGAAGGATTGGGCGAAGGAGCCAGCGAAGCAACGCGACTGGCGGCACTCAATCATTATCTGTTCGAAGAACAAGGTTTTCACGGCAGTCGCACAGACTATAGCCATCGCTCGAACAGCTACATCAATGAAGTGTTGGATGATCGCGAAGGGTTGCCGATCACGCTGTCGGTGCTGTACATCGAAATCGCCAAGCAATTAGATCTGAACGTGGTTGGTGTCGGCATGCCCAGTCATTTTCTGGCGCGGCATGAACCGAAAATTGGTGAAACGCAATTGGTCGATGTGTTTGATCGTGGTCGTCCGTTAACACCCGCCGAAGCTCAAGCGACATGCGAAGAACTGAGCGGTTTGCCGTGGCAGGATTCGTTCCTCGGTTCGATTACTCCTCAGGCGACGCTGGAACGAATGCTGCGAAACCTTTTCCATGCGGCGACGGAATCGCAAGAGGCTGAACAGATGCTGCGGTACACTCAGGCGGTACTCGTCATTAATCCCGACTCGGCGCAGGATCATCTCAATCTGGGAAAGTTGTCCTACTATACGCAGCGCTTGCAGCAAGCGCAGACCGAAGTCGTATGGCTGACGACTCACGAGTCCAATATCAGTCATGTTGAGGTGGAAGAATTGGCGCGGGCCATTGCACGTGACTCACAGAAGTGACGCGTGCTGATTAACGAGAGAGGCTTGGCCATTGGTGTCGGATCTGCCTGTTCCCCGCGTGGCGCTGTTATTCGAGTATGCCACGTTAAACGGTGGTGAACGTTCCATGCTGGCTGCCTTGGACTGGCTGCAACAGCAAAAGACTCGGTTTGAGTTTGTTGCGATTGCCGCTCCGACCGGACGTCTGGCAGACGCCCTACAAGAACGAGGAATTGCCGTTCGGGGCTGGTCGCCGCGAGATGCTCATCAAGATCGTCGTTCGGCGAGTGACATCGAATCGTCGCTGCATGAGGTTGTCAGCTCGCTGCAGCCGCATTTGCTGCATGCCAATTCGCTCGCGATGGGACGTTTGGTCGGACGTCTGGCCGATCGTCTCGACATACCGACGACGACCCATTTGCGCGACATTATCAAGCTCAGTTCCGCCGCAGTAGCGGATCTGAACCGCAATGCCAGGCTTGTGGCTGTATCGAAGGCAACACGCGATTTCCACGTTGCACAAGGCATTCGGGACTCGCAAGTCGCCGTCGTCACAAACGGCATCGACTTGGAACAATTCCGGCCGCGAACATCCGTGGGCCGTCTCCATGAGGAATTGGGACTGCCGTATCCAGGGGCCAAGCTGGTGGCGACGATCGGTCAAATTGGGCTTCGTAAGGGACAAGACGTCCTGGCCGCAGCCGCTGCTGCGATTGTTGGCCAGGTGCCAGACGCTCACTTTGTTTTGATCGGCGAAAGAACGTCTCAAAAGGAAGAGAGCATCGAATTTGAGCGGGCCGTTTCTCGCACATTTGCACTTTCCGGGCGAGTGGATCGGCTCCACCTGCTGGGACATCGAGACGACGTTGCCACGTTGCTGAACGACGTCGATTTGCTGATCCATTCGGCGAACCAGGAACCTTTCGGACGGGTTTTGTTGGAGGCGTCCGCTGCGGCGGTGCCGATCGTGGCCACCGACGTCGGGGGTACGGCCGAGATCGTCCTCAACAACGTGACGGGACTACTCGTTCCGGCTCGCGATGCCACAGCGCTGGCGAATGCCGCCATTGCTATTTTGACCGACACGGCGAAAGCCAACCGCTTCCGACTGGCTGCTCGCGAACGTGCGGTCGAGCAATTTCCGATCGCTCTCTCAGCAGAGCGCTTAGGGAATGTCTGGAGCGGCGTCTTGGATGCGGTGATGAAATAGAACCCGAATCGATGTGGTAAACCACGTTTGTCGGTTTGCCGCATCACGACTCTGATCGGGATTTTGAAACGACGATCGAATCCGACGAGGATAAAAAAAATCTCCCGCAAAAAGGGGTTCTTGCGGGAGCTCCATGCGCTTGGGATTGACGAACGAGTGCCGGAACGACGAGCCCTTTTAAATCATGCACATGGGATAGACTATTCGAGGAAAATGTCCGACGAGATAACCGAACTAAAATGAAATGATGCCCACAGACAGGTCGCATTCCCCGTGCCGGCTAACCAGTAAATGGAATGTTCACGGATTCTCGTTGTTTTTCCGATCCGACGATGTTTGGAAAGCCAAACCGTCACCAAAAACTGCAGCAGACTGAATCTTGTGTACGAACTCGCTACGAGTGGACCAAGAGTCGCCACGAGGGTTTTGGAAAGGATTTTTCCGAGGGAAAAGAATCGAGAATTCGAACCTTCAGGATACTGTACGGCAGCCAGGATTCAAGTCCATCGCAGCGGCCGGGGCGAAAATTTGACCGCCCTGTTTTCTTGTGTCACCGACCGTGTTCGACTACCGATTGCAACGATTGCTGATACAGCCGCCATAAGGAAAGCAGATACAGCACCAGCGTACTGAAGACGCCGTGTAAAACCACGAAAACACGAGTGGAATCTGCGGGTTCTACCAATCCGATCCATTCCATGGCGGCATACCAACGGAACAGGCTGATGCCGAATACGACGGGAATTGCGACCAGCCAGACACAGTGATAAAGCAAAGGTCCCTCGGACGGCCGAATCGGGAATAACCACTGCCGAATGCTCAAATGAGCTCCGCCCGTAGCTGCTTTGAGGAATTCCACCCAGGACGTCGGTGATGCCGAGGAAATGGTGTCGACGATGATTTCGCGATGCCGCAGAAAGCCAATCCAAATCCCGCAAAACAGGGTGATATATAGAGACTGGGTAAATAGAGCGTGCATATAGACGAATGGCAGCGGATGTTGCGAGTCCAACAGGATCCGCACATAGGGATTTCCCTCTAACTCCAGGTTAGGGCTGTGCGCGACTGTCACGGCCATATCCAGCACCGCGCCTCCGACGATGAACAGTCCGCCGCAGGCCGTGATTCCCCAAGGTAGACGGGTCTGTCCTTGATTGACCAGTCGGTCGAGCAGTATCAGTGAGATGAAGCCCAAAGCGGGCAACGAGTATGCGGTATAGAGATGCAATCGCCACGAGTCGGCCGGTAACCATTCATAAAGCATGCGTGAGATCGGCCACCCGGTTACGGATTCCAAATACCTCCAGAATTCGGCCTCATCGATTCCCTGATGAGCCAGAGCATGCAGTCCCAAATCGCAGCCGATCCACACCATCAGCAGAGCCGACACCACCAAAAACCGCCGGAGCGTGACATTTTCCTTCCAGTAGACCACTGATTCATCGGACCGTTTCATGTTCTTCTCGCGATCATGAAGGAACTGCTCTGGGACGATAGGTGAGTCAACAACCAAGCTCGTGATCCGCCGTGAGGCAGAATGAACTCGATGGGTTTGCTTAATCGGTCGCATAGTTCATTTGGATGGTCTCATGTGCAAGTTTCAGTTCCAGAATGGCCTGTTGAGGATCCGGGTTCAAGAGGAAATAAGGCGTCAGATCATCCTGATGGCCTTCGATCACGATTTTACCTGTCCGTTTGTCTATCACTCTGAGGAGAGCTTCTCCCTGCCGCATGTTTTCCGAGGGTGGTGGTTTCCACAACTGAATCAAAACGGGTGCCGCACGTGATTGTTCCAGTGAGATCGGTTCCTGCTTCAGTTCACGTTGCCAGGCGATCTGTGGTCGATAGCGATCCACCGCAAATAAGGTTCCGGTGACAAATCTAACTTGGTAGGAATCATTCGGCCGGACATTTTTGGTCATGCTGCGGTTCGCGGCAGGACGAGTCAGCGCAACGTACCATCGCTCGGTATCCTGCCAGGTCATGATGCCGGTGATCGATTGAGTATTAATCGCCAGCGGATCGCATTGAGGAGTACCGGTGCGGGCCGTCAAAACGTGAAATTGGCCGTCAGGGGTCGCCAGCCCGAAGGTTTCGGGATCGAGGATTCCAATTTGTGTATTTCGGGGATCCACTCGAGACCACACTAACTCGCCCGTTCTCAAATCGTGGAGTTCCAGTCGCATCTGCTCACCGCGAACCGCCGTCCAAACCAACGAGTCCCGTTGATGAATCAGATGGCTTGGCGAGGCCTCCCACACCCGTTCTTCAATCTTGCGACCATCGATCACACTCAATTTTTCCAAGGTCTTGTTCGTTCGCCAAAGGAATACGAAGTGATCGTCTCCGACAACGGTCACGTCCGGTGGCAGATCGAGTCGTTCCCAAAGCGTCAGTCCCGTTTCGGTTTCCGCAGCGACCAGTTTCGTCCCCTTTTGATAACAGAAGTAACTCGCTCGCACTGGTCCGACTCGACCGATGGGCCGATTCGATTGATCGACAACTCGCGGCCGTCCCTCGCTGGACCCACTGCGGCCCGTGACGACACGCACATCACTGGCGGAACTTTGCAGGTCAATGGGATTGGGCCACAGGAATTGTGAATTTGGCTCGCCGTGCTCATCCAGGGGAGCAATTCCGAACAACTCGCTGCCGACCATCAGCACCACGATTCGGCCAATCCCCCAGGCCCGGCGAAGTGGATGCCCGGTAGATCCTCGATAGGGTGACGCCGTGCGAGGAAGCAAGAATTTCCGCTCGTGTTCTTCGTCCTGACCTACTTGGAAAAATGCGTCTCCGCGAAAGAGAACTTCGTTTCCGTTACTGCGATCGACGGAGATATCCAGTCGCTCGGCCAAGCTCCCCGGTTCGGCATGGACCGGGATCAGTTGATAAACACTAAAAGTCCGATCATCTCGCGATTCGACTTTGGGCTCGACGTTCGGCCAGATCGATTTCACCGCGGTGGAAAGCGCGTCGTTGCGGATCGGATCGCGAGCAATCCGATCCGCGACGGTCGCGCCATCCGGAAACGTCGCCGAGGGACGTTCTCGCAACAATCGAAGTCGCGCGGCGTAGGCATCTTGCGCCGCCCCCGCACGATCGAAACGTTGCGCGAGACGTTCGAGTGCCTGCGCGGCAATCGAGCTGTCGTTCGAACCGGACGCGTCCAACAATCGAAGTTCGATTTCGGTAGGCGAGCGCTTGCGTAGCGTTTTTTCTTCTTCCAGAATGACCAGACGCCGACTCCAGTCCAAGCCCCTCCAATGGTTTTCCAGACGCTGGACAGCCATCCGGTCACGGCTCTTCTTGGCCTCTTTCAGACGATTCATGAACAGTTCATCGAGCGCAGTCCGCTCGCTCGGATTGGCTCGTCGATAAGCCTCGTCAATCAGACCCAACAGTACGCGATCTTTGCGGACAACGGTCGAAGCAGCTCTGACCAGACCTTCTGGTTGATCCAAATCGGCTGTCAAACCATCCAGGGCTGCGTCCACAGCGGCTGTCAAATCGGCGACGGCCATGGCCGACGCCCCGATCGCAGCGGCGGCGGCGAACTTGTAATCGACATCTTCGGCCAACTCTTTCAGCTGTCGTGCGAGATCTGAGCGATCGCCGTCTAAGCGTTTTGTTTCCGAATCCTTCAGAGCCTCGATCAGTGACTCGCGGCGCAGCTCTCGCGCGGGCGAGGATTCCAATCCGTCAAGTCGCCCACGGGCCGCGACGATATCTCCCGCCTGCAGATCGAGAAATGCCGCACGCACTCGCAAAGATTCATTGTGGGGATCGTGTTGCAGTTCCTGATCGACTCCCTGGCGGACATCTGTTAGCCGCGGCAGTCGCATCACGCTTTGGCGACTACATGCAATCCAAGCTTCGGAGTTCTCGGTCAATGACCCCAACGTGGAATCGACATTCGAAGATTCCGAAAGCAATTGTCCGTTGCGAATATCCAGCAGCATGGTCCCGCCGGACTGGGCCGCGAGGACCAGGACCGGTCCGATCAAACAACCGGGACCACCAATTTCGGAAATGGCGGTCCGCCAGATCTGTTGTCCCGTCGCGACGTCATGGCCGCGAACAAAATCTCCTTCGATCACCACCACCCGTTGTTCCGCGATCCCCGCGACGAAAAGCCCTCCTCCACGGGGAACCGTCCACAACGGATCTCCGCCGGACGTCCCCACGGCATGCAGCAGATCGGTTTCGGGTGAAGCAAAAATCAAAAGAGATGGCTTCATGGTCGAGTCACCGGATGCACCCGGCCGTTCTTCCGTGGGGATTGAGTCGAGTCGAAGTACCGCCGCAAACGGTTCCCGCCAGGCATCCCACCAGGCTTCGGAATTTGGTCGAGTGTCCTGTGGATTTGGTCCTGATTGAAGATCACCGGCCGCGATGGTCGTCGCGGAATAGCGATAGCCCCACTTCATTGTTCTGAGCAGTGGATCAATTGCGACCACCGCGCCCGCGCTGGTGGAACAGAGCAACAATCCTTCGTGCCACACGATCGGACAGGCGACGCGCGATCGCAGCAAATCCTCCGTAATCGGCAATCGAGCAGTCCCCAGCGCGATCGACCAGATCAGAGAACCATGCCGCGGATCAAGGGCCAGTAGCTGCAGCTCGATTTCCCGCTGGACGACCACATACAGCACGTCATCGACCACCATCGGACAACCGAGAAAGAACAGCCCCGCGAAAGTGCTGTTTGATAACGACGGTGGACCACCCAGATCCCACTCGAGCGCTCCGGTGTCGATTGAATACCCACAGAGTTTGTTATAGCGCGGGCCGACTCGATGGGGGCCGGTCGTGGGATTGATCGTGAATTCACCCTTGCGGTCCGGTTCTTGAATCACAAACAGACGACGTCCATCTGACGACATCCGTGTGAAAAGAGAATCGGCTTGGCCACGCCGTTGAGCCCAATCGAGGGCCGCTGATTGAAACGACGGATTGTCGATCACCACATGGCCGAACTGCTGAAATTCGATATTGGGAATCGTCCAACGCGGCTCGCCGGTGGCGAGTTGAAATGACTGAATCAGATCCAAGCTCCTTACGATCACTTGATCGCCGATGATCGTCGGGCGTTGAAGTGGAATCGGTCTGATTCCTTGATCCCGTTGTTTCTGCTCGCGAGCGAGCAAACGGGGGCCTAAAGGAACATCGAACGGATGTTTCCAGACGGGAGGCAGGACGGGCCTGTGTAATCGCCCGTTCGCTACGGCCATTGATAAGTCCGACGAAGTCGCAGCACGAGGTGTCGGTCGGTCAAAGCCTTGTTCTGAAAGCCATTGCTTTAAGGTCAAAGTTCGTTCGCCAAGACCGATGACTAGATTTGGATCCAGTTGGCTTAGCCGCTGACTCACAGCAGTTGCCGTGGATTGCTGGTTCGCAGCCAACAGCAATTCAATCGTGACGACGAGGGCGATGGCGCGTTGCGGATCCGTTGCTTGGGGATGTTCGGCCACTCGTGCGAAGGCTGTCGCGGCCAATTGGCTTTGGGCGTGATCGCGCTCGTGACATCCCAGCCACCAGAGTGCATCAACGCCCAGTGGCAAGTCACCAAATTGCTGCAGGAAGGCGACGACTTCGGCGCTTCCACCAGCACGCGCCTGTTCCCACGCTCGCCGCGACGACACGCGCCGGGGCTCGTCCAATCTTTGCCGCAAATCAGAGGGAATCTGCTGCAACAAGCGTCGGACATCCTCATGAGCGGCAATCTCGGTCACAGGTCCGAGTGGAATAAATGAATTTGGCTCGGCCAGAGCACGTTCCAAATACGGTAACGCGGTCAGGTAATCTTTTCGTTCAACTGCTTCGCGGGCGAGTTCCATGTACTGGATCACCGCCTGTCGATGGGAAAGCGTCAACGAGTTGCGGCTGCCCTGCTTTAATGCTTCGCCATCGTCGACGGGAGAATCAGTCGATTCAAGTGCGGGAACTGGAGCGGGGGCTTCCGGAGGTGCGGCGGAAATGCAGGGGGCGAGAGACAGCAAAATTACCAAGGCAATTTTTGGCGGAATCATCAAATGAAATGATGAATCTCTCACTACTCTCTCCTGAATCGCGCCACGCAATTCTCTCGGCTCGGTGAGTTTACTGCAATCACTGGCGACGGAAATCATTTGTCCATTCGGAACCCCACAACAGTAACGCCGGCCGTGCAGCCACACCACCGAAGTCGGTTTGCGAGGAGATCCAGGCTGAACCTGGCCATGATTGTTGAGGCGGCCGCGCACTCGTTCGATACAACGATCCGGCGGGCGGCAATGAGAACGGCCCGATCAAACGGATGTTTGTTCGGGCCGAATCGATACGAATTCAAGCTTCAGCGGCACGCCACGGGTTTAGGCGGCCATCGGCTCGTTGGTCGGTGCGGACGGGGGCGCCAGGGCCGCTTCGCCGGCAACCACTTCGTTAATGAGTGCCGCGTAATCCAATGCACCGGGACTTTTTGCCGCGTAATCGAAGATCGATTGCCCAAAGCTGGGGGCTTCCGCCAGTTTGATGTTCCGGCGAATACGGCTTTCGAAAATCCTGGCATTCTTCCAGGGGGCTTTCGGATCGCTGTGTTCGAGGAAGCGCATCAGATCGTCAGTGATATCTGCCGCCAGTCGTGTTGAAGTCTCGTAAAGACACAGGACGATTCCACTAACCACCAGCTCACGATTCAAACGCCGTTTGACCAAGGCCGTGGTCTCGAACAACTTCGATAAACCTTGAAGTGCTAGAAAGTGCGGTTGCAACGGAATGAACACTTCTTTCGCGGCGGACAGTGCATTGATGGTCAGTACCCCCAGCGAAGGTGGGCAATCCATGACGATGTAATCAAACTGCTGCTGTTGGCACAGGCGTTCGATCGCCCCACGCAAAATCATTTCGCGGCCTGGGGCATCCACAAGTTCCACTTCGGTGGCTGCCAAATCCAGATCCGACGGGACGACCCACAGATTCTCGACCGCCAGTTGTTTGACGTCGGCCAGTGTCCGTTTGCCCGAGAAGACATCATAGACCGTAGGCGTCTGACCAAACGCATCGACACCCATGTGTAACGAAGCGTGCCCTTGCGGATCGAGATCGATCAGGCAGACGCGGCGCCCCAGCTTGGCTAGCCCGGCGGCCAAATTAACACTTGTGGTCGTCTTTCCGACGCCACCTTTTTGGTTCATAACACAAATGCTGCGCATCGGGCATCCTTTCCCGGACAGTCGAAATTTCACTGGCGTAGTCTAGTTGAGTGACGAAAAGTGGGAAAGACTGTTTTGCGGGATCTCGCAGGAACGGTTCCTAAGCGGCGATTGCCGACGGCTTTAGTCAATGTCTCGCATTGCAGGAAGCACGTTCGTCACGGAAATCGTCCACTGGCGGCAGAAAAGAATGCGCAGCACCCGCTACGTATCAGCCGTCGACAGCCAGGCCCTTTTCGAGTCGGATGCGGCGGACTTCGGCCAGCACCTCGTCGACGATCTCGCCATTTTGTTCCAAGGCTCGGAACTCCATCCAGTTCACCAGCATGTTGACGGCCACTGTTGTCAGGGCCAAGATCAAATGCAGGGTGCCGGTAGACATCCCGAAGAATCCCTTGGCCTGCATGGGCGAAGCAGGATCGGCGGCCGCTCCGAACGCCCCCGTCATGACCAGCAGGACAAAACACAGCACCATCAAGGGAATCGTCCGATATTTGATGCTGGTACTGCGAGCATGCATTCGAGCGTCCAGGCGATAGGCGTTGGATGTTTCTTCAATCCACCGCCCGGTCCCCATGAAGTAAGTCAGCACAATCGCGTGAACCAGCGTTGCAATGACAAGTGCTGCCAACGCAGCCAGAAAATGGTACTGCACTCCCGCTTGGACGGCAGCCGTTCGCACTTTGGGATCGTCGATCATCAACCCCAGGCCCATCGCTATGATCAACGAAACGGTGCTGACGAACGACAATGGCAGAAAAATACGAACCACAATCTCTTTCAGTGAACGGTCAAAGGAAAAGCGAGACGCGGCATCTGAGCAACAGCGGGCCAGTGCCAAACAGGTCTTAGTTTCGCTCGTTCAGTCGTTGGCGGATGTAGTCGGCTCGTGCGACATTCCGATCGACAGTTTCGAGCTTCTCGTGACGAATTTTCTGAAGATGCGCCGGCTGCGTGTGGATGAAAAGTTCGTTGATCGTGGGGATTTCCAAATCGTCGATCAAGCCCAGATTGATTCCCAGACGCACACTCGACAACAGGTCCATCGTCTCTTCGGAGCTGATCGTCCGGGCCGTTTTCAGGATGCCGTAAGCGCGTGACACCTGATCGTGCAAGCCTCGACGGTTTTCACTGACCAATGCCTGCCGCACCCGGCGCTCGTACGACACGATATTCGGGACGACATCCTGGATTGTTCGAATCAAGTTGGCTTCGCTTTTGCCCAGGGTGACCTGATTCGAGATCTGGTAAAAGTCGCCCATGGCCTGACTGCCTTCGCCGTACAGGCCGCGGACCGCCAGATTGATCTTTTGCAGGGCCTGAAAGACCTTTTGGATTTCCTTCGTGTGCACCAGGGCGGGAAGGTGCATCAGCACGCTGACGCGAATCCCGGTTCCACAATTGGTGGGGCATGCGGTCAAGTATCCGAGTTTATCGCTGAACGCATACGTCCGTTCCGCTTCGATGGCATCATCGATGGCGTCGATTTCGCTCCAGCATTCGTCCAAGGCAAACCCGCTGCGCAGCACCTGGATCCGCAGATGATCTTCTTCGTTGATCATCACGCTGATGTTTTCTTCGTCGCTGACGCCCACCCCGCGTTGGCCGTGGGTTTCGGAATGCTCGCGGCTAATCAATTGTCGTTCAACCAGCATTTGCCGGTCGATCACTTCCAGAGAACTGACGGAAATGTAGTTCAGCCGACGACCGGCCGGATTTTTCTCGATCTGGGTCCTCAGGACTTCTTCGATTTCCGCTCGGACGTTGTCATCAGCCCGGCTGGGGAAAGGGAATTGAGCGAGATTGCGGGCCAGGCGGATCCGACTGGACATGACAATGTCCGAATCGGGCCCGGTCGCTTTCAGCCATTCGCCACTTGTGCGTGTCAGGGACTCAAGGTCCACGTCCGTTCCTTCTCTGAGGGGACTCGTTCCAACTTAATCGTTCACAATCGATTTCATGGGACCTTGCGACATCGAATGACATCGAAAAATCCGTGTCCGCTTCCCGATTTACTTGATTATCCCGGTTCGCTGGGAGCACTGGTGGGCTTTGCCTGCGATTGGTCTTCCTCAAGCTGGCGAATGGAATCGCGGATGCGGGCTGCGTCTTCGTATCGTTCTTCCTCGACGCAAGATCTCAACTCGCTGCGTAATTTGATCAACTTGAACTGGATCTGACTCGACTGCGGCGACCGTTTGGGGATTTTCCCCGTATGGGTGGTCTCGCCGTGGATATTTTCCAGCAGCGGCAGCAGTTCGTCTTCAAAGACCACATAATCGTGTGGACACCCCAGTCGACCTAAAGAACGAAATTCTTTGAAGGCGATCCCGCAATTCGGGCAAACCTGCAATTCGAGATCGTCGAGCGCGGCTTCTTCCGCTCCGGTGTCTGATTCAATCGCCCCGTCCTTTTTCGACGGTTGAGCGTGGCTCAGGTACTCTTTTGCGCATCCTTCGCACAGATGCAGCGCCCGGACTTCTCCCTGGCGCAATTCGGTAATATGCAACACCGCTGGCTTGGAACAACGTTCGCATTTCATAACTGACACGCGAGGCTAATAGAGTGAATGATGAAACTGAGCCGATTCTAGGAGCGAATCGCGGGAAAGGAAAGTACAGTCCCAATAACGAGTTAATCGACTGATTCCGTCAGCCTGCCAAAAGCAGTTCTTCCACCCAGGCCGTTACGGCTTTGGTCGCCGGCCCCAGCCGGCTTTCGGTGAACCGCGATGAGGTGGCCGTTTTCTGAAGATTGAACTCAATCGTGGGAATTCGCTGATGATTGGCGATATCCACAAAACTGGCTGCGGGGTAGACCACTCCGCTGGTTCCCACGGCCACAAAGAGCTCGCACTTTTGCAACGCTAGGTCGATTTCATCGAGAAAATAGGGCATTTCTCCGAACCAGACGATGTCCGGTCGAAGAGTCCCCGTGCGTTGGCACTGGCCACACGGTTCCGCCGAGTCCAGCGGCTTGGTCCAGCCGACCTTCGAATGACATTTGGTGCAGCGAATTCGTAATAATTCGCCGTGCATATGCCAGACGTCTACGCTGCCGCCGCGTTCGTGAAGGTCGTCGACATTTTGGGTGACCACGGTGATTTTGTCGGGGAAGGCGGTCTGCAGTCTGGCGATGGCCAGATGGGCCGCGTTGGGTTCCCGAGTTTGAATGTCGACTCGGCGCTGGTTGTAAAATCGATGAACCAGGGCCGGATTGTGGCGAAAGGCGCCGGGCGTGGCGACTTCTTCCACCCGATGTCCCTCCCACAAGCCGCCGGCGTCGCGAAAAGTGGGAACACCCGATTCCGCCGAAATCCCCGCTCCGGTCAGAATCACGATTTTCTTCACGGCGCCCCCCTTGCGAGCAGGCCTTCAAATTCACCATCACCCGTCGCTCAATCATTCCTGCCCAAGCCACGGCGTCATTCTTACCGGAAAAGAACCTGCGAATCAAAACTCCGTCGAAAAGTTCTCGTGGAATTGCCGGAAGTCCATCGAATTGCTCCGACAAATCCACGGTACCGCTGTCTCTGCAAGATGCTCAACGGCGGTGTAGGAGCCTCGTCGTCTTCCGTTTTTCGCCGTCGTTCCTCGACATCAGTTGCTCATCAGATGTTTGGCCGCTCTGAAGAGCAAGGTGAACAAAATCTCCGAATGCGCCACTGAACAAACGGTTGGGGCTTGGTTTCCGCTCACCAAATAGCGATCGAGAATTCGCATTGCTACACTCGCTCTCATGTTCACGATGGCGGCCGTGTTCGGCATTTCCGCCTCGATCATCAACGGTTCCAGGGGAGATTGTCACGATGTCGACGCGTTGGCTCGGCGCATTTGCACTGATGTTGTCGATGGTCATGTTGTCGGGAAATAAATCGACGGCAGCCGATGCGCGGCAACCCAATATCCTGTTCATTTTCACCGACGATCTGGCCTGTCAGGCGATCAGTGCCTACGGCGAAAAACGTCACCTGCTCTCCACGCCGAACTTGGACCGACTGGCCCGCGACGGGGCACGATTCGATCGCTGCCTGGTCACCAATTCGATCTGTGGACCCAGCCGTGCGACGATTCTGACGGGCAAATACTCGCATCGGAACGGATTTTACAACAACACAAATTCCCGTTTCGACGGCACCCAGCAGACGTTCCCCAAGCTCATGCAGGCGGCGGGCTATTCGACGGCGATGATCGGCAAATGGCATTTGATCAGCGATCCGACTGGCTTCGATCATTGGCACATCCTGCCCGGGCAGGGGCTGTACTACAATCCGCCGATGATTCGCAACGGCGAAAAGGTGAAGCACGAGGGCTACGCCACCGACATCATCACGGACCTGTCGATCGATTGGCTGAAAAATCGTGACTCATCAAAACCGTTTGTCTTGATGAGTCAGCACAAAGCGCCGCATCGCGAATGGGCACCCGCCCTGCGGGATCTCGGCTGGGACCACGATCGGCAATATCCCGAACCGGAGACGTTGTTCGACGATTTCGCCGGTCGCAGCAAGGCGGTCAGCGATCACGACATGGGAATCGCCACCACGTTTACCGACCTGGATGTCAAACTGACGCCCACTTCGAACATGACCGCAGAACAGTTGAAGGTCTGGAACGCGTACTATGAACCGCGCAACGAGGCTTACCGCAAAGCCAATCTCAGTGGCAAGGATCTGGTGCGATGGCGCTACAATCGGTACATGCACGATTATCTCGCCTGCGTGAAGGCGGTCGATGAAAATGTTGGACGGCTGCTCGCCTTTTTGGATCAGGAAGGATTGGCAGAGAACACGCTGGTCGTATTCTCGTCCGACCAGGGTTTTTATCTGGGCGAGCATGGCTGGTTTGATAAACGGTGGATCTTTGAAGAATCGCTGCGAACACCGCTGCTGATGCGATGGCCGGCTGTCATCAAGCCCGGCAGCACCAGCAATCAGATCGTTTCGTTGGTCGATTTCGCAGAGACCTTTCTCGACATGGCGGGTCGTCCGATTCCGGCAGACATGCAGGGACACAGCCTGTTGCCGCTGATGAAGGGCGAAACACCGGCCGACTGGCGCAAGAGCCTGTATTACCATTACTACGAATACCCCACGCCTCATCACGTCCGCCCGCACTACGGTGTCGTCACCGATCGCTTCAAACTGGTGCATTACTACAAACCGGACGTCGACGATTGGGAACTGCTCGATCGTGAGAAAGATCCTCTGGAAGTCAAAAACTTCTACAACGATCCGGCCTACGCCCAAACGGTGAAGGAACTGCATGCCGAACTGAACCGACTACGAAGTGAAGTCCAAGAAACCGGCGACCCTCCGCGTGCCGCCCATGGAGATCGTCCTTTCGATACCAAAGGCTAGTCACCAGGGAGGACGAACGATTGGGCTGAAACTTGCGCGAATTGGTGAGGTCATGATGGGGCGTGAGTACGAAAGTTTCAGTCTGCCTCTCGGTCTTTTTTCCCTGGTCAGCTGCTGATTGACGACAAACTCTCCGCGATTCGGTTCATTTCACGAGTGAGCGAACGATGTATTCGATACGAGGTTGGTGCTGTTGCCCATCGTCCCTTCTGCGGACAGTCCTGATTGTGATTGTCGTCGGCTTGCTTGCGCCGCTCGCTCTGCCAGCGGCAGAATCCAAACGGCCAAACATCGTATTCGCGTTCGCCGACGACTGGGGCCGGTATGCGAGTGCCTACGCAAAAGTCGATGGTCCTGGGACGATCAATGACGTTGTGAGAACCCCGAATTTCGACCACATGGCGAGCGAAGGTGTGTTATTCCGCCGGGCCTTTGTTTCTGCGCCCAGTTGCACCCCCTGTCGCAGTGCCCTGCTCTCTGGTCAGCATTTCTGGCGCACGGGCCGTGGAGCAATCCTCCGCGGCGCGGTCTGGGACGGAACCCAGCCGTCATTTCCGCTGATGTTACGAGACGCCGGGTATCACATTGGCAAGTCCTACAAAGTGTGGAGTCCCGGCACACCAGTTGACGCGCCCTACGGAGCGACCCAATACGCCTACGAGAAAGCGGGCCGACGTTTCAATAAGTTCTCTGGCAATGCCACCAAAATGGTGGCAGGTGGTCTGCCGGTCGAACAGGCTAAACAGTCGTTGTACGACGAAGTGTCTGCCAACTTCAACGACTTTTTATCGGCTCGGAAGCCGGGTCAGCCGTTCTGTTATTGGTTCGGTCCGACCAACGTCCATCGCAAATGGACGAAAGGATCAGGAAAAGCTTTGTGGGGTCTCAATCCTGACGACCTGCAAGGGAAACTTCCCCCGTTTTTGCCAGACGTGCCCGAAGTGCGTGAAGATATGTCTGACTACCTGGGCGAGGTTCAAGCGTTCGACGCGGCCTGGGGATTGTTGATCAAACGGCTGGCCGAATTGGGAGAACTCGACAATACATTGATCGTCGTCAGCGGTGATCATGGCCCGCCCGGTTTCGCTCATGGCAAATGCAATTTGTATGACTTTGGTGCGAGTGTCGCGCTGGCCATGCGATGGGGCGGCGCTCCTGGCGGCCGGGTCGTCGATGACCTGATCAGTTTAACTGATCTCGCCCCGACGTTTCTCGAACTGGGTGGCGTGGACGTGCCGCCGTCGATGACCGGACGCAGTCTGGTGCCACTATTAAAGTCCGGCCAATCCGGCCAAATCGACGCCCATCGTTCCGCCGTATTCATTGGTCGTGAACGGCACGTGGAAGATGCCCGCGCCGATTTCGCGCCGTACCCCCAGCGAGCGATTCGTACGCGCGATGCACTTTACATCATTAATTTCCGGCCCGAACGCTGGCCGCTCGGCGATCCCTATCGATTGGAGGGCACCAATCCACCCCGTCGTGAAGAACTGACGGAAGACACTCGTTGTACTCTGGCGGATGAAGATGCCGGACCCACCAAGGCCTGGCTGGTCGGCATGCGCGACGACCCGCGGTGGAAACGCTATTTCGAGTCGGCTTACGGTCGGCGGCCGCGCGAGGAACTATACGACTTGAAAACGGATCCGTATCAGGTGAAGAATGTGGCCGCCGATCCCGCCTATCAACAACTTCGCCGCGAATTGGAGCAGCGACTGCTCGACGAAATGCAACGCACGGGAGATCCTCGTCTGGTCGACGAAGGCCGGTTTTTTGAAACACCGCCCATGTCCGGTCCAGTGACCGAGTGATGTCGTCACCGCGCCTGATCAAGTGCGATGCTGGCCCGGCATTGGCAGTAGCACATGACAATCCTGTTTTGCCGCAGCTCTCGTCGAATGGCTTCAATGTAAACGTTGAAGTCGCTCGCCAAAGAAAGAATCAACGATGAGATCGATCTCCCGGTTACTGTCGATCGTGTTGATGCTCGTCGGCACACAGCGACTCGCTGCCGCCGATCGTCCCAACATTCTGTTCATCATCGCGGACGATCAGAGTTTTCAAACCATCGGAGCCCTGGGTTATACCGACATCGAAACGCCGAATCTGGATCGACTGGTCAAACGAGGCACCACGTTCACTCAAGCCCGCAACATGGGCTCGTTTCATCAGGCGGTGTGCGTCGCCAGTCGGGCAATGCTGATGACCGGTCGCAGCCTGTGGCGTGCCTCGGCTCTGTATGAATTAGCCGATCAGGAACGTCAGGCCGGTCGGCTTTGGCCGCAGCGAATGGAGCATCAAGGCTACGCCACCTATTTCACAGGCAAATGGCACGTTACCACCGACGTCGCGAGGGTTTTCAATCAGACCAAAGGCCTCCGTGCGGGAATGCCCAAAGAAACGGCCGCAGGATACAACCGCCCCTTGCCTGGTCAGCCTGATCTCTGGTCGCCCGACGATCCGAAGTTTGGCGGATACTGGGAAGGTGGTCGGCATTGGAGTGAGACTCTGGCCGACGATGTGATTGAGTTTTTCGGCCGCACCAAACAATCGAAACAGCCGTTTTTTCTGTACGCGGCGTTCAATGCCCCACACGATCCCCGTCAGTCACCTCGAGCCTGCCTCGATCGTTATCCTCTGCAGCGGATCGCCGTGCCGAAAAGTTTTTTGCCTGTCTATCCTTATCTCGAACAAATCGGCTGCGGAACCGACAAACGCGACGAGAAGACCGCGCCCTTCCCGCGTACCGAACAGATTGTGAAAGTTCACCGACAAGAGTACTACGCCATCATTACCCACATGGACGCGCAAATCGGCCGAATTCTGGATGCGCTGGATCAATCTGGTCAGGCTGATCATACGTGGATCATGTTCACGGCCGACCACGGTCTAGCAGTGGGGCAGCACGGTTTGATGGGTAAACAAAACATGTACGAACATAGCCTGCGTGTGCCATTTATCATTACTGGGCCTGATGCACCTCGAGATGTTCGCCTCGACACGCCGATCTATCTGCAAGATGCGATGGCCACGGCGTTGGCCATTGCCGGTGCGCCGCTGGACCCGGAAATCGAGTTTCAAAGTCTGCTGCCCCTGTTGCGTGGCGAACCACCTGCTGTCGCTCGCCACGCCATGTATGGAGCGTTCCTCGATCTACAGCGAGCCGTCGTTCATGACGGTTGGAAGCTGATTCACTACCCGAAAGCGGGCGTCAACCGGCTGTATCATCTGGCCAGCGACTCCGAAGAACTGCACGATCTGGCCAACGATCCGGCCCAGGCAGAACGGATCCGCACGTTAGGGCGGCAGCTGAGGCGTTTACAGCAGGAACTGGCTGATCCGTTGGATCTCGCCGCCCAATTTCCGAACGATTGAATTCATTTACGAGAACCTGTGATGTCTCGCTACGCTCTTTGGATCTTCCTATTCGCCGCACTGGCCGGTTCGTCCGTGGCGGCACCGGCTGCTGACGCCGCGAAACCCAATGTACTGTTCATCGCGATCGACGATCAGAATGATTGGATCGGTACTCTGGGCGGTCATCCGTTGGTCAAGACGCCGCACATCGATCGGCTGGCGCAGCGCGGAACGGTGTTGCTCAACGCGCATTGTCAGGCACCGCTCTGTAATCCGTCGCGCACCAGCTTGATGCTTGGTTTGCGGCCGACCACGACCGGCGTCTATGGGCTGGCTCCCTGGTTTCGAACGCTGGAGGAATGGAAAGATCGCGTGACGATTCCTCAGCACTTCAAGGCTCACGGGTATCGCACGCTGTGCACCGGAAAAATCCACCACGGTGATGCGGGTGGGGTCCAGCAACGAGCCACCGAATTCGACATTTGGGGACCGGGCAGCTCGATCGGTGCACAACCGAAGCAGAAGCTCGTGGGACCCACACCGATGGGAAACAATCCCCTGATCGATTGGGGGACGTTCCCTCACAAGGATGAAGACAAAGGCGATTACCAGATCGCCAGTTGGGCCGTCGACCAGATCAAATCGGCCCCGAAGGATCAACCGTTTTTTCTGGCGACCGGTTTCTTTCTGCCGCACGTTCCCTGCTACGCGACCCAGCAGTGGTTCGATCTGTATCCCGACGACGACAGCGTCCTGCCGCTGGTGAAAGACAACGATCGTGATGATACGCCGCATTTCTCGTGGTATCTTCATTGGCATCTGCCTGAGCCCCGATTGAAATGGGTCAAAGATCATCACCAGTGGCGCAATCTTGTTCGTTCGTACCTCGCCTGTACCAGTTTTGTCGATGCGCAGGTGGGACGGATGATGGCCGCCCTGGAGGATGCAGGATTGGCCGAGAACACGATTGTCGTATTGTGGGGAGATCACGGTTGGCATCTGGGCGAAAAAGCGATCACAGGCAAGAATTCGCTGTGGGATCGCAGTACGCGAGTTCCGCTGATCTTCGCCGGGCCCGGCGTCACCGCAGGGGGCCGTTGTCTGCAGCCAGCGGAATTACTGGATATCTATCCGACGCTGATCGAGCTGTGCGGTCTGACGAACCGCGCGGATTTGGAAGGGATCAGTATCGTTCCACAGCTGAAGGACGCGGCCACAATCCGCACTCGTCCGGCTTTGACGACGCATAATCAAGGTAATCACGGCGTTCGCAGTGAAGGCTGGCGTTATATTCGCTACGCCGACGGCAGCGAAGAGTTGTACGACATGGCCCGCGATCCCCACGAATGGGACAATCTGGCCGGCGAGTCGGAACTGGCGTCGATCAGAGCCGAGCATCGAAAGTGGATTCCGAAAAGTGAGGCGCCGCTGGTCAAAAATAGTGCGACTCGCGTGCTGACATACGATAAAACCACAGACGAAGCGGTCTGGGAGGGCACGAAAGTTCGTCGCAGTGATCCGATTCCGGAATGACGGCACCGATTGCACGACACTTCGGAGCAAACAGTTGTGGCGGCCCAGATGACCAATTAACATCCGCCTGCGATTACTTACTTTGTCAGGACAGTTGGAGTTGAGGAAACAATGAGCGAATCCGTCGAATCTGGTACACGACCCGCAAACGACCCCCGCTGGCCAAGTGTCGAATTGCCGAAACCCTTGTCACCTCGCCCCAAACTTACTCACGCGCTGTTCGATTTCGACGGCACGCTGTCGCTGATTCGACAAGGTTGGCCCGAAGTCATGGTGCCGATGTTCGTCGAAGTCTTGCCTTGCCGCGATGGCGAAACGGTCGAAGACGTGCGCCGGATGGCTTGGGACGACATTATGCGTCTGAATGGCAAGCAAACGATCTACCAAATGATCCAATTGGCCGAACGCATCAAGGAACGTGGCGGCGAGGCGCGCGAACCCCTGTGGTACAAACACGAGTACCTGCGGCGGTTGGAAGAACGCACCCGCGAGCGCACTGGTGGCTTGCGCAGCGGCGCGATCAAGCCAAACGCGTGGCTGGTTCACGAAGCTCGGACGTTGCTCGAACATCTGCAGCAGAGCGGTCTGACGCTGTATCTGGCCAGCGGAACGGATGAATACGCCGTCAAGGAAGAAGCCAAACTGCTCGATCTGACGAAATATTTTGGATCACATATCTACGGGGCGCTCGACGATTACAAGCAATTCTCGAAGAAGATGATCATCGATCGCATTCTCCGCGAAAATAATATCGACGGCGGACAATTGATCTCGTTCGGCGATGGCTATGTGGAAATCGAAAACACCAAAGAAGTTGGTGGTCTGGCGATCGCCGTGGCCAGCGATGAAGCTCACAACGGTTCCGGCAAAGTCGATGAATGGAAACGGAAGCGACTGCTGGGTGTCGGTGCCGACGCGGTCATTCCTGACTTCCGCGACGCGATCCCACTGGTAAACTTTGTTCTGGGCCGATAGGGAATCGATGAATTCGTCAGCTGCCCACGGTTTGCTCGGCGGGCGGCTGACGGCCGGCTGTTTCCCAATCCGTAATCTCGATTGACAGACTCCAGACAGCCAAAGGTTCGGTGAGCGAGCGCACCGGCCTGACGGCGGAGACCAACATGGGCTTCATCAACATTTCCGAGTTTGAAGCGATTGAACCGGTGCCGGGCTGTCGGATGCGGACGCCGTTCGGTCAGAACATGATGCTGTCGTACCTGGAAATGGATGACGGAGCCGAAGTGCCGATGCATTCTCACCCGCACGAACAAGGGGGAATGCTGATCAAGGGCACAGTTCAGTTAACCATCGGCGACGAGACGCGTTTGTGCGAAGCCGGTTCCATGTTTTTGATCCCGCCCAACGTCAAGCATCGTGCGGTTGCCGTAGGAGGCAAGTGCGTGATCCTGGACGTCTTCAGCCCCGTGCGCGAAGACTATGCCGAACTGGTCAATCGCTATATCCCGCCTGTCGAACCCCGCCCCACCGATTCCCCCAAATAGTCGATACCGTTATGCCGTGGGAACCTGCCGGCGGGTTTTAATCGCGGCAGAAGGCGATTCCACTGACGCCGACAATTATTCCGCCTGGATTCAGGGGATTGTCGGCCGAAAATGATGATCCCGCTACCGCTTGTTAAGAGGCCGCTCCTTAAACTCGATCCACTCGTATGGACGGGTTTGGAACTCGAAGTGAGCGACATCGATCGAACGATCTGCCCCGTAATCCGCACCGACCTTCACCGCAGCTCAGATACCCGGTTTGGGAGGGGCAGGTGTCTGCTGTTCGATGGGCGGAGCCAGCGTGGGAACGGGATTCAGCGTCGGTGCGGGAACGCCCGGCAGCGCTTTCGGTGTCTCGTACGCGGGCTGAATCATGTTGCCGCCCGCCTGGGCACTGCAGCACGAAAGCGGCGTCGCCGTGCAGCAGGCCCCCGCCCCGGTATAACCGCTCGACAGCAATGACGAACTACCCGAGTAACCGCCGCCGTGTCGTGATCGAGAACCCATCAGCCCGCCCGAGTGATGGCCCGAGTAGCCGGGGTAGACGTTGTAGCCATTCGGTCCACATGGACCACAGGCCATGGCTGGATATCCGTAAACCCGTATCGTTTGACCAAGAGCATCAGTGACCATTTGGCCATACATACAAGCCTTCAGCGAGCCGAAGCAATTGACCGGCCGGCCGTAACAATCGGTGCCCGGCGGACAATTGCCGCCATACGATTGGGCTTGTGCCACCTGACCGGCGCTCGCCAGGCTCAAGCCTGCGACCAAAGCACCCGCGAGAGAAATCAGCTTCCGATTCATCGTCAATCTTTCCCTGGCACGAATTTTCAGAGACGATCATTTCTGGCTGGTCGTTACAGCTTTCCCAAAACTCTCTGCAGGCATAATCCTGATTTGTCGCTGCGAATCTTCGTTGAGAGTTCGGCCCGTCAATTCCTCGTTTTCGGCTCTTTTTTCGCCGCGCAGGGACTTCAATCGGATCGACGCCACGGAAATTGATCAGATTCTTCGCAGCTTACCGATCATGCGGGCACATGGTAAAAGCGGCTTGGAAGGCATCGCTTGGACCGTTGTCGGGTACGACAACCAATCCCACCTCACGACAGTCGGCGGCGAGGATAAACACGTCGATGTTAAGCGAAAACGGCTGGTCAAGTCGGCGCTTTCGAGGTGGCGGCGTTTAACCTCCGACCAGTAGCGTCAACTTCACAAAGCTGATTTGCGTCGCGGGGTGAACTTCGAATTCTTCATCCAGCGTCGCGGCTTGTCGGTCATCGACAAGAATGAAAAAGCCATTCCGCGAGAATGCTTCCAGTGCCTTTTCAAATTGCGGCTTCCACTCGATCTGGCGATGTTGTTTCAGTCGGTATTCGGGTCGACCTTCGTTCAAGACTTGTTCGGTATCGGTCGGCTGAACCAGTCCGCGAAAGACCCGTTCTTGCTGTTGCCGGTTGAAGTCCTGCACTTCCTGGTAGACGCGTTCACGGATCAATTCGCGAACGGTGATCCGCTCGCTGGGGAATTCCAGTGGCCGTTCATGAACCACGTCTCCGGTAGCGGTTTCGTCTCGGATGGTCACGGTAATCGACATGACGTATCGCCTTTCTGTCTGGACGGAGTTATTTCGTTTCGATCTGCCGAGTGATCGACGGATCCTTGATCTGACGGTCTTCCGCCAGCAGCAGCGCTTTGCTGATGATAATCGACAACGTCGAATCCCCTTCGAATGGCAGGTACAAATCGTCTTTCGTCGCACGCTGACGGGCGTCGGGGACGATGCACAGGTACTGATCATTGGGTTCCATCAAGATGTTGCCTGAACCCAGGTGAATTTTGTATGTCCGCAGGTCGCCCCGCACCACCAGAAAGCGATCGCTGAACGAACAGCGTGAGGCAATTTTTAAGCGCGGGACCAGCCGCTCCAAAACCTGTTTACGAGTCGTCGCGGTCCCGGAAAGTTCGCCGAACGAATAGCGTTGCCAGTAAGCTCGGTAGCGGCCGTCCGGTCCGCCATCTTGCCAGGTCGGGTCGTTGCCGACCGATGCGACGCCGACAAACAAATCGACGTCGCGCATAATTTCCGAGAAGACCAATTCCGGGACGTCTGCCAGCGGAAGTGGCTCGTTGACGTTGTCTTGGCCCGGCCCCGCGGCCGCGCTGCCATAGCCCCCTCCGCCCGCGTGAGCGTAGTTAACAGTGGCCTGCAAGCGATAAAACCGTACTTGATCCGTTGCCAGTCGCAGATAGCTGCCGGCGTCATTGGTGTCGACGCCGTAGGTATCGCCGACCCCTTCGATCCAGAATTCTGCTCGCAGATCCCATTGCGGCAGCTCTTTAATGGCCGGAGGATAAGTGTCATCGACCATTAATCGCAATTTGTTTTTCCAGCCCCGTGCCGCACACAGTGCGTTGAACTGGTGCTGTCGGAGAACGTGGGCGGCGAAACGATTCGAATAGGTTCGTGTATTCCGCTCGGCATCGGTCAGCAGATAGATTTCGCGATGGGCCTGTTTGAACGGCTGCGTCAATTTCAACTCTTCGAGTCGGCGTCGCCAGCCGGTGATTTCGTCGATGCTGCGTCCGACCGGATGCCAAAGCTGAATCTCGGCGGTCTTGCCATGAGCAATTGCCGACCCGTGGACGTCGGTGGGCTGGCCATCGCAGAACCGGGCCGGCGTGCCGTCCACGCACCACAGTAACCGGCGGGCAATCGTGCCGACCAACGGGTGGTCATGATAACGCTCGCGCCATTCGGCGATTGGCCAGCTCTTTTGCAGCAGAAACATCCCATCAATCCGGTCGCGCTGCGCCGGTAACATTGACTGAATGTCCTTGAGCGATTGCTGCAACTCCTTCAAGTCCTCTTTGTGTTCGCTCTTCACTTTCGCCGGTACCGACTTGAGCGATTTGCCGTTGGCATCAAACCAGCGCAGTTCCGCATCGCTTCCCGTGACGTGCAGTTCCGCGCGGTAGCCGCCGAATTCTTCACAGCGCCGACCGACCGAGTCCATGCCGTACGACGGCACTCCCAGTTCTTCAATCTGATCGCGCGGCAAGTCCAAGGCCGCCGCCGCGGCATCGAATGCTTTTTCGATCTCTTTCTGAGCCGTACCGAACTTGACCCGCACTTTCAACATGGCCAATTGACCGACTGCTTCCTTCGACGCCAATTCCGATAGAGCATAGACGGCGGCGTTACCGACCTTTACCGCTCGAGGACCGACGCCCGGCACCTTTTTATAGGCCGACAAAGCCACCGTCGTGACGACACGAGCCAGCTCTTCTTTTTGAGGCAAAAGCGGGACGCACCACAGCAAGGCTCGCAGGCAATTGGCATTTTCTTCCTGAATGGTGTCGCTACTGCCGCGCGTGTCTCCGGCATATTGTCCCAGCTTGATCACGGTCTGACCTTGTGCGACCAGTGGGAACCATCGCAACAGTGCGGCGCCGACCTGATCGACACCGATTGCTTTCAGCAGAGATTCAGTCGTCTTGAGCCATTTCGCCGAAGGACGTGCCGCCGTCGCGGTCAAGGCGTGCTTGAGCAGGTTCACCCAGGCGGATCGCTTCTCCGCAGTTTCTTCAGCAATGTCGGCATTGAGGGCGTCGGTCCAGGCCTCGCCGGGAACCAGATAAAATGCGGCGCCGTCCTGAATCAGTCTCGTCAGTCGTTCGGTGGGAGCCGTCGCCCCGAGCGAGGGCCCCGAAATGAGCGACACCCGCAACAAAGACAAGACGAATCGTTCGCCCTCGGTCAGCGGCGAATCTGTCGCGGCCTGTTCGACCTGCTGGATCAGCTGCAAAAACTTCTGCTGAACAGCCAGATGTTCGTGCCGCGGCCGCAGGGCAAGATACAGCAACAGGTCAAATAACCCGTCGCGAGTCAGGCGAAAATCGGTTTGCATCAACGCGGCAACCACCCAGCCGGTTGCCGAGCGAGACTGCCAGTAGCTGTGCTCTGGAGCGTCGACGGCGTCCGGTTGGAGCGAGCTGACGTGACGTTCCGTCGCGGCGAGTAACGCTCGGCCCTTGGCGTCCGAATCAAGCGACAACAGTCTTGTTCCCGCCGGAAATTTGTCCAATTCGGAATGATAAGAGTATTGGCTGTCGACAATTTCTTGCAGTAACTCGCACAGCAACTCATGCTCGGACCACAGTGGCGAGTCGGTTCGCAGTGTGAATGCGTCGGGGCCGATCACAGCTGCCGGCGGATCCGGCTCGTGCGGCAACATTCCCAAGCTTCGCTTGAGTCCCGCCAAGACATGGCTCGTGCCCGCTGGGCCGGGTTGAGCAGGTGGTCGAGTTGGTCGCTCGGGACCACCCGTCGGCTCGGGCTGCCCGGTCGCACAGAGTTGTTCAACAGCAGTGCCGAATCGCTTGGCGTCTTTGGACTGCGACGAGCGAAGTGTGGTGGCGAGCTGCGTCAGGGCTTCCCGCAATTCGGTATCAAGCTCGTGATCTTTCACAAAACGCTGCAGAGCCCGCACGATCAGGCTGATCGGAGCGGAATAAGTGGTGAGGTTTTTCGCCTTGCAGCACCAATGGATGAGTTCCAGTAGATCCTTCTGCTGGAACGGCAGGGTGCGTCGCATCAGTGCGCCGATCACGGCCTCGGCTTGCCGGCGACGGCCCCATACCTGAGTCCATCCGGGAAGAAAATGAGCGTTCATCCGCTCCATATCGTTCCTGGCCTGGGAACGCACTTTCTCAACCATCTGATCCCAGTATTCGACCTGTGCCACAGCCGCTTTGACGTATCGCCGCGCCTGCTCCGGGTTGCCCGCGAGCAACACCTCACCGCTCGGCACCGTCTTCAGTGGGAGATCTTGATAATAGAAAGCCTCGCCCAAGCTCCGCAGAGCCTCTTCGATGAAAGCGGACACGACCGCGTGTTCGTTCGCCAGCGGATGCCCAGGCTCGACCTCAAACAAATCCAGCGTCATGGGCTGGGTCATGTCAGTACCCTCGTTGAAGCTTGCTTCAGATGATGGTTCAGAAGTGTGGCAACATGATATTCGTTTTCCGGGCTTCTATTCCATGGTCGCTCAGAAATCGACAGGCATGAGGGAATGACCTGCGGGCCAGGCGAACTTGGTCGATCGATTGCCTTCATCGACCGGATTGGCCATGATTTTTTCGCCCCATCGTTGCTTCAGTTCAAACAACCGTCGTAGGGTGTCCCATGTCGAATTTCAATTACTTCTTGGAGACAATTCTCGGTTTCCTGTTTTGGATGGCCGTCGCAGGTTGGTGGATCCGATCGAGGAATTGGTATTCGCTCAATTCGCATTATGAGTTACTCGACGATGACAACCGAGCGGCCGATGTGAACGAAATGGTGACCAACCTGGAATCGCTCGGGTTCATCCTTCGCGGATATTGGCAAATCACAGGTCAATCGATGGGCAGCGGAAGATTGCATCTGCTGGAGCATCCGAAATCCCGCGACGTGGCCAAAGTAATGGTCGTCAAGGTGGGGCCTCGTCGAGTCTTCACGCTCGTGCTTCAGACCCGTTTCGAGGATGGCACTGAGGTGGTGACGTCGAATGCCAAGACCATTGCCGCTTTCCCGCGTCTTCCTGGCATCACGGCCGCCTGGCTGCCCAAAGAAGCTGACTTCCGGCGGCTCGTTCGCATTCATGACCAAATCCGAGACCATCTGGGAGCGGGGAAGCAACGAGTCCCGATTGGCGACGATACCGCTGCCTTTTTACAAACGGCGACGGACGACATCAGAGCCCATTGGGTGAAAACCGGCTATTACGCCATTAACAATCGACGTCACATCTACCAGTTGACCTGGATGGGAGTCGTCCGGATCGCAGTCTCAGTCGCCTGGCCCCTGCGTGAGATCCATCGCAGCCGCCGACGTCGAGAAACGGCGAACCTGCTGCGAGAATGCGGCATCGACCTCAACCAGATCTAGCCATCGACATCTGGCGATGATTGGAATTTCGGTTTCCAAAGTGTGGGCCAGTCTTCCTCCGCCCGCCACTAACCGTTCTGCCAACGCTCGGTTGCTCGATCTCGCCGACGTACGCAAGTTGAGATCTTTCCAATCGGTCGAACTCTCGCCGCAAATCTTCCTCATCGCCTGGAGTCACCGGGCTTTGACAACGGTGATTTGGTATGCTCATCATGGAGCTTTTCCGCTTGCCACAGCCGCAGCCAGGACGACAGTGCACATGGCGATTCCATCGGACGTCACGATCCCCCGCCTCGCGATTGGCGTCGCTCTGCTCATGGCGTGTTCTTCCGTCTGGTCGGCCGAGACCCCGCCTGGCGCGACCTTGAACGAACGGCACAAGACGCTGCTGCAACAGCACTGCCTGAAATGCCACAACGAAGCCAAGCCCGAAGGCAAGTTCCGCGTCGACACGCTGCCGTTCTCCATCACGAATAACGAATCGGCCGAACGCTGGCAGAAAGTCCTCAATGCCTTGAACTCCGGCAACATGCCGCCCGAGGACGAAGCCCAACCCGCGAGCGACGCCAAGGCCGACTTCCTCGACGATCTCGCGAACGCGATGACCGCGGCCCGCCGCAACCTGAGCGATCAAAATGGCCTGATCACGATGCGGCGACTGAATCGGCGCGAGTACGGTCACTCCCTGCGCGAACTGCTGGGCGTCGAGATCGACGTCAGCGAACTGCCCGCTGACACCGGCACGGGCAGCTTCGACACGATCGGCACCAACCTGTTCATGTCGAGCGATCAGTTCGAGCAATATCTCGCGCTGGGCCGCGAAGCACTCGTCGAAGCGGTCGAACGAGTCACCCAGGCGTCCAATAACCGCAAGCAGCGATTCGAAGCCGAAGAGGTCGTGGATCGGGTCAAAAGCAACCTGCAGATCCGGATCGAATGGCGACGGCAGTACAACCTCTGGTCCAAGGCCATCGACGCAGCGGCCGAACGTCCCGAGAACCGCGAGATCGCCGCCGAAATTCGGAAGGGACTGAAGAACCAACCTGCCTGGAACTTTTATCACTCGTGGCAAAAGCTGAAGGATGTTCCCGCACCGACGGAGTACGGCTTTGCCGATGCGGAAACCGCCACGCACGAAGGGATCAGTGCCTGGAACCTGTTGCCCTATCAGGCGTACTTCCTCGTCCAGCCCGAAACGAAGACCGGCGCGTTTCTGACCATTCGCGACAACGGCGTGAATCCGATCTTCAACTTCGCGATCGGCGGCGACTGGCCGTCGGGCGAATGCCTCGTCCGGGTTCGGATTGCCGCCACCAAACAAGCCACACCCGTCCGCCGGTTCGTCGAATTCGGCGTCCACGCGACGCATCTCAGTACTCATGAAGTCCTGGGCACGATGGAAGAGCCGCAGATCATCGAAATTCCGTTCAACCTGACGAAAAATCGCGGCGGCTCGTTCTTCCTCCGCGAAAAAGGCACCTTCGACACCAACGAGCAGGCTCACCGAGTCTACGCCGAGGGCGAACGCCTGAACGGCATCGGCCCCGAATTCGCCTTGTGGGTCGACTGGGCCGAAGTCGAACGCAAAACAATCTCGGACCAGCAGATCCCTTCCGGCATCCGCGCCCTGGGCATTCCGCTGGGCGATGACGCACCCGCGATCCCCCGCCAGGATTTGCGGGCCGCATTCGCACGCTTCGCCGTCGAGGCCTGTCGAGGTAACGCGCCCCCGGCCGGCTTTCTCGATCGACTGGTCGACATCTACGATCAGCGTCGTATGTCGGGCGCCCCGCACAGTTCGGCATTGCTCGATTCGCTGGCCGTGGTCCTGGCGTCGCCGAGATTCATCTATCTATCCGAGCAATCCAGCGAACAGGAACGTCGCGCACTCAACAATCTCGAACTTGCCACTCGCCTGTCGTTCTTCCTGTGGGGATCGCCGCCAGACGCCCAGCTGCGCGATCTGGCCAGCCGCGGTGAACTGCAAAAGCCAGAGGTCCTGGCCGAACAAACCAACCGCTTGATCGATGATCCACGCTGCTCGGGATTCATCATTCCCTTCTCGCGCCAGTGGCTGGGCCTGGACCGACTCGACTTTTTCCGGTTCAACAACGTCCGCTATCCCGCTTTCGACGAGAGCACCAAGCTGGCGGCCCGCAACGAAGTCGGTGAAACGTTCGGCTACCTGCTGCGTCACAACGACAGCCTGCGGAATCTGTTGAAGTCCGACTTCGTGGTGATCAACAGCCTGCTCGCGAATTACTACGGCATCGAAGGCGTCAAAGGCGATGACTACCGCAAAGTGACCGTGCCCCAGGGACTGCCTCGCGGCGGTTTGCTCGGCATGGCCGCCATCCTGGCCATGGGCAGCAACGGCGAACAGACCAGCCCCGTCGAACGAGGCGCCTGGGTGATGCGCAAACTGGTCAACGACCCGCCGCCCCCCGCTCCGGCCAACGTGCCGCAGATCTCGCGACTGCAGGACAAACTGCTGACAACGCACGAACGCCTGCGAGCCCACCAGGAAGAGGCCCAATGTGCCAGTTGTCACCGCAAGATCGATCCGATCGGCCTGGGGCTCGAGAACTTCGACGCCGTCGGCCGCTGGCGAACGGAAGATACCTACGAGGTCGCGGGACTCGGCAAGAAGACCTGGACCATCGACCCCGCCGGAGCCCTGCACAACGGACCCGCGTTCAAGGACTACTTCGAGCTGCACGATGTCATCGCCACCCGCTCCGACGCGTTCGCTCGCGGCTTCAGTCTCGCGCTGCTCGAATATGCCCTCGGCCGGTCCCGCAGCTATCGCGACGAACCACTGATCGCCCAAATGATCAACCAGTCTCGCCAGAAAGATTTTGCCCTGCGAGAATTTATCCAGGTCCTGGTCAGCAGCCAGGAGTTCCACTCGAAATGAGTTTCCCGACAAACCCAACGCTTTGTTCTCACCTAACCCGCAGGACCGCTCCGACCAACCGCATTGAACCGACACTCGGACCCGACGACGTTTGACGCCGATCCTTCCCGCGACGAATCCTTCCCCTGGCAGGCCATCCCATATGAGTTCGCAACAATCCCGTCGCCGCTTCTTATGTGCCGGCACGTCGCTGATCGCCCTGCCCTTGCTGGAATCGGCCGGCTTTCGCCGTTACTGCTCGGCCAGTACCGCCGTCACGCCGCCCAAACGAATCGTGTTCCTGGGCATCGGCTACGGCGTCACGCAGGAAACCTGGATTCCCCACGTCAACGAACGAGGTGCGAACTACACGTTACCTGCCGGTCTGGCCCCACTCGCCAAACACAAATCCGACTTCACCCTGGTGCAGGGGCTGACCAACAAATTCACCGAGGAAGCCCATTGGGGCAGCACCTTCTGGCTGACAGGCGCCAACCGGTTTGAAGCGGGAGCCGGGTTCCACAACAGCATCTCGGCCGATCAAGTCGCCGCCGGCGTCTTGGGCAAAGAGTCACGCTTCGCTTCGTTGCAACTGAACGGCACCGATCCCGACATTACCGGCAACGGCCACGGCCCGGGTTTGTCGCTCGCCTGGGACGTTCGCGGCAAACCACTCGCCGGCCTCAACAAGCCGCTGGCCGCCTATCACCGCCTGTTCTCCACCGACACGACGCCCATCGAACAGCGACAAGAGATGCTCAAGCAGAAGCGCAGCGTACTCGACGCGGTGCTCGACGACGCCAAAGACCTGCAGCGCAGCCTGGGCCAGACCGACAATGCCAAGCTCGACGAATATTTCCAGGGCCTCCGCGACATCGAGACCACGTTGACCAAAGACGAGCAATGGCAAAGCATTCCCAAGCCCCCCGCTCCGTTCAGCGCTCCTTCATCCAGTCTTGCCGGCGTCGACGAAGTGAAGCTGATGTATGACCTGATCGTCGCCGCCTTCCAGACCGATTGCACCCGCGTGATGACCTACCGCCAACCGATCAGCAGCCTGCTGACCAGTCTCGGCATCCGCGTCGCCGCGCACGACATGAGCCACTACAGCCCCGGCGAACGCCTGGAGGCCTCACAGCGTCGAGACCTCGTGCAGAGCGAACTGCTGTCCGGCCTGATCGACAAGCTGAAAGAAACCAAGGAAGCCGACGGCTCGCGATTGTTCGACCACACCTGCCTGGTCTTCGGCAGCAACATCCGCAACGTCCACTATCTGGACAACTGCCCGACACTGATCACGGGCGGCGGAGCCGGCATCAAGCTCGGCCAACACCTGGTCGTCTCGAAAGACACGCCCCTCTGCAACGCCTGGCTCACGTTGTTGCAGGGACTCGGAGTCAACGTCCCCCGCCACGGCGACAGTACCGGCATCATCAAAGACCTGATCGCGTGACGCGGTGTTCGTCTCCTTGTCGAATGACCACGTCTCTGAACGGAATTTAGCAATCGACGTCTCCTCTCCTGAGGACCAAAGGTCCAGCCAGTCCACCAGCCAGGGTCGCAGGCCTCCTGGCCGTAGGCCCTGGAACTGGACCGGAATAAAAAACAAAGGTCTGAAGGACCAGCCAGCTCCATTCAATCGTTCCCACAAATCGCCGCCCCGGGCATGCCCACGAACCGGTCGTTGGAATATTCCGAACCCTGTCCCTCGTGCCAGCCCACTCCAACCCCTGCGTTGGCGTTCGTCCCGCTTGGTCCTTCCCCCACGCCAAACCAAACATGACCGGTGGCGGCAACGCCGCCGACGGAATATAAAACCAACTTGCCCGGATGATCGGCCCTCACGCGATCACCCGAATCCGCCTCCTTCATTTTGCCCACGACACCGCCCGCATCGGATGACCGCATGAAAAACGCCCCTGCCTCACGTCCCCTGGCGACGGATCCCGCCGTTCAACGCTTAACGTCGGTCGACGCCTATCGCGGTTGGGTGATGCTGCTGATGATGGGCGAAGTCCTGCGCCTGAGAAATGTTTCCCAAGCCCTGCCCGACAGCAAGTTCTGGGCATTTCTGGCTCAACAACAATCGCACGTCGCGTGGGTCGGTTGCCATCTGCACGATCTGATTCAACCATCGTTTTCGTTTCTGGTCGGCGTGGCGTTACCACTGTCATTACGCCATCGCTCGGCCCAGGGGCAACCCCTGTGGCGCCGCACCCTGCACGCCGCCTGGCGAGCCCTGCTCCTGATCTGGTTAGGCGTCTTTCTCCGCTCGACGCATGCCTCGCAAACCAATTGGACATTCGAAGACACGCTCTCGCAGATCGGGCTGGGATATCTGTTTCTGTACCTCTTGGCCCTGTGTTCCGTGCGAGTTCAATGGGCGGCCCTGACCGTCATCCTGTTTGTCTACTGGCTCTGGTTCGCCACGTACCCGTTGCCCGGTCCCGATTTCGACTGGGCGAAAATCGGCGTCGACCCCAGCACCCGTCCGCTGACCGGTTTCGCCGCTCATTGGGGCCTGAACACGAATCCCGCCTGGGCCTTCGATGTCTGGTTCATGAATCTCTTTCCGCGGAAAGCCCCGTTCACGCACAATGGCGGCGGCTACTCGACGCTCAGTTTCATTCCCACGCTGGCCACGATGATCCTGGGCCTGCTCGCAGGAGGAGTCCTCTGCGGCGAGCGAACCACGCGAGCCAAGATCAACTGGCTGGTCATCGCCGGAGTGATCGGTCTGGCCAGCGGCTGGGGCCTGGACGCGGCGGGGATTTGTCCGATCGTCAAAAAGATCTGGACGCCCAGTTGGGTCCTGTTCAGCGGCGGCTGGTGCTTTTTGATCCTGGCCGCCTTTTACGCGGCGATCGACGTGGCCCAATGTCGCAGTTGGTCATTTGTGTTCGTGGTGGTCGGCATGAATTCGATGGCCGCCTACCTGATCGCGCATCTGTGGGACGACTTCATCGGACGAGCACTGATCACGCATCTGGGCGACGGCTGGACCAAAGCCTGCGGCGAAGCGTATCAGCCACTGGTCGGCGGCGCGGCGGTCCTGGCGGTCGAATGGTTGATCTTGCTGTGGATGTACCGTCGCAAGCTGTTCCTGCGAGTCTGACCCCGTACGTGCTTTCGCGCGACGTCATCCCCGTCCGGTTCCCCCGCGATCAAGCGATCCTCGGATCTCGACCTTAGCGCGGTCTGTGCCAGCGGCACTGATCGCATTGAGGCGGCATCCCGGGGGCACACGGTCCGCGGTAATCGTAAATCTGACCGGGCACATAAGGGCCGGGCACTCGCAGACCCACGCCGGCATAGGACAGGCATTTGCATTGGTCACAGCGTCCACGGCCGCCGAGATAGAAATCGCCGCCGCCGCAATGCCCACTACGACAGCCCGAGAGATACGGCGAATTGATATCGCAGTCCTTCCCAGCCGACGCCTGATTCGGTGCGATCATCAGCAATATCGCGGCGGCCAATACGCCGACCCCTGCCAGAAATCCGTTTCTTAGCATCATTCATCGCCTTGCTTCAGGTGAACCGCAGACTCATTCCGCGGCCGAATTGTCAGCCAACCCCGCACAGACAGAGCATCCGGCAATGTCGGCAAAGTTGATCAACCTGTCCGACGCGAAACCCCGGTCTCAGCAGTCTGCTGACCCGCTATCAAATTTCCATCGGCAACGGCTGGCCTGGAAGCAGCGGATTTCCACGCCGGCAGTTCAAGATCAGAGAATTCATCCCGCAAAGCCGAAACAATCGGCTTTCCCGGCGAAGTTCCTCTGAGGCAGCTCAACAGCGGCCATTTCCCAGCGTGAATCAGGCGACTGGCTCCGTACCCCGTGCCTGTCCCTAGTGATGCTCAAAGCGATCGTCGGTTGGACGGCGGATACGCGCGCCGGTACTTTTCGAATTCCTCTGGAAACAGCTCGTCGACGCCGAATGGGATACTGAATGCAAGGAGATCCTGGACGGTGACATAGCTCGCCCCGGTTCCACGTTCCAGGAGTTTCCGCAGAACTTCACAACGAAGAACTACGCGCAGAGCGAGGAGAATCCGCAGGGACTCTGGCGCCCTTTGCGGTCGGATCAGTATCACGCAGTCACTGCATCGTCTCCCCTCCATTCCTCGGGAGGCACCCAAAGTGAAGGTGCAATTCCTTCCCACCCGAGAGAGTAGAAGGTCGCCGCTTTGGACCGCACGCCCAGATTGTCTATTTACTCTACCAACAGTGGTTAGCGCTCCGTTCCAAAAACATGGCAGAGCAGAATTAGTGTGGACGGTGGCTCGGTCGGAAATCGGGCTCTCAACGTCCCCGCGGATAACGTCGGCGATTTCGGTAATACGCTGCCATTTGAATCGAGGTCGTTCCCGCATCGCTTCCATCGCCTGCGCCGCCTGATGGAAGCCGAAATCCAGCCGCCTTCCCTCAGCCGCTTCGCGCCATGGCAACAACAGATTGGCCGGCCGTGTAAGGTCGTGGTTCTGAAGCCGGATGGTACGGCGGTCAATAGATTTGTCGAATACGAACAAATACGTTCTCGCCTCGAGACGTGGGAAACTGCCCTTGGCAAGTTCGTGAACGAAACGAACGTTCCCGACCTCTTGAATTAATTTTCTGAGCCATACCGCGCGATCTGAAGAAATGATCGATGCCGGGAGGACGGACAGGAGTCGGCCGCCCTCTTTCAGCAGCCGAATACAACGCAGCAAAAATGCGACCTCCAGCGGAACGCGCCGACCGCCCCCGCAACCTGCACCAGTCTCATTCGTCGGGCAGATCGGCACCGAAAAATTACGTTTTCCAAGGAATGGTGGGTTCGTAACGATCAGGTCGAATTTCGGTACGTGGAAATTCGCAGACCACTGGAGAAAATCCGCGTGAATCAAATCCACGGGTACATTCTTCAAGCGCCCTCGGACCTGATTTAGGCGCGAAGCGTTGATGTCTACCGCGGTAACCGTTGCCGAGTTCGACTCGATTCGATCTCGCAATTGCGAGATCAGCGCGCCATTGCCTGCTGAGGGTTCTAGTACCGACGCAAATCGACGCGGCGCGTGCCGCATTAGGACTGTGGCGACCTGTTGAGGGGTATCGTATTCCATGGGCAACCACTATTAGCGTCGTGCGTCGAAAATGTGCCAAGTGAGCGATTTGGCTGTCCGACCGTCCTTAGGCTTTGGGTGGTCGTAAATTAGACCAACATCCTCTTGCCCCAGCGCAAATAACAA
Source organism: uncultured Schlesneria sp. (assembly GCA_903871875.1). Classification (GTDB taxonomy): domain Bacteria; phylum Planctomycetota; class Planctomycetia; order Planctomycetales; family Planctomycetaceae; genus Schlesneria. The sequence goes on from CAIQIR010000054.1 coordinate 141,553, forward strand.
TGCCCCGATGCCATGTGGCTTCGTTCCAAGGGGAGCGACGAAAAACACAGCGTTCGACGGTTTCGAACGGTACTCGGCAGTAAGGAGTTCGATGATCGATACGGGATTGTCTGCTGGACAAAAAAAAACGCCTCCGTCGATATGCCGATCTTCGATCACGGGGACAATATTAGAGAACGAATTCATCTCCCACCCTGGAGTATACGCAGGGACACCAAAAACCACAGAACTGTCTCGTGCAATGATGTTCAGGGTTTCGAAGGCTCGCTCCAATCGTCCGCCTTCAAATCCGGCAAGAAACACCCCCCGTTGCTCCTGAACACCGTCCAAAAAGGGGGCTCGACCGGGAATGGCCTTGAAGCCAATTACTTCGGCTGAGAGGTCGAAGTCTCGCCTATCGGCTCCAGATGTCGCAGGTGGCTTAGTGTACTCCTTGGGTTCAACGTACAAAAATACGATTCGCGGCACCCCTGCTTCCCAAGCCGCATGAGCCGCAACAAAGAGTTCCGCAAAGGATAGCGTTGTCGCCTCTAAGACGACCTCCGAAACGTTCCGGCTTGCCACTAAATCGGCGAAATCGTCAACCGGCCAGCGAGCGCCACCCCATTCGATTTCAAGATCAACGGGATCGTACGTCAACACTTCGGGCTGAAACCCGAGCTCACGTAATGCCCCGATCGCAAGGCCCCCGCGAGCGTCAACTTGTTTACCTACGATCACGAGCGGAATTCCGATATCGTCGATTTTCGATGCACGGACATCGCGTAGTAATCGCAGTCATGTGATAGATCCCAGTGTTCCGACCACTCCCGAATGCCGACCAGACAGGGGGTGACGATTCCGACGGAATGTCAGGATGAACAATTCTGGTCAGGTGTGAAGCATCATTTCATTGGATCTTCCAAACGTTTGGAAACAACAGGCAAACTGGCGCTGCGGAAAATTTTATTTTCGCTATTTTGTCTTAGGTCGGCGTTTCGGTCGGGTGACGCGGGGCGAGACTGATGTGCAATTCCGAGTGTTCAGTGCAGACAGCTCAGTTCAGACAGTGGCGCGTCGCTGCCGGACCGGGAGGCGATTGTCCGGGGCCGATCCCTGTCTGAGTGAGCATCTGTCAGAACAAGCTGCTCAAGGTGTCCACGATGAACATCTTGGACAGGTACTTTTGGATCGTGAAAAATAGGAAGATGCTCAACATGTCCAAGATGCTCATCGGTGTGACGCCGTGGTGGTTTCTGCTGGGGCTTTGACGATCTGGCGAAACGGGTAACAAAAATCCCTCTTACAGAATGCAGGTGCCGCCGTGACGAGTCTTTTTAGTCGAATAGCGGTGTTTGGCGTCCGGGTTCGTTCGATCAATGGTCGGCGGAATGTGCTCGGCGCGGGCGTGCTGCCGTTGGTGGTGGCGCTGTGTGTCTGGTCGTCGGCAATGTCGTCTCGCTCGTGGTCGGTCGTTGCGGAAGAGGTTCCGGCGAAGTCGGAGGACAAGAGTGGGACTGACCTGGCGGAAAAAGCGGTGGCGCAGGCGGTGAAACTGGCGGCTGACGACCGGCGGATTCCGGGTGAGTTGCTCGTCGAGATTCAGCAATTACAAGATCCCTCCGATAAGTTGATTCGAACGGAGAATCTTCCCGAACGGATTCTGGCGTCCAACGGGAAAGCGGCGAAGCTGTTGACCGCGGCCGGGGTGAAGAAAGTGGCCAAGGATGAACTCGTCGGCCTCGTGATCGACGCCCACGGGCGGCCTATGGCGGATGTTTCCGTCGATGCCAACAGCTGGTATCCCGGCAACGAAACCACCACTGACGAACAGGGGTTGTTTCGGTTGAAGGGCCTGGACGCTGCTCAGCACGTCGAATTACTCGTGACGAAACAGGGTTACTCGCCCCGCTTGATCATGACCAAGTCGACCGGACGAAAAGAATTCATCGTGATCTTGCGAGATCAGACTTACTTTGAAGGGACGGTGCTGGGGGAGGACAAACAGCCGGTCAAAGGAGCCATCATCCATGCCTCGTGTGGGCCGTTTCAGCCCGATCCGGGTTATTCGATTGGCAGCGTGCCGTTCGAAGCGACCAGTGGTGATGACGGAAAGTTCCGGCTGTACGTCTTTCCGAATCAGTACGATTTCATGGTGTCCGCACCAGGTCGCGGGGCTGCGCGGCTGTCCGGGATCGCCGTCGAGCAAAACGAACATGTCGACGTGCCGATTCAACTGGAAAAAGGGATTCGTTTCGAAGCGATCGTCGTTGACAGTCAGACCGACCAACCGGTGGAAGGATTTGTTTTGTTCCGCTGGCAGCCACCCAAGATCATGGGCCGGTCCGATGCCGCTGGCAAGATCGTGCTGGATGACCTGTTTCCCGGGGCACTCGAATTCAATTGCGGTTCGGGTGACAAAAAATCAGAGAACGGGATGGAATTCTATCAACATGGATCGCTGGGCCGCTGGTGGTCGCCCGACGCGGTGAATGAACATCAACAGCGCCAGATCGATGATGCCGCCGCGAAATGGCAACGTAATTTCGATGACCTGACGTTTCAACTGCAGTCCGGGATGTTACCGGTGAAAATCGTCGTGGAACAAGGAGTGACGATTACCGGTCGCGTGACCGATCCGGCCGGGAATCCGGTGGAAGGCGCGACGGTCGCACCGGCGAAGACCGGTTCCGGGAACTCGTTGACCGGCGACACCCGGTACAGCGTTTCGACCGACAAGGATGGGCGGTATCACACCGTCATGCCGGCCAGTAACGACGCGGAATACAATCTGGTGGTGCATGACGGCAAGTACGAAGAATGGCGGAAATGGGCGAACGGAGTGTCCAAAGTATTCCAGACGAAGCCCGGTCAGGTGATCGACAATTTTGATCTGCAACTGACCGTTCCGGCCGTGATTCGTGGCAAGGTGACGTCGTTCGGCAAGCCAGTCGCAGGACGGGAAGTGCGGGCTCAGGATTTCGATAAGCTGGAAAATCGCTATTACGATCCGACGGTGACGACGGCGGCCGATGGGACGTACGAATTAAAATTTGTCCGGCCGGGCAAGCATTACGTTCAGGCCAAGCCGTTCTGGTACGACGACGCCGATCCGAAGGGTTCGTGCGTGGTCGAAGTCGAAGCGGGTGATACGCTGGAAGATGTCGACTTCACGGTCGAGGGACAATAGCGTCGCGGCGGATCTACCACTAAGTCAGTCGTGCCACTGCTTCTCGAAGCAGTGCTCTTTGAATTGAGAAACCGAACGA
>CAIQIR010000055.1 GCA_903871875.1 uncultured Schlesneria sp.
CGCCCGTGATCACAATCCGCGTGTCGAGCGAATCCCAATCGGCCAGCAACTTGAAAAACTCGGCGAACATTTTCTTCTCGGAATTCCGAGTGAAAGATGATGATCTCTCACTTGCTGGGTTTGTCAGGTTTCTCTTGAGGCTTGAAGACAGGAATCAGTTCGATCGTCACTTCGGTTCCCAACGGAGGAATATGCTCGGTGAAAGCTTCAAACATCAGATCTTCATTGGTCGCACTGCTATTGGCAGCGAGATCCAATGTCGCAGAGGCAAAGTTGGCGACGCAGATCAAATCACCCGATTCGGCCTGATAGAACTTTTCACCCGTCTTTTCATCAGTCAAAAAATAGCTGCCGGCAAAGACCCAATTAGCGTCCATCTTGCGGATCTGCGATTGTTTGAAAATGGATTTGATCGCCGCTTGAAAAGCGGCATTCTTGGAGAATTTCAATGCAGCGTCCCGTTGAGCATCAGACATATGCCCGTACCACAACAATTCCTTGTGCTTGGGATCCCACTTCAGCTCCGAGTCGGCCGGAAGGCTAAATGAATCCGGCAATTCTTCCAGCTTTTCAACGTAATATCGACGAGTCGCATGTCGAACCCAGGATTGAGCCGGATCTCGATGCAGTTTGCCCTGATCGTCGTTCCAGGTAAAAAAAATATCAATCTGCTGACCCGTGGCCGCTCGGAATTCGGGTTCCCAGCGAACGGGGGTTCCCGGTTGGGCACCCAGCGCCAGCAATCCCGCGTGGACAATTTGAGCTTGCATATCGACCGAGAGCAGCGACTCGTGTTCTTTCGTCTGTTTCAAGCAGACCAACATTTCCAGCAGCCCCTCGCGCAACACGACATGGGACCGTAGTAGTAGCTTCTTCCCTTTGGCATCCAGCAAAACCGTCTTGGTTTTGTTCAATGCCTTCAGATCATCTCGACTGTCCACAGCCGAGGGTCGAGATTCCGTCGCCTGATCCGCGGCCAGCGAGTTGGCAGGAAGCTCCATCGCCACAGAGAAGGTAGCGACTGTCAACAAGAACAACCATCGGGTCATTTTGAACATTCCTTCCGAAGACGCACTCGTCCGTGTACCAACATCCCGTCAACGTATCACAAAACGGGACGGTTGTGCACGGCGAAAGGAAGGAAACTCACGAGCGCAAGAGTGATTGCTCTCGTTATTCTACAAGCTCATCCGTCAGATTTGCTTCGTCGAACAGAGCCCCAGCCTGAGCCTGCCCGCGACTCAGTTTTGACTGAACAGCGGTACGATATGTCCGCAGCGGGCGCAGCATCAGCCGTTCAATGACCTGCTTGCGAATTTGCCATTCACGCTCGCCCATACCGGAAGAGGCGGCGAGAAAATCCAAAGCGGCCACCCCCTTTTCGACGGCGATCAAGCTTTGATCCACATCGTTCAGAATCTTCGAAGAGGAGGACTCTTGGATCTGTTGACGGATCTCCCAACGGATTCTCAAGGTTTGAATCAGGCCGTTTAATGCGTCGAACCGGGTCGAGTCATCAGGAATCGTGTCGGGATGCGTGGCCAGCGTATCCAGCGCTGTCGCGACGTTGCGCACGGAAGCATCCAAAGTCGGAGCGAAATAAATGACATACAACCGATAATCCAGTTCCTGAGCGGTATCTTCACCCGATCGAGCCAGCAGGTCTGCGGTCTCTTGTCGAGCAAAATAGCTGATTAGCGGATCATACGGTTCCAGATATTCTTCCACGGCAGCGATTTGTTCTCGCGTCGGCTTTGGCCGTTTGGCGGCGTTTCCCAATGCGGCGAAGTAGTCGCGTCGATGCACATCCTCGGGGTGCAGCGAATTCTTTTCATCGATGGCTTTGATCTGCTGTACAGCGGTTCGCGGGCGATCCTGTAATTGCTTTCGCAAAGTCTTGCGGTATTCCCACCAATGGGTGTCAGGATTTTCACGCACCAATTTCTGTTGAGCAACGACTTCTTCCAGTCGCCGCAGTAGTTCTTGCGAGGCTTGAGCATCACCCAGCCACTCCACCAATCGTGATTTTCGCGAGAGATGTCGTTCACCCTCCAGAGGTTTCGCCTGCCCCTTGGCATCGGTCCAGAACGGCGCCGGCGACAGCCGTGTTGCCGTCAACAGGGTTTGAACGTCCTGCTGCTTATTTCCCCAACGCATCACTTCCAAGGGGGCTTGGGCGGCCAGCTGGCCGTGGAACGCCGAGTTCGCCGACTGGTGAGATTCGTCGCAGATCTCACCCACCGCAGCGGGATCAAACGCCGGCTGGTTCAACAAGACCGACCAATCGAGTCCGCTGCGGGCCAGCACCTTTCGAACGTGGGAAGTCTCTAAGCGTCTTGCCAAATCACCAGGGACAAACACATCATCCGAATTGGCGGCGAACAACAGCAATTCACCTGCCGACGGTTCGACAACGATGACGCTTCGAAAGGCCGTCCGCAGTGCTTTTAACACCAACTGAATCGGCTGGGGGCCGTAATCAACACACTCGAATCGCTGACAAAACAAACCCCGTTCCGCGAGCCGCCGGGAAGCACGTTGATAGAATTCCTGGGTAAAGGAAGCCGCTCCCTCTGTCGTGGAAGAGGATGATGGACTGCTCAGGATCACATCAAACGGCTCTTCGGCTTTCGCCATGAGCGTCAATTCAGGGCAGACTCGTCGCAACGTGACGCGATCGTCGGCCAACGGATCGAAGCCCGTTTCACGCTTCAGCGGCCCCTGAACAAGACCGATCAGGCCGGCATCGTCCTCGACACAAACAGCTTCGCGGATCGGAAAATTGAGACAGGTCGATAGCGGAACTCCTGCAGACAATCCCAATAGCAGAACACGATCAGGCCGATCGGATAAGACCATCGAATAGACGGCTTGAAGGACTTCTGGCGCATACTGTGGCACGGCGTCAGCACTTTTGGTCACGACCGCTTTGGGAAGACCGGCGTCACGGACATAAAGTTCGGCCACCCGTCCTCGCCAGAGAGTCAGCGGTCCCGATTTTCCTTCCAGCCGATCGAGCATTCGCACGTCATCGAGATACGGCAAATGCTGAATCTCCCATCCCGATCGAAACGCCATGAAGGCGGGAGCTGAAAACAATAACTTCGCCGTTCGAGAAGCATCGTCGCAAGACCGCCAGAGCGGTAGCGACAATGTCATTAAACAAAGTCCCCCCATTCCGATCGCAGTCGGCAGCGGGAAACTCCAACCTGACGAACGAATTCGCAAACAACAGGCTCCAATCGACAGCAAACCGCCGCAGATCGCCATCAACGGGGTCAGACCGATCTTTCCGGCCAAGAGGAACAAGGCGACACCCAACCCCACCGAGAACGGTGTGCCCCAGGCAACGAATCGCGGTACCGATTCACCGTCAGTGGAATCGGCAATCCAGGCCAGAGCGATACCAAACGGAAGTGCCACGGCCATCAACAACATCGCACGGACGCCCAGCAGAAACGTAACCGTCGTGAGTGACGAACTGAACCAGAGTGACAGATCCACCAGTAATGGCTGAACAGCGAGCAATAGGGTCGATGCCGCAGCAACGAACAGCCCTCCCCACGATGCCCGATCAGCAGTCCCTCTCCGAAAGGAGGCAAGAAAAAAGCCGAAAGCAACCCCCAGAAAGACACCAGCAAATTGAACATTGATGACAAAGGATCCATGCGGCATCAATTGATTAACAAGCCGCTGGTTGCACGCCATCAGCCCTCCCACCAGAGCTGCCATTCCCCAGCGGACCCAAATCGAAGTTGAAGAAGCTGGAGGAAGGTGTGTGAATGCGGCCTGGACTTCGCGATCGCGAAGTGGCGTCACAGCGCGCAATCTCCATCCGACCGCACTGGCCAGGACCGATATTCCGATAGTGGGTGCGAAGACACCGAGCCAGGGTGCGAGGACCAGCGAATCAAGCAGCAAACCGCTGGCGATTCCGCTCAGAATCATGGCGAACATTCGCCGATCCGAGGAAAACTCTCCCTTCACCCCTTGGATACCGTGTGCGATCAAGCCCGACCAGAGCATTCCGGGAACCGTCCAGCCGAGACCCGCGAGCGATAACATCACCAGTGGCTTGGTAATTCCATTTTCGAAACACGAGAGTGGCAAGAAACCCGTCAATGTCGTTAGTGCATCAACCCAGAACGGATGCAGGATCGACCAGGCGGCCAGACAACAAATCAGGGATGCCACCGATTGACCGTCGGGAGCAACCGCACGAGAAAGCTGCCAGCGTTGCCCCAACCAGAATGTCAGCGACAGCACCAGCGACACGGCCAACAGGAATTCCGTGTCCTGACCAAATGTCAAGCTCCACTGCTGCCACATCGAAACGGCGATGATCCCCAGGAACATCCCCAGTCCGAAACATGCGACCGACGCCGATCGAATCGCGGCCAGACCGCGTTTACAACGATTCCACGTCAACCAATTTACTGCGTGCATGGCGTCCCTGCCGTTGAATGGCCGTCTAAACCTGCGCGGACTCCGTCCGACATGTTCCGTGAACGGCAGTTTCTACCGGAAGACGCCAATTTCCAGCAAGACCGACCCAGATGCCTGATCTCGACGATTCTCTCTATTCACAGACTCAGTTGCTTTTGAATGTCTTTCTGGACCTGTTCGATACTCAGGGAACCATTTGTCTGAATGACCAGTTCCTTGCGTGCAAACAATTCCAGGACAGGCTCGGTCTGCGTACGATAATCGCGCAAACGCTGCCGCAACCCTTCTTCATTGTCGTCACTTCGAATGACCAATTTGCCGCCACAGACATCACATTTGTCGACGGTGGCCGGGCGATGATGAATCAAGTTGTAATCCAGACCGCATTGACTACACAGTCGTCTCGCCAGCACGCGTTCGAAGACGACTTCATCCGGTACGACGATGTGAATCACGGCGTCGATGTCATAACTCTCCAGAAAGAATTCCGCCTGCGTCCGCGTTCGCGGAAATCCATCAAGGACAAAGCCAAAATTCCAATCGTGCTGGGCCAATCGATCACGAATGATCTGTTCGACCGTCTCATCTTCGACCATCCGGCCGTCGGCAATCAGCCGCTTGATTCGCGCCCCCAGCTTCGTATGTGACTGAATATGCCAGCGGAAAATGTCGCCAACAGAAATATGGACAATGTCAAAATTCTGCTTCAACAACTTCGCTTGTGTTCCCTTGCCGCACCCTTGCGCACCCATGATGACGAACTTGTGCATAACGATCTCGATCCGACTGTTGAAAGTGAAGAAGAAAAGGAGGGACAATAGAGAACTTCGCGAAAAAAAGGCGTTCTGAAAGCCTAATGATGAATGAAACAGCAGCTCGTGACAACGGAATTACCATCCTCACGCTGCTCTCGACGAACCCCGCCGGTCGTCAAAGGGGCGGTTGACCAAACGCAGTGCGAAGATGATCAGAAATCTCTTGAATCCCTTCATGGGCCATGTCGAATTGCTGGACCCGTCGCATGAAGGCATGAATCATCCCGTCGTAACGACGCAACGTCGTTTTGACACCCGCCTGTTCAAGGGCCACCGCATACGCTTCACCTTCGTCGCGTAACGGATCATATTCAGCCGTGAGCACGAACGCGGGTGGAAGATCACGATGCGATGAGACCTTCAGCGGAGAGGCATACGGTTCGTGCATCTGTTCTGGCGATGCAACATAGTGGTTCCAGAACCAGATCATCTCGCGACGGGTGAGAAAATACCCTTCGCCGTTGGCGATATAGGAGGGTCTCTGGAAGTCACAATCTGTGATCGGGTAAATTAATGCCTGGAAAGCGATTTTTGGCCCTTTACGATCGCGAGTCATCAGGCAGACAACAGCAGCCAAATTACCACCCGCACTGTCCCCCGCGACGGCAATCCGGTGAGCATCGCAGCCCAGTTGAGCCGCATGGTCGTGAACCCATTCCACGGCCAGGTAGGCATCTTCCGCCGCCGCAGGATATTTGTGCTCCGGTGCCAGCCGGTATCCGACATTGACGAAGACGCTGCCGGAGACGGCTGCCAGATGTCGGACCAGATCGTGGTGAGTATCAATACTGTTAAGTACCCAACCACCACCGTGGAAGTAGAGACAAACGCCAAATGGCCCCGTCCCGTGCGGAACATAGATTCGTATCGGCAATTCCGTTCCGTCGGGTCGTCGAATGTTCAGATTCTCGATTTTCGCCAGGCTGGGTGACGATGAAGTTGTCCCACTGCCCAATACCGCTGCTCGACGCGTGACATCTAGCGGCAACGAATCAAGGGATGGAGTTTTCAGCCTCGCCATTTGTTCGAGAAAGGCCGCCGCTTGAGGGTGTAATGCCATATTAGCTCTCGGGCCGATGCCGCCGTCATCGGGTCTTTAGTAAGTCGCGAATTTCCGTCAACAGCTTTTCGGTCGAGGTCGGCTCGGAGGGTGCCGCGGGAACCGTAGCGGGTGCGGCCTTCAACGAATTCATTGCCTTAATCATGAGAAACACGCAAACGGCAATGATCAGGAAGTCAAAGGTCGCTTGGAGAAAATTTCCGATGTTCACCGTTGCCGGTTCGAGCTTTTGAAACTGCCCGAGATTGAGCGGATCAGGAATCGGAACTTCGGGAAGAGTGAACTTGATGTCGGTGAATTTCTTGCCACCCACAACGTATCCGATCGGCGGCATCAATACGTCGGCGACCAACGAATTGAGGATTTTCCCGAATGCTCCACCCATGATCACGCCAACCGCCAAATCAACGACATTGCCACGTTCAACAAAGGCTTTAAATTCGGAAATGAAACCCATTTGGTTGCTCCAGATATTCCCAAGATGATTCCTCACCACCGACGTCTATTATCCGCGAAATTCAGGTACGGGCCAGGGCTTAAATTAATAGGGAGGATTTAGTCCCCTGCCCCTCACCAGTCAGCGATTTTCTTATTGAAATAAGAATACCGATGGCATTCTCTGGCCTGTCGAGAGACCTCTCTTCGCACGATCAGTGCGTGGGCGTTTGCTGAAGACTATTGGCTGTAGCAGGACGAAAATTGGGTAGTGGAAGTGATTTGAGAATTGTCGTCAGTTCTTCGATCTCTTCACGTTCTTTCTCGAAATCGACGTTGGATTGTTCGAGAAAGCCTTGCTGGATTTCGCCCAGACCGTTGGACATTGGCGATCCGAGCACCACCGCACCGGACTCGGCATTCGCAATCAACAGGCTATTCCCGGCCGGTTGCAATCGTGCGGGGCTGGGTACCTGAGCCAGTTGCAGATTCCCAATCGTAGCCAATGTTGTTTCACCCGACTTCAATGCCGTCACAACACCATCGGCAGAGACTTGAATCTCGCGGATATCAAGTGGAATCTTGATCACCGGCTGCAAAATCGCATCGTCATTGGTCATCGCAAGACAAAGTCGACGATCACTGTCCAGGGTGAAGGCTCCACAGCGAGTCAGAAACTCTTTCTCGCCACGGCGAACGACAAAAAATCCTTCTCCATCAATGGCCATGTCAAATTGTCGAACGGTTTTCTTGAGGCCACCTTGCTTCAAATCGAGTAACAATGATCCAATCCGGCACCCTTCCCCTTGAACGGCGATGCCATGCGATGGTTCTGGACGGGGTTCATCAGTCGAGTTGGATTCTGGCCAGTTACAACTATAGGCATCGACCAGAGTCACGCGCAAGCGTTTGAATCCCGGGGTCGCGGCATTCGTCAGATTGTGTCGCATTTGGGAAACAGCCGCTTCCAATGCCGCTGTGGCCGAAACGTAATCGGGTGCGTTGAATCGGATTTTCTGAGACGCCGGTTCGGCAGCAATTTCATGAGTTCGCCCCGAAATGCCGGGATCGGCGGATGCGAGTTTTTCTGGCATGCCGCCCAGCAGCCGCGGCAAGGCATGTAGCTGCTTTCGGACCTGCAACAGGTCGCGTACCACACCCGCCGGCAGCGATTTCAATTCGTCGAACCAAATCTCTCGTTCTTCGCGAGATGCGTGCGAAAGTTCGTGTTCAATAACCTTGCGTACGGCAGACGTATCGATATCAAGAGCCAGCGTCTCATCTGACGGAGGGATTTCGACCGGGACGGCGTCATTCGGGGCGGGTACAGGAGTAGGAGGATCTCCCACTCGTTGCACTCGTCCGAGTTGATGATCACCTTGGATATCAACAGCCGGAAGCACACGTTTTTCCGGTGATACGTCGGCTAGGAACCGGGGGATGTTGAACTGCTTCAACTCGGACGCGGTGAACGGAAGATTGGGCGACCTGAAATCGGTTTCGTCGAGGTTAACAAGACGCGCCCCTCGTTCGAAATGCTTGTGGATGGCGAAATGGCCAACCAGCGTTGCCAGCAGTGCCAGCGAAGCCACAAACCCTGTTTTCCACGCGAACTTCATCATCGACTCCTTTCAGCGGGTATCACATGCGATCACCGGGGACCGTTCGTGATGCATCAATTGCCGTAGTGCTGGGGTCCTCCCGAATCGATGACGAACCGGCGCTCTACGGACAATGTTCCTTTCGAGGCAATCCGTGCCTCCGCTCCGTGGGACGGTAGTGGAATCAGGCAAATTCGGCAAGCCGCAATCCACTCGACAGTATGACAGAAATGGTCCTGCACCAGTGGTTGCGAAGCGCGTTTCTCGCTTTAATCAACGTCTGGGACTCCTCTGGAGAAGTCAGTGGTTTTCCGGTTAGAAACGGCTCTCGGAAAGGGTCACGTCCTTGGTTCCGCTGGACAATCGCAATGGGCGCTTGATTTCCCTCCACCAAGCCTGCCAGAATACGCGCTCTACTTAAAGTGCCTAAGATTCTGCTTAGCCTGACGATACAATTCAGATTCGCGCGAAAACCTCAATTCCAATACGCTTCTTGACTTCAGGGAAAACACGACTCATGAAATTTCTTGCAGGCCAAACCGTCGGCATCGACTTGGGAACGACTTACTCGGCAATCGCGCAACTCACCCCTGATGGCCAGCCGTTTTCGCTCTTGAATGCTGATGGTCGCAATATTACTCCGTCGGTCGTTCTGCTGGGTGAGGACGGCCAGATCGTCGTCGGCCCCTCGTTCGAGCGAATTTCGCAGGAAGCGCCAGACCGGATCGTCGAAGCCATCAAACGGCAGATGGGTAATAAAGACTACTTTGTCGTCTATCAGAATAAGAAGTTGACGGCCGAATTCATTTCCGCACTGATCCTGAAAAAGCTGAAGCAGGACGGCGAAAAAACGATCGGTCCGATCGCCAACGCAGTCATTACGGTTCCCTATTATTTCAACGATGTTCGGCGTAAAGCCACTCAAGATGCAGGTCGGATTGCCGGCCTGAACGTTGTCGACATCATCAACGAACCAACTGCCGCGACGCTCGCCTACGCCTGGATGAAGGGTGAACTGGGACGATCCGATTTGAAGCAGGATTCCAAGACCATTCTCGTTTACGATCTGGGGGGCGGTACGTTCGACGTAACCGTCGTTCGTTACACACCGGTTCAGTTCCGCGTGCTCGCTACAGACGGCGATGTGATGCTGGGTGGTATCGACTGGACGAAGCGGATTACCGATCACGTGGCGGAACAATTCTTCCGCAAATTTGGCGACGACCCCCGCAATGACAGCGAAGCGATCCGCAATTTCACGGTGGAATGCGAAGACGCGAAGCGGGCACTCAGTACCAAACAGCAAGTTCCTTTGTCGGTCTATTTCAAAGGCAAGACTCTGACGCTGCAGTTCACTCGTAAAGATTTCGAGCGCATGACGTCCGATCTGTTGCAGCGAACACGCGACACAACGGAACTGGTCCTTCAGCAGGCAGCCGTTGATCCTCGGATGCTGGACGAAGTGGTCCTGGTGGGTGGTTCGACCTATATGCCCGCCGTGGAAACGATGCTGTCCGAAGTCTGTCAGCGAAAGCCGTCTCGCGATCTGCGACCGGAAGAAGCGGTGGCGCAGGGTGCGGCCATCCATGCCGCGATCCTGGAAGCTCGCGAAAATCGCGGCATCGCCGGATTGAGTGACCTGGTCACCGCGCGGCTGAAATCGGTCAAAACGAACGATGTCAACTCGCACTCATTGGGCGTGAAAGTGTCGAGCCCCGAGGATCGCAATCGCAAGATCAATCACATCATGATCCCGAGAAACTCCGCGATCCCGTTCAGTATCAGTCAGCGATTTGTTACCAACTCGGCCAACCAGAAGACGATTCACGTTTACATTCTAGAAGGAGATGCGTCCGATCCAGACGCTTGTACGCAAATCGGTGACTTCCGTATCGTCGGGCTGCCGCCCAATCTACCAGCCAATTCTCCCGTCGAAGTCACCTATAGCTACGACGCGAACGGACGCATCCATGCTGTTGCCAAGGAATTGACGGGCAATCGTGTTGCCACAGCCGAAATTGTTCGAGATTCGGGACTGAGCGACACCGGCGTGAATGATTTTGAAATGCTGGCGCGAGACTATCACGTCGAATAGCAGTGACGACGATGGCCTGCCTACAGACGGTTTCTTTCCGCCTGTAGGGGGGCCTTTCACGCTCAGACCGCCGTATCGATGACCAACACAGGAGGATCCCCTGGTGACGATGGACGTCTACAAAGAATGGCTAGGTATCCCCGAAGGCCCTCGACCGCCTGATCACTACCAATTGCTGCGTTTGATCCAGTTTGAAGACAATATCGAGAAGGTGCGCAAGAACTACAAGAAGTTGAACGCGCATGTTCGCAAATACGCCACGGGGCAGTACTCGAACCAGTCACAATCGCTGCTCAACGAACTCGCGAAAGCCATGCTGTGCCTGACCGACGAAGAGTTGAAGCAGGAATATGATCGCGGTCTCGGTCGAGTGGTCGACGATCGCGATGAATCAGGACGCCGTCCGATGACCTCTTATCTTCAAGATGAAGGTCTGATCACATCTGATCAGGCACGTGAGGTCAAAGCCCATGCCGAACGGACGGGACTTTCGGTTCGCGATGCCATTGTGCAGTTGAAAATGGTGGATCAAGAGACAGCCGCCAAAGCGTTTGCGAGCGAAGTGGGACGATCGTATGTCGACCTGGCCGATCTGGTGCCCGAGAACGCCGCGATGGACATGGTTCCCAAAAATGTGGTCCGCCGCCACAACTGTCTGCCGTTATTCATTGACGAAAACGACATCGTCGTCGCTTGTGCCGACGAACCAGATTCCGAGCTGGAAGACGAAATTCGACTCCGTTTTGGCAAACCGATCCGTCCAGTGATCGCCTCGGGAAAATCGATTAATCAGGCGATTGCCACCAACTATGCCGAGGGATTGCGAAAGGAAGCAGCCGAACCAGTCAAAGCCGCAGGGAAGGCGAAAAGTACGGCAAACCACGCAGTAGTCCAATCAAAACCCAAAGCCGAAGTTCTGACTGACGACGAAATCGCCCAGCGACGCCAATTGGGAATGATCTTCATGTGTTGGTCATTAGTCATTCCAACGCTGCTCGATGTGTTTGTGCTATGGGATCTGGTCTGGAAGAAGGTTCTGCCGCGCGCGCTGTTCTTTTTGGAATGGGTCCCTTTGTCGACTCTGGCAATTGGCTTACCACTGGCATTCATGTTTTATAACACGCATGTCAAAGCGAAGAAGTGATCGCGGGACGGGCCACCGCGCTTCGAGACATCCGCACGGCACTGTCGATTCCTCGACTGCGGGGAAAATAATCCCGCGTGGATGTGTCCGTCGCGATGTCGTTCAGCAGCATCGCATTATCACGTTTTCATGAGTTAATCGTGCAATGACGATGCGTGAGCTTCTTCTCGCTCGTGACCTGACCGGAAATTGAGCCGGCAATTTCTGCCGAACCGGTCTGGACACAATTGGCATCATCCTTACAATCCCGCCCGATCCGACGCTGGGGGGCGGCGGTGCGTCGACAGTTCTGTGTCCGTTCCTTAAGGACTGGTCGCATGCGAAACCGGTTTGCTTTCATCGTTGGGATCATCGTTTTGGCGAGTCCCGGCTGCATGTATCACGGGGGTTACTACCCCAACGGCTATAACAATGGCTATTACGGCGCAGGCCCCTCCGTCCTGCCGCCGCAGCAGCCTTGGAACGCCTATCCCAGCGGGCCGCCGATGAATCAGCCGATCTATACTCCCGGCGGTACGGGCCCCACTCCTTTAGATGGAGGCGGAACGACCGTTCCCAGCGGTGGCACCCAACCCGGCAGCTCTCCGTCAACGTGGCAGACCCCGTCGACATATGACACTCCTGGGGGAGGCGGGAATAGCGCACCTCCGTTCAACCCGAATCCCGGAACCAGCGGCGGCAGCGTGCCGAATCCGCTCGATGATCCGAATAGCAGCCGTTCTCCGGGAGCGCAGCGCCCCATGCTGAGTCCCACCTCCACTTCGCGGGTCTCAGATGACGTTTCCTCGCCATTCAGCCAAGAAGATTCCAGTCGCCTGCCGCGTAATTTCGCCGACGAAAATGTCGTCGAAGCGGACGAAGCTTTTCAGACTCCCGTTCGACAAACATCAGGATTTGGTGACGGTGACGTTCAACAAGCCAATCGAACCACGCTGCCATCTCAAGCTTCCTCCAAAATGTATGGACATGATCGCCAATTCCAATGGGTGAAGGGGGTTGTTGAGTTCGACGAAATGAGCCGGAACTATGTGATCATATACGACAATAATCCTCCGCCATCCGATCAATTCGGCGGTGAACTGACGCTCGCAGAGCACCCGGACCTGGCCAATTTGCGGAACGAAGACAAAATCCGCGTCGAAGGAACGCTTGATCAAACGGTCACCGACTCGCGTGGTTTCCCGGTGTTTCGCATCACGCGATTGAAGAAGCAGTAAGGTTCTGTTGTCGCGGTTTCCCTCCCGACCTTGGCGTCGATGTTGGGAATTCGCGGACAGTCACAATTCGAGCCGGTGATCAATGTCGCGAATATGATTCTCGCTTGATCACCGCCGAGGGGAGTTAGACGACCGCCCCTGCGTAATGACGTTTCTTGAGAGCTCTTTTTGGTTTCCAGGAAGCCCTTCAGGTGGACAAGACACTGAATGACTTCCGTTTGGCGATCAGCCGACTTCGGTTGACCGAATATATCTGGCCAAAACTCTCCGATTTTCATCGATCCAAGCCATCGATTCGACCCGTTTTTCTGCCGACGACGAATCGTTGCGACTCCGCCTGCCCTCGTAGTAAGCAACGAAATCCACTCTAGATACCAGACTGGGTGGACTCGCGCGTGGTGATCGGTATCATTACGATCCGTTATCCACACGTTTGTGAGATCATTCTCCCCCAAAGCTATCGATTTGATACCAGGTCGTCTGTGTTCGACCGGAAAGCGAGTTCGCTCGTGTCCACCAAATGGATTGCGTGGCAGCAGGTTGCATCACTGATTCAAGCCGACGACGCCGTTCGAGTACTTCAAGCGGTTGAACAACTAGTTGATGTCGCGGTTTCGGCCACTTCCACCGCCGACTTTCTACGAACGCAACTGCCGGAACTGGCAGGTGAACTGGCCGCAAATTCGGCCGGTGTCTTCTTACGGACCCCCGACTGGGTTGCCTTGGCACAACATGGGCGAATCGGTCTGAACGAAATGCCCAAAAGCCTCTTGATGGATGTCGTTGATCGCGATGCTGGAGTGGTGGGGCCTGTCGACAATCTGCCAGGAACCTTCCTCGCTGCAACGCCTTTGCGAAGCCACAGCCATCCCGGAGCGGTTCTTGTATTCGCAGGACGAAGCTTTCCCGACGACGTGCTACCTTCGGCAATGTTGATGTCCAAAGCGGTCGGCGCATGTCTGGACTTTCTTGCTCGACGCGGTCAGGCGGATCGACGCATCGAGCAATTGCAAAGCATTCTCAAAATCTCGCTGAATCTGTCGGCCGTTCATGAAACGGAACCACTGCTGGAATTGATCGCCCGCGAAGCAATTAGACTGCTCGACTGCGATCGAGCTAGCATCTTTATTTGGGATAAGGACCATCACGAAGTTGTCGCCTGTCCGGCGATTGGCGTTGAAGGAAATTCGCTACGACTGCCCGACAGTACCGGTATCGTCGGTGAAGTCATTCATTCCGGAAAGACACTGCGCGTCGACGACGCTTATCACGATTCGCGGTTCAGTCGAAAAGTTGATTCCGCCAGCGGCTACAGGACACAAAACCTGCTTTGTGGACCATTGTATGGCTCCGACAAAAAGTTGCTCGGCGCGTTTGAGGTGATCAACAAGAACTCGGGGTCTTTCACAGCGGACGACGAATTGGCGCTGGCGGATCTGTCTCTACAAGTGGCCGCCGCCCTTCAGAACACACGAGAACGAGAATCGCTACTTCGATCGCATCGCCAGTTGACCGAGCAGGTGATCAAGGGTGTGACGATCATCGGTGACAGCCCCGCCATGCAGGCCATGCGCAGCACAGTTCGTCGTTTGGCGACAACGGATTTGCCCGTGCTGATCTTGGGCGAAAGCGGAACAGGTAAGGAAGTGATCGCACAATCTTTGCACTATCAGGGACCACGCGCGAATCGTCCATTCATTGCCGTAAACTGCGCAGCACTAACGGAAACGCTCCTCGAAAGCGAGCTGTTCGGACACGAGAAGGGAGCATTTACAGACGCCCGTGAAATGCATCAAGGCAAGTTTGAGGTCGCCGAAGGGGGAACGATCTTCCTCGATGAAATCGGTGACATGAGTCCCGGTGGCCAAGCAAAACTGCTTCGAGTCCTCGAACAGAAAGTCATCACTCGAGTTGGCGGGTCACAGTCGATTCCTATCAATGCACGGGTCATTGCCGCGACAAACGCTCATCTCGCGGACGCCGTTCGCGCCAAAAAATTCCGCGAAGATCTTTATTTTCGCTTAAACGTTGTGACACTCGATCTGCCCTCGCTTCGCGATCGCCCCGATGACATTTTGCCGCTCGCTGAGTATTTTCTGAACATGTTCGCCATCCAGGCTCGACGACCTAATTTACAATTGTCGTCCGAAGCCCGGTCGCGATTGCAGACCCACGCGTGGCCTGGCAATGTTCGCGAACTCCGCAATCTGATGGAACGCGTCGCCTTTCTGGCCCCCGGTGAGAAAGTGGAACCGGACGATTTGGCCTTCATTCTCAGCCCCGAACAGCAGAACGTTTTTGAGCCGTCGCTCGATCTGGGACTGGGAGAAGCCACCAACGGCTTCCAGCAGACCTTCATCCGCCGAGCGATCAAACGGGTGAAAGGGAACATGAGCGAAGCCGCACGACTGCTGGGCCTGCATCGGTCGAACCTCTACCGAAAGATGCGGCAACTGGGCATGAACGAAGCGGGTGGTAAAGGCGACGATGGAGAAGACGATTTCATCGGCGTCGATGAAGTATGAAACCATCAGAGGATCACCTGCCAACTCGCGGCGACGATGGGCCGACGAAAAAATTGCTCAAATTGAATCGAAATTCTCCGCAGGACATCTGTTACACTTAAGGACGGATGGCCGGTTTCTTCCGAGAGGTCTGATTCGATCGCACGGCAGCGAGACCCGTTGGCAACCGTCGTCCCGTCACCAGCTGAACAGGTATCATTTCTGGAGACATCGTGATGGCGATCGTGAATTCAACACGGTTCAGTACCAAACGAGTCATCGCAACCATCATTCTCGCATCGTTGTCAGGTCTGCCAAGTCATGTGTCTGCGCAAGAATCAAAGCCCGCGACATTGCCCGATGGTCTGGTTCTCAAAACACCCACCATTCCTGCGGAGGTGACGGGTACTCTTCGATCTCTCAATGAATCCCTTTCACACAACTTATCGCCCTCGGACAACGCAGCCGTCTACCTGGTTCAACTGTTCGGAGAAAATGTCTTCGAACCCAAACTGCGAGCAAATTCCCTCGACATGTTGGGGATTGAACACCTGTCGAAGACTGCACCGCAGTTTGTTTATGTCGAGCCGTTTGTCAGATCTCAAGGCGTGACGACACGCGAAGGTGCAGCGCGAAACGATGCGGCGCTGCCAGACCAGATTGTCATCGGCAGTGAGAAGCCCTGGAACCGAACGCAGTATCCAAGCCTCTTTGCCTACCTCACGTTCAACCGTGGGGCACTCGATGATGTTGTGGCACTATCGGAGAAGCCAAGATACTACTGCCCTGTTCTGACCGACCAGGATCCTCCACAAATCCTGACGGCCTCGTTAGCAGTTGAGCGCCGGCTGCCATTTCTCGTTCAAGTTCTGACAGCCAGAGCCATGCTTCGCTTCGCGGAACACAAGGTCGTCCCAGCCCTGGACGATCTGCTGGCCTGTCAAAGACTCGGCTTGCTACTGGCGGTGGGATCTCCCCTGGACGTCTCTGCACCCAAAGCCCAATTGATCAACGAAATCGTCTGTCATGCGTCGATCGCAATTCTCCAAAGCGGCCAATTGAGCGGCGAACAAGCTACTACGTACCTGAAAAGACTGGAACGAATTCCCTATCTCCCACCTCCAAATGTGGCAGCCAATCAGGGCGAAAGAGCAATCCTGCATCAAGAAATTGAATTATTGAAACGCGAGGATACGTCACTGCGGGAATTCTTCGACCTACCCGACACCGAGGGTTTGAAACATCTGGAACAGATTCGATTGTCCGAAATCCGATGGGATCAGGCGATCCAACGGGCCGATGAGATTCAGGATCAAATCGTGCAGGCGCTCGCGATTCACGATCGCAAAGAACAATATCAACGGTTTCAAAAATTGGATCTGGAAAACGCCGATTGGAAAATGAACTCTGACGAGAAGACTCTTGAGATCGCGGAATCCGTCAATAAGGATCTCGAACCGATCAGTCGCTGGATCGGGGAAACGATGGCCATGTCGCTAAGACCCTGGTATTGGCAACGCCGGCTGTCCGATGATCGCTCACATGTTCGCCATGATCTGGTGACCGTCGGAATGGCACTTGTCGCCTTCGGCGGTGACCACGGCGAGTATCCTTCCAAATTGGCGGAACTTGCACCGAAATATCTCGAGACCATTCCGCTCGACGCTCATTCAGACGCACCTTTCAACTATGTCCGATTGGAGAAGAATCGGGCTCGCTTGTTCACGTGGGGCATCAATTGCCAGGATGACGCGGGACGAATTCAGAACGACGATCGAACCATTGAGCTTCGTTAAACACTCTCTCAACCAAGATCCAGAAGACATTGTAGGTCATCGCCGAGTCCACCTTGCATTCAAAAAGTTGACTGCAGCATTCCGGCCGAAGTTGGGCTGTGACGAGTTACCTCAGTTCGATTCTTGAAGACCTGTTCGCCAAATCAAGCAGTGCCCCCATCTTGAAACTGGATAACGCGAACAATCCCGATCCCATTGATTCGCTTCAACTTTCGTCGCGCAGAGTAGATTCTCGTTGTTGCCAGTTTGTTCGTTTCTTGCGAAGCCGAATCGCGCAAACTGACTTTCAAACCGGACGCTGTGACCTCATATACCCGCCATGTGAATCCGGGAAAACTGCGATGAATTTGGCAATTGATCTGATCGTCCGACACGATCGATCATCACAATGCGAATCTCGATCTTAACCCTCAAAACCGTCACACCTGCAACAACCCGCTCGACGATCACTATGCCATGGCGCTGAACGTCAGCGTGCCGGTGTCAATCGGCAAAAACTGCAGATGAATGGCTGGATTGGTGCGAGGAGATGGCGATGAGTTATCGAAAATGCGACAAGTTGCGGACGTGGGTGCTCGGCGCGGCCACCACCGGACTCTTTTGGCCGTCGATTCCGGCAATCGGACAGACCGGGTATGCCGTCGTTCCCAATCAGAAATCAATTGCGGGAAAGAACGCTGCCGTTCAACAAACCCGCACCTTGCCTATTCCTGCTGGTGCAAACACCGGGGCGGAATCTGTTCAGCAAGTCTCGCAAACGGATGGTACCCCCGGTGACAATAGGTCCGAAGTCCAGCGACAACTCGAGGCGCTGTATGAACAGGATGGCCGGGAAATGCCCGGTAATATGAGTTTCAACCTTCAGCCAATTAATCCTGGTGCGACCTCGACGCAGCAATCCGCCAGCACCAATTCTGCAACGCGTCCAGTCCAGACGACTCCTCAGCCGGCACCTAAACCGGTTCGATCAACACAGGGCCATACTCAGTACCAGCCTCGAAGCCAGGCGACGCCATATCCTCCTCAAACCAGCGTACAACCTCCGCGTACTGTTAGCCCAGCCATTGAAACTCAAATGCCATCACAAGTCCCGTCACGACCAAATGCGGTAACCGGCTTCTTCAAGAAGCTGACGAGGACCCATAGCAATAAGCCATTGTCGACCGAAGCACCGATTCCACCTGACTACGTCGATCAGGCACAAGGTATTGCGGCCAATCAGGTACCTAGTGTTCCACCCGCGTCACTTCCCACCGCGGCCATCTCACCCGTGAATCAACCGACAATGAGATACGCGGCTCCGGTACCACCGACGAATCAGGTGGGACGATCGGCGATGCAGCCAAAATTGGCAAATGCCAACCAGAATACAAATTCCAATCCGGCTTCAGGGAATGTGCAGATTGTCGCCGGGATTCGGTCGACGTCGTCCGAATTGGCCAAGCCAACCTTGCCATTACCGCCGCTGGCTCAACAGCCATTGCCGATCCAGGGCGCGCCACTGCCGATTGAGAATACAACTGTACCGACCGCATTACCTCCTTTAATGACTGAAGTTCAAATGCCGGCGACGTCAGCGCCACAAGTCGCGAAGGTCGGAGAACCAAATGGCCAAGCCGCTACTGATTTCCCGAACCCATTCCCCGAGACAACTGAAGTTGAAGCAGACGGTAAAATCTCGTCAGCCAAATCAGCCCCCGCGATTTCGCCACGCAGCGTCCCTGAAGTGATCAACAAAGTGGACCCGATTGTGACGAATCCAGTTGTCGCGACTCCGGCCGAACCCGTGAAGGAAATCGAAGAGGAGTCCGAACCCGCAGCACTTCGTTCAGACGAAGATCCCTATGCGGTTGAAGCCAAAGATTTTGTCGAACCTTCGATCACCGAAGACGTGCCGCCCGCGATCGATCCGACGGCCCCCTCATTGGGCGACCAGCCAGCTGTCGCTCCCCTGCCATTCCAAGAAGATAAGAGCGTTACGGAACCGAAACTGATCGTCGAATCCCCCGCCGTTGACACCCGAGAGCTGCGACCTGCGTCAAAGGCACGCGAACCTCACATGGATAAGATGCGCCGGATTCGCGAACGATTTGGAATGAAGGGCCTGAAGGGATTCTGTCCCGTCACCCTTCGTGAAGAACGAGAACTGGTCGACGCACGAACCGAGTTTCATGCTTTGCACCGCAATCAGAAATTCCACTTTGCCTCGGCCGAAGCCCGTGACAAATTTGAAGCGAATCCGTTCCGATACGTGCCAGCCGCCTATGGCGCCGACGTCGTAGCACTTAGTCGCGACAAAGACGTTCTCGAAGGCACCCTCGATTTTGCCGCCTGGTACAAAGGACGCCTCTACTTGTTCGGCTCGCAATCGAATTGTGATACCTTCACAGCAGATCCCACCCAATTTGCAACGCTCGAAGGCATCGAGTAACGGGTTGGTACAATGCGGTTTTCCCCTGTCGGGCGGCGTCAAGAATTTGACGCCGCCCAACTTTTTATGTCAGTGGAATCGGCCATTGCATGCCACAGGTAATTCCACCATCGACATAGATCACCTGACCGGTCAGAAATTTGGACGCATCACTCACCAGGAAAATCGCGGCACCGATGAGATCTTCCGGCTGGCCCAATCTCTTCATGGGACAGTTGGCATCGTTCCAGGCCTGCATTGTCGGGTTCGACCACAACTTCTGGGTGAGATCCGTCAGGATGAATCCCGGCGCAATCGCGTTGACACGAATACCATGTTCACCCCATTCCATCGCCAGACCACGCGTCATCGCCGAAATCGCCGCTTTGCTCATCGCATACGGCTGTACGGCTTTTAGTGGGCGAAAAGAATTCAGAGAATCAATGTTGATAATCGTTCCGCCCGTTCGCTGGGCGATCAACCGTCGTCCCACTTGTTGCGCCACCAGGAACGCACCCTTCAAATTGATGTCGATGATCTTGTCAAATTCTTCAACTGAATAGTCCTCGGCTCGTTTGCGGATATTAATTCCCGCGACATTCATCAGGCTGTCGATACGTCCGTATTTTTTGATCACAGTATCGACCATGGCCACAATCTCGTCAGGCTGTGCGACGTCACAAACAACGAATTCGACAAGATGCGGCCCTGTCGAGATCTCGTGAGCCGTTTGTTGCAGCGTGGCAGCATCACGCCCTGAAATCATCACTCGTGCGCCTCGCTCGGCGAGCCCCTTGGCCAGAGCACGACCGATCCCTCGACTTCCGCCGGAAACGAGTACGATGCGATCTTGAACCGAAAACAACGAATCAGTCATTTGTCATCTCTTTGTACACAACGAATTTCAACGTCTTTCCACGTTTCTTCCCATCATGGCCGGAAGAGGTCAGAGGAGGAGTCCGCCCTGACGGGTAACGGCAATGAACGGAAAAAGAATCTCGATCCACGCGATCTTATGATACTTGAACGACGGTTCCCAATGCGGCCGATTGCTCGATGAGTTCGACTAACTTCATCACCTCCGCCGCATCCGTCAGCGTCGGCAATTTCGAGAATTCACCCTGCCAGGCCGAAACCAATTCTTCGATCAACGGATCCGCGACGGATACCGGACGAGCCTGAGGTTCATCTACGATTTCTCCAGCGGGCGTGACCGTGTACAACCTGTCCGCGCGATAGCTGCCGATCGTCCCTTCCAACATCCACCCGGTGCGGTGCGCGAGCCGCGATTGAGTCTGCAATTCGATCTGGGCTGTGCAACCACTGGCAAATTCGATTGTGGCCAAGAAACCATGTTCTCTGTTTTCGCCGGCAGTCGTAAATCGTTTGGCGAAAACTCGCACAGGGGTCGATTCGGCGAGCAGAAGTAACTGATCGAGCCAATGGAAACCAAATTCCCGCAAGACTCCAGCAGATGACGCATCCGGCGGAAGAGCCATCTCGCACGACGTCAGTCGAATCGAATGCAAAGCACCCAGCCGACCCGTGTTCTTCGCCGTCAATGCCGCCAGAAAGTCTGACGAGCCACGCCGGGGACATGCCATCGTCGCGAGACACTTTGAAGAAGCGGCCTTTTCAGCTAAGTCTCGCAATTCTCGCGACGACAATAACCAGGGCCGTTGAACCACGACATGCTTACGGTGAAGCAAGCTGGTCGAGATCAGATCGTAAGAAATGCCCTCCACCAGAAAAACGGCATCCGTATCGTTCGAGACGACAGCCGAATGAGGTTGGTCCCAAAGATGACAACCGATATTCACAGCCAGATCGCGTCGCCGAGGCGAATCGTCAACGATTCCGCTGATCTGGATTTCAGAAGAAAGGCTCAGCCGTTCAAGCAGAAACAGACCGAGGGGGCTCATACCGACAATTCCAACCCGCCAAGTCCGCGCCGCTACCGTCATTTCTTTTCCTCGAGGATTGTGTGATATCAAATCTTAGGGCGTATGCACTACGCCAGCGAGTTTAAGCTTTAAATCGCCCATGCATTTGGCACCCGGCGGAACATTGACTTTCAAATACAGATCGCCGTCGTCCTTGGGTATAAAATCGTATTTGGATTTGATGGCAAACGGTTCAGGTGGCTTTTTCTCTTTTCGATTTGTCTCGGTGACAATCATTCCCATCAAGGCTCCTGTGGGAACCTTTGCCAGCAGATCATGCGCGAGATCTTCCGAGGGAAACCCGTCAGGCCCGACACTCGTGACAGCCAGGTTCAACTTGTACTCACCGCTGGCTTCGACCCGTGCGGGATTGTCTTTGTGAACAGTGCCAACGAGTGTCCAATCGCTGCTGGTCTCAAACCGTCGGTCATATTCGGTCCGCTCCAAAACACGATTATCCAGTTCGGCGATTTTTTTCTTCACGACCTCGTTCGTCGGATCGAGCTTGAGCAGCACCTCCAGCAGGAACTTGGCTCGCTCAAATTGGCCGGATCGTTCGTACCCCTCGATAATCGCAGTTGACTCAATGGAAAACGTTTCTTGCAGCTTTTCCAATCGCGCATCGATCTGCTTGACTTCATTCGCCGTCGGCGGTTTCACCAGTTTGGACTTCGCCTTGCCCAATTGCGCTTCCGCGATCGGATGGCCACCTTGCGAAACCATCAACGTTGCCAATATCAACGCCGTCGAGATGATGCCAATACGCGGAAGATGAACCACGATGACATCCTTTCTTTACGAGAGGAATTCGACGATATCGCTACGACTCAATTGGTCGCAGCCGAGACACCATTAAATGCGATCAATCCTGCATTGGCAATCGGTGCCGTTCGAGAGATCACTGATTTGGAAAGGAACGGGATTCAGAGGACGACCACCAATGACCCGTCTTCGCAGGTGCAACTTTGCCCCCTTCTGATGCCCAAAATTGAATCGGTTGAATTTCCTGACGTCCTACGATCACCGGAGAATTCCGGAAATCCATAGACCAGACCCGCTCTCTGAGCCTACACTCACTGGAAATAATAGAAACCGCCCAATTGCAATAGAATTGTCGTTTTTAAGGAATTCAGGCGAGGGACTCGTGTTCAGGTCCCTACGCCTTTTTCTCGGGCGGATGTCGATACGCAAATGGTCGTGTCGACCGGTTCAAGGTTCAAATGCATGCTCGAAAAACTAATCGATCTCTCGCTCGCCAATCGAATGTTGGTGATTTCGTTAGCTCTGATCATGGGCGGCCTGGGTGTCTACTCGGCGCTGAACCTGCCGATTGATGCCGTGCCTGACATGACGAACATTCAAGTTCAGATAGTGACCGAAGCAGGTGCATTGTCGCCGTTGGAAGTCGAGCAATACGTCACGACACCAGTCGAACTGACGATGAGCGGACTTCCGAATGTCGAAGAGATTCGTAGCATCTCGAAATTTGGGCTGTCGCTGGTCACGGTGGTCTTTGCCGAAGGAACAGACATCTTCCGCGCCAGACAGTTGATCGCCGAACGTTTGATTGACGCGGCCGAACGTGTGCCCAAGGGATATGGAATACCCAAAATGAACCCACTGACAACCGCCTTGGGTGAGATCCTGCAATTTGAAGTGCGGGGTGAGGGGTATTCACCGATGGCACTGCGCACAATCCTGGAGTGGCAAATTGCACCACGCCTAAGGCAAGTTCCAGGTGTGACCGAAATCAACTCGCATGGCGGATACTATCAGTCCTTTGAAGTACGCCCGGATCCAGATCGACTGGCCAGTTTCGGAGTCTCGTTACAAGAACTGTTTCGGGCAATTTCTTCCAACAATGGAACTGCCGGCGGCGGCTATGTCGTTCATCATGGCGAACAACGTTTCATTCGCGGACAAGCCCTGCTGACGAACGAGACCGATATCGAAAATGTCGTCATTCGTGGAAGTCGCGAGGGAACTCCAGTACTCGTTCGCGATGTGGCGGACGTTTCGATCGCTCCACTGACACGCCAGGGTGCCGTCACGCGGGACGGTCGCGGTGAAGCGGTGATGGGCATGGTCATGATGCTGTGGGGGGCGAATTCGCGAACTGTTGTCTTGGCCGCGAAAGAGCGATTGGAAGAAATCAATAAGACGCTACCGACGGGCGTTTACGCGGAAGTCACTTATGATCGCGCCGATCTGATTAACCGGACGCTCGACACCGTTCGAACAAATTTGATCGAAGGGGGGACACTGGTCATCATTGTCCTGTTGGTCATGTTGGGTAGCCTGCAGGCCGGCGTTATCGTCGCGCTGGCCATTCCGCTGTCGATGCTGTTCGCGGCGAATATGATGGCCATGACCGGCATCACCGCCAGCTTGATGAGCCTTGGTGCGATCGATTTCGGATTGATCGTCGACAGTTCGGTGATCATGGTCGAGAACTGTATCCGGCGGATATCACACAACAAAGATGATCGTTCTCATCTGCAAGTCGTACGCGACGCTGCCATTGAAGTCCGCAAGCCAACCATGTTCGGTGAGCTGATTATCGCGATCGTTTATTTGCCCTTGCTCTCGCTACAAGGAACAGAAGGGAAACTGTTTCGACCAATGGCACTAACAGTCTTATTTGCTCTGGCCGGTTCGCTGGTGCTGTCGCTGACCCTGATGCCCGTGCTCGCTTCGCTGGCGTTGCCCCGCCAGATGAAAGAAAAAGAAATCCTGGTCATCCGCCTATTTCATCGCGTGTATCATCCCCTTGTCCATCAATCGATATTGCATCCTCTGATGACGACAGGCGCTGCACTGTTGTTGTTCATCGTCAGCATCCCCATTGCGATGCATCTGGGGGGCGAATTCATGCCGAAACTTGAAGAAGGTGATTTGCTGATTGAGATCAACCGTCTGCCGAGTGCCACATTGGAAGACTCGATTCCAATGGGCCGGCAAGTGGAAACCTTGCTGCGGCGTTTTCCGGAAGTCCGGACGGTGTTCTGTAAAACAGGCCGCCCCGAAATTGCCAATGACGTGATGGGGGTACAACAAACGGATGTATGGGTGCTGCTCAAGCCCGAACACGAATGGCCAAAACACAAATCTCGCGTCGAAATCATCGATGAAATGCGGGTCGTTCTAAACGACAACGTCCCAGGCGCTTTGTTTGCCTTCACCCAGCCGATCGAGATGCGCGTGGACGAACTGGTGGCTGGCGTGAAAGCGAATGTCGCGGCACTGATCTATGCGCCGAATGGCTCGCTTTCGGCGGAAGGAGATGTGTCGCATCTCAAGGAATTGGAAACGCTCGGCAAGCTCGGGAAACGGATCGAAAAAGTCCTGCATGGCATTCCCGGAGCCGTCGATGTGAAGGCCGAACACCAGGCGAACCTGCCAACCGTCCGGATCGAAGTCAGACCCGAAGCCCTCGCTCGTTATGGCATTGATGCCGACCAAGTCATGCAGACGGTTGCCACAATGGGTGGGCACAAGGTGGGCGAAGTGTTTCGCGGCCGCATGCGATTTCCTATCATGGTTCGCATTCCTGCCGAGTGGCGAACTGATCTTTATCGGTTGGAACAGATGCCGATCTTCGGCGCTAACGGTCGACAGATCCCGCTGGGGGAACTGGCCGATCTGATTATGGAAGAATCTCCCCCCGGAATCGATCACGAACGCACGCAGCGGCGTACTTTCGTTCAATGCAATGTCCGAGGCCGTGACGTAGAAAGCTTTGTGCTTGATGCCCAACGAGTCATCGCTCGCGAAGTCAAACTGCCGACCGGTTATGAAATCCAATGGGGTGGCGACTTCAAGAATCTGCAATCGGCAAAACAACGGCTGATGCTGGTCACGCCGGTCGTCCTGTTGTTGATCTTCCTGCTGCTACATACAACGTTTCATTCGGGCCGTCTCGCAAGCCTGATCTTTCTTGCAGTCCCGATCGCCGCTTCGGGAGGAGTTTTTGCGCTGGCCCTGCGTGCCATGCCTTTCAGTATTTCCGCTGGAGTCGGCTTTATCGCCTTGTTCGGAGTGGCAGTGTTGAACGGTTTGGTGTGGGTGAGTGCCGCGGAACACCTTCGTCAAATGGGACATTCGCCGAAGAAGGCGGCTGAAGAAACCGCTCTTAACCGGTTACGACCGGTGCTAATGACGGCCCTTGTCGCAGGCCTGGGATTTCTTCCCATGGCCCTTTCACATACGGCAGGCGCCGAAATCCAGCGACCATTGGCCACCGTCGTCATCGGGGGGTTGATCACATCAACCCTGTTGACGGCGCTTGTCGTACCTGCCATCTACCCTTGGTTTGCAAAAAGAACAGAACAAAAGATCACGGCAGAGGTTTAGAAAATTCGATCAATTGTCGCCTTTGGTGATTCGCCCGCCGGCGTTCTTCGTAATGTGGAATATCGGAGCAATGATCAGCTTGGTGTCAGGCGTAACGTCCGGCGGCATTTCCACCGCGGCCGCGGTCTCGTCGGCCAATTGAGTTTGACCATCCTGCCGATAGCAATTGCTGAGAGCCAAAAGAGCCCGTTGATTGAATGGAGCCGGAAATAATTGTGCCGCCCGATTCAGCGGAGCGATGGCATCAGCATACTTTTCTTGTGCCTGCAAGGCCTCACCCCGGAACAGTTCGGCGATCGGCGCAAATGGCCCCGGATCCGTCACACTGTTCAGTTCCGCCAAGGCATAGTTCGGTAAGCCCAGCTCAAGGTAACCTTCGGCGGCTGCCAGTCGCCGAACCACAATTTGCGGATTCATCCCCGTCACTGTTGTCGCATCTTCAGTTGTCATCACAGCCTCCGTCCCATTGGGTAGAAGACCAAAATTGCATGAGCAAGTCATTCGCCAACATGGCGAATTTATTACTATGCACCCGGCGTGCCAAATCTTTCAGCAACTGGCACGAAGGGATTCATATTCAACAATAGACGGAAGTTAAGACACGTCAAGGGCGTCAGGGTTCGGATTTTTATAATGTCAAAATGACAATAACTGAGATCGAAATGGACCAAGCCGCGTCTGCCCATCGAATGAGCATTACTGCTCTCAAAAAGAGGGAAACCCCGATTGCCGTGGCAACTAACCGCCAAATTCCTCGTTCCGCCAAGGAAAAGTCCCTGAACCGAGAAAGAGAGAAATGAGTAAGCGAAGAAAGACGCCAGAAACTCTGACTCGGTGAAGGGAAACCGACGACCAGGAAGCGAAATGCAAAAATGCCTGTACGACTACTGGTAGAAAATTTCCCACCAAAGGCACAGGCATTCCTGCTTGGGTCTCCCCGTGATTTCGGGTGCCTGCCCAGACGAAATCCATCAATCACTTGGCGGCACAACTAACAGACGCCTTACGGCATCCGGCCCATTTCGCACGAAACTCCACCCGCAGCCGGAATGTAGGCTTGCTGCACGTAATCCATCACCATCCGGTCAGCATTAAATCGCCAGCCAAGGGTCCGAACCGATCGCTTCATCCTGCCGATCCATTCCTCGGGTAGACCATCTTCGTCGTTGCGGTCGAAGAACAATGGAATCACCTCTTCGAGCAGGACGCGAGTCAACGATTTGGCATCACGGTCATCTTGGATGTCCTGATTGGTGTGCGAGCGACCGTTTCCGATCGTGAAGCCATTATGTCCGTCATACGCCTCCGCCCACCAACCGTCGAGAATCGAACAATTCAGTCCACCATTCAACACGACCTTTTGACCGCTGGTGCCCGATGCCTCTAGCGGCCGACGAGGATTGTTCAGCCACACATCAACCCCCTGGACCAGATGCCGTGCTAGATTGATGTCGTAATCCTCAAGCAAAACGATTTTCCCTTTGAACGCCGGTTCCTGAGTCAGTTGGAAAATCCGCTGCAGGATGGCCTTACCATTATCGTCGGCCGGGTGGGACTTGCCGGCGAAGATAAACTGAACGGGATGCTGCGAATCGCAGACAATCTTGCCCAACATCTCGATATCACGCAACACCAAGTCAGCTCGTTTGTAGGGCGCAAAACGACGTGCGAAACCGATCGTCAACGCTTCCGGATCCAATGCCGTCGAGATTTCTGACTTTTCCGTTTCCGAGAGTCCCAAACGTTCGGCTCGTCGCTGCATACGGTTTCGAGCGAAAAGGATCATCCGATTTTTCAGTGATTGGTGAGTTTCCCATAGTTCACCGGGAGTGACATTTTCAAACCCCGCCCAGACTTCGGGTTCGCCCGAACGAAGGTGCCATTCCAGGGGCAAGACACGGTCGTACAGCGATCGCATTTGCGGTGCCAGCCAACTTGAGACGTGGACACCGTTCGTGATGTGACCAATCGGAATTTCTTCCTCACTGCGCCAAGGCCACAAACCAGTCCACATCCGGCGGCTGACCACTCCGTGCAGATTCGAAACGGCATTCGCCCGTCGACTGCATTTGAATGCCAAAACGGTCATGCAGAACGTTTCATTCGAGTTATTGGGGTCGACACGTCCCAAACCGATTAATCCCCCCGCGCCAATTCCCAACTGGTCGGCGATGGGCCCAAGATGTTCGTCGAACAATCCCCAATCGAATCGGTCATGGCCAGCGGGAACTGGCGTATGAGTCGTGAAGCAGCAATGCCAGACTGTATTCAGCATCGCTTCATCGAATGATTTTCCGTCATCGGCCATCCGCATCCGAATGAATTCCAGAGGAGCAAACGCCGAATGCCCTTCATTCATATGGATGACACAAGGGTCATAACCCATTGCGGTCAACGCGCGTGTTCCACCGATACCTAAAACTAATTCCTGGCGAATACGGATCCGTTGGTCGCCGCCGTAAAGTCGCGCCGTCAACTTGCGATCTTCGACCGAATTTTGCTCGACATTGCAGTCGAGCAAAAACAATTTGATGCGTCCGACATCGACCTGCCAAGCTTGGGCATAGATCGTTCCCGTTCGCGTCTCGACGTGCACAACAACTCGTTCGCCGGTGGGCGACATCGCAGGCTTGATCGCCAAACGCGTATTTTGAACATAAGGATAGATTTCACGCTGCCAGCCGGTCTCGTCGATCTGCTGCGAGAAATATCCTTCCTGATAGAACAGTCCCACGGCAACGAGTGGAACGCCCAAATCGGAAGCGCTTTTCAGGTGATCGCCGGCCAAAACGCCCAAACCACCCGAGTAATTTGGCAGCGACTCATGAATCCCGAACTCTGCGGAGAAATAAGCCACCGGTCGATGTCCCAGCAGACCCGCGTGAGTATCACCCCACGTATGCTTCGAAGTCATATATTCCAGCCAGCGGCGGTAGGCATAGTTCACTCGCGAGTGAAGGACTGCTTCGCGCCCCCGTAACTCCAGCTTCTCTGGCGTGAATTCGTCTAAGAGCAGGATCGGATTATGATCGAATTGTCGCCAACGAACCGGGTCAAGATCTCGAAAAATCGAAACCACTTCAGGCTGCCAGCACCACCAATAGTTGCGAGCGAGTGCGTCGAGTTTTTCGGAGAAGCTGCGTTGGGTCACTTGTGGCGGAACCATGAGTTGTCTTCCCTGCGATCGTGGTGTAGTTCTGTCCGTTCACTGAGGTCTTGAGATGGCGATCTTCTGACGGCTTCGCTGTCTGTCGCGAATCACCCGTACCGACGTCCCGAATTGTTCAAAAGTTCTTTTTTCTCAAGATCATTGCGAGGGAGCATTGATGACTCGAGAATCGGTGACGAAAAAAATGAACCCCGCGCAAAATGTAAGCGGCCCTTAACGCAAATCCTAAGCCGATTGAAAACCCGACCTCTCACAAGGGCAGTATATCAGCGAGTTTCGCTCGCTTCGAGGCACCGCCTTCGTAATCGTCCGGCGATCCGCGAAGGCAAGGTTGACCAGGAACATTGCTGGCAAAATAGGCAACTGTGCCTGTCGACAAATTCAGTTGTGGAAACCGCACCCAGGCGAATAGAAACAGCGTAATGACACTCACCGTCTCTCTCGTGACACCAGAACAACAAATAGTTGCGTTACGCCTATTGTTCGCCCGGTTCCCGATTCACGAACAGCCCATTAGATTGACAGATGCGATGCAGTCCGCCGAACGGGGCAGTTTGAACCTCGATGGCCTGTTGATCGCCCGCGAAAATGGCCAGCCTGTCGGGGCAGCATTGGCAATGCATCAACAAGACGGCATCAGTCTCGTCTGGCCTCCGGTCACCTCTTGTCAAGCTGTCGACAGTCAGGCGGTGGAACAGGGGCTGATGGTTCGGATCTGCGACGAGATCGACCTTGCCGGCTCGCAATTGGCTCAAGTTTTACTGGCTCCTGATGATATTTCCGAGATCGAGCTGTTGGAAAAACACCGCTTCGAACATTCCGCGGACATCTTCTTTCTGGCGCGGCCATTGACTCCCGACGATCTGAAGGGAACACCGAATGACGGCACTTTTGAGCATGATACTTTTAGCCAAGCCCGCATCGACCGATATGAGTCGGTTATTGAACGAACTTACCAAGGAAGCCTCGACTGTCCATTTCTCAACGAATTCCGCAACGGACGAGATGCGATCGTCAGCCACAAACTTTCGGGTCGCTTCGACCCCGCCGGTTGGCGGATCTATCGCATCGGCGAACAGGACATCGGTGTGATGTTGATGAATGAGCATCCCGATCAAGATGCCATCGAACTGGTTTACTTTGGAATTGTTCCGGAGTTTCGCGGCCGTGGACTTGGCCGCCGGTTGCTGGCCGATGGCCTGCAAGCCGCGGCAATCACTGGTCGCGCCCTTCTGTTTCTGGCCGTCGATTGTGGAAATATCTATGCAAATGCTCTTTATGGCGAATTTGGATTTGAGGAACTGGCTCGACGGCGAGTAATGATCCGCCGCTCGTCACGACTGGCACGCGAGTAATCCACACGGTTTGCACATTGACTGGCGAGGAGCTGGAGGACCGATCGGACAATTCGCGATGAAGCAAGTCGGCTCAATGAAGGGACTTTGGCGCGTCTGGAAATGATTGATGAAATTCGTGCGAATTTTCTCATCCAGTTTGGTTTGACTCACACGTGCCGCAAGATAGGATCGTGCTCGATCGAACGACATTCTGAACGGGGTCGACAACTGGCTCACACCAGTCGTCGGCTTCTCTTTTCTGGTTAGCTCTACCGCTCTCAATCTCCAGCTTTCGTCGTTGCGGCGGCGAGGTTGGTGCGTTGTGTTCGCACTGTCAGAAGGATCTGTGGCGCTCTTTTTGCGCGCCGGCGGAAGACTGGCAGCGGTTTGGCTTGTTAAGGGGGTGCAAGATGCAACCCGGCATGACGCCGACCGTCCGCGCGGAGATGACCTTCGCGACAACTGATTCCTTAGCGGAAGATTTGACTCAAGCCGTGCTTGTTGAAATACAAGAACGGTTGGGAGCCAAGCGTTATGGGCTATGGTGCGATGGCAAAATCCGACTTTCCATTTCCGATGATCGTTTGACGATTTCGGTGGGAAGCCCGTTTTTGCTGAACTGGATGCAGAAGCAATTTCGAGAAGAAATGAAAGCGGCTGCGCAGGCCGTTTTGGGACATTCTGCTCAGGCAGCATTCGCCGTCGACTCGACGTTGGCTGTCGGATCGCATATTCCGAAAACGGCGGTCGCCGCAGTCACTTCAGTGATTAACGGAGTCGTTGCGAAACCGAATTCTGCCAAAGCAACAAATCTGGTTCAAGACATCAAACCGACCAACATCGTTGCGCCTGCGCACAACCAGATGTCAGGTTCTTTACCAAATTCGTCCCCTCAGCGCGGCCGACGCCTGGCGGATCTCTGCGATTTCGTACCCGGACCTCAGACGGAATTGGCTCTAACAGCCGCGCGTCAATTGGTCAGCGGCCAGCACGTTCCTTTCAATCCGCTCTATATTTGTGGACCGGTGGGCTCAGGCAAGACTCACCTGTTGGAGGGCATTTGCCGACATCTGAAGCGGACACAACCCACTTCTAATGTCTTACTGATCACCGCTGAAGCCTTTGCCAATTATTTCACCCAGGCATTGCGAGATCATTCTCTCCCCAGTTTCCGACAACGTTTTCGAGGTGTCGACACCTTGATCGTCGACAACGTCGAATTCTTTGAATCGAAACGAGTTTTTCAAGAAGAGTTTCTGCATACGTTCGCTGATTTGTCCGATCACGGTCGAACAATCGTCCTGAGCGGCCTGCGCCATCCTCGAGTGTTGACCAAACTGAGCGATGAGTTGGTCTCGCGATTCCAGTCGGGACTGGTCTGTCGACTCGAAACACCTGATGTCGCTACGCGATTAAAAATCGTCGAAGTGAAAGCGGCTCGGTTATCGGGAGAATTTTCCCCCGAAGCGCTCGAATATATCGCTCAACGTTTCCAGGGAAATGTGCGTGAACTCGAAGGGGCTCTGAACTGCCTGCATACCTATTTCACGATGACCCGCCAGCGAGTCACCCTGTCGGCCGCACGAGAGGTGCTTGCCGACCTCGAACGCGACTGCCTGCGATTGATTCGTCTGCCGGACGTCGAGCGAGTCGTCTGCAATTTGTTTGGCGTCCGACCAAAGGATCTTCATTCCGAAAGTCGCGTTCGCACCATTAGCCAACCTCGCATGTTGGCCATGTTTCTGGCTCGCAAACACACTCCGTCCGCCTACTCGGAAATCGGTCAGCACTTTGGCGGTCGCAATCACAGCACAGTGATGTCGGCGGAACGAAAAGTTCAGCAATGGCTGGAACAGAACGAAACGATCAAAGTCGCGTCACAAACGTGGTCGATTGGCGAAATTCTGCAGACTCTCGAACAACAACTTTTGGCCAGTTGATTTTCGGACGCGTCGCGTGATCGGCTGCAATCCGGTTCACAGTACGCGATAAACGTCTTTTTATCGGATTGTCCTGGCTCTTGTTCGGCAAGGCGACGCGAGATCTTTCCGCCGAAGTGAATGCACGCGGACTGGTGGCTCAACGACGATCGTTCTTTCGATTTTCGGCGGGCCGTTGCTGGACCAAGCCCATCGTACGGAAGGAACTTTTTCATTGCCGGTGGAACAGACGGGATGCTTTTCCATATGGCATTTTTCAGCGGATTGGGACTGATTCCTTTCCTGGCAGCGGTGATGATGGGTTCCAACACTGATGTCGAATGGGTCGTGACGTCAGGCTCGTTGATCTTGTTTTGCGAGTCAGTCAGTGCAGCAGGCCTTCTAGTGCGGCGTACATCACATTTGGTGTTCTGACGCGCCTCCTCATATTTGTCTCGCCGGTGTACGCCGACGAAGTCGTTCTGCTCGCCATCACTTTGACTTGCTTATCAGGGCGTTGTCTGGCTTGTCATGCCAATGTCTTATTGCGGGTCAATTTTTGAACTCGAAGTAAACAGAGACAACTCCCGCGAAAACAGGGTATCTGTTGGCCGAGTGACCGATCGGGCGATTGCCACGCCAAAGCGCCGGCAAGTCATTAAAGAAGTCGCCAATTCAAAGATCCGAATCTTCCTGATGCCCATTTCCATGGTTGAGGAATAAACGGGGATTGAATGGCAGGGAGCGACGGTCTACGATCTTCGTTATCGGTAACCCGTACTTGGTCGGGTTGCCGATGGGACAATGAGAACTCGTAAAAAGAGAAAGCCTTCGGCAATCGGACTGGATTGCCGAACTGTCCAAAAAAACTCCCGAATGTTTTGACGCGGAAATGGGAGCTCAAGATTCGCTCAACGATCGCCGCGAGAAAATACTCTCATGCCACAAAAGATCATCATTGATGCAGATCCTGGGATTGGCGATGCCTTGGCGATCGCGATCGCCTTGGCCGATCCCGAACTAGACGTCATTGCCTTGACCGCTGTCGGTGGAGCAGTGTCAGCCGTGCAGGCAGGGCGAAACCTGCAAGCATTGGTCGAAGCACTCGATCCTCCCAAATGGCCCCGCATCGGGCAGGCCGACGGCGCACAGCGGATGGTCGAAGCAGAATGCGCGGCCCCATCTCCAGATTGGCAAACTCATCAGCGGTTGCTACACGGAACACACGGATTGGGCGACTGGCCTGTGGCCAGTGCCGATCTGCACCACCCCCGAGATGCAGCGAAATTGATGACGGAATTAGCGCGGGATTATCCCGATGAAATCACCTTATTGACGCTGGGCCCCCTTAGTAACGTGGCCTTGGCCGCCGACCGGGACGCGGGATTCCTTGGTAGTTTGCGGAGTTTGGTTTGTCTGGCGGGGACTGTCGCGAGTGAAGGAGACGTTACGGCGGTCGCCGAATTCAATGTCTTCCATCACCCCGAAGCAGCTCGAGTGGTTTTGAAATCGCCCACGATGAAATCGATCGTTCCCCGTGACGTGAGCCAGCGAGCAATGTTAACGTTCGATCAATTCGATCGGCTGGGGTTAACAGAATCGACTCGTTGTGGTGGTTTATTTCGCCATTTGCTGCCATTTGCCTTGCGCGCCCATCGACAACATCTGGGCGTCGAAGGGATCTGGTTGGCTGAATTGACGGCACTAGCGGCCGTCTCGCAACCGCGATTGTTCAAGCAAACGACGTTATCTGTGGATGTCGAAACGGAAGGCCGCCTCACGCGGGGCATGACGGTGTTTGATCGTCGTCAACAGCCTGCCTGGCACCATAACGTCGAGGCGCTGCTCGAAGTCGACACGCAGGGGGTACTTGATTACTTCGTGCAGATGTTGCGACGAGCGGGCTAAGAAGAAGCAACTCGAACGCACCAAAAGTTAAGGGTTGTGAATGCCAGACAAAGTATCGGCTGATCGATTTTCACTAAGGCGTCGATTCCCTGCGCTGAGAATTTTAGAAGCCGCAGGGATCGCTCTTTCACCCGCATCCGTCGTAATTGCCACCGTCACCTGGGTCTTGCTGGGTATCACTACTGGGCTTGTTGATCGAATTCTGCCCATCGATCGTTCTGTTGTGGTAACGGAAATGACCGTCGAAACTTGGCCGAACACATTGAAAGCAACGCCATTCATTGTATCCGGCGACGCTCAAACGCTGGCAGGCCCCTGGCGAAGTGTGGTTCAGCCTGCGGTGTTCGCATTGCGGACGACGGCGGGAACCGCAGCCCAGTTGAACGGAGTCATTCAATTTGTATTGGCCATCGGCGTCTGGTCACTGGTGGGCATCATCCTCTGTCGACGGTCCGCTTTCTTGTTCGCAGGCAACGACGAATCCACCGTTCAACGCGCCGTGGATTACGGAATCAAAAGGTGGGCAACCGCCCTTGCCGCTCCACTGATCCCCCTCACGGTCACTTTGCTGATTGGAATCTCCATCGCAATGCTCGGATTGTTGGGACGTCTGCCGTTTCTGGGATCAATCTGGCTGTTTGTGATATCACCCTTGGCGGCGATCATGGGATTCGCCATGGCGATCTTGTTGTTGGCCACCCTTTTCGGTTGGCCGCTGATGATCGCCGCGGTTTCGACAGACGACTGCGACAGCTTCGGCAGTCTCAGTCGAGCTTATAGCGGATTGACAGGACGATCCTGGCATGCGGCAAGCTATTTATCTCTCAGCCTGTTGGTGGGACTCGTGCTGACCGTCGTGGTTAAGTTTGTTGGCGACGCCACCACCTGGTGTGCCCTGTCCACCGTGGCATTCGGCTGCGGAGATGAGGCTGCTCGCGGATCGATGCTCGGACCATTGAGATTACTAGTCACTTCGGTGGAGAGTGGGGTGAGTATTAGTTTCTCCTGGTCTGCTGCGTCCGTGATCTATCTCTTATTGCGGCAGGACGTCGATGGAGTCCCACATGACCATATCGCCGCCGACGATGCCGATCGCCCGGCGCGCGAAGCGCTACCGGTTGTGGGAATCCCCGCGACAGATTCTCGAGTCACCTCGAACGGCAAAGTCCATTCTGAGAACGGCTAACCGCACTGTTCGAATCGGTCGGTGGAATCCATTGATCGATGACAGATTTGCGGTCAATGTTGACTGCTGACGAAAGAACGGTCACGAATGTGTGGGCAAATTCTCCGGTTTCTGTCTGTTGTGACCTGTAATACGGTGGTTGAGATTCGCGATGTCAAGTGAAAAGTCCGAAGGTTTGATTCTGCGGGTCACGGACTTCAGCGAAACCAGTCGGATCGTGGTCATTTTCACACGTGAATTTGGCAAAATTTCGGGGTTGGCGAAGGGTGGGCGGAAGCTTAAAGGACCGTTTGAATCCGCTCTTGACCTTCTCTCGACGTGTCAGATAGTGTTCCTGCGGAAGAGCACGTCTGGACTGGATTTACTCACCGAAGCCA
The DNA here is from genome assembly GCA_903871875.1 of uncultured Schlesneria sp. GTDB lineage: Bacteria > Planctomycetota > Planctomycetia > Planctomycetales > Planctomycetaceae > Schlesneria. The sequence continues at coordinate 35,716 of CAIQIR010000055.1, forward strand.
AACTCGTTTCTCGATTTCATCCTCAAGAACGGGATTTGACTTGTCTCTATGCTGGTTATTACCTCGCCGAATTACTGTTAGGACTGACGGAAGACTACGACCCACATCTGGCGCTGTATATCGCTGCGCAAGAGGCGTTGGAGATGTTTCGAACCACAGACACCCTGATGCTGGGTGTCCTGCGATTTGAATTGGTGTTACTGCGAGAAATTGGACAATTACCGGACTTTGAGAACTGTGCCGCGTGCGGTGCAACACTGACAGAAGGGCGCACGTTTGGTTTTTGGGTTTCCGAGGGAGGCCTGATTTGCCCGGAATGCCAGAAAGAAGAGTACACACAGATTTCGATTCATGCCGGGACAGCCGCCGCCTTGCGGTTGTTGGCCGGCGAGAGTGAACAAGCCTGGAAACGCCTGAATCTGACGCCGCAACAATTAAAAGAAATCAAACACGTCACAACTGCCGCGATGAGTCACGTCTTGGGCCGCCGCCCGAAAATGTTGAAATATCTCGATCTCTGACTATCGCCCTGCGGCGGTAATACGGTCACGGATGACCATGAACAATAAGATGCCTTGTCAATTCACCGTCACACGCGGGCCTTTGGTCTGGGTGGTGGCGTTGTTGTATTTGACGGCAGGATGTGCGACGCCTTGGGAAAAATCGGCGTTGCTGAAGGACACCTCTCCCAACCTCGATCGGATTCAAGGCCCTACCCAGCGGTCGTTGACGAACCTGTTCAAGAAGAAACAAGAAGAGGAAGATAAGGTCGCGGACGATTCACTAAAGCCGATCAAGGGTACACCGCAATACCTTGCCGCAACCGAGCTCTTCAAAGAAAAGAAATATCAAGAGGCAGAAAAAGCGTTCAAGAAAGTCGCGAAAGAATTCAAGAAGAGTGAGATCCGCGAAGATGCGCTGTTCATGCAGGGCGAAGCCGCGTGGGAGCAAGAGCACTATGCCGTGGCCCACGACGCTTATGCGGTCTTGCTTAAGGATTTTCCGTCGACAAGGCACATGATTGTGGTCAGCGAACGTCTGTTTAAGATCGGTCGACTGTGGCTCGACTTCCCTGAAGTCGCCACATTGGAAGAAATCAAACAGGTCAACTTCGAAGATCCGACGAAAGCTCTGCCTTCGGAAGAACCGCCGAAAGTTCCCCAAAAGAAGCCGATCTTCTATCCGAATTTCCGGAACAAGAAAGAACCTCTATTCGACACGGCCGGCAACGGCGTTGCCGCGCTGTCAGCTGTTTGGATGAACGATCCGACCGGCCCGCTAGCCGACGACGCGATGATGCTGGTGGCCAGCTACCATGCCCGTCGTGCCAACTATGTCGAAGCCGATCGTTACTTTCAGATGCTTCGTGAAACATTTCCCAACAGTCCTCACGTTCAAAATGCGTTCGTGCTGGGATCTCACGTGAAATTGATGTCCTATCAGGGTCCCGCTTATGAAAGCCGCACGCTTCAAGAAGCGCAGTTCCTGAAAGAAAGTACGCTACGTCTGTATCCCAATCTCAACGAAGCAGACCGCCTACGGGACGAACTCGCACGAATCGAAGATGCGAAAGCCCTCGTCATCTGGACGGAAATTGAGTTCTACTTGCGCAAGAAGCTCAAACGTTCCGCCGCCGTCTATTGTCACCAGTTGATCGGTCAGTACCCCAAATCCCAATATGCGGAGAAGGCGAAAGCGAAACTGGTGGAATTAGGTCCGGAATATGAGAGCGGAGCGATCTTCTTGACCTCCATCGAAAAGAAAAAGACAAATCCCTGGGACCGGATGGTGGAATACGTAGCACCTTCGACGCCCAAAAAGAAAAAGCACAGCAACACCAGTTCGACGCAATCCGGCAAGTCGAAGGCTAGCTCCAACTCGAACGACGGCACCGACAAGCCAACAGATCCGTCCGACGATAAGGAATATGATGGTCAGACGGACGAGACCGAAACACCTCGGAACGTCGACCCAGAAACTCCCACCAAATCTCGTCGACTTTGGCCGTTTGGTTTGCCACCGCGAAAACTGCCGGAAGACGCCGACTCGGGTACGAAATAAAAAAATCCCGTTCAGTCGATCAAACTGACCGCTGATGTTCGTGATGATGTCAAATGAATACGAAACGATGTCCCACAATTAGTATTCGTCACACCGTGAGACGGGCTGCGTGGACGTTGTGTTCTTCGATTCACTCAGACGCATCACCGCACTCACTTCGTTTAGGATCCGCGCCGATTCAGCGTCGATGCTTTCTCCAATTTGCAGGCTGCTTGTGGCTTGCGACGACGTTGACGGGTTGCGGCTATACGGTGGGAAATAATTTCTCCCGCGATATCAAAACGGTCTCTGTGCCGATCTTCGAGAACTTGACCACTCGCAGGGGCCTGGAATTTCAGCTGACCGAAGCCGTCCAAAACGAACTCACGAAACGCTCGTCTTATCGCCTGGCCAAAGGGCTGGATGCCGATACAAAACTGACCGGACAGATCGTCAGCTTTCGCAAAGACGTGCTGGGCGAAACACGCTACGACGATCCGCGAGAGTTACAGATTTCATTGATGGTCAAAGTCACCTGGGAAGATCTTCGATCGGGACAGGTCTTGGCCCAACAAGAAATTCCGCTTTCCCCCGAAGCCATTCCCATGACGGCGCAGTCCGAATTCGCGCCGGAAATTGGTCAATCACTCGCCACGGCAATGGACGATGCCTACCAATCGATGGCACGCAAAATTGTCAATCTGATGGAAGTCCCCTGGTGAGCATCGGTGCCTAAGATGCGGGAAAGGCGTCGTTATTTTCGGGGCGTCCTTCCACATAGAACCAGTTGTGGATCGGCTTCAAAATCGTCTGTACCTCTTCGAGCAATTGTTTGTCGAGCGGTTCGGCGGCCCATTTCGCCCATTCTCGAATCCGTCCCGGCCGTGCCGATCCCGTAATACAGGACGTCATATTGGGGTTGGCGAGCGAGTACTGAAGAGCCAGCTTGGCGATGTCGCTACCGCGACTGGCGCAGTGGTCCGCAGCCGCTTTTGCAATCCGACGAACTTCGGGCGTCGCCTTATGCCATGGCGGCAAGGGGTCATTCGTCAGCAATCGGGCTGAGAAGGGCGCGGCATTCATGATGCCAACGTTCTTCGACTTCAAATATGGGACAAGATCACCATACATCGTGTTTTGCAATGTATAGTGGTTATACGAAAGCACGACGTCGAGATCGATCTGGTCGAGAATGAACTTAAAGATCTTCATCGGGTATCCGGAGATACCGACAAAACGAACCTTTCCCTGTCGTTGAACGGCCCTGAGCGCGGGCAGCGTCTCGTCAACGATTTGCTGCATTTCGACAAATTCAATGTCATGACACAGACAGATATCCAGATAGTCGACTCCCATTCGGTGCAGGCTGACATCCACGCTTTCGACCACCCGACGTGCGGAAAAATCGAAATGCGATTTATCGTATCGGCCCAGTTTTGTTCCGAGCATATATTTGTCGCGAGGAATGCCACGCAGCGCTGTTCCCAACAACACTTCGGACATGCCCCGGCCGTAAAACGGTGAGGTGTCGATGAAGTTCATCCCCGCGTCGAGCGCGGCAGGAACCGCAGCAATCGCTTCGTTAATGTCGACGGGACGAAATTCTGCTCCCAATGACGATGCACCGAAACTTAAGGCGGAAAGCTTGAGTCCGGTCTGGCCGAGCGTGCGATATTCCATTTGCATTCTTTCACAAGCCCATTTCAGCGGGCAACAAATTCATTGCGGATCCAACCATCGCCAATATTCTCGAAATGGCCGAAAGTCCAATCGGACGCTTCACTCAGTACTTGAAACTCAGCACCATCACGAAGCGGTTGATCAAACGCCGCTTCGTAGGACGTCCCAATTCCTTTTCGAGCAATCGTCTCTCCGGTAATCACGGCGCGGCGTGACCCCATAAAATCGGCGTAGCCCAAGGCGACATCGATACCCATCGCCAGCGAGATGATCAAGAGTCCGCCCGTAACAAAATTCAGACGTGGACGACGAAGCAAAACAGCCGATGCTATCGAAATGGCCACCAAAGCAAGTTCAACGAAGACGACCTTCACTTTCGTGGGATAAGACAGCCATTCGGTCCAAAACAGCACGTGCGTCCACCACGGGGCGGGACTTTCGGTCAGATGTCCTGGAGCAGAGATAAGTGCTTGTGCGAGGTTTGCCGCCAAATAGGGATCACGCGGTCGGAACAATTTTGCCTTCCGATAATTCAAAATCGCGCGACCGTATTCACCAGCCCTGTAGTAGGCATTACCAAGATTGTAATACACAGCGCCGCTGCGATATCCGTCAGCCAAAATTGACTCCAGCACTTTCGCAGACTCTCGATAGTCATCCGGCGACTGAGCAGAATCAAAAAGTTCGAGTGCCCGCACGAACGAACGCTCGCGCACACCCGAATCGCTGGCGAACAGATTTGCCAACAATGATCCCAACAGCAATAAACAAATTGGAAAGGCCTTGCTCATCACTCAGAATCCTCGTTCAAGCAAGGGAGAAATTCTCGCGATCAAAGTAGTAGCTGTTTCGATGGCGGCGGCCGGATCGGCAGATCGCCCCCCACCGTACTCGGCCGATTCGATCGATTCCAACAATTGCAATACGTCGGAACGGTCTTCTACTGGGACTGCGGCCGTGGACAGAATCTGGGCCACATCCACTGTCGTCAGCCCTTCGGCAATCCGATTCTGCGTGTCGGCTACCAACCCAATGATTGCCGATCGAGCCTGTCCCAACGCTTCGTCGGACCGCCCCTCAGCAAGAGACGTTCGAGCTTCCGTCAGTTTACGCTGGGCCGATCGGCGAGCCTGTTGACGTCGTTGCCAGACGAAATCGGATGACTTACGCCCATAAAGGGGCACGATCAACATCAACAATCCGGCCATGGCCCAGATTGCCAAAACCGCTTCGCTCCACGCGATCAGACTCAGGCGTTCATCTCGTAATTCGGACGGATCGATAATGTTCTGCGAGATCCCTTCCGCCCGCGTTTTGATCGTGTTGGAACCCGTAGATGGCATGCTTCCGACCAAATCGCCGCCCGTCACACGCCCCGATTCAGAGACCTCCAATGGAATCGCCGACGTTCCCGTCTCCACAAATTCTTCAGTCTGCGGGTCGAATGTCGAAATCGACAGCGCAGGGATACTCACATCCGGGCGTTTGGGCCGAATCGCGTAGGCAAACTTTTTGACCGATCCTTCAATTCGTCCCGTTGGATTTTTATCGATCAAGTCAAAATCAGCCGCCAGCTGAGTGTTCTTCGACAGATCGGGAGCCGAGATCAATTCGAGCGAGCCCGATTGGGCCCCCCGCTCAAAATCGAGCATCAACGTGAGTGGATCACCAACACGGAGCGTCGTGGGACTGGCCGCAGCCGTTACCTGATATTTTCCGATCCCACCACAAAAGGTGGGAGGGCGCGGTGAAGGAACTTCGCGAACTTCGACCGTTGTTGCCGGAGCAATTGCAACCAGCCTTCGCGCCACATATTCCCGTTGCTCGACCCCCGAAACAAATGTTCCTTTCACAATTATCGGCCCGAACGAATAATCACCCGTCTTTTCAGGTGTGATTGTCCGCGACAGTTCATACACGAAATAGCGGATCGGCTTATCATCGAGTCCGTCGCGAACTTCCCGGCCTTTGGAAAGTGCCAGCACAGCGCTACGGTCACCATCAAAGAACGATCCAGTGCGAATGGCGACATCGTTCAACGTAAAGCCAATTCCATCATTGGTGAGAAGTGGTTGCAACCACCGCGTCTTTTCCTCCACTTTCAGTCCTGATTCCGGATCGACCCAGTTGACCTGAAGATGCGGCGGTCGCCTTCGAAGGGGTGACAGGGGATTGAGATCACCGTCGTTGGGCAGCGGACGAACCAGAACCCGCGCTGTCACCGTGAAAGGCTGGGTCGGATAGACCTTCGCGTGACTGATTTCGATTTCGACAAGTACCAGGTCTTGCTTTTCCGGTTCGATCACCCGCAACGCGACTTCGTTGCCGGAGAGCATCTTGCCATCAACGGTCGCTGTCACCGCCGGGATCGTCAGTTTTCCAGCCGTCTTCGGAATCAGACGAAAATGATAGACATGGCTGAAAACGCTTTGCTGAGTCACGCGTCCATTGATAATAAAAGTTGACGATTGATTCCGCGATTCGTCACCGTTCGCGACGACTTCGAATTCCGCTTTGACGGCCGACATGTCAGGTGCCGAAGGATTTTTTGAGTTCCGGATTTCGACATGAAAGTCGACGCTATCGCCAACAAAGATTTCGTCCGCACTGATCGCCACCTGGATCTCGGGTTCATCAGCGGCCCACGACAGACCGGTCCCGAGCCAGATCGCCAACATGACTAGACCGGCAATACCATGTCGAAAGATGCGTGAAGGAGAAGACCGCGTCATTACCAATCCTTGTCAACCGGTGCTCGCCCGAGAAACTGTCCTTTGAACTTGCGATCTCGTTCCCGTTTTTCCTGCTGCCGTTCACGAACCTTCCGCAAGGCGTCTTCAACCCGATCCTGTGACACTTGCTGTTGTTGTTTGGGATCTTGTTCTTGCTGGTCTTCTTTTGATTGTCTGTCGTCGGGCTTGGACTGCGGCTGGTCTTTCTGGCCGTCCTGCTCTTTGTTTTCACTTTTCTGTTCGTTGGCCTTTTGCTGCTGATCATCGCCCTGTTGTTGATCCTGCTTCTGTTGATCTTGTTGCTGGTTATTTTTCGGTTGCGCTTGTTGAATCTCTTCCAGAATTCGTCGGGCGTCCTCGGCTCGTTGTCTAGCAGTCAATCGATCCTTTTGCTGCAGGGCTTTGATGGTCTGTTCCATTTGCTCGACGGCTTGGGGTGCCAGTTCGATCGCTTTACGGTAGCCGGCTTTGATCTGTTCAGGATCGACCTGCTGCGATTGAGAAGCATCATCAAGATCGTGGGGTTTGTCGTCATCGGCAGCGATCGGTGACGACGGCTCGTTTCCCAGTCGATTGAGCTCTGCTTCGGCTTTGGGAGCCAACAGTCGAGTTCTCTTCAAAGTCCGGGTCTGACTTTCTTCCGACTTCACCAGGTCGTCATCAGCGATCGTGATGGACGACGATTCCGCAACCCGGTTTTGCGTATTCGATCGATCAGTGTTTTCTTCCTTCGAAGCACGTGGATCGTCGATACTGAGTTTCTCTGTGGGGTCCGCCGAATTCTCAATCGGGTTTTCGCCATCAACAGAAGGTGGCATTAGTGTTTTCGCAATCGATGTCTGCTCAACCAGCTCGGCGGCAAGCAACGGATGAAACGGAACAACGGCGTCCCAGATCTTCTCCAATTCCTCAATCGCCGCCTGTTGCTCGACAACCGCCTTGTCGGGTTCTCGAACTCCGATCTGCCGTGAGGCGGCTGACATCTTTTGCCCTGCAGTATCCGCCCAGCCTTGCAGTAGCGTGATGCCCTCTTCCACTTCTTTCGAGACCGGTTGATTGGACGGGGCGTTGGGGTCTGGTTGCGGACGCAGATCCTTGTCGATCTTTTCCCGTAGCGTCGGTATTTCTTCGCGGAGTTCTTCTTGAGCTCGTTTCAATTCGGCGAAGTTATCGGTAGTAACGGCCTCAGGTAGACGATTGACTGCTTCCCGCAAAACGGTTTGCGTTTTCATCAGGAATTCCAGAAACACAAGCAAGTTCGATTCATCTCGTCGTTTCTGACGATCCTGTTCGTGCCAGCGGTCGGTGTAGTACTTGATCCATTGTCGAACCAGTTCTAGATTGCGCCGTGCTGGCGCATGATCGGATTGCAACTCCAAACAATGACGATAGGCAGCAATGGCCTGTGCAAGCTGCTCGAGAATCGGCGGCCGCTTATCGGGCGGAACGTTTTCGGGATGATCACCGCACAAAGTGCGGGCCTGTTCTGCCGCCAGCGTTCCCAGATTAAAATGCGCGGCGGTTGCAATTGATCGCTCCTGACTTAAACCAGCCCGCAAATAACAGTCGCGAGCGTGCTCCAAATCACCTTTGCGATGATAGGCACATGCTTCATCAAAAGCGGCAACAGCCGCTGCAGCTGATTTTTGTTTGTCGAGTTCTTCATTGGCCGCTGCGAATTTTTCTTGTGCTTCGTCGAATTGATCCTTCGCATAGAACTTCAACCCCTCGCGCACTTCCGTGTATGGCTCGGTCGCCCGACAAACCTCGCTAACACAACTACCAAGCGCCAGGACGATCATAGAGACTTGGACTGGCAATGATGTCCTTGGTTTGACCGAGCCCTGGCGTCCCGAAGCTTGGTTCGTCGATTGGTCTTCCTCGTCAGGAGACAATCGCGAAACGCGGCGAAACGAGGTAATAGACAGATCAACCAGCAGGGAGATCAGAGCAATCGCGAGGAAGATCTGAAATCGTTCTGAACGACGAATTCGCTGTTGAGTCGCCGCATCATCGCTTCGCCGACCTTGCAGATGGCTCGTATAAAGTTCACCCAAGTCATACGCACGCGTACCCGCGGGAATATACACGCCCGCGGTCTTGAGCGCAATCTGCTGCAACAGGTCACTATCGAGTTTGCTCCAAACCTGTTCGCCTTGATATTCGAGAAACGTTTTGGTGTTCGCCTTTTGAGGGACTCGCGCGCCACGCTCGGCATCACCCAAACCCAACGTAAAGATCGTCACGTGCCTCTCGGCCGCGATGGCAGCGGCTTCCAGCGGATACGACTGCTGATCGTCTCCATCAGTGATCAGCAACACAGCTTGGTCACGGTCCGACTTCGCGTGAAAGACTTCGATCGCTTTGCGAATCGCGTCGCCGATGGCGGTACCGCCGCGCGGCGCACTGTCGGGATCGAGTTCCTCAAGCGCGCGGCGGAAGGAGTCGTAGTCGACCGTCAGCGGGCACTTCACAACGGCCTGACCAGCAAACGCAATCAAACCGATCCGCTCGCCTTCCAGACGGTTGACGAGAGACAACACATCGGCCTTCGCCCGCCCCAACCGCGACGGTGGCACATCGTCGGCCAGCATGGATCGGGAGACATCAATCAGAACGTAAAGGTCGCTTCCTCGCGGCACGACTTGTTCGTATTCCATCCCAAAACGTGGTCCAGCAAGTGCCGTCAGGCCAAAAATGATCGCGACTTCACGCAATGCCAGCTTCATCCAAAATCGCAGCGGAGATTGTTTCGGGAAGATCCGCGACCACATCGTCGTCGCGGCGAACGTCTCGCAAGCGACCTGCCGCCGACGGTTCGAATACAGTGTCAGTCCAAGCCATGCTGCGCAAAGCGGCAAGATCAAATACAACGCTTCCGGGTGCTGCCATTCCATAGTCGACGATGATTTTCCGATGGATTCTTGACGTTACGGCAATGAGCGAAAACGGGTTTCATTCAAGACACCAACCACCATGGCCAGCGCAAACCCTGGTCCGGCGAACCAGGGAAAGAGTTCAGTATATTCCGAGTATTTCGTTTCGGCGAATTCCGACTTCTCCAATCGATCAATCTGAGCGTAAACCTTGGCGAGTCCAGAGGCATCGGACGCATGAAAATATTCTCCTCCCGACGTCTGAGCCATCTCGCGTAGCAAATCTTCGTCAATCGGAAACCGCCTCGCGACCAGGATTCGTTTGCCAAATTCGTCTTCCATAGGGAAGGGGACTTCGCCATTGCGCCCGATCCCGATCGTATACATTTTGATTCCCAACTCGCGTGTGATCGTCGCCGCTTCGCGAGGATCGACGGCACCCGCGTTGTTGTCTCCATCGGTCAAAAGCACCAGCACCTTGCTTTTGGCTTTCGCACTTCGCAGCCGATCCAAACCCAAAGCGACGCCATCGCCGATTGCGGTGGCTAATTCTTCCTGAAGGGCCTGCTGGTTGATGATTCTCCCGCGCTGGTCACGAACCGGCTTCGGAATTTCCAGTCCATTGACGATATCGATCAACGCACCATGGTCGAGCGTCAATGGACATTTGCTGTCGGCAAAACCTCCAAATGCCACCAGGCCAACTTGATCATCTCGACGCCCGACAAGACCGTGGGCGGGCGAACCTAGTACAAACTCGCCGATCACATGCTTAACGGCGTCTAATCGGCAAACATCCTTACCGGCCAGTTGAAAATCGAGAGCTTCCATCGAGCCCGAGATATCCAACACCAACTCGATGGCGATCCCTTCGCCCGTGACTCGTGATTCCGATTTACCCGATTGCGGTCGAGCCAGCGCGGCGATGATCAAACACAGACCAACACCATACAGGGTCGGCATTGTGCGTCGAATCCGCTGCAGGGGCGTCACGGGCAGTCCCTTCAGATCCGACACGCTGGAAAAAATCACAGCCGGTCGGCGCCGTTTGTTGAATCGCCAACGCAAAATCACGGCGACCACCGGCACAGTTAACAGCCAGATCCATGAATGAAAACGAAAGGAATCCATCGATTAGTTTTCTTCCTTGGAATGCGCTGAGTCGACGATCAACACCGCATCGCACCAATCTGCATAGTCCGACACATCCGCATACTGTCCGAAATCAACCAGCAACGTCAGCTTTTTTTTCCCCTGAAGTGTCAGTTCAGGAACGCTGATCACGGCTGATTTCCCCGTGAGTTCCGGGCTAGTCCAGACCCGCTTACCATCCACATCGACGGCGAAGACCACACTGCCTGCGCCATTGGCCACATCATCGATCCCGACAACACTTTGAAATGCCTGTTCGTGACCACGTAGATCGTATGTGACTGCCATCCGGCTGTGGGTTCCCAGACCCGTCGCAAACTCGGTACCTCGCAGTACGAGAGGTCCATGCCAGACATTGGCATTACGAACGAGCGGCCAGGTTGACGATAAAAACGGAGTGAATTCGACCTTGGACGGTTCATAGTCACTGATCGGAATCACCCGTCCACCGAACAACGAGCAGCTGACCACATTCTTCAAAGATAAGATCACTTTTCCCAGTCCCAGCGAATTGACCTCCAGCATGTCCCCGTTCGATTCAAGGCTGGTCGCCGTCAGTCGGCTGCCGTCCGTCAACGACAGCAGGAAACGAAGACTTTTTGTCCGCGTGGCATTCGTCAATTCGGGGTTCAATCGAATTGCGCGGGTTCGGCTTCGGTCGAGTTTGAGCAAATTCTTGTTCGCCTTCAATTCCACGAATGACGCATCCAATCGCTGAAATTCGCCAGTTGAACGGTCGCCGTTTATCAGCATCACCAGATCGCTTCCTGGCGGAAGAGTTTCGAGGTCGGCAAACAGACGATATTGATCGAACATCGTCGCAGGCAGCTCAAAAATGATCGCGGAAAGTTTCTCCAGTGGGATCGGTTTAGGATCGACAGAACCCAACAGAGGCCATGATACCGTGAGTAGATCATCGGTCACTTTGATTGGGTGGGCCGAAAGTCGATCACCATTGGAAAACCAGATGAGGGATTGGCCACCCGAGACACCATTTGTCGGATGTTCGAAGGTGACTGATCGAATGGTCGTTCGAGAGATTTCTTGCAACGATCCCGTATCGACAATCAACTTGTCGGCAGACCACGATATCAGCGTGCCATTGGTTTTGTGTCCTTCGATATCGGTCACAACGATCGTCTCGGCCGCCGAACCAGCCTGGAAAAAAACGACGATCCCCAACGAAAGCAGAGGCACGAAATATTGGGAGAATTGGGCGTTGTTCATGCGCGAACTTAGTTGTCCAGACATTGATCAGATCGCTATCGCTGAAAAATTGGCAGAACATTGTTGGGCATCTGGAGCACCAGGCAAGACATCGCTGTGCCATATTCCACATTGATTGTGGGGTCGGCCCAGCCCCCGTCGGGCATTTGACGGCTGATCAATTCGTCACGAATCGCAGGATACCATTGCCGCCAGTAATCGTCTCCGGCATGCCACATCGCCTGAGCCGCATAATACTGCCCATAAAAATAATGAGCATCATGCCGCAGCAAATCGCCGCGCGGGGGAGATCGCAACAAATAGGCCAAGCCCCGATCGAGATCGCGTCCATCGCTAATGCCTGCATTATACAAGACCACCACACCCGCTGCTGAACGAGGAAAATCACTCATCGGTCGCCCGACAAGCTGATAACGAAATCCCCCGTCCGCATTCTGACATTTGCGAACATATTCGACGCATTGATCGACTGTCGTCTTGGGGACAGCGATCCCGCAGTTCCTGGCGGCACGCAGAGCCATCATTTGGCAGACGGTCACCGAAATGTCGGCATCTTTGCCGTCGGGCATGTATCGCCAGCCACCCTCTTTATTCTGCGAATTGACAATCAGTTGAATCGCAGATTTCAATGCCTCGCGGATTTCCTTTTTGGGGCTCATCCCGTAGACCTCGGCGAGAAACAACGTGGCAAAACCATGGCCGTACATCGGTCCATGCTCGTTACTGTCGTGCCGCTTGATGAATCCCGACGGACTTACGCTCGAAAGCAGATATTCGATTGATTTATCGACGTTCTTGGCATAGGGACCGCGGCCAGGGACATGTCCGGCGGCCAGAAAGGCCATCCCCGCTAACGCCGTGACGGCCACGTTCCGTTTGTAATTACCACTACGACCGTAGGAACCGTCCACCTCCTGGTGAGTCGCCAGATAGGCAATTCCGCGATCAATCACCTTTTGCGTTTCGGGTGTGACGAAATCTTGTCCCTGCGACTCGAACGATCGGCCGGCCTTGGACTGCCCGTACGCCTGAGGCGAGTTACCCGCAATAAACAGCAGGCCGAATAGAAACAATAACCCTGTCGATTTCGACCACCGGACAATCAGACTTTCAGGGTAGCCAAGAAGGTACTGTGGCGACCGGGGTTGCCCCCGGTGGTGATCGCCAGATCGGTTGGACCGGGAATTGGGCGACTCCACCTGATGGAGAAGAATCCAAGGAATATTTTTGTTGTTGAGGAAAGCCATAGGCAGCCTTGAGATATCGCAAATCAAGATCTTTTCGAGTGTCACTATACGGCTTCATAAAGGCCCTCGGACGAGTCCCTGTCATCGGCCCGGCATCCTCATCAGGAAACGGATCATGAACATTATAAGACAGGGATTCGATCGCGGCCGGCCTGGGACGACACGAAAGATAACGGGTCTCAGGCGTGCCACAACCCGACAAGACCAGAATGAACAGTAGTCCGATCGTGCGCTTCATCGTACGGTCCATATCCGTCGCTCCTTCTTTGGATTAATCCGCCGGTCCATCGGCAGATTCCGCCGCAATCGATTATAGGCGAGGACGCTTTTAGCCGGATAGGTCGGATCCAAAAAGGAATCGCAAAGTAGGTCGCTCGGCGATTCTCAAGCGAGTCAATCCGTCTCCGAAACTCCGGATGCGGCCGTCAACGGCACCACGGAGGCGAAATGTTCGCGAACCAAGCGACGGAAGTCCTGAATGTTTCTCACTTTCTGAATGGACGAGCGAAAGCCGGCGAAGTCCGACAAGAACTTGGCAAAATAACAACTTGTCCGGGGAAGGCGCTTCAGCGCCAGATGATTCCCGTAGTAGTCGAATTCGCCTTCGACCAAATGCAACAGGACGCGAGCCCGTTCTGCAGCGGACGGGGGCGCAATCGTGGCGCCGCCCAGAACGAGCGATCTGGCTTGCTGAAAAATCCACGGGTTGCCTAAACAGCCACGACCGATGGCGACGCCGTCCGCACCGGTTTCTTTCAAAAAACGAACGACGTCTGCCGCTTCGCGAATGCCACCACTTCCCAGTACGGGAACCGAGACCGCTTGTTTAACGCGAGCAATCACCGACCAATCAGGGCCGCCCACATACGACTGGGCGACGCTTCGTGCATGGACGTCAACCGCCGCCGCACCAGATCGCTCAGCCAGCCGGGCCACCTCGGGTGCGGTTTCGTGCTCACCATCCGGACCTGAACGGATTTTGAGTGTCACAGGAATGCTCACCGCCTTCACGACCGCCTCGACGATTCGCGCAATTGCGGCCGGATCCGACATCAATGCGCCGCCTTCTCCGCGTCCGATCAGACGGCGAATCGGACATTCGAAATTCAGATCGACAATCGAAAACCCCTGCGATTCGACAACTTTGGCCGCTTCGGCCATCTCATGCGGATCCCGGCCGCTGATTTGACCCACCGCGGGACGTTCTCCTGGGGCCGTCGACAGCAACCGCATCGCGCGACGATCACGTTTGGCGACATCACAAGCATCGATTCGTTCGCCACAAACCAGACTGGCGCCATGTTGCTTCATCAATAGACGAAACGGGGGATTCGTATGTTCCTCCATCGGCGCAAGCGTGATCGGATGGGCGACAGAGACGGAACCAATGCGCATCGGCGAGAAACCTCCTTCAAAAATGTGTGGAGGTCCACCATACCACTACGGCGTTGGATGTCGAAACCGTGTTGATCGGATTTCAAGCAGCTTTCCGCCGCGAATCGAATTTCGAAGCCGATTGTCGTGAAAACATCTGCTCGGCCTCTTCGTTCAGTCGATCCATCCCTTGCTGAGCAACATCAACATAACGCTCTAATTGCTCACGAGGGGCGTCGGCAACAACCGAAATCGGTTCACCGGCAATCAGATAGATCGTAGTAAAAGGCATCGGAATCACCAGATCTGTCCAACTTCCTCGCACACGCCAACCATGTTTGACGACAAACGCACCCGGAAGCAGTCCCCGGCCCATTTGAGAGGCCAAAAACACAGCGCCGACCTTCATCTGTCGCCGCGGACCTCGTGGGCCGTCGGGAGTAATGATGATGTGACGACCCGCCGTATCAGAAATCAACTCCCTGATCGCCTCGGCACCGCCGCGTTTGCTGGAACCTCGCACGGTTTTATAGTCCAACCAGGACATGGCATCTGCGAGATACGATCCATCCTGATGTTTACTGACCAGGCAGCAGCATTGTTTGCGTATTGTTTTCGGGGCCGCGAACGTCGGTAGCAGCAATGCATCGTGCCAGACCAGCAGAATGTAACGCTCGGCATCGGCTTGATCGTACGAGGGCTTCAAGCCGTCTTCAAGAATCTTGCCAATGAACCGCTTGCGGCAAGTTGCAAAAAGCACGCGACAGGCGGCGACCGCACAAAATGCCGCGACCTTCGTCAGTAAGCGGCTGCGAATCTTCAAAATCCCAAACTCCCTGACAGGCTGTTCTGAACGTCCTTTAGATCGACCAGGAAATGTACGAGAATTCCCGCCGATCGGGAATGTCAGTCCATTTTTGCCCTGTTTTTTGAAGAAGTTCGGTTCGAATCGGTCTTTGCCGAAAAGGACATCTCTGGTAGAAACCCAATCTCTCCTGAAACTTCCTTTCCTGAATCATCGGCAGCGCGAAACAATCTCTATTCGCGGAACGTCGACTTCACCCGGATGAACTTATCGTGTGGCCTTTGAAGGGTGCGAAGCGAGCGATTATTGTCGCTGGCTGTCTCGCCGCAGCGTATACCCAACTGACGACTTCGCCCGCGACGATCGAATACATTCGATCCATTGGTGCGAATGAGTTTCATATCGGCGTTCTGGGTGCGCTACCGACACTCATGCTGTTCATGCAGTTTGTCGCTGCGATCGTCGTGAACCATCTGGCCTATCGCCGGCGCATTTGGTTTTGGACAGCACTCGCCCACCGACTAATGCTCTTGCCGACGGCTTTGGGACCGTGGATGTTTCCCGGCCTGTCAAACGAGTTCTGGGTCTGGATACTGCTCGCGACGACAGCCATCAACCAGGGCCTGCTCCATTTCAGTTCGCCACTTTGGCTCAGTTGGATGGGAGATTACCTGCCCCACAAGGGCCTGAGCAGCTATTGGGGTCAGCGACAAGTCTGGATGCAGATCGCGGCGGCCATCTCGCTGTGCGCGGCGGCATTTATGATCCACGAAAGCGGCCTGTCCACGGAAGTCAGTTACGCGGTGATGACCTGCGTCGGAACCCTCTGCGGCGTGATCGATCTAATGTTGTTTTACAAGGTGGCCGAACCACCGGTTCAACAAGTTCCCATGCCACGGTTAAGAGAGGTGTTCGCCGAACCATTTCGCAATCGCGAGTTTCGCCGCTACATCGGATTCATGTGTTTCTGGAACTTCGCGGCCATGGCCGGCGCCCCGTTCATCAGCCTTTATCTGCTGGCAGAGATTGGCATGGATCTGTATCACGTGCTGCTGCTTTGGACGATCTCATGGGTGGGTGGTGCGACGCTATCGCGGACACTGGGCCGCTGGGCCGATTCACATGGTTCGCAGCCGGTGCTGGTCATGTGCGTGGCCCTCAAATCCAGCAACATGCTGGCCTTGCTGATGATTCCCCGATCGCCCACTATCGCGTTCTGGATTCTGGCACCTTGCTTCATGCTCGACGCGGTTCTCAACGCCGGAATCCTGATCGCCAACAACGGATTCATGATTAAGAATTCGCCCACGGCCAATCGCACGATGTATATCGCGGCCACGCAGGCGATCGCCGGTATGGTGGGTGGTTTAACGTCGATCTTCGCCGGATTGGCGATGGAATTGATGTCGGGACGTCAGTGGCAAGTCGCCAGCTGGTCACTCGGACAATTCCAGGTGATGTTCCTGACGAGTATCGTCCTGCGATGGGTGGCCTTGGGCCTGACTCGTTATGTTCACGAACCCAATGCACGCACCACCTGGGACGTCGTTCAGGAATTGGCCAGTGAAATGCTGGATCGCTTGGATGTAAGATCCTCTCTCGCTGATTCTCAGGAAATCACTCTCGAGTCGACCAAGAGTGATTCAATGCGGATTCCGTCGGCATCACATCCCCGCGTGCCCAAACCAAAACACGCTCGAGCGATCAAAATTCGCGGTTTTCGAAGAAGCCGTCGGAAGCAATCGTTATAGTGGCGAATAAGGTCTGCGTGGAGCAAGACATGTCGTGTTGATTGAACCAAAATCTGGCGTGTCACCCTGATTTTTGGGACGTTAAGTCGACAACAGATTCATTGCACTCCGCCAATCCCGGAAAAGATCTCCTTCACTTTCTTTAGTGGTGGTGTTCTCGCAGCCAGTCTTGCACTGGTATACGATCCATTTTGAACAGATCCGAAGTCTTGGCATACCACCCTGCACCGTGCATACGCCCAATCAACTTCAATGCGGGGGTGTCCACATAATGTTTACTGGCATCAATCACCGCATCGTCGCGAATATGCATCGCCAGGACCCGACCCAAGACTAATCCACTCGCTGACCCCAAGCTCACGACCTGGATCAGTTCGCATTCGAATGCCACAGGGCTTTCCGCAATGCGAGGTGGCTTCACATGGATCGAGGGAATCGTCGTCAGCGACGCCTCTTTCAATTCGTTCACACCGTAATCGAATTCAATTGCCGTCACGTTCATCGCCCTCGCGTTTTCTTCCGCGACCAGATTGACGACAAACTGACCGGTCTTCTCGATGTTGACGCGACTGTCTTTCGGACGATCCGGCTGATGACTGCCCATGCCGATCCCAATGACCGGAGGGTCACCCGATAGCGCGTTGAAGAAGGAAAACGGAGCGGCATTCAACACGCCTTCGCCGCTCTGACTGACAACCCAGGCAATCGGACGTGGCGTGATGGTCGAGACCAGTAACTTGTACTGCTCTTTCGGATCGATCTGCGCAAAATCAAAGAACATGCACTTACTCGCAACCCAGATTGATACGTTCCTCGCCAACCGGACTCGACGAATCGCAACGCAGGACACACGAAGACGGGCTCGGAAGCATCTCCGCCAAAACCGATGTGCCGCTTGAGAACGCTGCGATTCGACTTACCAGAACGTGGTGAGACCATCGGCTACTTAACTCGTACCAGCTTCATCAGGCGACCCGAAACGTTCCAGTCCTGAACGTACAGGTTTCCATCTTTGTCCCAATACGAACCGTGTGTCCCGCTAAAAACACCTTCGATCCATTGATCCTGGGGAACGTTAAAGTTCACTCTTTTGGCGGCATCAGAATTGTGACCCAGGACAGCAATGATCGTGTTACTTTTGTCGAGGATCACAAGGCGACCGTGCAAATCGGGCACAGAGACGTAGTCGCCCTGGACCGCGGCAGATGTCGGCATCCCCAAGCCGGTGACGATCTCGTCGATAAATTCTCCATTCAAATCATAGTGCAGCAAACGGCCTTTGGGTTCGTGATTACGGTCACAAATCAAAAGTCGAGGCGGATCATAGCGGGTATCCAAGGTCATGCCGTGAGCCGTATTGAATTGCTTGAGGTCGTTGCCTTTTGACCCAAAGTGCATCAGATATTTCCCGGTCTTGTCGAACTTGAAAATATGGTTACTCGCGTAGCCATCGGACAGAAAGATATCACCGTTAGGTGCGACCGTAATCGCCGTCGGACTGATTTTCGTCAGCTTCAACCCTGACTCTTCCGGAAAGGGCAGCTTCAAAACAATATTGCCAGATTCGGCATTGAACTTGATGCCTTCGGCGTTGTTGTTGCGAGCACCATAAATAAATTCACCGTCCGCTTCGTCGCAAATTTCCATGTCATGAATATTGGTGTATTCGTCTCCGAGAAATCGCCGAATCAACTTGCCGTCCGGAGAGAAGACGAAAACTCCCAGATTGGCACTGGTATAGATATTGCCAGTCTTGTCGATGACAACACTGCCGTGCGTCGGACCAATCAATGATTTTCCGTCAGGTCCCAGCCCCCAACCGGGAACCGTATCGAACGTCATCAGGCCACATCCCATGCGTACTGGCTGAACCTTCTCGGCTGCAGATGCCGACAGCATAGGACCGAAAAACAAAGCGACAGCGATGCCAAACAAGCAGTTCTTCACGGCCAGAGACCTCCTGGTAGTTTCATCGTCATGAGAGAGTTCGATAACACATGCCAAACACACCAAATCATGACGGAGTGAGATGTGCCGTGCGCGAACGAATTGTCCCGTTGCACGGTCGGTATTTCAACCTGGACCATGACTACAGAATATCGAGATGCTGCGACCGTCGAATGACGAACCACGCAGGGTGGCTGATTCCACTCGATGAAATGAAGGATTGTTCCGCGAACCACCGCCTCATGTCGATGGCGGATGAGTATGTACCATCACTACGAAACAAGCAGTTCAGCCTGAAGGCTTCAGCCCCGTAATTCGTTCGATCAAGAATAAGGATTGTCACCGCGATTCAGTCGTCGACCCGGGATGCCTGTCCATGAGGTATTGGCAGGAAGCGTTTCACCCTTCATGACAAGTGAGAGATCCCCGACGGATGCATCTGACCCCAATTCACTGTCATAAAGAACCAGCGACATCGCGCCGAGACTGCATCCGTCGCCGACTTTGATCGCCGACATCTTCATGACCCGGTCTTCAAACAGATGCGTCTGAAGTGTGCAGTCGAGATTGATGGCGACATCGTTTCCGATCTGGACGAGATCGAACTCCGTGAGTTCGGTGGTGTCCAGATAGACCCTCTTGCCAATTTTGGCTCCCAAAAGACGGAAGAACCAACAAATGTGCGGTGTACCGGCGAGCAAATCGAGAAAAAATGGCGAGGCAAAATTGTCGAGCAGTGATGTGACAACTTCCGTCCGCCACACGAAGGGACTCCAGAGGGGACGCTCGCAAGGGCGATAACGGCCGATCAGAACCCATTTGAAACCGACCATCACCAGCGCCGCCGCGTTTCCGGTAATCACATACAGCAACGGAAACAGCACGACGATCTGCCAAAGTGGCATCGCGTCCCGCATCAACAAAATTGCGGACAACAATAC
This sequence comes from uncultured Schlesneria sp., assembly GCA_903871875.1. Classification (GTDB taxonomy): domain Bacteria; phylum Planctomycetota; class Planctomycetia; order Planctomycetales; family Planctomycetaceae; genus Schlesneria. The sequence goes on from CAIQIR010000055.1 coordinate 55,488, forward strand.
GTTGGTGAATATGATGAATAACGTGGACGGCAGTGTGATCCGAAAGAATTCAATCAATAACCGTTGAGCTACTAACCACGAGGTGGGACGAAACGTTTCTTCCTCAGTGAATTCAGTACTCGTTTGCCGTTGCGGCAGGAAGAAAGAGGGGGAGCCAAGCCACGACGAACCATCGGCCATGTCCGTCGTTGGCGGAACGGAAAGACATCCGATCAAACTGTTATTCGGAATCGTCGCACCAATCGGAACCAGTGCACTATTGCCAATAAATGTCCGTTGGCCAATGTACGTATTGTCGATCGTCATGGTGCCATTTTGCACGCGGGCCGCTCCCAGCGACACTGCGTCAGCGACGAAACTTTCATCGCCCACGTAAAGACAATCGGGCGAGACAAACGAAGCGGTTGAGATCTCGGTTCGACGACCGATCTTCGCTCCCAGCAAGCGATACCAGGGGGCCAGATAGAGTGTCGAGTAGAGCGGGCCGATCACATCCAGACTGAGATGCAACAAACGATCGACAAACCATTTCCGAAAATAGAAGCTGTGATGCAGGGGGTACGTACCAGGACGGACCCGCCCTAGCAATAGCCACTTCACCGCGACAATCTCACAGCTGATCAGAAAAACAAACGATGTGGCAACAAACGGTGCAAGGACCAGATAAGAGTAATGCTCATCGAGATAGTTCAAATGAGCCATCACAACCATGCCGGGGAAAAAAGCAACCATGGGCAACAGAGGAAAAACCAGGATGCCAGCAACATACAGCCAACCATACGCGAAGCGACGCCAGAACGAGGGCTTCGCCACCGTTGGTGACGGCGACCAGTCGGCGGGCTTTTCAACGGGCCGCGCTGGCGAACCTTTCCAGGATTGACCGGTTGGAATTGTGTCATCAGAGCACAGCAGGGAAAGGTCGTCCAGTTCCGAATCGTCCGACATTCGCGCACCTGGCCGTAGCACGGTGCGCGTTCCCACATAACATCGCTGGCCAATTTCGATCGGTCCGAGAATTAGCCAACCGTTTTCCACCGTCGCACAGGTGAAGTGCGAATCGGCTCCTAAACAGGTGTCGTCACCGATTGTTAATAAATCGTAGGCCTGCCCACCATCATTCCCGAGATAGACGTTGGATCCAATCCGCGATCCCATCAGACGATAATAACAAGTCAGCAGCGGAGTTCCGGTCAAATAACTGGTGGGCACGATATTGCGAATCGCCTGGACGAACCACCAACGAAGAAAATAGGTTCCCCACAGGGGGTATCGCCCCGGTTTGATGCGGCCAATCACAACCCATTTCACGACAATCGAGAACGCCAACATGACGGGATAGAGCACGATGAGTGTTGCCAGCGATAGCAAGACCGCTTCAAAACCGGGATATCCGTCATCGAGTAGAAAGGTATAGGTCAGGTACGGCGCCAGCCACTGCAACGAGAAAAAGCCGACGATGAAGTACAGCCCCACCGTTTGGACAACCGAGCACCAGGCGTGTCGCCGCGAAGATTTTCGCTGCTTTTCATCATTTACCGGAACATTCGTTGTGGCCTCAGCCGATGTCGGGGCACCATGCCGGACGCGCAGGACCGTTGCCAATTGTGCGATCGTCGGATGCTGATAAACGTCAAGCATCGAGATGTCTGCAAATTCGGGAAATCGCCGTAATGACGACACCATCCTCGCGGCCAGTAAGGAATGTCCACCCAGATCCATGAAGAAGTCCTCATCTGGACCGATCGTGCTCGACGAAAAGACCTCACTCCAGGTCAGCGACAATTGCCGCTCGAAATTATTCTGGGGGATCCAGTCGTTTGCGGCGTCACGGGTTGGCCTGATCGCTCGAGAGCGAGGAGCAGGCAATTGCTTGCGGTTGACTTTGCCGCTGGTCAATGTGGGCAATGATTCGATCGATTCGAACAGCGATGGAATCATGTAAACCGGCAGTGTCTCTCGAAGGTGGTGGCGCAACTGGTCTTCGTCAAATTCTTCAGCCGTTCGAGAGACCAGGTAGGCAATTAACTGCTGGACGCCGAGTGCATCTTCTCGTACCGTAACTGCGGCGGCGCGAACGCCTGGGCATCGCAGTAGTTCCGATTCAATCTCGGAAAGTTCAATGCGAAATCCTCGCAATTTGATCTGGCCGTCGGCTCGCCCGAGAAACTCCAACTGTCCGCCAACTGTCCAGCGTGCCAGATCCCCGGTCCGGTACAGCCGGCGAGATTGCTCACCCGAAGCGAAAGTGGAGTTGAAAACGAAACGCTCTCGCGTCAAGTCGTCTCGTCCGACATACCCGCGCGCAAGACCAGCCCCACCGAGATAGAGTTCACCCGTTTCACCAGATGGCAACTCGTGGCCTTCTGCGTCCATTACGAAAGCGGAATAGCCGGGCAACGGTTCACCGATTGTCACCGGTTTTGCTCGATCGCATTCGGTCCAGGTCGCAATGACCGTCGCTTCCGTTGGGCCATAAGTGTTGAACATCCGCCGGCCCGGCACACACCATCGAGCAACAAGGTCGGGTGAACAGGCTTCACCACCCACAATCAAAATACGGACGGTGGGTAATTCCCCTTCCATCATCGCGAGAAGTGTCGGAACGCACGAAAGAATCGTGATACCCAATTCGGTCAATTGACGGGGCAGGTCTGGCCCAGCGTGGACCATTTCGGAGGTTGCCGCCACAAGCGTCGCACCGCCGCACCAGGCCAACCACAACTCTTCAACCGACGCGTCAAACGCGATCGAGAATCCCTGGTAGACGCGATCATCGGGCCGAATTGCGAAACGCGCCGCTTCGGTGCGGGCCAGATGAACGGCATTACGGTGCTCGATTTGCACGCCCTTTGGCTTGCCGGTCGAGCCAGATGTATAAATGACGTAACAGAGATTTTCCGGTGTCGATTCGATTCCACCGTCAGGCAAACGATCTGGTAATTGCAAAGCGATCGTTGGCCAATCGTTGTCGATGAAAACGACTTGCCCATCAAAGCCGGCCAGCTGATCCGCATACTCAAGTGTCGAGATCACGATTCTGCTGCCAGAATCTGACAGAATATAAGTGACGCGATCCGTCGGGTATTCGGCATCGAGTGGAACATACGCGCCGCCCGCTTTCAGAATCCCCATCAAGGCCACATAAACATCTGCGGAACGTGGTAGCCAAAAGGCAACGCTCGCTTCAGGACCGACACCCAGCGAGCGAAGGTATCGCGCCAGTTGATTCGCGGCCTCGTCCAAGGCGAGGTAGGTCATTCGGAATGAGCCACATTCGACGGCAATACTCTCTGGATGAAGGTCGACCTGAGCTTCGAACAGATGTTGTAATTGTGGGACGCGTTGCAATCCCCGTTCGTTGAGTGACGAACGGGACACTTCGAGAGCGACAGGCATGAGAAGGCCTTCCTGGCGATTTGCCCGGTTCAATAGACATGGCGATCAGAGGTTATGAGATCCTTCTCAAGCGAGCTATATGAGATTGTACGCTCATTTATAGAGAGGGAGGGTTATTTAATGGGCATCAGAGAGGGTCTTCTGATGCACCTGATTCGACGGAGGCCAAACGCAGAAGAAGACGATGTCACATCTCTGATCGATTCCTGAGCGATCGGAAATGCGTCAGAACTCCCCTCCCAATCGGCGACAAACGTTTCCACCGAATTTCAATTCCAATACACAACCGCGTTGGAGTCGAAATCGACGATATGCCGAATGATCCCCTCTCGAAGCATTAACGGCTTCTTGGGTCACATCGACGGTTGTAAGGAACGATGGCCAACACCAAAAAAGCCCTGTTTTTCTTGGTAAAATTTCCACCCGAGGTCACTTAGCAGATCTTAATTGCTGCAAACTGTTCGGATTTTGGAAGTTTCTTCGCCAGCCCCAAAATTGCGATCCACAACACGCCCCAGAAAACTCCGGAAAACACGAGCCGAGTGAAGAAATTCACAATTTTTTCGCAAGGAAATAAGTCGCTGTTCGACTTCGACTTAGGCCGGTTGTACGGGTCCTGACGACAGCAGTTTGGATTCAGACTGTTGACTTTCCGAGCCGTGATTTTTATTGTGGCTTTCCTACAGCCGTTACCACATGTAGCGTCAAATACACATCAGAACCGCTACCCGTTGTGTCGATAAGGATTGACATCTACACCGGTGGATTCTACATCTGAAAATGGATTCTTCATGCCATCTGCCAGGCTTTGGCAGTTTTTTTGACTCTGGAAATCGAGGAGTGTGCATGATGCACCAGTCCAATGGAATGACTTCGTCCGGATCCACCACGGCCACGACGACTGCTCCCGGCGGTCAGGGTCTGTCAGGGCGACAACTGCCCGAGACGCGTGCCATGTCGGTTCCCCCCCGTTTCTGTCCCGCCGATACTGATCCGTTCGCCACAGTCGAATGGGATTACCGTACTGCCGCCATTAAAGATGAAAATGGAAAGGTTCTGTTCGAGCAAACCAATTGCGAGATTCCAGCCTCTTGGAGCCCATTGGCGACTAACGTCGTGGTCTCGAAGTATTTCTACGGCGAGCATGGAACACCTGAACGGGAGACCAGTGTAAAACAGGTCATCCACCGAGTTGCCCGTACAATCGCAGACTGGGGTATTGCCGGAGGCTACTTTGCCAGCCGTGAGGACGGTGAGAATTTTTACCGTGACCTGGCTTGGATGTGCCTGCATCAGTATGGCTCGTTCAATTCCCCGGTGTGGTTCAACGTCGGGCTGTATCACCAATACGGAGTGAAGGGTGCCCGCGGCAACTACCACTTCAATCCTGCGACGCAGGAAATTGAGCGGCCCGCGACGTCATACGAGCTTCCGCAAGCGTCGGCCTGCTTTATTCAGGCAGTCGATGACAACATGGAAGACATCATGCGTCTGGCGACCAGCGAGGCGATGCTGTTCAAGTTCGGTTCGGGCACCGGTACCGACCTCTCAACGATTCGGGGATCGAAAGAAAAACTGTCGGGCGGCGGAACCCCCTCTGGCCCGCTGTCGTTTATGCGAGTTTACGATCAAATTGCCGCTGTGGTGAAATCGGGTGGTAAGACCCGCCGGGCTGCGAAGATGCAGTCTCTTAAAGACTGGCATCCCGATATTCTGGAATTCATCCAGTGCAAGAACAAAGAAGAAAAGAAAGCTCGAGTTCTGATCGACAGTGGTGAATACGATGCCAACTTCAATGGCGAAGCGTATTCATCAATCATGTTCCAGAACGCCAATCTTTCTGTTCGTTTGAGCGACGAGTTCATGCGAGCTGTTGAGGAAGGCAAGAAGTGGAAAACACGCTGGGTTACCGACCCCTCCAAGAATGGCCCCGAATACGACGCTAAATACGTGCTTCGCCAAATGGCCGAGGGAGCCTGGGCCTGCGGTGATCCGGGTGTTCAGTACGACACCACGATCAACAAATGGCACACCTGTCCAAATTCGGGCCGCATCAATGCATCGAACCCGTGCTCGGAATACATGTTCCTAGATGACACGGCTTGTAACCTGTCGAGCCTTAACCTTCGCAAGTTCCAGCGACCCGAGGGCGGTTTCGACGTCGAACGATTCCGGTCAGCAGCGTCTGTTTTTATCACGGCACAAGAGATTCTGGTCGACAACGCCAGCTATCCAACTCCCGCGATCGCCAAGAACAGCCACCTGTACCGACCGCTCGGTTTGGGCTACGCCAATCTCGGTAGTTTGTTGATGTCGATGGGGATTCCCTACGATAGCGACGCCGGTCGTGGGATCGCCGGAGCGATTACGGCCCTGCTCACCGGTCAAGGTTATCTGACATCCAGCCGCATCGCCGGATACCTAGGCCCGTTCGCCGGGTATAAAGAAAACGCCGAACCGATGTTGCGCGTGATGCGTATGCACCGAGATGCGGTAGACCGTATTGATGCGACATGCCCAGAATATCTTCGCAACGCCGCCGGCAAGGTCTGGGACGAATGCGTGGATTCAGGGCGACAGTATGGTTATCGCAACGCTCAGGCTACGGTGTTGGCACCGACCGGAACCATTGCCTTCATGATGGATTGCGACACAACGGGTATCGAACCCGATATCGCTCTCGTCAAATACAAGCAATTGGCCGGAGGTGGCATGATGAAGATCGTGAATCGCACGGTTCCACTGGCGCTCAAGACGCTCGGCTATGACTCGCCGGAAATCGAACGGATCGTCAAGCACATTGAAGATTCGGAAACGATCGAAGGTGCTGCTGATTTGAAGGCCGACCATGTCAGTGTCTTCGATTGTGCATTCAAGGCCAATAATGGCACGCGAACGATCCACTGGAAAGCACACATCAAGATGATGGCAGCCGCCCAGCCGTTCTTGTCGGGGGCGATTTCGAAGACCGTGAATATGCCCACGGACAGTACGGCCGACGACATTGAAAAGGCCTATTTTGAAGGCTGGCGTCTCGGCCTGAAAGCTCTCGCAATCTACCGCGACGGCTCCAAGCAAAGTCAGCCGTTGTCAACGACGAAAGAAGGCGATCGCAAGAAGGGCGGATCCGGCGGCGACCGACCGGCTCGCCGACGTCTCCCACCGACTCGCAATTCGCTGACGCATAAGTTCTCGGTGGGTGGCCATGAAGGCTATATCACGGTGGGTTTGTTCGAAGACGGCACGCCCGGCGAATTGTTCATCAGCATGGCAAAGGAAGGCAGCACCATCGGTGGGCTGATGGACGTCATCGGCACCGAAACCTCGATGGGCCTGCAATATGGGGTGCCACTCGAAGTTCTGGTGGAAAAGTTCTCGCACTCGCGATTTGAACCGAGTGGTTGGACGCCAAATCCTGAAATTCCGAATGCCAAAAGTGTGGTGGACTACATCTTCCGCTGGCTCGGCATTCAGTTCCTTCCCGGTTTCCGCGAAGCCAATGCACCGAAGCGTGCAGAGACTTCGGTATTCGGCGATAGTGAGGACGCCGGCGAAAGTCATCGTCTGGCCGAAGTCGCTTTGATCAAGGCTATGCCTGCGACTTCGGCCCCCTCGACGAACGGCCAGACCAATAATGGGAACGGCACCAATGGTCACCATGGCTCGAACGGGAAAACACCCACAGTGATCGCTCAGCGAATGACGTCATCACTGAAAGTACTGCAGACGACAGTCACTTCATTGGAAGCGACGGCAACCCGTAACCAACAGTTTGCCAAGTTCCAATCAGATGCCCCCAGTTGCAGCAACTGTGGAGCAATTACCGTTCGCAACGGCAACTGTTACTTGTGCCACAACTGTGGAACCAGTCACGGCTGCAGTTAGTTAAACCGGTTGATTGAAAGCCCTGCCTGTCTTGGTTGGGTAGGGCTTTCGAGAGACGTAAACCATTGCTTAACAGAAAGATTCCGACCGCCGAGAGCTGATGGATCGGTGCATAACGCGGTACTCGGGACGCCCCGGTTCATTGGATATTGAACCGGGGCGTTTTTGTTTTCACGGACGATTTCCCGAGACTGGCGGCAGATCCCGCCGAATTTGGGCAAATTCATCAAAAGTGATCCCCAAGTATCGTTCCGCCGCCGACTTCGTATTGACGAGACTTCGGCGCTGTGCAGAATACCGACGCGTCCTCATCCGCCAATCGTGAACCGTGGAGTCGGTTTGCACGACGGATGCGACAACACAACTGAAATTCCGTCCGTTCGGCCACGCAAAGGAGTGCATCAGCCGTGAAGAAAGTTATCGTTTCCGCATCCGCAATCGCCCTGTTGGCTGGTGTGCTCTCGCTCACGCGGGATGCCTGGAGTCAACAAGAAAAGGGCGCCTCTCCGAGCATCCCTCACAAGGTTGGCCTGATTGACATGGCCTACGTCTTCAAGAACTACAAAAAGTTCGAGACGCTTCGAGAAGACCTGAAGGTGGAAATCGCTGCCAGCGAAGAAAAAGCCAAGTTGATGCAGCAGGACACTCAAACCCTGCAAGCGCAGCTGAAGACCTTCACGGAAGGCAGCACAGAATACGCCAAGATCGAAAAACAACTGGTCCAGAAAGCGGCCGACTTCGAAGGCTTTCGTCGCCAGATGTCGCGTGAATTCCTGAAAAAGGAATCACAGATTTATCTGCAGGTCTATAATGAAGTCTCGACGATGGTCACGAAGTACGCCGAGCACTTCAAGTACACGCTCGTGATGCGGTTCAACCGGGAAGATCTAGATACCGAGAATCCCGCGCAACTGCTGCAAGGCATGAACCGCCAAGTCGTTTACTACCGCGCTGACGACGATATCACCGAACAAATCCTCGCCGAACTCAACAAGCGGATCGAGAAATCTGGCGGAGCCAAGCCAAAGACGGAACGCGCAACTGATTCAGCGGATCGTCCAGAACGTGAAGCGACGAAGCCCTCGCGAGCATCTAAGAACTAACGTGAATCTCTGTTCTTGAGCAAATCCCCATTGGCCAATCCATTGGCCAATCCGTTGGCCAGTGGGGCCGCTCATAGAACAACGACTGGGAAAGGTACTGCGGAGCCAAGCTGCAGATTCGCTTCTCCAAAATTCCTCTCATTGCCGCGAGACGAATCGTTCCACGCCGACTCTGGAGGTCATCCGGGGACGACCCCTGTTCCCTCTGCTCAAGATCGCGATTTCACAGGTCCGTGGCCGCTCATCACGGTGTGCTTGACCAAGCCACCTGGTCGTGACGACTCGCAGGGAAGCGACTCATGATTCAAAGATACCAACGCACACTCAATCGCCCCGCAGAATACCGAGGATTCGGATTCCTGACTGGCGCCGATGTGTCGATATCATTTTTGCCCGCCGACGAAAATTACGGTATTCGCTTTCAGCGAGTCGATCTGGTGGGTACAGAACCCGTTCCGGCAAGACTGGAATCTGTCGTACCTCGCCAACGACGAACTGCCATCGCCCGCGGCAAAGTCACCGTGGAACTGATCGAACATGTAATGGCGGCGTTGGCCGGCCTGCAAATCGATAATTGTCTCGTACAACTTAATGCCCCCGAACCACCCGGTGCCGATGGCTCTTGTCTACCCTTCGTCCAAAGCATCCTCAATGCTGGCATCGTCGAACAGATGGCCACGCGCGAGATCCTGGTGGTTCGTTCTGATTCGCATTCCCAATCCGCCGGCGACAGTGCCGAGATCTCTGCGGGACCCGTATTTCGCCGAACCTTGGTTGTCACCTACGAACTGGACTACGGACCACGCTCGCCAATCAAACCACAACTGCTCACCTTCGAGTTCACACCAGAAACTTTCGTCACTAACATTGCCTTCGCCAGAACGTTCATCCTGGAAAGCGAAGTAACCGCACTGAAATCCCAGGGGTACGGCTCGCGCGTGACTGAAAAGGATTTGTTGATCTTCGGTCAGAATGGCGTGATTGGCAACGAGCTACGTGCGCCAGATGAATGCGCTCGACACAAGATTTTGGACTGTATCGGAGATTTCGCCCTGCTCGGCTGTGACATCCATGGCCACTTCAGAGCCTATCGTTCCGGACATAACCACAACCACGCGATTTGCCAACTCGTACAAGCATCGAAACAAGCTGCCACACCCATTCGGAGAGCTGCGTGAAAAGCGACTGAGACCTTTCGAATCGAGTGTCGTCAATCGGAAAACCTCTATCGCTTCACTACAAGTCGACACTCAATTCCTCAGGATCGCTTTTCCAAGGACCACACCATGACGCGAAATATCTCGACCCTGTCACAAATTGATCCTCGAGCACAAATTGGCGACGACGTCGAGATTGGACCGTTCTGTGTTGTCGGGCCACACGTCACGCTCGGAAATGGTTGTAAGCTGGACAGTCATGTGGCCATCGTCGGACATACCACGATTGGCGAGCGTAATCGCTTCTTTCCTGGCGCCGTCATCGGTGGTGAACCGCAAGACATCGGATATTCGGGTTCGGCCACGCGAGTGGAAATCGGCGATGACAACTTGTTTCGCGAAGGCGTGACGGTAAATCGTGGCGCTGATAAGGAAGATGGGGTCACACGAATTGGACATCGCAATTTTCTGATGGCCAATACTCACGTCGCTCATAATTGTCACGTCTTCAGCAATGTGATTCTCTGCAATGGCAGCTTGCTGGGCGGACATGTCCACGTCCAGGACTATGCCATCGTTTCCGGAAATTCGGTCGTTCATCACTTCGCCACATTAGGAACCGGATGTTTCATCGCAGGCGGATGTCGAGCGCCCCAGGACGTCCCCCCTTATATGCTGTCGGCGGGAAGCGACAAGCCAGAAATTGTGACGGTCAATATCGTGGGCATGCGCCGACGAGGTATCTCTGAACATGCGATTTCACTGGTTCGTCACGCACACAAATTGATCTTCCGCGATCATTTGAAGCTGGAAGACGTTCGCGAACAGTTCGCCGAGAAAAACGACGGCGTACTGCCGATCGAACTGATGACGTTACTGAACTTCTGCGAACAATCGTCCAAAGGTAAGAACGGCCGAGCGCGAGAAACTTTTCGGGCAAAGCCCGCGGCGAGCGAAGAGCAACGGGCCGCGTGATCTGTTTGCCGAGTACGAATTGCTGAGGATGAACAATGAATCGGCTGCGAGTGGCGGTGGTTGGTGTCGGGGCTCTTGGACGGCATCACGCTCGGATTCTGAGCGAACTCAAAGACGTGGAGCTGGTTGCCGTCGCTGACAGTCAGGCCGAACGAGGCCAGGACGTCGCGAACAAGCATCAAACTCGCTGGGTTTCGGATTATCGCGAACTGATCGACAAGCAATTGGTCGATGCCGTTTCCGTCGTGGTTCCAACACTGGCGCATCGTACCGTCGCCGGAGCGTTCCTCGAACGTGGGATTCCCGTTCTTGTCGAGAAACCACTCGCGGGAAATGTGACCGAGGCTCAGGAACTTGTCGATCTGGCCTCAAAAAATGATGCGTTGCTTCAAGTCGGCCATATTGAGCGCTTCAATCCGGCCTTCCAAGCTGGCCAAAAAATGATCGTTGCGCCGAAATATATCCGCTGCGAACGGACCAGCACTTACACATTTCGATCCACCGATATCGGTGTCGTGCTCGACTTAATGATCCACGACATCGACCTGGCGCTTTCACTCGTGAAGAGCCCTCTTCGTGATTGCGAAGCATTTGGAATCGGCGTCATGGGTCGGAACGAAGATGCGGCGCAAGCCCGGCTGCGTTTCGAGAACGGCTGTATTGTCGATCTTACCGCCAGCCGAATCAGCCCCATCGTTTCACGATCGATGACCGCCTGGTCTGCGACGGGATGCGTCACAATCGACATGCATCAGCGCGAAGTAAAACGATTCGCTCCTGGTGATACCCTGATGCACGGAACACCACCATTGCAACGGGCCGCTCAACCAGCCGCCGATCTGGAAGCGTTAAAGAAAGAGGTCTTCGGCCATTTCATTACAACCGACACTCATAAGATCGAAGCGGTCGGTCCCGACGCTCTCACGCAAGAATTGCACGAGTTTGTCCAATGCGTCACCAGCGGCCACAAACCTCACGTCACCGGTGAGCAAGCGCTCGACGCCATGGTAGTTGCCGATCACGTTTTGAAACAGGTTGCCGCCCATCAATGGGACGGGCATGCCGATGGAGCCATCGGTCCCTATCCGAGCTTGACGACACCGCTCCGAAAAGCCGGCTAATCAGTTCGCGGGTTCAAACACGCGCCGACTGAAGCACTCGCAACTCGCGGGGCAGCGGGAACGAAACATGTTCTTCCCGTGTAGTGACTTCTTCCAGCGTGGCACCAAACTCGTTATTCAACCACCGAATACAATCCTGCACGACCACCTCAGGGGCGCTCGCTCCCGCCGTGATCAAGACCGTCTCGTCGCTGGAAAACCAATCGCGACAAAGTTCCTCGGCGCCATCGATCAGATAGGATGGCTTATTGAACAACGCGCCAATTTCTTGAAGCCGGCGGCTGTTCGAGCTGTTCTGACTGCCAAGAACGATCACCACGTCGGCTTGCTGAGCCAGTTGCTTGACAGCGTCCTGGCGATTAGTCGTGGCATAACAAATATCCTCTTTCGGAGGACTTTCAATGTACGGAAATCGTTCTTTGAGTGCGACGATAACCCGTCCAGCTTCTTCGACACTGAGTGTCGTCTGAGTCAAATAGGCGATCTTGGCCTCGTCTTCAAACGAAAGCCGGGAGACATCCTGGGGATCTTCCACCAAACTGATACTGGCGGGTGCCTCGCCCATCGTACCGATGACTTCGTCGTGACCTTCATGTCCGATCAGAATAATATGGTAACCCTCGCGAGCATACTTGATCGCCTCGAGGTGGACCTTGGTAACGAGTGGGCATGTCGCGTCGATCGTTTGAAGTTTTCGAACGCGAGACTGCTGACGAATTTCAGGGGATACGCCGTGCGCCGAAAACAGCAGAATCGATCCTTCCGGAACTTCGTCAATCGTGTTGACGAACGTGACCCCCTGTCGAGTAAATCGCTCAACCACGTACTTGTTGTGCACAATCTCGTGGTAGACGTAAATGTTTGAGCCGAACATCCGAATCGTTTCGTCCAGACATTCAATCGCCATATTAACTCCCGCACAAAAGCCACGCGGGTTTGCCAGCAGGATCTTCATTACAATCGTCTCTCCCAAAGTCTGATTCCATTTGCAGCGAGATTCTAGCAGCCCGAACCAAGTTTGCGGGAGGGCACGTCCTTCCTTAGCGGAAGCCGTCACAAACTTTTCGAACACCGTCTTACGGTATTACCGTTGCCGTCACTGCCGTTGGGGTTCGAGAACCACCACCGTATCGGCAGCGAAATCACCCAATCGCTGCCAATTTTTACTGAACGCAATCAGCAGTACACCGGGTATCCAGGTGAGAAAAAACAGACTATCAACATAGACCAACATCTCTCGGACCAGCGCACGCAGTATTCCACAGGGACGAAGCGTCGTTCTCAACGTGCGGATCCCCAACAGCCACTTCCCCGGCGTGAAACCCCAGCATCCTTCGGCAACGCTTATCACTACGATCGAGCCCACCCAGAGGCCAAAAATCAAAAAGAATTTGAGCAGAGTCAACAATGGGTCATTCGAAGATGCCCCAGAAAATCTCAGATCAGAATTGCCGTCCATCGACGTGCTCAACCAGAACCAGGCAGGCAAGACGGTGAGGATCGAGTCGACACAACGTGCAAGGCACCGGCGTAAGACCGACGCCTGAATCACATTTCGCTTACCGTATACGTACTGGGATGACCGGAATCGCCGCATCAACCACCAGGTTCCGATGAGCAGCAATCCGATGGCCAAAGAATAACGAATAATCATCCCCAAATCGGAATACATATTCTGGAATTCGTATGTCGCCTGTCTGCCGGCGATCGTCGGTTGAGCATTCGCCGAACCGTCGACGACCACTAACTCCAAAACATCGGTGACCAGATAACTCGGCGAACCACTCGCAATGCTGAAACTCGACGTCGTGACTGAAAGCGATGAAGAAGTATTCATCCAAAGGCCGTTCTGAAGTTGATATCGCTGCATCGCTGAATTGCCGGAATATAGGCAAAACAGATGCAATTCATCATTGATGAACGCTACGTCCCAAAGAGTACTCCAATTGACCGAGATCAGTGTGTATTGCCAATTCGGTGGCAGTTTCGTCGGTACGACGGATACGAGAGGGTCCGCTGTGGGAGAATTCTCGGGCGAGAGAGCGGAAACGGGATCGGAATCCAAAACGAAAGTCACGCCTTCTCGATAACTGATCTGCTGCCCATCAAAGAAAAACAGGTGAAGCGTTTCTCCGTAGGAAATAACTCGTAACTCGGGTCGGAACCAGCCTGAAACAAACGATGTGATCGGTGCTTCGACTTGACCGACTTCGAACCATTCGTCCTCATTCCAAGTCAGCAACGAGTAAACGTCGCTGCGATTTTTATCGATGACAGCAAGTCGCCCTTGATAGATAAATGGCTTCGTCGGCTGAATCAACGCTCGCCGTGGATTTCGCTGAATCGCTTGATTGTTCTGGATGTGGAAGACCGTCGTTTCCGAGACCGCCCACATTTGTTGGTCGACGACCAACAGGCCCAATGGGGCCGGAGAGAGCATGAGATTCATGCCTACGGGCCTGCGTGATTGCCTGTCGATCTCAACTAACTGGGCCGACTTGGCTCGTATTACGGGCGGCCTTGGCACGACCGGTGTTCCTGGAATCACAGAAACCCACACTTCGCCCTTCCAAACCACTGAATTGCCAGGCAACACCGTCTGTGCGGAGTTGGTTAATACAGTGAGTGCGTTTGGCCGCCCGACACGGCGAATCGACCACGGATTTTCGGGATTCAGGATAAAAAATCTGACCTGCAACCCAAAAGTGCCTAAGGCCAGCAACACCATGAGAAACAGGAAGCGTCTTGGCAAGGGGGACGCCTCCGAATCGGCTGATTCCTGACTTGGATTTTGTTTGGCCATAGCAACTCGAAGTTCGGAACGAGACAACCAGCGTCATCGTCAGGACGATCTCAAATACTTCCAATTCACTCGGTCGAAACGATCCGTCACGATCACCACACCGGTCACGTACCCCTGCGGTCTACGGGCAATATTGCGCGCAGCAATAGAGGTTTCGGGAACCACGAAGCATCCAGGCGGAATGTCTCAAGGGGATGATGGCGTTTTTGTTCTGACAACGCAATTGGACTGATTGGCCGAACTTTATTCTTGTCCGCCCATGCCGAAGTCCTCCTGCGCGTTGGCGTTTCCAAGATTCAGCCGATACCCTAAGCTTTGAGTAATCTAGAAGGCGATCCTTCTGATTGCGTTGCTTTGACAGAACAGCACAATTGAGGCTGGTTGCAACGAAATTGGGTTGGCGTTTTCTGGCCGAGCTTAGTTAACCTTCTCGGATCGGCTGCGGTTCTTCTCAAAACCCGTTGGGTGGAAGAGATATGCGATCCGAAGTCACGGTGTGAAATGAGTCATCAGATAGCAGGCGACGCGGTAATGCAGGGTGTTCCGGTGCTGACGGCGGTTGAACAGGCCATCGGCGCAGAATTGTTAGAGGCCGAGAAGATCCTGGCAGAGGAATTGCACAGCGATAACCCGTACGTCAGCGACATTTTGCAACATTCGACTCGATTCCGCGGCAAGCGGTTGAGGCCGATGTTGCTTTTGTTGGCGGCCAAGGCAGCGGGAGGTATTCGGCAGGATCACAAAGTACTGGCCGCCGTTGTGGAGATGATTCACCTGGCGACTCTCGTTCACGATGATGTGTTGGATGACGCTGAAACGCGGCGGCATGTCGCGACCGTCAACGCTCGCTGGAATAACGAAACCAGCGTCTTATTCGGCGACTACCTGTTCACGCATTCGTTTCACTTGGCAAGCAGCCTTGAAACGACCGATGCCTGCCGACGAATTGGTCATGCCACGAACATTGTTTGCGAAGGGGAATTGTCGCAGATCAAGGAACGCGGCAATCTCGATTTGTCCGAAGAGGCCTACTTCAAGATCATTGATGGAAAAACGGCCGAACTCACGGCACTTTGCGGGCATCTCGGTGCACGGTATGCACTGGCCGAACCCGCCGTTATTACGGCGATGGAACAATACGGCCGATCGCTGGGGCTGGCGTTCCAGATCGCCGATGACGTGCTCGATTTGATGGGCAATGAACGAAAGACTGGTAAATCGCTGGGTAGCGATCTGCAAAAGCAGAAACTGACGCTTCCTTTGATTCGGTTGCTGCAGACCGCTTCAGATCAAGATACGTCCGAGATTCGCCAGATTCTGGCCCATCCGGAAGAATCGACCCGTGACCGGCTGATCCCTTACCTCGAACGCAGCGACGCATTCGATTACACGAATAAGCGAGCCAAAGCATTGGCACAAGACGCGCATCGCCAATTGGAATCACTACCCAACACGCCCGCGAAACGAATTTTGTCGGAAATCGCGGATTTCGCCGTCCAACGCTCGTTTTGAAGCAGCTGACATCAATCAGGCCCGTCAACCGAGTTAGATGATTCCGGCCCCGAATTTTTCTTCGTCATCGCGACCGTGGCACTGGGCAACTGCGAAAGGATTTGCGGGCGCTTCCGCCCCGGCGACGTGTGGTGTCGGATGATGATTGTCCGCCGAATCTCGGCGGCGAAAAGAATCGGCCGATCGATGCAATCGCGGCGATTCCGTTTCCGCAATCTCTTCATCACAAAGTCGAGCAAAACTGTCTTCGCCATAATCGTCATAAATACAGACGTATCCTGGCTGCTTGGACCGTTCGACTTCGCTGACATACGCAATCAACACTTGCTCTTGAATCATCTCTCGACACTCGGAATTGATCGGGTGGGCGATGTCCGCATACAGCTTGGCTCGACCGTCATCGGACTTCAAAGCCCGATCTTGATGCAGGCGAACACCGCATTCATTACAGAATTGCGCTCGAAGGTGGTTTTTCGCAGAACAACGGGGACAATGATCTGTCAGTTTGCGACTGGGCATCGCCACAAACGAGCCTTTGGTCCCCTGAATGATCTTTAGATCACGAATGACAAAGCTGCCATCGAAAGTGAGCGAACAGAAGGCCTGCAAACGTTCGTTGGGGTCACTCATTAGCTTGATGCGAATCTCGGTGATTTCCACGACAGTTCTCCTTAACCGGTCTTCAACAGCTTCGCGCGACATACACCCAAGGGACACCCGAAGCACTTAATCGTGCCGCGATCATTCGAGCATGTCGAGACGACGCACAAACACCAAAATAGGACGTGCCACTTCCACTCATTTGGTGCCCGAGCACAGGCAATAAATCAAACTTTTGACGCAGGTTTTTGACATCTTCATTCAGGGATTCCGCCGGCGACTGAAGATCATTGAGCAACAATCGCACCATCCGATCAAGCCGCTGTCCTTTCAGGGAATCAACGAATTCGCTCAAACTTCGCTGTTTATCACCTGGACGACAATGCCTGAAAACTTCAGGTGTCGACAAACCGCTGGCGGGCCGCGCGATCACAAAGTGCAGACAGGTCGGTAGTTCGAGTGGTTCAACCAGCTCACCACGTCCACGACAAATCGCCGTCGAACGCCCTCCGAGGAAGAATCCGACGTCGCTGCCGAGTTGACCCGCCAAATCGAGTAATTCCACGCGTGTTCGGGCCAAATTCCAGAACCGATTCAGCCCGCCCAAAGCGGCAGCGGCATCGCTAGAACCCCCGCCCATTCCGGCAGCCGAGGGAATTCGCTTGACCAACGTCATCCGAACGCCTGCCGTCCCGCCCGCATATTCCCTAAGCAAATGTGCCGCGCGAAGTACCAGATTATCGGCACCCGTGGGAATCGATTCGGCGGGAAAAGAATGCGAATTTCGCGACTGAGCCATCACAACCCGCAGGCTGATCTCTGAGGTCTCAGACGACTCGAAATGCAAGGTGTCGAAAAGGTTGATGGCCGTCATGACAGTTTCAAGATCGTGAAACCCATCGCTACGTCGACGAACAACGCGCAGAAAAAGATTCAGCTTAGCTGGAGCCAGCACAGTGAGAGATCGAATTGCTGGCTGGCAGAGCATGTTGGTCACATCCTGTTGACCCGCCCAACCCGCGTGTGTTGATCCTGTTGAGCGGAGACATCACAAATCTCCAGGCAATCAACGAACGAAGGGATACCAAATACTCGTGGAATTTATCAGTTGATACTGTCACACGAATTGGATCGTACGACGACTCACTAAGTCCGTCAAGATGGGTTTTTTCCGACCATGCTGAATGGAACGATCAACAAAGAAATACCCGCAATCCACCATCATCCATGCAATGCGGACGCCTGAAAGCGATCGGAATGAGGCAACGATTCATCTACTGCGGGTGCGTTTGTGTCCTGCAAATCGGGGATCGAGGCGGGCTGCAGCAAACGATTCAACAGACCGATGCAAAGCAGCGACAGCAGACACAGGAGCGCCGGTTGGTAGCGCAATGCATCGTCTTCCCAGCGGAAGAAGAAATTCCAGGCTGAGCCGGTCGGAACGAATTTGCCAAATCGGTCGTGCAAAATCCCCAGCAAATTATATCCGAAGTGAAATACGATCCCCGGAAAGAGACTGCGGTTTCGCACGCACATCGCTCCCAGGACAAAACCCAGCAGCGTCGCATTGAACACCTGATGAGGAATCATGTGAATGATTCCAAAGGCACAACTCGAGAGGATGACGGCGACTCCCACGCGACCTAATCGGCGAAAGCCAGCTAACAGAAATCCACGAAATGCAATCTCTTCGCAAATCGCAGGTGTCACGGCGAAGGCCAGAATGACCAGCAACACATTCGCGTTCTTTAAATGTTTCATCAGCTCCGCCATGCCGGGCGGCGGCGGCGGAAAGAACCATTGAAGACTCACAACCAGTTCCGTGGTCAGCGGGTGGAGTGTGAACGGCAGCAGCGCCGCGAGCAGCAAACGACGAAACCCCGGCCATCGCAGCGAGAATGTTCGCCGCAGACTGGTCGTGAGAATGACGCCCATCATCAGTGCGGGCGTCGCAATCAGGGCGATCTGTTGAATTATCAGCAGTCGGATCTGGAACAGACCCTGATCCTCTTGTGCCGTATTCTGGATGGCAGTTTGGAACGACTTCCACGAGACAAACTGCAGCAACATGATCAGCAGGAAACAAAAGCCTGCTTCGGAAAATGTCGGCACAGGCTCTTTGTCACGGAGTAAATGCTTGATCCAAAGTCGCAGGTCGAATCGTTCGGCTTCTCGAAACAGGACTTCTTCGCTGCCGAACTGTTCAATGGCCCACCACAGTGCCAACAAGCTGTAACCAATTGAAGTCAAGAGGACCGGGATGGCATACAGGTACATCTCAGTCCCCGGCCCGTTCGCCTTCAACAAACCTTTCAACAACAAGCCAGGACCGATGACGGGCATCACACTGTAGAACGGTTGCATCTCTGTCGCAGGCGACAAACAGAACATCGTCAGACCGAGAGTAACCATTAATAGCGGAGTCAGGTAGTACTGGCCTTCTTTGCTGCTTTTGGCAAACGTGGCTATCGCCAGACATAAGGCACTGAACAGCGTCGCCAATGGCAACAGGATAACAATGACCCAAATCAACGCCGAGACCGGTGGGAGTGCGAGGTCACCTAGTCGCGACGAAACCCCTCCCATCGCCAGCGAGGCCATGTACTTGCCGGTCATACCGACACTGAGCAAATTCAAGAGCGCCGTTGAAGCGCTGAAAACGAAGACCGTTAGAAACTTGCCGAGAACAATTTCGGTTCGAGTCGCGGGGCAAATCAGCAGCGTCTCCATGGTACCGCGTTCTTTCTCGCCAGCACACAGGTCGACAGCCGGATAAAACGCCCCCGTCAGAGCCATGATGACCAGTAACGCCGGAAACATTTTCGACCAGACATTCGCCGAGACCTGCTCTTGTTCTGCAAGGTCGATCTCCGCAGGCATCACAGGCTCGGTCAGCGTTTCAGGTAACTGACTTTCGTGAAGCTGACTTTTCAGAATCGATCGTTCCCAGGCTTGCAGCACATCATGGACACGTCGATGGGCGATGACCGATTTTTCATCAGCACTGTTTTGGAGAATGACCGGTCGCGCATAGTCAAACTGCACCGTCGTTGCCACATCGCGTTCGGCCAGTTCTTTTTGTCGTTGAGCGAGATTTCGAGCGAAATCAGCAGGAATATAAATCAGAACCTGAATGCCACTGCGATCGAATAGCGATGTCAAGCGGGTGTTGAGGTTCTGAAGAGCCGTCTCCAGCGTGGCAGTCTCGGCCGGCTGCCTTTGTGCTCGTGCGGCATCCAGATCGGTCTCGATCTTTCGCCGCTCCCGGATGCGCTCGCAAATTTGTTTGGCGTTGGCCAGCATCTGCTCGTCTGCTGCATTCTGTTCTTTCGATTCCGGTGGTAGCGTTGTCGCCGTGTCGTCCAAATCCGTGACGACCCTCAACTTGTCGGCATCGGCGGATGAATGAAACCAGCGACTGGCAAATCGACGGCCTTCGACCAACGGCAGCGCGGGCAGATCGGCGGCTCCCAAAATCACCACCGATCGCGGTTGTTCCGAAAATAAGACGGTCATTTGCACCATGCCAATCCCCAACAGGGGATACAGCAAAATCGGCAACACCGCGACCATGAACAGCGTACGTCGATCTCGTAATTGATCGAGCACTTCGCGTTGAAAAATCAGGATCACGTTTCGCCAGTTCATGAACCACACATTCCTGGTTGTTGGGGGAGCGCGATGGAGGGATTACGAGACCAGGTTCGCCGCCAAACCTTCTTCGTGGCGGTCGATCAGCTTAAAGAATAATTCCTCCATGTCGGGTTCGCTGTATTGATCGGCGAGTTCCTGCACGGATCCGATGGCGAGAATCTGACCGCGATAGATGATCGCAATCCGGTGGCACAGTTTTTCCACTTCACGCATGATATGCGTCGAATAGATAATGCACTTTCCCTGGTCCTGAAGCGTTTTGACTTCATCGATCACTTTACGCGCCACCAGCACATCCAGCCCCGACGTCGGTTCGTCAAAGATCAACACTGGCGGGTCGTGGATGATTGTTCTGGCAATCGAGACCTTCTGCCGCATCCCGGTCGACATCTTTGAACCGAGGACGTCGCGAAATTTTGTGATCTGCAACCGTTCAAACAGCAGCGAGATCCGTTCTTGAAGTGCGGCCTCGGGAATGCCGTAAAGGCGGCCAAAGTGCTCAACCATTTCACCGGCGGTCATCCGATCGTAAATACCGGTATTGTTAGAGAGAAAGCCGATCCGCGCCCGAACCTCTTCGGGATGGGTCGCCACGTCGTATCCCGCAACGATCGCGCTACCGCTGGTGGGCTTCAGCACGGTACTCAGAATTCGTAAGCAAGTCGTCTTACCCGCTCCATTGGGCCCCAGCAATCCAAGAATCTCACCCGGTTGCACTTCAAAACTGACGCGATCCAACGCAGTGAACGCACCCGTCCGAAGATCGGCAAACCGCTTCGTTAGACGATGGACCGTGATCATGGAAGATTTCATCAGAGGGAGTGAAGAATCGAACCTGCCGACGTCCCAATAGGCCATCGACAAGCATTATTCCGCGAACTGACACCGAGGAATCAGCTGGGAAAGCCGCGTCCTCGTTTCTTGGGGCGATGCAAGTTCCCACGAAACGAATAATTCGGATCGGTCCCTCATTATTTGTGTCGCATCAACGCTCCGTCCAAGTATACCATCGAACAACGGTCGTGGTCGTAGGACACCACAGAAATGTGGATTTCACAGTGGCCAAGAGATTTGCGTCAACGATCTGGCTTTCAGGCTCCGACAAAATTGGTCTACCGCGAATTTTCGCTAAGAATCGCGAGTAGAACCCGAAGAGTATTCGTATCGATTGGCCCAATCCGTAAACTCCGTACAATCCCATCAGCGGTTGGCGGTGAAAGCCACTGACAGGAGTTCCCCCATGGGAATCGCAGACGAATTAGAAAAACTGGAACAACTTCGCTTGCAAGGAGCGCTGACCAGCGAAGAATTCGCTCTAGCGAAAACACAGCTGTTGGCCCCCCCCCGGCTGCCAATCAATGCGGAAGCGGCTTCTTTCCTCGAAGACCAATTGACCGAAGTTCGCTATCAGAACGAATTGGCTCGAATCGATCGGGAATGGGAGATTGAACGTCGACAGTATGAAATCGTGGGACGCTATGGAAGAGTGTTCACTCCCACGATTGGCCTCGGCGTCGCCGCAGCGTTTGGCGGAGGGATTTTCGGCCTGCTTTGGACGGGTATGGCAATCGTAATCATCGCGGCATCCAGCAGTTTCGCCTTCGACACGAGCCTATTCCCCATTTTCAAAATCGCGTTCCCTTTGATCGGCATCCTGTTCACGATGTTGTCGATTGGCCGAGGACTCTACTTCTGCTTGTTGGCCCAGAACTACAATGTGGCCCTGCAAGCATACAAACGGCGGCACGAGAAAGTGACGTCATCCCACAACCGCGATTTCCCCTCCAAAGGCGATCTTTGAGCCTCTATTTCGAGTTTGCAGGTTTCCCTATAGAATTGTGTGGCTCGGCTGTGATTCATTGGTTCCGAGGCCAATCCTGTCGAGCGTCATTGGCCTCAACTTCCTCCTGTTTTTTGATCGCCCATGTTTGATCAGCGGTTCATTCGTAATTTTTCGATTATTGCCCATATCGATCACGGCAAAAGCACACTCGCAGATCAGTTACTGCTGAAAAGCGGCGCGATCACACAGCGCGAATTCCGCGAACAGATTCTGGATGATTTGGCCGTTGAGCGTGAGCGCGGTATCACGGTCAAAGCCCGCGCTGTCGCCATCAACTACACACAGGATGGCCAGGAATACGAGTTGAATCTGATCGACACGCCTGGTCACGTCGATTTCCATTATGAAGTTTCACGCAGTCTGGCCGCTTGCGAAGGAGCTTTGCTACTGGTCGATGCGTTTCAAGGTGTCCAGGCACAAACGGTTGCGAACGCCTACGCCGCGATCGAATCGAATCTGGAAATCATTCCAGTCCTGAACAAGATCGACCTGCCAATTACTCGCGTTGACGAAGTGCTCGAAGAAATTGAAACGGTCGTCGGGTTGGATACCGAGGGTTGCCTGCGCGTCAGTGGCAAAGCCGGAATCGGGATCGAAAGTGTTTTTGAAGCGATCATCAGGCGGATTCCTGCACCGGGAGGCCGGCCGACGGATTCACTCCGAGCGCTCGTCTTCGACAGCAAGTACGATCACTATCGCGGCGTGGTGACCTATGTCCGAATCAAAGAAGGCTCGATTCGAAAAGGTCAGAAGGTCTACTTCATGAAGGCAGGTACCGCCCATGAAGTGCTGGAACTCGGACAGTTCCGTCCGAATATGGTCCCTTGCCAAGACCTCGGCCCAGGCCAAGTCGGCTACATCGTGACGGGCATCAAGGTGCTGGGAAACGTCCACGTGGGCGATACCGTCACCGACTTCCATAATCGGACGCCGACTCCACTACCCGGTTACGAGATTCCCCAACAGATGGTGTTCTGTGGGATGTACCCGATTGATGCCACCGACTTCGAACGGCTACGCGAAGAACTTCAAAAGATGAGTCTTAACGACGCCAGCTTCTCGTTCGCGCCGGATACGTCAGAAGCACTGGGATTTGGCTTCCGTTGCGGTTTTCTCGGCATGCTGCATATGGAAATCATCCAACAACGGCTGGAGCAAGAAGCCGACGTTGATTTGATTCAGACGGCCCCGAACGTCACGTACCAATTGAAGCTCCGCAGTGGCGAAACAGTACTGATTGACAATCCCCAGCAAGTCCCTGACACGGGACAGATTGAAGAATTCGGGGAACCAATCGCCAAAGTCGTGTTCATCCTTCCCTCGGATCGAATCGGCCCAATCATGCAGTTGTGCGCCGATCGGCGGGGGGTCTACAAGACGACAGAGTTTCTGGGTCCCCATCGCGCCCAGGTGATTTACGAATTGCCGCTGGCCGAAATCGTCTTCGACATGTACGACAAGCTGAAAAGCATCACTGCCGGTTACGGTACGATGAACTATGAAGTGATCGGCTATCGCCCCGCTGATCTGGTGAAAATGGACATCCTCGTGAAAGGTGAAAAAGTCGATGCGCTCGCTTGTATCGTTCATCGAGCCCAAGCGGAACGTCGTGGACGTGCACTGTGCAAAAAGCTGAAAGAAGAAATCTCACGCCATCAATTTGAGATTCCCATTCAAGCGGCTCTCAGTGCTCGTATCATCGCTCGCGAAACGATCTCGGCAGTTCGTAAGGACGTGACGGCCAAATGCTACGGCGGCGATATCAGCCGCAAACGCAAATTGCTGGAAAAGCAAAAAGAAGGCAAGAAGCGAATGAAGCAATTCGGCCAGGTCGAAATTCCGCAAAAGGCATTTCTTTCGGTCCTCGATGCCCAAAAGGACGAATGAGTTGTTTTGGGGATACTGTCGGAGGGCGATCTCGAAAGATGGATCTGCGGTTGAATTTGCAAATCAGCACGGCTGCGCGGGGCACTGTCTGTTCGCCGTTTTTAGGGCTCGATCATCCCGATCGGTCATCTTTTGGCGGAAATTGGGTCGAGCGGTCTAAGTTGCAGGCGATTTTTTGATCGATCGACCAGATAGAGTTGGATACGGCCGGGGCTGGTGGACACTGCGGATCGAGGCAGCAGGAATTCAAAGCCTTGTTCACGCGCAGCCAGCCAAAATGATCTGCCCGTGTCTCGGATTACGCCATCCACGGCCACAACAAGTTCGGCCGGCGTTTCCGGGAGATCACTTGAGCGCAATGTTCCCGTGACAAAGGTCCGAACGAGAATCGCATTGGCCAAATCTTCCTGGGTTAACGAGGGGTCGAGAGGATTCGATGGAACGAAGGGAACGGTTCGCTGATCAATCTTGAAACTGTCAACAGATCGACCATGCCAATCGGGATGGTGGGCTGCCTGTTGGGGCAGTTGTTCCAGTTCAACATTTCCGAACAATGCAGATTGACGTTGGACGGCTGAAACACGCTGAGGGACATTCGGTTCGATGACAGTCATCTTATCGCGAAAGTAAAAGGTCTTTCGCGGACGACGTTTTTCGGACGAAATAGGTATTCCGTCGACTGGCTCCGGAAGCTGAATCCCCAACACTTCGGCGACAGTCGGTAGAATATCGACCGATTCGACATTCCGATCATCCACACGTCCTTCCATTTGATGAGGGAGCTTGATGAACAACGGCACGCTCAAGATGTCGGGCAAATTGACAGCATCCAGCAACCGCCTGGAATGGCCAGCTTGAAACGACACGCCGTGATCGGCCGTAACGATCAACAAACAGCGATCCAATTCTCCGATGGAGCGCAGTCGGTCAAGAATCTGGCCAATGAACCAGTCGACGTATCCCAGTTGAAGTCGATAGCGATGTTCGTTTCGCAGGACAACCGCCGAGTCATCAGTCCAGTCTTCACCAATCTCACCACCACCGCCTGCCGGAAATGAAGAAGCGGTCGAATTCGCAAGATATTGTTCACCCGACGGAAAAAAGCACCAGGGAAAATGTGGAAACACCGCGTGCATAAAATAGAATCGAGGCTGGTCGGACGATTTCAAACAATCGACGAAGTGCTGCAGTTGGTGCCGTCGGTTTTCCGTGCCGGCATAGTGAAACAGCCCATGGGTCAGTTCTCGTGTGTCGACAGTCTCGCTATCCAGTATCGATCGCAATCCAAACCACGCTCGTGGAATCGTTGGGAAGCCGAATTTCAAAGTGTTTACGTAGCTCAAACTCCAGACATTCCCGTGAATAGTCCTCGTACTGGTCTCGCTTATTTCTCAATAAAGCTTGGACCATTGCATCTCGCTTTGAAGGGAATTCCAGCACCAGTTCCGCACCAAAACTGGCTAGCCAATCGATCACATCAGGTAGGGGAATATTGGCCGCCAGCACCAGATGATGAATCAGGCCCAAGCAAAGAACCAGTTCCGGCCGACCACGATCCTCAAGTCGCTTTCGTTCCAGACCGCGCCAAGCCGGACTGCTCGATTTTCGCAGAACCATGACATTGAATCACTCGACGACTGGGGCGCCCCGATCTGTGTGGCTATGCTGACCCGAAGAAATCACTCGCAAATTTTTAGCTCGCAATTGTAGACATCCGATGACGTGGCTCTTTTCGTTGTATTGGCTGGGCGTCTTGGCAGTTGCCGGCCCAGTCGTGTTCCATATGTGGCGGCGAACCCCACGCGGTGAACGCCCCTTCTCGA
>CAIQIR010000056.1 GCA_903871875.1 uncultured Schlesneria sp.
CCGGCGAAATAAGTTTCCTCGTCCGACCAACACTGATGGATAGCAGCCCCTGCCGCGATGTGACGGGGGCTGCTTTATTTTTGGACCTTTTGATTCAGGAAGTTTGGTCTACTCTTTTCCCGTTCGACCGACATAATTCCAACAGAATCGACCAACTCAGCAGAGTCGACTTACAGAGAGAAGTGCAGTCAGTGCGAAGTGCAGGGCGATTCCCTCGCCGCGGACCGCGGACGGTGATCGCCACGTGAGGCGCCTCGGGCCAAGGAGCGGACAACGATGGAGACGATCCAACTCACCCTGAATCGACTGGGGCTGCCGAAAGACCTGGGAGCGGTCTGGATTGGCGGAACCGCCTCGTCCGGCACCGGTGACACGTTTTCGGTTCGGTCACCCGTGGATGGCTCGCCGCTGGCCACGTTGACGGCGGCGTCGGCGAACGATCTGCCACGGGTCCTGAGCGCGGCCAGCGATGCCTTCCTGCAGTGGCGAATTGTCCCCGCCCCACTCCGCGGCGAATTCGTGCGGCGGGTCGGTAACCGGTTTCGCGAGTTAAAGTCGGACCTGGCCGCCGTAATTACCTGGGAAGCGGGCAAGATCACGCAAGAGGCCCTGGGCGAAGTACAAGAGGTCATCGATATCTGTGACTTTGCCGTGGGGCTGAGCCGACAATTGCATGGACTGACGATCGCCAGCGAACGGCCGCTGCATCGTCTGGCCGAACAATGGCATCCCTTGGGGCCAGTGGGCGTGATCACGGCCTTTAATTTTCCGATGGCCGTCTGGGCCTGGAATGCGGCGCTCGCCTGGGTCTGTGGGGATCCCGTGGTCTGGAAGCCGTCAGAGAAAACGCCGCTGTGTGCGTTGGCCTGCCAAGCGGTGGTGGCCACGGTGCTGCGAGAGATGACCGAAATTCCGGCGGCCGTGTCGTCGGTGGTGATTGGCCTGCGGGACGTGGGCGTGGCGTTGGCGGACGCTCATGAATTGCCGCTGATCTCGGCGACCGGTTCCACGGCGATGGGCCGAGCCGTGGCGCAACGCGTGGCCGCTCGACTGGGGCGATCGTTACTGGAACTGGGCGGCAACAACGGCATGATCGTCACGCCCTCCGCGGATCTGGAATTGACGACGCGAGCGATCGTTTTTTCCGCAGTCGGAACCTGCGGTCAGCGCTGCACAACACTCCGTCGGTTGATCGTGCACGAGAGTCTGGCCGAGGAACTGATCCGCCGACTGATCTCAATCTACGATCGGCTGCCGATTGGCAATCCTCTTGAGGCGGGAACGTTGGTCGGGCCGCTGATCGATGAACGGGCCTGGACGGCGATGCAAGCGGCGTTGACTCGTGCGGCCAGCGAAGGGGGCACGGTTCACGGCGGCGACCGAATCAAGGGCGGCGTGCCGAACGAGGGTGTTTATGTTCGACCGGCGATCGTCGATTTTCCCAAGGCGGGCGTGGCCCACGTCATTCGTGAAGAGACGTTCGCTCCGATCTTGTATGTCCAGCGATACCACACGTTCGACGAGGCGATTGCCCGGCACAACGACGTTCCGCAAGGCCTGGCGTCGTCGATCATGACGAGCGACATGCGCGAGGCGGAACGGTTTTGCTCGGCGGCCGGTTCGGACTGTGGCATCGTCAATGTGAATGTCGGGCCCAGTGGTGCCGAAATTGGCGGGGCATTTGGCGGCGAAAAAGAGACCGGCGGCGGCCGCGAATCGGGCTCGGACAGTTGGAAGGCCTATATGCGTCGCACGACCAACACGATCAACTATTCGACCGCCTTACCGCTGGCCCAGGGGATCAAGTTTGACCTGTGAGGGAGATTTTTTGGATCCATTGAGCGGACGCCGATTTCATTTGGCAGGCGAAGCCTCACGGCTGAGGTTGTAACACAGCAGCACCCCCTGATCGCGTAGGAAGAGTCGTCCATGCGCGATGACCGGGTGCGGCCAGGCTTGTTCCGTGCTGCGGTCGGGTTGTTCGAAGCGTCCTAATTCGTTGTAAGACTCGCCAGTGGCTTCGACCAGTGCGACTTCCTTGTTCTCGCCACGTAAGTAGATTCGGCCGTCGGCATAACTGACGGCCCCTTTGCCCACCGAACGGTTTTGCCATTTGACCTTGCCGGTACTCAATTCGAGACAGGTCAAAATGCCGGGATCGTTCGAACCGAACAGCAGGCCATTCACAATCACCATGTCGCCATGATGACTTTTCATGTCCTGCGTGTGGTACAGGAATTCCGCAGTTGTCGTGCGATTTTTGGAAGACAATTTTACGAGAGCTCCACCCGTTCCGTAATTGGAGGCTGTGAAGACAACGTGATCATCGACAAGCGGCGACGAACAATTGGCCAGGCCGCTGGAGGACCGGTTATCTCGCCAGAGGAACGTCCCATCATCGGCTCGAACACCCACGGTTCCGGTGGCCAGGAACTGGATGTATTGCCGGACTCCGTCAATCTCGGTGACGACGGCCGAGGCGTAGGCCGCCTGTTCTTGATTGATGACGGTCTTCCAAATCTCTTTACCCGTTTGTTTATTGAGGGCCACCATCGTCGCTTTTTTGCCGCCCGGAGTGCAGATCAATTGATCGCCATCAATCAACACCGATTCACAGATGCCCCAACCCAGATTGTTGGCTTCGTATTCCGACAGGATGTTCAACTGCCAGCGGATCTCGCCCGTTTTGGCGTCGAAGCAGGCGAGTTCTCCTTCGGCTCCCAAGCCATAGACGGCGCCCTCGCTGACGGCGGGCGTGCTGCGCGGACCGGCTCCATTGGACGGATGCGAGGCTCGAGCGTAGGGGGTGCTCCAGAGCCGTTCTCCGGTTCCCGCATCCAGGGCGATCATGGCTTCGCTGTCTTTCTTATTGCCCAGCGTATAGACGACGCCATCGACGACGGCGACGCTGGAATAGCCGACTCCCATGCCTCGCGAGGCCCACAGCAAAGGCGGGCCGCCGTCGGGCCACGATTCCAGCAGGTTGGTTTCGCTGGAACGATTATCGCGATGCGCTCCGTTGAATTGAGGCCAGGCGGTTCCCGTACCGGTGCCGGCGAGTGGCTGATTTCCTGCGGTCGATTGCTCGACCTGAAAGTCTTCGTTGGCTTCGGAGACGGCTCGCGGGGTCGATTTCCAGCGGGGCGGCGGCGGAGAACCGGAACGATCAGCCCATTTCGGCGCGTCGTTCAGCAGTGCCCACAGACCACCGCCGACAAACACGACAATCACCACCAGGTAAACCACAAACCGCCGCGGACCCTTCATCAATCGGCCGAGCATGCTGCGATCTCCTGCAAAGGTGATTCGGTTCTGACGACAGTTGCGGGGGATTACACTTTGAGACATCGTCGACGGAAGGACGATGCAGAAAAACTGCCACAGTTGCACTCGGCGGATACGGTGACGAAAGTACGACAATCAGCGGCGCGTTTCCAGTTCGTGGCCGACTTCATGGTCAGCCGTCGTCTGGTAATGAGACGACGTTCGCGTCACGATGCCGTAGAAGTCACTTGTGCCTTGATCTGTTCCCGCTGGTAATGGTTTGCGGCGGAACGCGATTTTAAAATTGATGGTGTCCTGCAGGGAACAATTGTGCCGACCAACAGCCCATTCGAACGTCCTCGCCGCCAGATCGAACGTGAGTTCGGTGTGCCGGTTCCCGGAGAAATTGTCGCGGCCGAACATTGGACTCAAACGGCACTCAAGAAACTGCCTCCGCCGGGGCCGCTGGATTTTCCCGCGATGTTCGGTCGGGTGGCTCCGGTGATGCTGGATATCGGTTGCGGCAACGGCCGGTCCACGCTGGCCTCGGCCGTGTGGCGACCGAACGTCGATCATTTGTCGTCCGACATCCTGCCGGTCGTGATTCGTTACGCGACTCGTCGCGCCAATCAACGCGGATTGACGAACGTGCGATTCGCCGTGGTCGGGGGGCGTGAACTGCTGGCCGACTATATCGCTCCGCAAAGCATTGCCGAGATCCACGTCTATCACCCGCAACCGTTTTACGAAGCCGATCAGGTTCACCGACGACTGATTACTCCCGAGTTCATTGCTCTGGTCCATCGCTCGCTGACGCCGGAGGGGTTGTTCATCCTGCAAACGGACAATCCGGGCTATTGGAAATATATGCAGCAGATCGTCCCGTTGTTTTTCGATTGGAAAGAGCATCCCGATCGTTGGCCGGACGCTCCCAAGGGCCGCACACGACGCGAGATTATCGCCCTGAAGCAATCGCTACCCGTTTTCCGAGGCACTGGTCATCCTCGAGCCGACGTGTCGGCAGACGAAGTGCTGCGGCTGGCGGCATCGCTGCCACCGCCGACGTTTGATGCCGATCGCAAGCTGCGGGAACTCGATCGCCTGGAACGAGAATCCTGAAATTGGCGGATCGCAAATTGTGACCAGCGTCGCGGTTTCGACCAATGATCGTGGTGTACAACGACGATGGAAAAGTTCGCTGATGGGGACGGCGATGGGACTTGTTGAGGTCTCGTGGAAACCCCCATCGTCGGGTGGCAGGATGAGAAGTTGAGTTGATTGTCTGTGCCGTAACCCATTTCCTCTAGTGTGGTTGTGGGTGTCTTGTGGTGTGAGTTGCCATGCTGATCCGCAGCGGGACGCGGTCGAAAAATAGCTTTAAAAAGCGGTCTGGCCATGCTCGAAATCTTCCGCTAGCATCCGCGACCCCACGCGGTGGAAGTTTCCCCGTTTGGAATTTGTGTGTCGATCATGGATGACTGACGCCACC
>CAIQIR010000057.1 GCA_903871875.1 uncultured Schlesneria sp.
CTTTGGCCCAGGCTCGAATGCCATGGGCTGGGCACCCGGACGCCGGCAGGATCACCGGACCGATCTCTTCCGATATCCTCGTCGCGGAGCTCAGGGTGGCTACCTGCGTGAAATGCTGCATCAGCTTCCTCCACGGCAATCAATTCTCCTGTTCACCGACATTACACATTGGGTCTATTCCCAATACGGACTGATGGACCACGAGATGATCCCTGACCGCAACTACCGGACTCCACCCAACTGGGATTATGAGATGTACGCCCATAAGCCCGACCCGGCGCTCTATCAGGTTTACAATCGACGCACCTTTCACGCCCGTCCTTCTGCCTACTACAAAGCCTTTCAGGAAACGGCCGAATTCACGATTGGCGATATTGCTTATTCGGAAGGACATTTTGATCACGCCAATTCCTGGACCTATCTCCGCTTGTTCTGGAATCCCCATCAAAGCGTGAACGATGTCGTGACCGAATATGCCCGCACTCACTTCGGCCGCGAAGCGGCACCCGTCATGACGGAAGCAATTTTCACGCTGGAGAAAAACCTGGAAACGCCGATCTCTGACAACCAGGGCATCGATCGCTTGATCTCGCTCGTGCGACAAGCCGGTGAATTGATGCCGGCGGATCTGAAGGCCCGTAGTTATCTCTGGCGGCAATATCTCGAAAAGGCTTATCTCGACAAATACATTCAGTTGGACGTTCGCCAGCAAAACGCCCTGGTGGAACGCCTCACGTCACAACTCAAAACAGCCTTCCACGGTGGTGATCTCGACGCCTCAGTCGCATCGCTGGCCGAGATCACACTTCCTGCACCCACGGCGGAAATGCGAGAATTGAAGTCGTCTGCCGATCAACTCGGGCGTGAAAGCGATCAGATCTACGGGGTCCGTAACGATGGCTATTTCAACCTGAAGCAAGATTACGTCGGCTTTGGCTGGCTGCACAGACAACTGCAGCGCGCCAAGGCAGCATCACCAACCCAACGTCGCACGCTGGTCGAGCAGATCCTGTACAACGACGATGCGGGTGTCGGTGGTTTTTACGATGACGCTGGCAATCCCGAGAAGTCTCCGCATCTCGTCCATGGATGGTCGTACGGCGATGGTGAGATCAGTCCGGAAAACCGACAGTCTCAACGAACCATGGCCTTTACGACGGATGAGAAGCAGGGGGTTACGTTCCAGTATGACGATCTCGATCCTAGGGCCGAGTACCGTGTTCGGTTGTCGCTGGTCCGTCCCCAATATAAGCCGCGATATGCGATGCGACACAAGCAAACCAGCGAGTCGATCTATGCCGACGAATTTGCACTCGTCGAGAACCTGATTCTACCAGAATATCACGCCGACTATTTTGAATATGACATTCCCGCGGCAGCAATTGCCGACGGCAAGTTGACTCTTTCCACCCGTAAGCAACCTGGTATCGGCGAAGGGTTGCAGTCCGACCTCACCGTCTGGCGCAATACCGGAGGGTGGGGCACCCTGGTCAGCGAAGTCTGGCTGATGAAGAAGGGCTCGCCGAAATGTTACGCCGTGCAGAAGACACCTTGAACCCGGTTTACCGGTTGTTGATCCGCACCGGTTTGTTCAGGCGATCATTGCTGATTTCCAGCACGGCCACACGATTCCGATCCCAGGTCGCGGCGCTGGCGGCCCCCACGAACAGACGGTGAATTTGCATCTGGGGGTCAAGCAGCAAAAAAGGGGTCACGTGTCCATGAGCGTCCCAGGGTGAAGTCGATTTATTCACGAAAGACCCGCCGTCTTTCCAATGGATTCCATCCTGGCTGACGGCGAATCGTGTTCCCTCGTGCGATTCCCGCAGCATCAGCAACGTCTTGCCGACTCGTTTCACATCAATGGCTCCGGCGTCGTATTCGAAGACCGGATTGCCTTGATATTTGGTCCACGTGATTCCGTCGGTCGAAGTCGCATAACCAACGCTCCGATGTGACGTGGGCGATATCGGAACTCCCTTGACCGGTGCGCCCGGTGGAAAGTCCTTACGACCGTCGTACCACATTTTAAAGAGTCCGTCTTCGACAATCACACTGGGACGACCGGCGGAAAGACCGTCCCAAGCCTGGGCAGCACCAGGAGTGATGGCCGCCCCGTGCGATTCCCAGACTTTTCCGTCGTCGGAAACAGCCACATCAATCCGATCGACGACATCGCGTTCGGTCCTGGTGAAGTACATGTAGAACTTGGAGCCGACTTTGACCACTGACGGATCATTGACATGATTCGCCTGGTCATCTTTCAGCACAACACCCATGCGAGTCCAGGATTTTCCGTCGACCGATTCCGCGTACGAAATCCGGTCATGCCCATCTTTCCCTTGTCCGCCGTACCACATGCGATACACAGCGCCGTCGTGAAGAACATCGGGCGCGTAGACATTGCCTTGACCATGGGGGGCCAGTTCCGAATCGCCGGCTCCCTCCAGCAGCACCGTCGGTATGTCGGAGTCTGCTGCCAAACATCCTCTGTTCCCAACACTCAGTAACGTCATTCCGACCAGTAAAATACCCACTAGCCCGTTTTTCATCTTTTCCCCGTCTCCTGAATTTGCCGACCGACTGGCGAAGATCGTCACATCTGTGCAATTGTCCAAACTCTCAAGGCTACGACCGCCGGACAATCGGCGATGTAGTTTACATTGGCGTTCGATACTTGGCGCTGCGAATCGCAATGGACACACTGTCGTCATGATTCGCCCCGCCACTCCCGACGATATCCCTCGGCTGATTCAGTTCATCTTTGAATTGGCCGAGTATGAACGATTGAGCCATTCCGTGATGCTCGACGCAGACCGGCTACGGGAGCATCTGTTCGGACCGCGACCGTGCATCGAAGCGTTGATCGCCGAAGCGGACGGCGCGGCGGTAGGCTTCGCGTTGTTTTTTACGAATTACTCAACATTCCAGTGCCTGCCCGGTTTGTATCTCGAAGACCTGTTCGTGCGGCCCAGTTACCGTGGCCGCGGCCTGGGCCGCGCGTTACTGCTGGCAGTCGCAGCCCTGGCCGTCGAACGTGGCTGTGGCCGCATGGAATGGGCCGTGCTCGATTGGAACGAGCCAGCGATTGGCTTTTATCAATCGCTGGGAGCACGACCGCTGGATGATTGGACCAAGTATCGCCTGAGCGATGAAGCGCTCATTCAAGCCGCGGCACTCAGCCAGCATTGACGATGAACAACCTGGAAGGAAGCGGATTCAAATGGAATCGAAATCGCCCGCGCCAACAATCGATCTTCGTGACGTTCATTGGTCAAGTCCACTCCAACGACGGATACATTGTTCCGGCACAGTGGGACGGCTGGCGCGGGGCGGATTCTTTCTGCTGGCCGTGCTGTTGCCGAACCTTGCACAGACCGCAGAACCGATTCGTTGGAACGTCTTACACATCGTCTCAGACGACTTAAACACCCGATTAGGCTGTTATGGAGACCCTCTGGTGAAGTCGCCCAACATCGACCGACTGGCAGGTCGGGGCGTGCGATTCGATCGCGCCTACTGTCAGTATCCCCTCTGCAATCCGTCACGCGCGTCATTCTTGACCGGGTTGCGCCCCGACACCACAAAGGTGCTCGACAATTCCGTTCAGTTTCGACAACACGTCCCGCACGCGGTCAGCCTGCCTCAGACCTTTCGTCAAGCCGGATATTTCGTTTCGCGAGTCGGCAAGCTGTACCACTACGGCGTGCCAGGCCAAATCGGTACCGATGGCCTCGACGACCCGGTCTCGTGGGAACGTGTGTTCAATCCCCGGGGCCGTGATAAGGATGTCGAAGAGGAGATTTTTACATTGAAGCCGGAGGCCAAAGGCAGCGCCCGGTTTGGAGGAGTGCTGAGCTGGCTGGCCGTCGATACCGAAGACACCGAACAAACCGATGGCATTGGGGCGACCGAGGCGATTCGACTGCTGGAAGCTCACCAGGACCATCCGTTTTATCTGGCCGTGGGGTTTTATCGACCGCATACACCCTACGTCGCCCCCCGAAAATATTTCGGCTGGTACCCGCTGAATTCCATCACGATCCCGACGTCGCCCGATGCGCTGCGAGAGCTCTTTCCCGCTCCGGCACTGGCCTCGATCCATCCTGAAGAAGAGGCCATGACCGACGATTTGCGACGGCAGGCCATCCAGGCCTATCATGCGTCGACGTCATTCATGGACGCCCAGGTGGGTCGCATCATCGAAGCCCTGGACCGGCTCAAGCTGGCGGACAAAACGATCATCATCTTTCACAGCGATCACGGCTATCACCTGGGCGAGAAGCATCTGTGGCAGAAGATGACGCTGTTTGAAGAATCGACTCGGGTACCGTTGATCGTCGTCGTTCCGGGAAACTCCGCGAATGGAAAGACCTGTTCTTGCACCGTGGAACTTGTCGACTTGCATCGCACGCTGGCCGACCTGTGCAGCCTGAACGCCGATGCGGCCACGGAAGGATCCAGTTTGAAACCTTTGATCGAAAAACCTGACGCTGCGTGGACCAAACCCGCGAGAACTCAGATCACACGAGGAAAAGACAATGATCGAGTAACCGGCCGCACGCTCAGAACCGAACGCTGGCGTTACACCGAATGGAACGACGGACAACTGGGCGTCGAACTGTACGACCACGAATCCGACGCTCACGAGATGCACAACCTGGCCCAGGATTCGCGTTTCGATGCGACGGTGGCCGAACTCAAAGCACAGTTGCATCAACCCCATCCATAGTTCGAAGGGGCGTTGTGCTTAAAACAGTGCCCGTCCATCGGCCAAACGATGAGGGCGACCGGTGGGATCCACCAATTCTCGTTCAGGATCAACACCGAACCGGCTGAACAACGTGGCCGCCAGATCGCCTGACGAGACCGGATCGCGCGCCGGATATGCGGCAATCTTGTCGCTGGCCCCGATCACTGTGCCGCCCGGTGCCCCGCCGCCCGCCATCATGGCACTGAACACATCCGGCCAATGATCGCGTCCAGCATTGGCATTGATCCGCGGCGTGCGACCGAACTCGCCCACCGAAATAACAAGAGTCGATTCCAACATCCCGCGATCGGCCAAGTCAGCAATCAGCGCCGACAGACCACGGTCCATCGGTGGAACCAGGGTTCCTTTGTGGCGGCCGAAATTATCGGCATGGCTGTCCCAATTGCAGGTTTGACAATTCGCCTGACCGTCGAAGACGGTGATCATACGCACGTCGGCTTCGACCAATCGCCGCGCCAAAAGCAAACTTTGCCCCAACAGATTGCGACCGTATCGTTCCCGTAGCGCGTCGGTTTCACGACCAATCTCCATGGCCATGCGAAGTCGTGGCGAACCGAGCGTGGCAAACGCCTTTTCGTAATGTTCGTCCATGGTCGTCACCGCCGATTGTTCGGAGGGATGACGATCCAATTTACGAGACAACCCGGTTCGTTCCGTAAATCGCTGGCGAGAGACATCACCGGGTAGCTGTAATGCCCCCACTTGGAAATCAGGGCGATTCGGATCGCCTTCGATTTGGAACCGTTCATACTTCGGGCCCAGAAATCCCGCAGTCTGCCCGGGAAGCTGCACCACGTTGTACATCACGTAGGGAAGGGCCACGTGAGCCAAACCATCCGCCGGTAATCCGAGAGTGGCCGACAGCGCCGAACCCAAACACGGAGGTCCCAGTGCATCGTCACCCAACAATTCCAGGTCGCCTCGTAGGGGTGTCTTTCCCGTCAACATCTCGGCCGCAGCCGAATTGTGATTCCGCATCGGATGATGCAGCGACCGAATCAACGTGACGTGATTCATCACACTCGCCATCTGCGGCAAATATTCGCTGATGCGGATGCCCGGGACATTGGTTTCAATCGGCGAACAAACCCCGCGCACTTCCAGGGGTGCGTCGGGCTTCGGATCCCAAGTCTCCATTTGACTGGGGCCGCCATAATGAAAGACGAGAATGCACGAACGAATCGGAGGTGCGCCGCTCGACGAGGCCAAGGCTCCCAATCGATTCGAACAAACCAGGCCCGCGATGGAAGCCAGACCGCTGGCTCCGAAAAACGTTCGCCGCGACAAGGGAGTTCGCGCTGCACGTTCGGTCATCTGAATTCTCCCTCGTCAAACGATTCGCAGCCGGGCGAACAAGCCCTCGCCCCGTTGCCAGGAGTCTAATCGATGTTTGTTTATGGATTGAAGGGAAATGACCTGCTTTGCCCCCGATTCAAAAGAAAAAGACAAAACGCGGCTCGTTAATGTCAACAGCCCGAAGGAAAAATCCTTCGGGCTGTTTTACGGTTGTCATTTCCGGGAGGTCACCTGCTTAGGAGGCGACAACTTGGGTTTCCCAGGAAAACAACGATTCTGTCAGCGTCGCCACAATCATCATATCTTTTTTTCCGTTGGCGGCCGAAAGCTCAAAGCCACCAGAGGACAATTGTTTCGCGTGATCCGATTCCTTCAAGACCATGCCATCATCGGGAATCGCTCGCCACCAATGCAGGTGAGGCCAATCCCGCTGAACGGTCGTCAGGCAGGTCATCAGCGTGCGTCCTCCCGCGCCAGGCTTGAAGCCGGCACGTGTCGCAACTTCCGTGAATGTCGCAAGTTTGTCCAGTCGCTTCAATTCCCACAGTGCTTCCGCCACACCTTCTGCTCGAACAGATGCCACAATTCTCTCCTCTTACTTGGCTGACGAGACGCCGAATAATTTCGTATGACAGCGATCCAATCGCAAATCCATCAGACGTCCGCAGCGTGCCCACGAAGCCGACCCAAGCGAGCTGTGAATCCTCAAAAGGGATGATCACCTCGCCCAAAGATCTCGTTTATGTTGTGCCTCCAAGGTACTCTAATCGAGGGATGTGAACAACCCTTGATCCGCAATCGAGACGCATTGCGATGCGGTTTGAAGAATCGGTGCTTGGAAATGATCTCATCAAGACCTAGAATTGAGAGCAGTTCGTCTCAAAACGCGAAGTGCTGAGCGATTCTGTCAATTTCGTAAAATAAGCAGTCTTGTCGCCCGTTCTGTTTCGGGGAGCCGTAGTGTCTGACGCGTTGTATGACGACCACATTCTGGACCACTTTGAATCACCCTACCACAAGGGGCATTTGCCCTGTCCCACATGTACTCATTCGGACCGTAATCCGATTTGTGGCGATCAAGTGACAATTGAACTGGACGTCGACGATCAACAGCGCGTGCGTGAAGCGTTCTTCGACGGAAAAGGCTGCGCGATCAGCCAGGCGGCCGCTTCAATCCTCTGCGAATCGATCGAAGGAAAATCACTCGACGAACTGCGCAATTTCCAAGCGAAAGACATGCTGGAACTGTTGAAAGTACCGCTGACAGCCAGTCGTCAAAAGTGTGGCCTCTTGGGCTTCAAAGTATTGAAGACGATGCTGTATTCGCTTGATCATCAGCAACCCGCCCAAAGCTGACATTGCCCCCGCCCGCTTGAGTTCCAGCAAAAACACCTGGGGCTTCGCCGCCGGCTCTCACGTTCCCGCAGCAACTCGGACTCTCACCATGAGCGGTACAGACCCCAACGAGCTGGCCTGTTCCAATCGAACAGGCCAAATCCACCTCGCGATTCATTCCGATCGCAGCAAATCAAATTAGTATTTGATGCACTGGAAAGACGAAATCACGTCGCTGACCGCACCAATGTTCGGGTAGTAACCCACCTCTAAATCCCAGTAATCGCCAACGTAGTTGGGATCACGGTAGAATCGCCACGTCCCCCTGACCACGACGATGGACGAGATTTTGTCGTTGAACTCGCGCGACATTCGTCGGAAATTCAAGTTCGTGCGGTGCGAAGGACCGCCATAGTCATGGTCCTGATAGATGACCACTTCCGGCAACGCGCTGAGGTTGGTGGGGCGTTCGAAATTTCCATGTTGGCTTTCGGCGGCCGTTCCACTCGGGCTTTTGTGCCACTCATGTTCGGGAGCGGGTTGTCCTGGCATGTTTGCCCTTTTGCAAAATGAAAATCTGGCTGTTGTACCAGCAGTCATCGTCGACATCTGTTCGCAGCTCGTAGCGAGGTCTCTCAGCCACGGGCGGAACAATGCGATTCTGACAAACGGAACCGCCGCCGACAACATCGCTCGATTCAGGGTGCGTCAATTGATGGCTTCAAGAGTCAGCCGGACGACTTACCGGAAAATCACCCCATTCGCCATGTTCATCGTTACGAAGGCTGACAATTTAGGAACCGCTACGATAATTATTCGTCAGCACTATCTGCCGTCTCTTTGGCAACTGCAGCAAATAACCCCCCTGTATTTCCACGATGACTCTCGATCTACGCAACCGCACGGCCGGTTTCAGTACGGTGTTGGATTGAAAAAAAAGCCCAACACTTGTCCAATCGTACACAACCTCTTCAGCAGCACCTTCGCGTGATCCCGCGAATCATCCCATCGAGAAACCACGCATGCACATCGATCAAATCCTTCGCTTCGCGATTGAAAACGGCGCTTCGGATGTTCACCTGCAATGCGGATATGCCCCTCATGTGCGGATCGGAGGTCAGGTGCGTGCAGTGAGTTCGCCGCCTCTCACCGACGAATTGCTGAAAGAATACGTTCGCGCAATCAGCCCTCCATCGCTTCTGGAGGATGTCGGAAAGGCGATGAGACAGGGGGCCGATTTTGCATACAGCCTGCCTGATGGCAGCCGCTTTCGCTGCAACTTCTACAGCCATCTTGGTACGCCGGCATTGGTCATTCGAGTGATTACTGCAAAGGTCCGAACGATTGAAGAACTACGATTGCCCCCGGTGATCGAAGATCTGGCGATGGTTCGCCGCGGGATCCTGTTGATGAGCGGTGCCACGGGAAGCGGAAAGTCCACGACATTGGCATCGATCATCGATCTTCTGAATCGTTCGTTTTACCTGAAGATCCTGACGATCGAAGACCCCATCGAATACCAGCACACCGGAAAGAAATCCATCATATCGCATGTCGAAATCGGTCGTGATACTCCGTCATTCGAACATGGACTGCGACAAGCGATGCGTCAAACCCCCGACGTCATTCTGGTCGGCGAACTTCGTGACTCGGAAACCGTACAGATGGCATTAAGAGCGGCTGACACGGGCCACCAGGTGCTGACGACGATCCACGCGTCGAACGCGGCGCAAACCATCGAACGACTGTTCGCCATGGTTCCGTCAAACTATTTATCGATCGCAAGGCAACAACTTTCGGCGTCCCTCGTTGGGATTGTTTCTCAGCGGCTGGTCGTCGGTAAGGAGGGAGACCTGTTGCCAGTCGTGGAAGTCTTGCGCAGTGATGCGGTGGTTTCCAAGTACATCATGGAAGATCGCATCCTCGACATCATGGATTACGTTGCCACCGAGGAAAATGGCATGCAGAGTTTCGACAAACACCTGCTGCGGCTTGTTCTGGCAGGGTCCGTCAACGGTGTACAAGCATTGGAAGTTGCGACGAATCCAGAATCACTGGCGCTGAAAATCCGCCAGGTTCAAAACTCGAAGTAGCTTGTTGGCCGAGGTTGCACTTTCGACCAATCCGCCGATCAGACAGGACGCGATTAATCAGATCAATGTTCAGCCGCTGATCTGCAATCGTCGTTGATCAAATTTGTCGGCCGTAGCGTCGTCTACACGCTGTCCGCGTTCGCAAACGTTTCGGAATCGGCTTCAAACTTTTCGGCCTGTTTAAGCCACCATGCTTCGGCATGGAATTCATCCCACTCAGCCGCGCATTGACAACTTCTCATCGCGGCCGCAAACGCTTTCGCATCGGCATAGCGCTCGGCAGGTTTTTTGGAAAGACAACGCAAGATCACCGCTTCGAGATCTGCCGGCACTGCAGCATTCCGTTGTGACGGCGGGACCACCGGTTCGGAAGCGTGCGCAATCATCAAAGCCATGGGATTGGGGTTTTGAAAGGGCGGCATCCCCGTGACCGCGTAGTACAGGATTGCTCCTAACGAATAAAGGTCGGCTCGCGCGTCGACATCGTGCATTCCACTAGCCTGCTCGGGAGACATGAACGCGGGAGTGCCACTCACCGTATATTCGCCGGTCAACGGGGATGACTCAGCAGTATCAGAAACCTTCACCAGACCAAAATCCAGAACCTTGGCAACATCACATTTCCCGCCGAGGATGGCGACGAAAATATTCGCGGGCTTCAGGTCACGATGAACCATCCCCAGATGATGTGCCTCCTGCAGCGAGTTGCAAACTTGAACCAACAAGTACACAGCCCGACCTGGAGGCAAAGGACCAAATTGATGAATCAAATCAGACAGACTAAAGCCTTGCAGGTATTCCATGACGTAGTAAAACGTCCCATCTTCCGCATGACCATAATCGTAAATCTGGATGGTGTTCGGATGCGACAGGACTGCCGCCGACTGAACTTCACGTTCGAAGCGGGCCAGCATGAGCGGGCTTGCTTGACCATCGGACTTAATGAGTTTTAACGCACAGGGGCGTTTCAAAAGTTGATGTTCAGCCAGATAAACTTCACCCATGCCGCCTTCGCCCAGTTTTTCACCCAATTGATATTGACCAAGACGACGAGCATCGCGCAATTCCAATTGCAAAGTATTCAATAAATAGGACGCAACGATCGCGATGCCTGCGGCGAGCAAAACAAAGAGCGAGTTGGATGTCGCCAATTCCACACTGGGAAAGTTGAGCAGCAAAGGAGACTCGGAAAATTTGGTCACCATCGCCGCCAACACAAGGATCGGGCCCATCGTTAACGTCAAAACAACTCGCGCCGTGGCCTTGGGCCGATTCGGAATCAACACACCGTACAACACGATCAGGATGATCAACCGCATGACACAGTTCTTGTCAAAGGCAACCACGCGAATCATGTCACCGCGAGACATTAATTCGAGTCCCACGACATACTGGGCACCCAAAATGATCAAGGCCTGGAGACCGATGAATGTGTATTCAATCGCGCGCAACTGGCGATAACTGAGCGACAGTCGGCTGCCCAGTAGAATCGCCAGGGCGATCGAAAGGATTGCGCGAGCCGCCAGGGATTGAAGGGCGAGCGTTTCTCCGGAATTCGGGGCAAACAGAGTAAAGATCAGGCGTGCGCCGGTGAAGACCGCCCAAATCAATGTCATCGCCAGTAAACGATGGCGCAGCAGCGATTGTCCTTCCGCGGTCACGCTAAATGCCGTCAGTGGCTTTGACTCACCTTCGTACAATGAATCGTCAAGATCATCCGCGTCAAAATCGAGCACGCGAGTGGGTTCGAATTCCAGTTCCGGCAGGTCCGCCATCGCACCGGCAACCGTCGCCTGATTTTCGGTTGTTGTCATAGTCGAATTCTCGTGGTCCGCGACAGCGGCATTTGGAAAAACACGTGGCGATCAAATCGGCATTCAGGTTCTGATTTTTGATAGCCGGCTTGACGATCAACAGGGTTTCAGTTTGGTGATTTTTTCGAATTCTGATCGGGCGCAGCTGGCGACGGTTTATCGCCTTCCTGTTCATTGGCGGATTCACTTTGCCCAGATTTGTTCAGGTTCTCGACAGCAGACTGAACTTGATTCTGCAATCCTGCGGCCGCCTTCGTGGCCTCGTCCTGCAATCCTCCCGCCGCCTTGTAGGCCTTATCGATCTTGGAAGGAATCGTCTTCTGGATTGCGTTGATATCCTTGCGGGCATCCTTGACGCCTTGCCCGACATCACCTTCCAGCGACTTCACGGCACCCGATATCTGTGACCCCAGATCGCCTGATCCGCGGTGGACCTTCGACAGATTGGGAACAAAAGCATAAATCGCGACAACGATCGCGAGAGTGATCGCTGGCTCGATAATTCGGCCGACCGGTTTGCGAACCGTTTTCCAATTTTGAGATAAATAGAGAAAGGTGAACGGTGGAACGAGGAACATGACTCCATTCATTGGACTCTTGCGGAATGCAATGGCGATTAAATTCGCTAATCCGGCCGCCAGACGCACCGAATTCAAAATCACAATTCCGCTGACGCCAAGCGTAAACCATCGATTCTGTTTTGGAGGATTTTGAGGGATCTCCGGGACGGACTCGGCATTGGCATGATTCGCTGACTCGCCGTGTTGTTCGGATGCTATGGCGACAGTCGATGTCATTTGGATGATATAGCCAATGATCGCCATGAAGATAAATAAGATCGAGAGTCCATAGGCCGTCTCGTTGATCCACCGAAATGCCTTGGCGGATCTGTTGAACACGCCACGGTAAGACACCTTAATGAAGCCCGGTCCTCGCGATTTTTTCGATTTTTTATTGATGCGACGCATGTCATTCGCGGCGACATCGTAAGACGCGGAATCCGACTTCAACACTTCTTCGCGACGCAAGGAGCCCAGGTTGTTCAAGCTGATCGGCTTCAGTGCGATCTGACTTTGAACGGCATTCAACCAGGCGACTGGCCGTTGCGGGGCCGAGACGCGTCTCGGCCCGGTGGATTCTGCCAGCTGCAAAGGCTGCTCTTCGCGCGCCGGGACTGCCCCTTGCTTTGCAACGGGATCAGTTGATTTGCGAGGTTGACCGCTTGTCGCGGTTTTCACCAGCGGTCGGTTCGCGGATTTCGGGGCAACTGCCAGGGAATCAAGAGTTGCAAACTTCAACGCCATCCGATTGGGGGCCGGGGCCGTCTGCGGAACAACAAACTTCGCACCGCAACGTTTACATCGCCCTGACCGTCCGGCGAGTTTGTCGTCGACAGTGAATTCTGATGGACAGGCTTCACAGTAAAATGTGATCGTCATGATGACTCACCAATCGATGCAGGAAACATCACCCGTGAATAAATGGTAGTCATCACAGCCCGCGCGACATTCGTTTCGGGGATCAACGATGATCAAGTCCGGGAGCGATTATCGCAAGAAAGGAGACGTTTCCGTCCGTTTATATTCAATTGGTCAGTGCCTCGCAATTAATCGGGCGAAATTGCAGTGGAACAGTGCAGAAGAGACCAACGGGTGTCCGTCTCAAGTGCTCATCCGTTCGCCGATAGCACAACATCACCTTCGTCAAGGTGACCTGCCGGTCGTTTCTGTAC
This sequence comes from uncultured Schlesneria sp., assembly GCA_903871875.1. Lineage (GTDB taxonomy): Bacteria > Planctomycetota > Planctomycetia > Planctomycetales > Planctomycetaceae > Schlesneria. The sequence continues at coordinate 13,045 of CAIQIR010000057.1, forward strand.
CAGTCCGAATACCAGATGCACTGGCAGGGGGGGGACGTGGGGGCTGGTGCGCAGTCTCAAGCGTAGCCGAAACCGGAACAGGAAGGACTGGACAATATCCAGTTGCAATGGTTGGTTTCGACCAGTCACCCATTCGACATCGTCAATGTACCGCGCCTCGACATTGGATTATCCGCGGTTTTCATCGCGCCGTTTGCAATCAATCGACGGTCACAACGATCTTGCCGACCTGTTGATTCGCCTCCAGGTAGCGGTGTGCTTCGACAATTTGAGACAGGGGAAATGTTTTAGCGATGACCGGTTTGAAGACACCGCTGTTCAGCCGATCCAGAGTGTACTTCTTGCCCGCCTCGAATCGATCCGATCCGACCTTCAGTTCCATCAGTGTGTAGCCGCGAATCGTCAGCCCCTTACTGAGCGCCGTGAACAGAGGAAACGGGGTTGGTTCGGGGGACAGGGCGCCATATTGGAAGATCGTCCCTTCATACGCCGTGGCCTTCGCCAGCTTCTCAATCATCGGGCCGCCGACCGGATCGAAAATCAACCGCGCGCCCCGATTTTGAGTAATTTGTGCGACCTCGACGACAAGATCTTGTGTTTCGGTGACGACCACATGTCGCGCACCATGTTCGAGCAGCGCTTGTTTCTTGTCGGCTTTACGCGTGGCGGCAATCGAGATGCCTCCCGCTGCGTTGACAATCTGAATCGCAGCCTGGCCAACGGACGAGGACGCGGCCGTGATCACGACGGCATCGCCTTGCTTGACGCCGCCGATCGCCACGAGCGCTCCGTAGGCCGTCATATACTGCATCCACGTTGCGGCTGCTTGTTCGAACGAGAGTGACGCAGGATGTTTCACCGTCGAACCGACCGGGACCACCGCTTCGCTGCCGTAACAGGCATATTTGTTCATCGAGAAGCCGGGAATCACGCTGACGACGTCCCCCACGGCAAACCCCGTCACCCCTGGCCCAATCGCGGACACCACGCCGGCCGCTTCATAGCCCAGACCACTCGGCAGTTGTGGTGCTTCCAGGTATTGGCCCAATCGAAACATCGACTCCGCGCGATTCAATCCGATCGCGTGGACATCCATTTTGAGTTCACCGGGTCCGGGCGGTCGCACGTCCGCCTCGACAAGTTTGAGCACTTCGGGACCACCAGTACGGTCGAATCGAACAACCTTGGCCATGATCAACTCCTCGTTTCGTTTGGCATCCCATTGCAAACACCGCCAGCGGATTATAGTCCCACTCTCAAAGATTCCAGGCGGGGTACACTCACGCGTGGCACCGACTGAGAGGTAAGCGGAGCAGCAGGGTGGCCGCCATCAAGGCAGCGTCGAATAAAAACGTTCTCTGCACGAAAAACGGCGATTCCGTTCGATGACTGTGATACGCCCTCTTGTGGCCGAGGCCATTGACGGAGACTCGAACTTGGGGGCATTCGATGTGGGGCTTGCGACGATTTCAAAGTCGGTGGATGCCAAGACAAGACTCTCTTGGAGCCCCTTTGCGTTCACCGGGCCGCGGGGCATGGGAAATGCGACAGCGGACATTCGACTTTCTAGTACGCCCCCGATTCTAAACCGTGGTCACAGGACGTCTGTCGAACTGTTGCTGTTAAGGATTGCCGGTTGACCAAGTGAGGTACCGCAGTTGACTAAAGCATTGTGTAATCAGCCGGAGGATAATGCCTCAAGGAGTGCCTTCCGGTAATCGGGATCTTTTTCGTTCCAATTCACGAATCCATTGGGAATGTCAACATTGAAAAATGATTCGTAGTAGGCGTTTTCGTCAAAAGGTTCGCCGTCCTTACCGAAAATCTTTAGCCTGACGGGTTCATTTTCCATGTCGAGTTGACCTTGGTGCAATGCGATGGCGGTGAACGTTTCCTCGTCCACCATTTTCCTCGGCAATTCGCGAGAACCATACAGCTCGCTGATGGCCGAAATCAGCCGATCACTTTCCGTACCAGAACGCAGGAAACGCACTCCCCGTCGATACACGCTCTCCTTCACAAGCCCCATATTGGCGTCGAGCCCATGATAGCCACGTTTTCCACAGCTAGGTCGAGGTAGCCGGGTCGATTTGTCTTGAAAACTGATTTACGCAAGTTCGGGCAAACGTCCCAATAATTTTGCAGCGCATCGACGTCGGTGACGGGGATGCCTCCCTTCAAGTGGCCTTCGATGTCCTGAAGATCTTCAGGCTGCTGGCTGTCGATGTAACGAGGCAGGTTGAGATTAAGTTCGTTTTTTTCAATCTCCTCAAAGCTAACCATCCGCGAGTATTTCGAGATTTCGAGCCGCTTGTTGAAGGTATCCACGATCTTGTGGATATCCTGCGCGCGTAGGCGGTTCTTGGGACCATCCTTCATAAAGCCGCCGCTGGCGTCGATCATGAAGATGCCCTTGCGGGTGTGAGCGTCATTTTTGTCGACGAAAATGATACAAGCAGGAATGCTTGTGCCATAGAACAGGTTGGCGGGCAGCCCGATGATGCCCTTAATGTAGCCTTTTCGAATAAGGTTGCGGCGAATGTCGGCCTCGGCATTGCCACGGAAAAGCACGCCGTGTGGAAGAATGCATGCGCCTTGGCCAGTGCTCTTGAGCGAACGGACGATATGCAGAAAGTACGCATAGTCGCCCTGTTTGGCGGGCGGTGTGCCGAACGTCTTAAACCGTTCATAAGGGTCGTTTACGGGATTGAGCCCAGTGCTCCACCGTTTGTCCGAAAATGGCGGATTGGCAACGACGTAGTCAAAAGTTTTGAGAGTGTCTCCGTCTTTGAACTTGGGATCGGCCAGCGTGTTGCCCTGCGCGATGAGCGCGGTGGGGTTGTTGTGCAGGATCATGTTCATGCGCGCCAGGCCGCTTGTGGCAGCGTCTTTTTCCTGCCCGTAAAGGGTGACCTTGGAGATGGCTGCATCCCCCACTTTAAGTAGCAACGAACCAGAGCCGCAGGTCGGGTCATATACGGTGGTTGCAGTGCTGGTCTTGGCGTCATGGATGCCGAGAATCTGGGCCATGATGCGGCTGACTTCGGCGGGGGTGTAGAACTGTCCCTTGCTCTTGCCGCTCTCGGTGGCGAAGTTCCGCATCAGGTATTCGTAGGCGTCGCCAAGGATGTCGTCGCCGTCGGCGCGATTTTTGGAAAAGTCGAGGGCTTTGTTCTCGAAGATGCCGATCAGATTGGTGAGCCGTTCCACCATTTCCTTGCCGCTGCCCAGCTTCGTGGCGTCGTTGAAATCCGGCATGTCGGACAGCTTGTTGGCATTAGCGAGCGGCGCGATAATCTTCTTATTGATCTGGTCACCGATGTCCGACTTGCCCTTCAGGGCGACCATGTCCTTGAAGCTGGCACCATCTGGAATGGTGATCGGCGCGTACGGCAGCCCAGCATATTTGTCACTGACGTATTTGATGAAGAGAAGTACCAAGACGTAGTCCTTGTACTGGCTGGCATCCATACCGCCGCGCAGCTCGTCACAGCTTGACCAGAGAGACGAGTAGAGTTCGGATTTCTTTATGGCCATAGGTCAGGTTGTCGTTCTGGATGATTGGTTGATGAATAAAGTCAAAGCAATAATGAACATGAAATTTGTCTCACGAGATGGTTAGATCCGATGTTCAATTTTTGCGCGAATTCGAACGCCTCGATTATGGGGGGGTTCTGAGCCTTACCTGTCTACCGAGCGGCGGCCATGTTGTCAACAAACGGCTTGCCGGAAAAGGACTTACGGCATTTTGTCGAGTGTTGTTTTTGCTGGTCAGGAAGGTCTGGCGATCCAGTTTTCCATCCAAAGCACAATGGGCAGCGGGCCGGTTGAACCTTCCTATCACCGAAGAGTGAGAAACTTCGTTCAGCTCAATCGGTGGTCGTCGCTGTTTTTCGCCTTTGGATTTTGCGTTGATGTCGCGATGGATCAGCGGCAGGTTTTAGATCCGTCGCTGGGATGGCGACGTATCGTGATTGACGATTTATGGAGAATCGGCAATCGCCACGAATGGGCGCAGGCGTCGAGGCTAAATTCGGACTTGGAGCGGAGGCGAAAAGCCCGAGTTTCCCCGGGAAACCCGGCCTGGGCTGTGCACAGGGAAGACGCCTGATCTCTAAAGACACTTTCAAGCTCGCAAAAAACGCTCATTTTCCATGTTCTGGAAAACAGCCAAGAGCTTGAGGTTTTGGGGGGTGGCGAGGGGCGCGATCCTTGCCGGACGCAGAGCCTCCGACAGGACAAGCCGCCGTCCGCCATGTACGGCGGTCACGAGGAAGTTTTGGGGACAATGCAGCCGAGCCATTGAGGGACTGAATGGGTCGGAACTGAGGATTGATTGTCGCCGCGATGCCCTAACGGGCGCAGCGTGAATGAAGCGGACGGGGGCGTACAGAATAGTAGAACTTGGAGATGCGAGATTGACGCGCCCTTCTATTCGTCCGAATCGAACAGGATGGGAACCTCGATATCGGCGTCCTCGGGAAAGCAAGCTCTCTCCGGCAAGATATCACTACCGCATCGTTCCGTTTCTGTATCTCGGGTGATAAGTTGACCATTCTTCCTAAAAGGCGATGCGAAATTAATTGGTCCACCCGAATTGCCATGCACTTCGGGCTATCCCAATTGAGGTTTCCAAAATAGATATTCAAGCCGCCGCCGCACTCCACAATGCTGTCGAGATCAAAACCGACACGAGTTGCCTTAGAGGTGAGAGCAGTGAAAAATAACATATCCTCGCCAGCCGCCTTGAGGTCTGTATTGAAACGTAGAAGCGGAGCGATGCCAAAGTTGTAGACGACTGTCGATGCCTGCGTCGGAAATTCTTGCACGACCAGTCCGACCATAACATCCGTCGGGATCGTCAGAACGCCGCTTTTTTGCTGAGAGGCGGCAATGAATTCGCCAGTCTGCGGGCCGCAAAATGTGTAAACGTGTGATTCGTGGAATCCTGGTCTTCGATTGTCCGTGAAATAAAAATCGAACCCTGATTCGTGCGCCTGGATGGCACGAGCGAGATGATTAGCGGGCCAAATATCGTCGGAATCCAGAAATGCAATTAGAATGGAGGATTGATCTACTTCTTCGAGCCCACGATTGCGCGCCGCCGCAACTCCGCCGTTTTCTTGGCTGACTACTTTAAGACGCAAAGGCTCTCTCCAATGCAAGTCGCGCACTTCGTCGTGCGCTGGACACGGTGAAGCATCATCTATGACGATCACGTCTACGACCCAGTCGTCGGGGACGTGCTGGGACTGAATAGAATTTAGCGCCCGCGTCAGAATCCCTGGATCTCGTTGAAAGTACGGGATGATTACGGACACTATTTGCACAAGTAATCTACTTTCTGTATTTTTGTTCGAGTTGTGTGAACTTGTCTTGCATTTGCGCGGTAACGTTTTCAATGACACTATCAGCACTTAAGCAGGGGGCTCGCTTGGCGAGTACAGATAAACGGTGAGCAGCGGCGTATGTGATCACCGTCCCAGTAGGGGCTGAGACAGGCCACCAAGACAAACCCGCCGCAATGTTCGCAAAGAACGGCCGACGGATCGTTGCGATCGACAGTTCAGACAGGCTTGAAGGCCAAAGACGATGCGGGTTGAGTTGGAGGCACAGAGCGTCCGCCCAATCGAACCACTTTTCCCGATGTATACTGTCGATTGGCAGTACCGGAACCCATGGCACACGGAGCGTGTCAGCCACGATTGCCCCGTGCATGGCTTCAGTGATTAGTATTTCACACCCGAGGATTTCGGTGATGACCTGTTCAACGGGCTTACGCGGGTCGATCAACCGGATGCCAGCTAGCTCACAAGCCGTCTGCCAGTTCCCTCTCGGCAAACTCTCCCAATGCGGCATGAAGCCAACATAGCGAGGATCTCGCAGAAATTTGACGTTGAGGGCGCGCAAGAGGATGGCAGCGTCACCAATGCCTAAACTTTCGGGAAGGCCGAGGAGGCGGGCTGTTCTCGGTCCACGGACAAAGAAGATATCCCAATCCCCACCATGCACATTCGGGGTTTGATGATAGATAGGGTTGTGGCCAGCCCCAAAGACGAGTTTCTTGGCATTGGCTTCATAATGATTTCCGATAATCGAGCCGATGCCGAGGAATAGGACGCGCGGGTCGTGATCGAAGAAGCCCGGCAGCAATTGGGGCCATAGCCACTCGTTTAGCTCATCACCAAAGTTTGGTTGGTCGCCTTTGAAATGCTCCAGCTTCACAACGAAACCATATTAACGCTCTCCGTAGCCCATCGCTTAACCGGGCGTCTAAGTATTTGGCTGGCGAAAGAGGCCAGAAAGCATAGCGAAAATGCCAGCAACGAGCATACACAACAATACGCCAGTTTTGGATAAGACGTTAGCTATAACATACGGAATATAGAACGCAATAAGCAACTGGCATGTCGCTCCAAAGCACGTGACTGCCTACCTTTAGCATTTCCTCTCGCTCCGGTTGGTTCGCGAAGCGGAAAATCATCCATACCACGTCGCCGCCCGTTGATGGCCTGCCTGAAACGCATTTGCATGCCCACGTTGTCGTGTTCAACACGACCTGGGACGAAGAAGAAAGAGCGGTGGAAAGCGGGCCAGTTTCCGGGAACTCAATCGGGACACACCGTACTTCCGGCGGCAGTACGCGTCCGTCTGGCTGACAAACTTGCAAACTTCAAGACGATAGTTTTGGTCTTGAGCGCAAACACGACGAGTTTTGAGATCGCCGAGATACCTGCCGATGTGCTGGGGCGATTCTCACGCCAGACGGCATTCATTGAGAATCTGCCGCATGCACCTCGGGTCCGTCGATGCGGGCAATGAAGTTACGACATGCCCGCGTGCCCGGATTCGATTTCTCCAAAAAGCGGAATTCTTGGCATCGGCATAACACTTGGGGACGGCGACCCCAAGACGCGGAAAACCAAGAAAAAGTCGTTATCAGCCATGATGAGATCATCAAGGCGCTGAATAGCCCCGGCGATTCCGACGGCGGTGTTTGCCCGATTGTAATGACGGAAGTGCCTTTCAGGGAATGAGTTGCGATCGACGGAGAACAAACATGGGACGGTTTTTCTGGCCCCTGGCCCCCATTACCTTGTGATTGTTTTCGTACCGGGTTCGTCATGTTGTCAGGAAATGACAAGGAAGCAATGGGGCAAACGTCTCGTTCACATATAAACAAAAGGTTCTCAGTCATGACTCGAAAATACGGCAGCGTGAAGGCGGGCAAGCTGAAGGCGACCGCCAACCACATCCGTGAAGCGATGGGGACCGAAGAAGAAGTGCGAGCACTCGGGTTTTCATACATCCATCGTCCTTTAAATCCGATCATCTGCCTTCCAGACCTTGAGGTCGTCGATGGCAACCGGAGGCTGGCAGGAGTGTTGCTGGTGGCTGGGCCAGACGCCGATGTTTCAGTCTGCATCACGGACGAGCCGTTGGATGACTCGGCGAAGCTAGAAATCATGATGGAGTCCGCGATCCATACGCGAGGGCTGAGCGCCTATGAGGAATATTTGGGTGCCAGCCAGTGGATGGAACGAAACCCTGGGGCCACGGCGGAGCAACTCGGAAAACGTATCGGCAGGAAGCCTGCGATGATGAGCCGGATTCTCTCACTGAGTCGATGTATATCAGGGCTTTTTGCAGTGCGACGCGTATGCCGGATATGACGAACTCTTTCGGCGATCCCAGGGGACGGTGATCGAAGTGGGCTGCTGGGCCCATGCGCGGCGAAAGTTCGTCGAAGCGCAGAAGACGAGCCCGCGAGAAGCGCACGAAGCGGTCGCGCGGATCAAACAATTGTATGCCATCGAACACGAAGCGAAAGAGTTCGACGCGGCCGCGCGGATGTCCCTGCGCCAAGAGAAGTCGACCCCGCTGTTGTCCTCACTGAAAGTCTGGCTCGATCAACTGGCCGTCACCGCGCGACCGAAGAGTCCTCTCGGAGAAGCCGTCACCTACGCCCGCAACCAATGGTCCGCACTCAACGTCTATGTCATCGACGGTGGGCTGACGATCGACAACAACGCCGCCGAACGCGCGGTGAAACCCTTTGCCATCGGCCGTAAGAACTGGCTCTTTTTCGGCAGCGACGACGGAGGTCGTCGGCTCGCCATTCTTTCCAGCTTCACCGCCACGTGCCAGCAATTCGGCGTCAATCCCTGGACCTGGCTGAAAGACACTCTCACCCGCCTGCCCAACACTCCCACCGATCAACTCGCAATGCCCCTGCCACAACAACCCGCGAAATAATGCGGCTAAGACGTTTTTTGATTTTCTAGCACCTGTCCGCCGCCGAACGGACACGTTGTGAATATCCAAATACACAACAATGCCCGGCCATTTTCCTCGCAACTCCGCATAGCGCTGGACTCGGCATAATTGCGGTTATGCGGAGCTCCGCATAACCGCAAAAACTGGCTTTTCTTCGGCAGCGACGTTGCGGTCGCCGACTCGCAATTCTTTCCAGCTTCACCGCCACGTGCCAACAGTTCGGCGTCAACCCCTGGACCTGGCTGAAAGACACTCTCACCCGACTTCCCGCCACCCCCAACGACCAACTCGCCGTACTCCTGCCACAACCGGCCCTGAACTAACGCGACCAGGGCCAATCTTCAAATTCTTCCAACCTGTCCGCCACCGAACGGACACGCTGAAAGACACTCTCACTCGGCTTCCCGCCACCCCCAACCGAACAACTCGCCACACTCCTGCCTCAACCGGCCGTGAAATAACGCGACCAGGGTCAATCTTTAAATTCTTACCACCTGTCCGCCACCGAACGGACACAATTGCTCTACATGTGCGCCATTTTGACTTTACGTATCTGACTCGCCATCGCTATGCATTGCGTTGCGTTCGATCGACTACGGGCGATGATCTCCAGAATTGGGCTCAACATCGACGTACTCACCAACTTCGCCACTCAGCGGGTCAATAAGTAATTGAGAATCCATCCTCTATGGAATATTCAAACGCCAACGAGTGAGCGCCGTTTGAGAAGCTACCGCGTAGAAAAGTTATTATACCACCGTCAGTGCTTACAGACGAACTAAGTTTTAGTAGTGAATAATGCGATGGGCCAATAATATTCCACCACTCTTTCTCTGCTCCGAGGCCCAGCGTGGATTTTGAGCCGTTGAAGTTCGGGTCAAACACAAACGACGCCGAAGCACTTAAATCGACACCGTGACCACCAAGATTGTTCCTGCCAACGATTTCAAATTTGTGCGTAAGTGTTCCCTTGTTGGGGTCAAAAGTTGCTTTGTAGCTCGCTGTTTTGAGGTCGGTGAATTCGTCAAACGTATAATTCACGCTCTGGATATCAATTTTTGATGCTGCTATCGGAAGCTGATGGCCCATCGCAATCGCGTCGAAAGTTGTGACCACCTCAAATGCGAAGGCGGATAAGGATGCCAAATCTGCCGCAGACCGTAGGATCTCTTTAATTCGACCAGCAAAAGACTTCGTAAAAACAAACTCTAATTCATTTTCAATGCCGCCACTGACTGACAACTCAGCGAGAGAAAAGTTACCGGAAGGGTCAATGCGAGTCACTGGCTCGTTCATCGCGTAGACATATCGATTTATAGACGCGGGAATGCGCGTGGACTCTGGGTATCGATCTTGACCTACGAAACGCCCTGTCCCTACATTCATATACCGCGCACGCAGGTAATCAAGTCCCGTTATCGCATCCCTCTGTTGGCCCGCAAACAGGTACGTGTTCGGGATGCTTCCAGTCTGCAAGATGACCCGTCCGAAAGCGTCATACACGTAAGTATTGGCCGGCGTCCCACTTTGGTCGGTGAGAATTCGAGTGCTTCCAAGACCATCTCCTAAATACCAGTGGCTAATGGTGGAGGCTGCGGTTTGAGAAATCAGGTTCAGGCCGTAGACATACGACGTGATAGCCCCTGCCGTGGTGTATTCCAGCACGACCTGAGGGTACGCTTGAATTGTGTCGATTAAGTACCGCGTCAATTGTCCATTCGTAGTTTGCGAGACGCGGATTCCATTTGGATCATAAGCGTACTGCATGTCAGGTGTGCCGTCATTGTTCGTGTCGACGGAGATCATGCGGTGATCGTAGTCCCACTTGTACAGGGTGGTCCCAATGGGAGAGGACTTTGAAAGTGTGTCTCCGCTGGCGTCATAGGTATATGTCGTCGTTATACCGAGCGTTTCCGTGAGAAGTCGGTCATTCATGTCGTACGTGGATGTCGTGAGACCCTCTGCCGTATCGTTGCGGGTTAACCGATTGCCGACCGGGTCATACGTGTAAGCGATCGCCCGGTTCCCGGCAGATGACAGGTCGACGATCGTTTCGCTGATCAACCGGTCCAGCGCATCGTAGCCGTAGGTCACATGGCGGCCGCTTGCCTCGACGACGGCATCGCGGCGCCCGGTGGCAGCGAGTGTGTATTGGTAGCTCGCGATGATTCCGTTCGGGCCGGTGTCGACGATCGAAATAAGGCGGCCGAGGATGTCGTATGTTCGTGCTTCGGTCGTGTTGTTGGGGAATTGCGTGAGGATCAGATTGCCGAGCGCGTCGTAGGTGTAACTCGTGATGCCGCCCACGGAATCGGTGACAACCGCCATTCGGCCCAGAACGTCGAATGTATATTGCGTCGTTCCGACTGGGGTTGTATCGACAACGATCGCGCTCACCTCACGAAAACAGTTTCGTTCTCGCCAGATATTTTGCACTATAAAAGCAGTAAATAGGATCACGCCACCAAACCACAAGTACCAAAAAAGATACGGAAACCGCCTTCTCAACGGCGTTCGGATTGGAACGCCGGACTCTGGAATCGAATCCTTCTTTCCGAAGGCACCTGCGTGGGCATTTGATTGTTTGTCGTCTTCAAAACCGTATTCGTCATTATCGTCCCGGCTTCTCAAGATAAGACAACCTCCTCAAATTGCCTGAATGTCAAACAGCATTACGATTCCAGCTCATTGCTTTTTCAGGTCAGCGAATGACGGAAAAGCTGTTTGGATGCAATTCGCTTGTTCGCACGATCCAGTTGACGCTGAAGCATCACGATCAAATCGATTAACCGTTCCAGGTCGATCCGCCCCTCGCGAACATCCTGTTTCAGCTGCTCTGTGTCCATCCCCGAGAAATAAACAATTTCGACTTTTCACGCAGCGCCAGTTTCAAAAATTAGACAGCTACTCTCAAACTGATCCCAGTCCGGTATGCCATTTTTCTTTTGTGCAGACTATCCAGATTGCATCACACTGGAACTCCAAAGTATCGCAATCTGGATACACCCAATTCTGAGTGTTGAACTCGAGTTTTCCCCGTTTCGCAGCTAAATTTCTGCAACAAATGCGTCATATATGATGTGAGGACGGATTAGCACCGGGAGATTCCGCAAGTTGAAGTGCTATTCAATTTGCCCATCTTGGTTAGGGAGCACCTCCCATTCGCAAAACAATCGCTTTTGAAAATCGTCGTTGTATCGGACTGGCGCGCCTTTGGTGAACATGCTTTCGGACGGGCTGTTGGTCGAGGACATCCAGACCGTCCGCCGTATTGTCGATGCGTTGCGCGAGAAACTCGGGGACGATGAAGCAAAGCACAGAACCTGAGTGGTGTTCATTGTGACCGCGTTCGGTGGGCGAGCAAATCATCTAACCGCCGTCATGGCACCACCGGACTTCTGCATCAAAGAATTTTCTGATACAGCTGAATGATCTCTTCGTATGGCATTGCCATAACGCGTTCGACACTTTGAAGCCCGGGATTTGCTGCGAGGCATAGACCGCCCATCCTAACGACGATTCCAGACGCGCTCGGCGCAAAGAAACCCAAGTAATCCCTCGCATACGACTGCTTTGCAAATTCCTCGACAAGTAGATGTGAGTATTCCCACTTCTTTGTGGAATCCTTCTCTTGATAGATCGCACTTTGAATTTCCTTGGGAAATCGTCCAACCGAAATCACCGGCAACTGATCCTTCGTCTGCCAGACCTCGACGGTGCGACCAATCGGAGGGTTCGTCGCTGAATAGCCCAATTCAGCAAGGGAAACACCGAGGTCATCTGCGAAGTACTTCGTCGGTTGGCCTTGAAGATTCCACCGTCCTGCTCGCTCCGACACGAAGCTCGGTTGCCAGCGCTCCCAGGGAACATTCGCTAAATGGATGATGCCGCTGCCGGCGGTCAGCGTTTCCGTGAACTGCGAGATGTCACTGTGAAAGACGTCGCGAACGCCGGTCAAGAACTCTTCGTGGTTCAACATGTTGCTCCTTTTTTTCGACGACAAGCATTTCTGTGTCTGAAATCTCGTTTCTCATTCAGAGCTGGGGCTTCGTCGTCCTTCATGGTTCGGGCTTGTCCTTGAGCCCTCGCAATGTCCGTGCGGTTTGGTCGGGTAAAGCTGCCGTTCAAGTGAAAACGGCACCACACCATTTTTGTATCCCAATGCGGATAAAGCGATTCGGTACCATGTCGATGGATTCATGGTGCTCCACAGCTTAATTTCCACGAAAAATGCGTCATATATCATATGAGAACGGCCTAGCTCCGGCAGGTTCTGCCGACCCCTGTGGTTTTTTCAAATAAAAATTGGAAATTGGAATCGCAACAACGTAAAGTTAATCGCATGGCAATGAATGCCGTCAATTACTTTCTCTCACAGTGAGTTGCGGATCATGGATGATCGTTCAAATGTTGTGGACCAGTCGCTCTCCGGTCCAACCTTCGCTGCGTCAATTCGCTCAATCGCAGAAAAAGATGCTGTTGCAGTTGTCGCATTCCTCGCCGTGCGAGGGCTATTTCCACAAACGAACGACACAATTCTCTCCGTCGAAATGCTGCTTGGTATTTCGCTTTGTCTCCGGCTTCGTGGATGGGAACTGAATAATATCCGCGTCCATATCGAAGCTGGTTTGCCGACTTCGGATGAAGTCTTTGATCGAATCACATCAATAGTTCAAGTCGCCAAGCTGAATAAGTTCGTCAAAACGAACTGGGTGAAAGCGATTCGGGTGTATCACGAGTCATTCCTTTGGTCTGCCGTTGATTGTGATCTCGCGGTCGACATCGCGATCGTGGCGGACCAGGACGAGCAGTTTCTGGATGCCGTCGCCGATTTCCTCCTCAACTCACAGAAGGGTTAGGCGCAATGCCAAAAGATTTGAAGCAAACAAAGAGAGCCGAAATAGGTCGTGGACTGTTTTGTTCGAGGGACAGCGGTGGCGACCACCAGCAGACCCCATCCCAATATGTAAAATGGGCCAAGGCGGAAGCCGACAAACTTGGAGTAACTTTTTCGGGGACGCCGACTGGGATCGATAAGCTCAGGGCATCGGGTAAACCGTTCGACGGAGACTTGTTTTTCGACTCATGCATTTCCGGCGACGTTCTTTCCAGACCTGCCATCAATGCAATGAAGGAAGAAATTCGCCGTGACAAAAACGTCTCACACGTGTTTATTCCGCGCCGAGATCGCCTTGCACGGCCCGACAATGCAACCGATGGCGTTCGATTGGAGAATGAACTTCGTCAAATGGGGGTAACGCTCGTCTTTATGGACTGCGTCTTGTCGCCACTACGCAAAGGCCAACGACAAAATGTAGGCGAAGCGCTAACATCCTTCATCGCTTATGATTCAAGCGGTAGGTTCCGTGACGAACTCGCCAGCAAAATGCTTGACGCCCAAATCAATTTGGCAGAGAGCGGTTATACAACAGGTGGTCGCGCTCCTTACGGATTTCGCCGAAATCTCATTTCTCCGAAGGGCGAGGTGGTCCGAGAGCTTCAAGAAGGGGAAATTGTACGTCAAAAAGGCTACCACGTGGTTTGGTTGCCCGGCCCGGATGAAGAACTCGATGTGAACAAGCGAATCATTCAGATGATCGAAACAATTCCAGCATGCAGGATCGCACGGATTTTGACGGAAGAAGGTGTGAAGTCACCAGACTACGGTCGATCTCGCAAAGATAACGGTGTGGAACATTTAGTCAGCGGTGTCTGGCATGCAACAACCATTATGAACATTGTCAGAAATCCGCTTCTTCGCGCGACGACGTCGTACGGGCGGCGATCAATGGGCAACAGGCGACGTCTTTCTTCCGAAAGGCGTCCTCGCGAAATGGTAGACGATGATTTTCGCAGCGACGGCAAGCCAAAGGTTATCCAGAACGACGAATCAGTTCGCATCATCGCTAAAGCACATTGCGAGCCAGTTGTTCCGTTGGAGACCATGGAACGAGTCTTGAAAATTGTGGACAAGCGCGGGGAAACTCAACGCGGGAAGCCGCGATCACGAGATCCTGAACAGAATCCACTGGGAGGGCGCGTGACCGATTTGGCATGTACTTGGCCAATGTACGGACTCCGAACGTCAGGTTCATTCCAATATAAATGTGGGTACTACCAACAGAGCCACGGCGCGAAGTGTGAGCATAATCACATCGACGGCACTAGCGCCACGAAATTTGCGCTGGCGGCAATTCGTCAGCGCCTACTCTCGCCTGAGATGATTCACCGTCTCGAAGAGAAGCTGAGAGAGAGGGCTGGTGAAGGTTCACGCACAAATAATGGATCGAATTCGCAGGCAGCAAAATGTCGAGAAGAAATTAGGCTGCTTGAAAAACAGCTGGACGCCGCCAAACGCAACTTGGCGTTCGCTTCGACTCGGGAGAGTTTCGCTACTGTCGAGACCGTAATCGCCGAAACAGAAAAGCTCAGGGAAAAAGTGGTCGAAGCCCTGGCGAGGCTTGAGCGGACTCAAAGCGTTCAAGCAAATCCAGATGAGATGGTGAAATCGGCCTTGAATACTTTGAGGGAATTGCCAAAACTCGCGAGCGATCCGGCCAAACTCGGCTTGATTGGCGAACTGTTCCAGAAAGTGGATCTTCAACTGTATCTGCGTTTCGAACCAGTTCAGAAAAAGAAGAGGAAGATCAATCAACTTAACGGAGGTGTTGTGACCATTGGTAACGCGCCTGCGCCAATTGAAAAATACTCTGGCCCAACGGGCAGACGAGCCCTACAAGGCCAAAAAAACAAACGAAAAACGCCAGCGACGGATTCGTCCACCGCTGGCGAGTGTCCCACTGACTCCGACCGAAGTGCGAAGTCGTTAGGAAATGCAAATCGGGCTGACAGGATTTGAACCTGCGGCCTCTACGTCCCGAACGTAGCGCTCTAGCCAAGCTGAGCTACAGCCCGTTTGATTGGGTGATGAGTATACTCCTCTTCGCGAAGATCGCCAAGGGATTGATCGAATGACTTTCGGACGCGTCTTTTGATTTGAGCGGGTCTGTTCGAATCAGCCGCCGCTGATGGGCGTCCGACTGGAATTGGTGATCCTTTCGCTGTTATGAATGTGGCCACTTGAAAATGGCTCAAAAACTTCCCGCGGACCAATGCATGACTGTTGCCGAATCTTCAATTCCGTCTATTCGAGATCGTCTGGCGCGATTGCCAGCGCTGGCTTATGGCCCGCTGAAGCTGGAATCGCGGTATCTGCTGTCTCCGCTGGCCGGATATACCAATCTGCCGTTCCGTCGGATTGTGCGTGAGCTGGGGGGGGTGGGATTGGCCACGACCGACCTGGTGAACGCTCGCGGTCTGTTGGACGGAAGTGGGAAGTCGCTGCAACTGATTGAAACTTGCCCGGAAGATCGTCCGTTTGCCGTCCAGCTGTTTGGCGGTGATCCGATCATGATGCGGGACGCGGCTCAATTGCTCGAAGGTCGTGGCATCGATTCGATTGACATCAATATGGGATGTCCCGTCCATCGCATTACAAAGGGGGGGGCAGGGGCCAGCATGATGTGCCGGGGCGACAGCACGGTGCAGCTGGTCCAGACGGTGGTCGAATCGGTCAAAATCCCGGTTACGGTCAAGATGCGACTGGGTTGGGATTCCACTCAATTGACCGCGCCAGCGTTCGCTCGGGCGTTTGAACAAGTCGGTGTCGCGGCGGTCGCGATCCATGGTCGAACTCGCGAGCAGGGGTTTACCGGTGCCGTGGATCGATCGGGGATCCGCCAGGTTGTGGAAGCGGTCGAAAAAATTCCCGTGATCGGAAATGGTGACATTCGATCCATCGCCGACGGTGAAAGAATGTTTGCCGAGACAGGGTGTCATGCGATCTCGATGGGACGCGGGGCACTGGCCAATCCCTGGATCTTTCGGCAGTTCGTCGAATGGGAGACTACGGGAGAATGCTCGCCCCCCGGCCACTTCGAAGACCGGTTGCAGTTGCTGTTGCGGCAGTTTGGATACCTGGTGCAACAGCGCGGGATCGAACGAGCAATCGTCTCATTCCGGAAGATGGCACACTGGTATTTGAAAGCCATGTGCGTGAATGCCTATTTGCGAAATCAGCTACAGAATGCCCGGACGCTCGCCGAATTTGAAGCGGCGATTAATGAAATCGCCACCCATGGTCCGACTCGTGGAACGCGAACGGGGGTACTGCCCGAATTATCGATTCCCGTTCCCTCTGGACCGGTCGAGCGCTGGTAAGATATTGAGAATCTGTCGAGAACCCGAAAGGAACTCGGCCAAACGTCAGGCCACGTTTCTCACTGCTTGGCAGAACACTCGTTTGATGAAGAAGGCACCAGCGCTGATGCTCGAAAGAATCAAAACATGAGAGACGATTTAACCCCCCGTTCCACCACTCCTGCCGCCGTCGTTCCTGCCTGGCTGGTTTCGATTCTGCTGGTGGCTGTCGCCGGGGTGATGCTGCAAAACGCGGGGTTTTTGCCCGGCTTTGGCGGTCGAGCGGCGAAAGAAGCGCGACCGATTACTCCTCGTGGCGATTTGTCGGAAGATGAGAAATCGACAATCCAGATCTTTCGCGAAGCGTCGCCCAGCGTCGTGCATATCACCACCCTGGGCCGGCGTGATCATTTGAGCTTTAACGTGCTCGAGATTCCCGAGGGAACAGGGACGGGATTCATTTACGATGATGCCGGTCATATCGTCACCAATTTTCACGTCATCCGAAACGCTCAGTCTGCTCGCGTGATGCTGGCGGACAACAGCACCTGGGACGC
Organism: uncultured Schlesneria sp.; assembly: GCA_903871875.1. Lineage (GTDB taxonomy): Bacteria > Planctomycetota > Planctomycetia > Planctomycetales > Planctomycetaceae > Schlesneria. The sequence goes on from CAIQIR010000057.1 coordinate 30,078, forward strand.
GACACTCACCGGCTTTGAACTCGACAAAGACATCGCCGTGCTGAAGATCGACGCTCCGCCCGGTCGCTTGAAGAAAGTCGCGATCGGCGAATCGGCCGGCCTGCAAGTCGGACAAAAGGTGTTCGCGATCGGCAGCCCGTTTGGACTCGATCAAACCCTGACGACGGGTGTCATCAGCGGATTAGGACGTGAAATCGAATCCCAAAACGGGCATCCGATTGAAGGTGTGATTCAAACAGATGCGGCCATCAATCCCGGTAACTCGGGCGGACCATTGCTGGACAGTGCCGGGCGATTGATCGGAATCAACACGATGATCGTCAGCCCTTCGGGAGCGTATTCTGGAGTGGGATTTGCCGTGCCGGTTGACATCGTGAATCAAGTCGTGCCCGAATTGATCCGGTCCGGTCGCGTCGAGAAGGGGTCACTCGGAGTCAAGCCGTTTGACGATTCGATTGCGCGACGATTGGGAATCACCAAAGGAGCACTGGTCGACCGAGTCGTCGAAAACAGCGGAGCGGCTGCGGTGGGCATCGTTTCCACATATCTCGATCAGAACGATGTGATTCATCTGGGCGATGTGCTACTGGAAGTCGCGGGACGTACAATCAAATCTGCCGGTGATATCCAAAAGGCTCTCGACGGAAAGAAGCCGGGTGAAGAAGTCACTGTCGTGATCGCACGCGGCTCCACTCAATTGACGCTACCGATCAAGCTGGTGTCTGCCCGACGATAGTTCGCAGGTCGGCGAGCAATCGTCGACGGAAGGACTTTGCTAATCAGCCTTGTGACTTCCGACAAAGGCCCCCCGCAACCCTGAAAAAATCAGGTCGTGTAGTCGGCGTTCAATTCGACGTATTCTTTCGTCAGATCGCAGGTCCAAAAACGGACCTTGGCGGAACCATGCGTCAGGGACAGGTCGATCGTCACATTCCGATTGTCTCGCAGATTTGTGGACACCTGCTTGGCATCGAACGCGACCGGCGCACCGGACTGGTACAGCAAAAATCCGTTGACGACCAGGCTCATGTCGGTTTCGAGCAACGGAACTCCCGCATAGCCGGCAGCGGAAACAATGCGACCCCAGTTGGGGTCGGCACCGCAGATGGCGGTTTTGACCAGGGGACTGTCCGCAACGGCCTTGGCAATTCGGAACGCCTCGTCCCGCGTGCGGCATCCGGTGACATTCAATTCGACAAAGTGATGCGCGCCTTCGGCATCTCGAATGATATCGGTGGCCAGTTGCATCGCAACCTGATTCAGCGCTTCTTGGAAAGCCTTTCGATCATCGGCCGAATTGATCGTCGCCCCCGAGGCACCGTTGGCCAGCAAGATCACCGTATCACTCGTGCTTTCATGCCCGTCGACGCTGATACAGTTGAACGAATCCTCGACACTGATGCTTAACATTTTTGCCGTGTCTGATTGAGCCAGACTCGCGTCGGTCATGATCACACACAGCATCGTGGCCATGTTGGGGGCAATCATCGCCGCCCCTTTGCAGACTCCGCTAATACGGACGATCTGATTGCCAATTTTCACAGATTGAGTCGCTTGTTTGGGAAAAGTATCCGTCGTCATCATCGCCTGGGCCGCTCGATGAAACGATTCGGCTGACGGAGCCAATTCCTTGGCCACCAGCGGAATTCCCGCCTGCAATGTGTCCATCGGCAGAAATCGTCCGATGACACCTGTGGAAGCCACCAACACGTCTTCGGGGGCCGCTCCGATCTGTTCGGCAACCAGTGCGGTCATTCGTTTTGCATCGGCAATCCCACGATCCCCTGTCGCTGCATTGGAGTTTCCCGAATTGATAACGACAGCACGCGCCGTGGATCGAGGCAACCGATCTCGCGACACTTTGACCGGTGCGCCACAAACAAGATTCGTGGTGAACACACCGGCGGCCGTACAAGGTCGATCCGATACAAACAGAGCCAAATCGAGTTTTTGTGGATCGTTCTTGATGCCACATCGAATTCCAGCCGTCGAGAAACCAGCGGGCAATGGTGTCAGCGAAGTCATGTTGTGATGCGTTCCTCGAAAGTAGTGCAATGGGGCTTCAGGTCGCGGAGACTGGAGACCGGTTTGGGCACAAAGGCCGTCGGGTCATTCTAGAAAAACGCCGTCAGTATTCCGACTCTGTTTTGCGATTCGGTTCAATAATCAACGACGACGGATAAACTGACACAAACAGACGGGGAAAACTTGGACAGCCCCACGATTGATGGTTCGCCCAGGATGTCGAACTTTTGTCGGCTTACAAGCGATTCTTCAACGAGTGCCGGGCAATCGTCGCGGTCTTTGACTGGATCCGATGGATCAGACGCCGGTCGAGACGAGTCAGAGGACGCCCCAGATACTCCCGCAAAAACCGCAGTCGTTCCACGACACTTGTCTTCGTAGCCGCGGAAAAATCGAGTTGAGCGAGATCTTTCACAATCCATCGACGGGACAACCGTTGATGCTTTTGCACGCGACCAAGATCGATCACATACAACCGTTCGGGTGCCGATTGCGAAAGCATCAAATGGCCCAGATAGAAATCCTGATGATGCAGCCCCGCGCCGTGCATCGTTCGAGCAATCTGCGCCACGTTCCGAATTAGACCGTTTCGTTTCTCGTTGGTGGCATTGGCTTCCTCAGCCTGATCAGCTTCCCATTCCGACAGCTTAGTACAACCTTCAAGAGCTTCCGTAATCAGAAAGGAATTTTCCCCCGATTCACCCAAGGCCACAGGAGTCATGGTCGGTAAGCCCACCTTGTGAAAATCAAGAATCGCATTCCATTCGTTGCGCGCACCAAGAATCGGCCAAGTTAGCCGCAGCAACGGTTTCACATATTCCTTCCACGATGACCGAACGTGTCGTTTGATGTAGAACGCCCGTGCAATCCCGCCGTCATCCAAGGTGAATCGAAGCGTAATCCGATCAGTGCGAAGCTTCTTGGCAACGGCAGCATCTGCCGTTGCGGCCCAGACTGTGGCAAATGTCTGCCAGCCATGATGACACAGCAAGTCGGCAAATGTTCGGTTGACCGTTAGCTTGTCGCCATCCCACGATTCTAACTCAATGCCAGACACAGCCATCCTTGCTGAAAGGGGACATCGGAAGCGAAACGAACTGCAAATATCAGCTTGCCAACGTTTCGCAGATTTTAGCCGGGGCTGCAATTCAGTGCGCGTCTGTCCGGCAACCTAAGCGTTAAGATCGGCAAAACCGTTCAAGCCGGTTGAGGTTGTTGGTCGATGTCAAGGGGAAGCCTCTTGGCAGAAAGTGAGTATCGGGATGAATCTTCGCTGGCTTTCGATCGCGACAGTAGCACTCGCCTTGGGCTCTGGATGCCAGTGTAGTCCACTCTTTGATGGCTATGCCAACGTGATCGACGACGCGAGCGATCGGCATCTCTATTTTGATCGGCTTTATAACCCGAAATTCGATCTGACCCGTATGGGCAAGGCGGATTGGTACAGTCGGTTCAACAGCTTCTGGTGTCCAAGATGCACCACAAACGGAAGTTACGACCGATTCGATGACTGCAGTCTTTATCCGCCGCTTCATCCGTACCAATTTCCCGGCAACGTGATGCCGCCGCCGACCGTCAGAACCGAGCGAATTCCTGCGGAACTCGATCCCGATGCGATACCCATGGCGGGCCCTTCGTTGTCGGATCCCTCGCCCGACTCTTCCGCGCCGACGACGAACGCACCAGATCCTGATGATCAATAAGCGGTCGCGCTCTTCAGTAGCGCCGCGACTTGCGTGAGTACGAATTCCGTGGCGGCCCATTGCCGCTGTTCGCGTTCCGTCTCGCCCGGATAACGCGGCATATTCGCTGTCAGAGGGAAGTTCTCGAGTCGGTGCTCGATCACCTGGCTCTGCTGGTTGCGGATCGCCAAGCCGACGAAAATCAGACCGTCTTGATCCGCCGGCGCATTGGGTCCGAGATGGCCGGTGATCGCTGCGGCCAGATCCGCTTCCGGCGTCTGAGCCAATACCCCTTCGACCATGGCTCGAGCGACGGGTTCACTGACCGGACCTGGGTTGATCAACATCGATTCGGGCACCCCCAGCCATCGTGTTTTCGTGTCGAGTCGGTAAACGACCGCCGAGCCGCAATGGAAATTCGAGATTCCTGGTACCCGTGCTAAGGTGGCCGAGACAAGCCCGCCCGTACAGCTTTCAGCAAAGACCACTTTCAACGACCGTTGCGACAACAGTTCCGCAATTTCACGCGCGAGTGATTCAAGAGGTTGTGGCATGGCAGTGCGTCGTTGAGGATGAAGACATTGCGATCCAGCATCAGCTGTCCGTGACCTGAAAGTCGGGTTCACCATCTGTTCTAAAGCAATCGCGTCCCGTAAGCGAGAGCTTGCCCGGAAGACATTCGTCCGAGCGTCGTGGCGGCCACGAGTCAAGCTGGGTTGACCTTACCGACAACGATTCACAAACATCGATAATTCCGCGAAAAACAAGACGTTTCGTTCATGATTCATCGCCACAAAACAGGGAAGAAGCGTCGTGAAAACCTAAGACATCGTGAGAAAATATTATGACTCTCGGGGTCATAGCGATTGTGCCGATGAATCCTCTCACTCGCCTCGAATCTCCTCTGATGCGATCGGAAATCAGTCGGAGGAAACGGTGACAGACGAGTGACTTCAATAGCCATCGGTACTGGGTACCGATGGCATCGACGGACATCCGACGATGCCGTCACGATTGGAATAAGGGGGACCACGGGATGCCACATACGTTCCTGCAGAGGAAATTGCTGTGCATCATGTCAACGAGCGCGGTGTTGTGTCTCTCGACCAGTTGGTACGGTCTGCTGCTCGCAGCGGACGGACCAAACACGGCCGCGGGCACATCACAAATCAAGAGTCGCGCTACCGCTCGAGAAGCGGAAATCGAAGACCTCACACAGTACCCTGGTCTGACTTTCGTCAAACCGGGCTTTTCCACCAAGGCAGTTCGGAAACAGGCGGTCGCCGAGTTGCCCATGGACCGATTGAGTCCCGATGCGCAACATAAGTCTCAGGCACTGCTGAAAAACTTGGGGATGTTTCGCCGACTGCCGACGATTTCATTCGAATGTGATCCGGAAGTGTACGACTACTTCCTGAAAAACCCCGATGTCGCGGTCTCGACCTGGCGAGCCATGGACATTTCACAATTCCAACTGCAAGAGACCCGACCGAACCATTATCGGGCTGATGCCGGCGATGGATCGGTGGGGGATGTCGAATTGTTTCTGCAAACACCAACGGAAACGTTGATCCATTGTGACGGTGCCTTCAAGAGCCCGTTGCTGCCCAAACCAATTGTCGCTCGCTCGTTGATGCGATTGCACACGACCTTCACGAAAGAACAAGACGGTCGGATCATCGGAACACATTCCGGCGATGTCTTCGTCGAATTCCCGTCACCCACTGTGGAAGCGGTGGCCAAAGTGATTGCTCCTGTCAGCCACAACATCGCCGATCGTAATTTCAAACAAATGACATTGTTCGTGCACCTGATGTCGCAGGCCATGGCCCGGCATCCCGGGTGGATTGAGCAGATCGGCACCAAGCTGGACGGCATTCCGCCGCAAAAGAGATTGCAGTTTATGGAACTGGTCGCTCGCAGCAGTTCAGAGTCCCGCCGACGGATGGCCGTCGCCAACGGCATTCAAATTCTTTCACCCGACGAAGTGCTGACACCTTTTCGCCAGGTAAATTCTCAAGGATCTGGACCAAATTCCACTCAATTGACGAATGGCACGGCCGATACAAAGCCGATTCAAACAGCGAATCAGGTTAGCCCAGCGACCACCCAAAAATGACGAGATTGATTCGCGGCGGTGCGACCCGGCCCGCCGCCGGACCAGCAGCCCGGTTGCCTTTGAGCAACTGGGCTGCTTGCTTTATTTTATTGGTGGATTATCTCGTCCACTTGTTCGACGTCGACAGGTTCAAGTCCATAAAGCGAAGAGACCGCTCGGTCGATCAGCAGTTCGATTCCGGCAATCTCGGCAATCAACTCATCAGATACGGCAGAACGTGATTCGGCTCGCGATCGTTCCAACCGCATGATCTGATCCACCAACGCGACCATTTCGTCATGCCGACGGACCTCGTCGGAATTGCCAAAATCGATCCGACGAATCGGGGCCTGCTCCAGCACATGTCCATTCAATTCCAGACCGATCCCGCGACGTTTCGCATGACGAATGAACCAGGCCCAAAGTACTCGCGAGTTGAGCAGTCCGCAAAGATAACGCAAGTCTTCGCGAGTCTGTGGAGACGGGACAAATACATTCGCACTGAACGAGACATAGGTTGGCTGGAACGTCGGAACCAAATGGGGACGTGCCGCCATTTGAACGACCACCAGCTTGTTCGCATTCCAGAGACTGACATCGCGCGGCCAGTGCAGGTGCCACCAGCGAATACTGCCGGATCGAGTCTCGCGTCGTGCCTCGAGAATGGCTCGGAAGCGAGCGAGATGCGTGTGCAATCCAGGATAGTTGATGATGTCAGGACAGGTCTGTCGCGTGGAATAGATCAGCTGTCGCGACGGTTGCGAGGCGATCCAATAACGCCCCAAATCACATAGGTCGTGATACGGACGCAGCAGTTTTGATTCCTCGGGCTCGAGTGCCAGGCGGTCGACTTCTTCAGACCGAAGTGCGAAGACCCCTTCGCCCAACTTCCAGCCTCTGGCCGATGATTCTTCCCGGAATCGCACGAGCGTCCGGCGATTGATGGCGGCAGGGTTTTCGGCGATTCCCTGTCGGACGAGACCCAGATCAACCAGCCGCGGAAAACCGTTCAGTTTGCCGAAGAAGCCGCCGGTTTCCGGCCAGACATCCAGGCCTTTCCGACGAAACAATTGCGATCGCGTTTTGGTAAAGGTGCGAATGGCCACGGCACCCGTCAAAAACGGCTGAACAGACGTGGCCGGTTCGCTCGGAACGACTTTGATCGTCGTCGCTTCGTCACTCACCGATTTGGTCAATCGAAAAATCAAATGTTGCCCCAACACGCCCGGAAACACCGGCTGATCGAGCAACAGAAACAATTCGTCCAAATGGACATCGTCACGCAACGCGGCAATCAGCTTGTCGGCTCCAACACCGCTGATCCAGTAGGCGTTGGCGATAAACGAGAGCGTCCCGCCCTCGCGCAACAGTTGAATTCCCCGATGCACGAAGTAGTACCACAGGTCCATCCGCGGGGATCGGAATCGGCCCAGGGACGTCGCGGCAATGTCGTCCAGTTCGCACTTGAAGTTTCGTTCGCGCCGATAAGGTGGATTGCCGAGGACAATGTCGAAGCCTCCACGAGCGGCGATTTGCGGAAACAGTTCACCCCAGTTCAAGCCATTTGACGAAGGCAACTCCTCCCCCACCACAGGAGCATCGCCAAAGGCCAAACCGATCAATGAATGACCTTGCCTGAGATGGGGAATTCGCCGCTCCGCGTCGGTATCGATCGCCCGCGAAGGAACCAGACCTGCCGACGAATCCAGTAGCGTCAACCAGAGAGTTCGCCGAGCAACAACGATGGCGGCGGCGTCCAGATCCACTCCATACAAATGATTGTCTACAAGTGATTGGCACCGCTCGCCGGTCAGTTTCCACCCATGCTCAGTCAACACGACATCCTCCGGCCGGCGGTCAGGCTCGTGCGCGACGTACCACTGAAGATGCCAATCGACAAGAACGCGAAAAGCTGCCAATAAAAAAAAACCACACCCCGCCGCGGGGTCCACAATCGTCAGCCCACGAACCTGATCGGGAGTGGCTCGTTCCAAACGCCGACCGATCGTCTGCCGGACGATGTAATCAATGACAGGCGGCGGGGTGTAAAAAACGCCGCCGATCTTGCGAGATTGCGAGCTTCGTCGAGCGGAGGCTGCGGACAACTCGGTCCGACGGCTGACAATAAACTCGTGCAGGGAACCGAGTGTCTCTGGCAGATCATTTGCCGACAAGGGGCAGGAATCGACGAGCGCCCTCAACAGTTCGCCGATCTCTTTAGATTTGCTTTCCACTTCAAGGCTTTTGGCGCCGCCTGCGAATCCCCGCGACTCCGCCAATTTGATAAACGCGGCCGCTTCGACGGATCGCTCTGCCGTCAGCGTCTGTTCCTGCAGAGTCGTTCGTGCATCGTGGTCAGACTGATGCCGATGAACGGATGCTAGCGAAGTAACGCACCAACGTAAAATCGACTCATCCACCGTGTTCTTTCCAATGCCGTCCCGGCGAATGAATGACACCCGTCGAGAACCTTGGCGATCGCTCGTTCCCAACTTTGAAATCACCGCAGCTTCGGTGCAATCGCCAGATCATCCAACCACAGTTTTCCGGTGGCGCCGTTCAGCCCAAGTCTCACGATCATGTCAGTCGCCTTGGGTGGCACAGAAATCGTCTTCGTGACGATCGACCAATCCTGCGTTCCAGTCCAGGGACCGATGGTCGCGTTTTCAAACGCCCGCCGATTCTCGTCATAAAAATGAATCACGACCGAAGCCGCTTCGTACGGCTCTCGACCGGTCTCGACATCTTCCGTTTTGTAACGGACACGAACCTCCAAAGTGCCAAGCCGTTTGCCGTCGATGGGTGCCGCTTGCAAGGCCTGGGCAAATCGATTGTGGTCATGCGATTCAAAAAGAATACAACGACGGCCCTCGGGAACATCCTGGTCAACCAACGTCGTCAAGCGTTGATAGTGCCAATGATCGGCATAACCATCCTGGTTTTCATCCGTTTCAAAATTGCCGTTGAGAATTCTCGGATTCAAGGGATCAGGTTTGATCTGCCGTTGGTCTTCCGATTGCCCGGTCATGGGAACGAACAACGTCGAAATCAATTTCTTTTCTTCCAGCTGGCCCCCTTTTTTTTCGAACTGATGGAACACCTGCTGGTACCGTTCACCCAGCGGGATCAACAGTCGCCCTCCTTCTTTCAGCTGTTCAATCAGCGGTTTGGGCACGTTCTCGGGCGAACAGGTAACGATGATCTTGTCGAACGGGGCGTATTCTTCCCAACCGAGATAGCCGTCGCCGATCTTGGTCTTCACATTGGAATATTTCAGACGGTTCAGTCGTTGAGCCGCCGACTTGCCAAGTGCTTCAACAATCTCAATGGAGTACACCTCTTTCACGATGTTGGCCAGGACCGCCGCCTGATATCCGCTGCCGGTTCCAATTTCGAGGACACGGTCTTGCGGTTGCGGATCAATCGTTTGCGTCATATAGGCCACGATAAACGGTGGCGAAATGGTCTGCTTGGAACCAATCGGCAATGCAGAATCCACGTAGGCGTCTTTGACATAGGCCGGCAATACGAATTCGTGCCGAGGAACCTGACGCATGCTGGCCAGCACCAGCGGATTGATAATCCCTTCACGTTCGATGTAGTCGGCAACCATCTTGTTGCGGACGTCACGAAAGGGATCCGCCTTCTGAGCAAAAGCCGACCGGCCCGATATCACGCCGCAAACCAGCAGCATAAAACAGAGTCCAAATCGAAGTCGGAGGCAACCAAGCATGTCCGGTATCCAATCTCGGCGGGAAGCAATCCATCTCCGGCCAAGTATACTCAATCACTGGTCGAATGAGACATTCACTTTCTGCAGCCGTTTTTCTCACAGCAACGAGTTTGTATCATCCCCGATGATTCACTGTTGAGAATTCGCCTGCGCCAATCCCATTCAAGGAAAGATCGATGTCCGACATTACAATTAAGACTCGCGAAAACGGCCCACTACTGGTCACAGGCTCGATCACATTGATCGATCATCTGGGAAACAAATACGACACCGCCGGTAAAGAGACCATCGCGCTTTGCCGCTGTGGCGCATCAGCGCATCGCCCTTTCTGCGACGGATCACATAAGGCCTGCGGTTTTCTGGCGTCCGAAACCGTACCTGTGGCACCACCGCAGCCATAATCGGTCCCGTGAAAGTCAACGGGAGATATTGAACGACGTCGAGGGGCGGGCAATTGCCGGCGATACAAGCCACCAGTGCCCGCCCGCAGACACGCAAGTCACCGCAGGAACGACCGCTATGATCATTGGTATTTTCGCGGACAGCCACGATCACCTGGATAACATTCGTCGAGCCGTACAAATCTTCAACGATGCGGGTTGCGAGTTGGTGGTTTTCGCAGGAGATCTGGTCTCGTCGTTTGCGGTTCCTCCCCTGCGGCAATTGAACTGCAAAGTCATCGGCTGTTTCGGAGACAACGAAGGAAATAAGCCCGGAGTGACCGCCGGCATGCGAATCATCGGCACGATTGGCGAGCCCCCCTTCGGATTCAAAACGAACGACGGTCGGATGGTGCTCGTCACACACATGGATCGGTCACTTCGGGGAATCGAAGGCGAATTTGACGTGGCGATTTTCGCCCACACACACAAACCCAGCATCACTCACGACGAATTTGGCCGCCTGTTTATTAATCCCGGCGAAACCAGCGGCTGGTCCTACGGACGTCCGTCCGTGGCATTGCTGGATACATCAACGATGGTCGCAAAGATTGTCTGGTTGAATCAGTCAGCCGACGGCGCTGAACCCCGCGTTGCTTCACAGGTTCAGCAACAACCTTAAGCGATCAGTGGGAATCGCGCTTCGGTGACGATTCCTCTTCCGGCAGCGGCAATGCCCCGGCCACCGGTTTACCGTGCCCCGCTTTGATGTAAGCAGCACGTTGCCGCGCGTAATCCGCGGCATTGGCCGTATCGGCTGCTGCCGCTTGGCCCTCTTGTGACTCGGCGAAATAACGCTTGAGGTACGAAACACACCAACCACAACCCGTCCCCGCACCACCGCACTCGCTGATTTGACTCGCACGACGGGGCCGATGCACACGGATGAAGTTCAGGATCTTCCGTTTGGAGATATGAAAGCAGTAGCAAATAGTGTCATCAGGTTCCATCAGTCATCCAGCTCCGCCTAATTCGCATACCAGTCATCGCGAATTTCGTCTGTTCGGTCATTTCTTACAAAAACGAGCCAAACTTCCAAAAGACGTGTTGACCCATCGGAAATAAGCTTCTATGTTCCGCCCGCCAACGACGACCAGTCGCCAAACGCAGTGGATGTCCTGAGAATAACAGTCAAAGGATCCAGACAACAGCCTGTCTCCATTCGTTGCAACGATGACATTTCCGCATTCGCCGCCACACTTTTCAAATTCGAACCCACCACAAAAAACAAACTCTCCGCTCGTTTCAGCCCCTTGGATGAACGGCACTTGGACTTTAAGCATGGATGCTTTGGTACAGGTGACGATGAGCGGATTCGGGACGGCATCACATGGATGTGACGCGTCCCGTTGATATTGACGAGTCCGATCGCCCCGGAAGCAACTGATGTCCTTCGCCCCCCTTGGACCGGTTGCTTCCGGGCGTTTTCTTTTTGGATCGGCACAAAGCGATCGCGAACACTCGCGAGTCTGATTTGATCAACAGTCGCAGCACCAAGATTGTTGGGATCTCGACCTGATCGTGCCGCCAAAAGTTCCCACGCGAAGCTCAATACCGACGAACTGCGGTGCGTTGGCTTGGCAATCCATCAATCAAGAGTCGCCAAATCGTCAGTGTCAAATAACTCTGGAACAGATACGACCGAAATTGCCTGGGGATTGTGATGTCGTATCGGCCTGACTGATTGATCAAAACATCGAGACATCGCTTTTCGGAAATCGGCGATTCGACATGCATCGAGTTCCGCCGTTCGATCGGTTCCCACGCAGGCCGCGGAGCGAATGGCAACAACATCGACCGGAACTGCGGCCAAGCTCGACAACGTTTCACCGCGAACATTTCCCGCCACGGCAAAGAACAGTCCGGCAGCGTGGCAATCAGCAGCGATCGTTGTCAGTGATTCTTCATCCATTCCATCGAATATTGTTCGTCCATCCTTCGTCCACGTATCAACTAAAAGTCCAGAGCAACCACTCTCCATCGCGGCTGCCACAACTTCGGCAACCGGGGGCGAACCCGCTTCCGTGGAATCTCCGTAAGCCACCGCGACCCAGTTCAAAGTCGACGATGATCGTCGCTCAAACTCGGCACGAGTTCTCTGCCAGTCGGTTCGCCAGGTACGATTCGACGCACAACGACTGAGGCCAAGTTTTACAAATGTGATCCCCGCGGGAAGGATGGGGAACTCTGAAGCCGATGTCCAATCAACGAGCTCTCCCAATGCAACGCTCAGCGGAATTGATTCGGAGAGAGTTGGACGAAGATTCGCGATCGCGACAATCTCTTCGATCGTGGCCATCCCCAGTGAACCTCGCCCCGGCTCTTTGATATCAAGGATTTCGGCTCCGCCCGCAATCGCCCGATTCGATTCATTCACCGACCGAATACTCACTAGCAGTCGCGGTCCTTCACCGGCTTTTCGCCAGACAATTCCCACCTTGGCGGAAACAGAGTCTTTGCTCTTTCGATGTGCATCCAACCCAGAAACCGGCATCGTTCCGCTGTCCTTCACTGTTTTAACGTCTCTCTATCTTTGTTTTTTTCGCTTCAGCACAATGAAATACCCCTCCGTCTCGTCTGGCAGCAACTCCCACCGATCTGGATGATCTCGCCACTCTGGAACTTCATTGGGCTGTTTGATCTTCGAGTACCGATGGTCCGTATCGATGACGACATAATCAGTATCGTCAGGGATTCGGTTACCTTCGCCGCTGACCCGACGCTGATAGTCGCTGTAGTCATAAGATCGATCGTAATGAGTGAATCGTGGGTGGACGAAATCGGTCGAAGCCACGCGGGCCGAGAGGGGAATCGATTTTGCGATACGGGCAAACATCGCCGCGCGATGTGTTGATCCATACAGCCGTCGCCAGTACCAACTCGATCCCGAATCCCAGAAAGTGATCCCCAAAGGGCTCAAACTGAAAAACAGACCAGTGGCCAAAGCACTGGTCCACACCAGATTTCGCAGGACCAGAAAATCTGTTTGAGAGCCCGCGATCACAGCCCATCCCATTCGTGCGGCAACACGCTTACCGATCGCGACGGCGCGGGGCAGGGCTGCGGCCAGCGACCAAAAGATGATCGCCACCAACGGGGCATGAAACTGATGCTGCGGAGTGCGCGAATTTTCCAACTCATTCAGGCAGAGAATCCCGAACAGCGGTAACCCGACGAGCAATCGATCGACCGCCAAAAGTGGCAAAAAGGCCAATGGAGCTAGCAGCGCTATAGCAAAGAGTGCCGTTTCAATCGTGAAAACTGAGTCGACCACCTGACCAGGATTGGTCAACATGGTGCGAACGATTTCTTCGGGAGAGTGACCGAACTTTGCAAAGTAGCTGGCGTAATGAACCTCAACCCCCGAACGGAACCAGGGCATGATGAACCGTGTCGCCAACCACAAATAGGCGACACTAAAAACGCTCAGCAACAGGCCAAATATCAGTCGCGACCGGAAATCAGAAATCGGAAATCGTTGACCGATGGGCGAATGACTGGCGTCCTGCGGCCGACTCAAGGCGATCCAGACACCGAGCGGCCCAAAGATAATCGCGTAGTCCTCTTTCACCGTCAGACAACTACCAATCCCGATCAACGTCCCCACCAGATTCTTGCGATCAAGTTGGTCCAGCGTCAGCAACAAGAGTGGAATCCCGAATGACTCGGGCCGGAAGGTTTTCAGATCAATTTCAATATCAAGAAATTGCATCGGGAAATACAGCAGATACGCAATCGCGACAGCCAGCGCCGCGCGATCGGAATTCAACTGACGGCGAACCATCCAATAGACCGGAAACGCACCGCAGGCCAGCGCCGTCGTACTGCAAACTTCCAACAACAAGTGCGACGGCCAAAGAACATACAGAGGCAGAAGAAACAGATGCACGAACTGAATATGTTCGCCAAAGAAAAGCCCCTGATCGAGATAGCTGCGAAATCCTTTTCCGTGCAACAGATTCCACAGATGCTCTTCGTACATCGCCGAGTCGCCATGCGGGATGAGCAAATTGAAATAGAGCCGCCAGTTCATCGTGGTGAAAACGACGACATAAATACCACAGGCCAGCCACAACCAACCCCTTGGCGATCGTTTACTTTCCTGACCAGCGGTGACCGGCGACGCCGCCAATGTCAGCCAAGTTGTCATCCACCCCGCCAGGCATCCCGACAACCACACCTGCGGTGTGACAGACAGCAAGCTGGCCAGCCCGGCCCACCCTGTTCCCCCGGCCGCGATCCAAAGCCACTCCCAGACATCGATCAAACACCACCAGACCCAACCGTACCATCCCCAGCAAATCAGCGCCTCTCTCCATGACATTCCTTGGCGCCAGACCAGCCAGCCCGCGCCGCCAAACCACGTAACGAAGGAGGCACAAAGACAGGGCAGAAAAGTCGAAAGAAATAGAACATTCACGGAGTCCAAATGACCCGTTAACAGACCCGATTTTTGACTCGTATGCCCCCAAGCAAACCAAGTCGTCGGACTGATGAAATTCGAAGCAAGCAGACGGGAAGTCAGGCACGTTTGGAAATAGGTCGCTGCCAACAGCGCCCCCAGCACCACAGTGGCCGTGGCCCCGAGCAATCGGGCGGTCGAATTGTTGGCGGTGGTGGGCGACATCACTCCATCCTAATTGCTGCGTTGCTGACGGTCGATGGAGTCGCCACTTTGGTGCGTCTATCAGATACCGCCAATCAAGCTCGACTCTTCGATCGAATGGCTTGGTCTGACCAGGAAATCATCTCTTCGATTTCCGTTAGGTGATTCACTGAAATCGTCGGAATCCCCCTCTCCTCATCGTTTTTCGACGCCATACGAAATGAATTGTCTCAGTCGGTAAGTTCCTTGCGCTGCCGTCGATTTTGCCGACTCGATCGAATGCAACGGCTGTCGATTCAGGTGAACACATGGAAGCAATTCGCAACAATTTACCAGATCTTCCATTTGACGATGCGGTGATTGGATGGGTAGAGTCGTGGATCGACTGCACATCCCGTCGCGGAATTATTCCGGCATTTTTGCCGGGCGTGAAGAATTGGTGATTTATTCTACCACCGACGTGTTCTCATGACTGAGTGTCACATCGACGAATTCAAGGCCTCTACCCCTTCCGAGGGCCAATCACCTTTCGTTGACTCTCCGAATGATTTGGGCCATTTTCTGGACGAGTTTCGCACCTATCTACTCACGATTGCGACGGCGGAATTGCCTGACGCGATCCGCGGAAAGCTGGGTGCGTCGGACATCGTTCAGGAAACGATTCTCAAAGGGTTTGAGAATTATGACAAGTTTCACGGCACAACACGTGAAGAGTTTGCCGGGTGGTTAAGAACCATTCTGATCAATCAAATCGCCAGCATTCACAAATCATATCGGTCCCAAAAACGTGATTTAAACCTCGAGGTCAATGCCGATAGCCGGCTATTCAATCCGTCTCAACGGAGCCCCTGCGAAGTCGCGTTGACCCAAGAACAAAATGGTGTTTTGGAAGCCGCGCTGTCGCAACTACCCGACGACTACCGTGAAGTGATTCTTCTCAGGCATCGCGAGAATCTGACATTTACCGAAATCGGGATCCACCTGCAGAAATCCGAGGATGCCGTTCGCAAAATCTGGACGCGCGCCGTCAAGCAATTGAAACAGGAGTTACAACGGCATGAATCAAAAGCCTTGTGATCCTGCCGGAATCCAGCCCACGCCGAAGCCCGACGATCTTGATGAACGATTGGTCGCCTACGATGAACAACTCCGGCACGGAGCCGTGCCGAACTCCTCGGATCTCACCGTCACCGGAAGGGAAACCGACCCGGAAGAATCATCACTAATCAGTTGCCTGCACCTGCTCGAGCGAGCTTGGCCACGGACATCCCCAGAGAATTCTCCAGGGCCATCGAACCAGATCGGGCGATTTCGATTAGAGAAAATTCTCGGAGTGGGCGGCTTCGGAATCGTCTACAAGGCTTATGACCCATTGTTGCGGCGCGAAATCGCACTGAAGGTCCCTCGATTGCATTCTCTGGCCAATGACAGTCTACGCGAACGGTTTGACAAAGAAGCGCGTGCCGCCGCGTCACTCGATCATCCGAACATCGTTCCGATCCACGAAACGGGTCAGATTGGCCCCATCTGCTTCATTGCGGCGGCGTTTTGCGCGGGGCCCAATTTGGCCGAATGGCTGAAAGCCCAGAAATCACCAATGTCCGTGCGGGTGGCGGTCAGACTGATCTATAAACTGGCCATGGCCGTTCACTACAGCCACTCGCGAGGGATCCTTCACCGGGATATCAAGCCGAGCAATGTCATGCTGGTCCCGATTGAAACCACCGGCGAAGAATCGATGCCCGTGGAGTTTCCCTTCGTACCACGATTGACTGATTTTGGGCTGGCCAAAGTGTTGGAAGGCAAGCTGGATCAATTGGCGGAAAATGCCGAGACGATGGCCTTGGGAACACCCGCGTATATGGCTCCCGAACAAACGGGAAAGTTGGGACTGCCGATTGGTCCCGCCACCGATGTCTATGGGCTGGGTGTGATTCTGTATGAATTGCTGACCGGTCGACCGCCATTTCTCGCAACGAACCCAGCCGATCTGTTCGATCTGATTCGGAATAGCGATCCAGTCGGTCCCCACAGCCTGCGACGAGAAATTTCTCGCGACCTGGAAACAATCTGTTTGCGATGTCTCGAAAAAAATCCGGCCAAACGATTCGCCACGGCAAAGGATCTGGCGGATGATTTGGAACGCCTTCGGCGCGGGGAACCCATCGCGTCACGGCCAGCGTCGCTGCTTGATCGATTACTCCGGTGGTGTCGACGAAAACCAACGACAGCGGCTTTGATTGGTGTGTCAGCCCTGTCACTCGTCGCCATCGTGGGACAACTCGTCTCTCACAACCGCGTACTGACGCAGTACAACGCTCACGTTTCCACCTTGAATGACGACCTCTCTCTCGCGGCCAGTCACGCGCGAATTCTGCAAAACATTGCCGAAAAAAATGAGAAGCAAGCCAAAGACTATTTGTATGCCGCCGACATCAATCGCGCAGCCACGGCATGGAAACAGAATGATTCGAGTGTCCTCAACGAACTGCTCGACCGCCATATTCCCCTTCCGGGTGAAACGGACCGACGCGGCTTTGAATGGTGGTTTTTGCATCAACAAGGCCATCGTGAGCATCGAGTGTTGCTGGACGTTAAGTCGGCGATTTACATCATTCGGATGGCGCCTGATCAACGTTTGATGGCGGCCGCTGGATTTGACGCGACCGTCCGGTTGTTCGATTCGCAAACGGGTAGGATCTCACAAGAAATCCACACCGGACAGGTCGAAGTGAATGGCTTGGCGTTTTCGCCTGATGGCCGGGAATTGGCAACCGCGGGGGATGACGGAACGGTCCGATTCTGGAATCTGGAGACCGGAAGTGAGCGTCTGAAAATCAACGCTCATCCCCAAAAGGCCTTTCAATTGCTCTACACGCCTGACGGAAGTCAGGTCATTTCGTGTGGTGATAACCCCATGATTCGCATGCATGACGCGCAGACTGGTGCGGAACGAGGCCAGTTTCTGGGGCATACCAACGACGTTCAATCACTGCTCTTCACGGCGGACAACACGATGTTCGCCTCGACCGGATCAGACCATTTCGTCAAAGTCTGGAATCTTAAAAGTGGAAGTGTCGTTCTCTCGTTCGAGCATCTTAATCGGGTGGGTCCCGTCGCCTTGCGGCAGGACCAGGCGATCGTCGGGACGATCATGGGCGATCTCCTCACCATCCGAATTTCCAACGGCCAAAAGCTTGCCGAAGTCAAAGACCTGGACGGGATCGACTCGTTGGCAATCCACCCCAACGGGGAGTTGCTGGCCACGGGAAATGGCGGAGGAGCCATTCGATTGTGGAATCTGGGGCCTGATGGTCAGATTACGGAAAACTCGCTGTTACCGTGGCAAGCCCATCGGGGAAGCGTTGTTTCACTGATTTGGACGGATGATGGCTCGCGATTAATTTCCGCTGGCAGTGATGGTCGCGTGACGAGTTGGGGGCAATTAACGTCAACGCCGAACAATCCACGACAGATTGAAATCGAAAAGCTGACCCACGTGCATCGGATTCCAAACACGGATCGCCTGATCGTCGCCAAAGACACCCCCTTTCCGCCCGTGACGAGGGTTCTTGATTGGCAAACGGGAGCCGAAGTGAGTCAACGATATGGTGATGGATTCGGCGAATTCGCCATTTCGCCCGACGGGAGATTCATCGCCGGAGTGACGGGCCAAGTCAATCAGGAAGTTCACGACATTCCAGAGGTCTTGCGGCTACTCGAAATTCAGGATTTGGCAGATGGTTCTACCGTTTTGCGAAATCTGGCCCAATGGGAATCGCCTGGACAACTGCGCGGTGTGAAATTTTCGCCAGACTCAAAACAGATTGCCGTTTCTCAGTGGCATCGCCCGCGGCCAGAGCAGCTTGAAGAACATTTTGTCATCTTGTTTGATATGCCCGACCTCACTTTCAAGGAAACGATCCCGGTTCCCTACGCGAAGGTCGCGACGTTTTCACCAGACAATCAGCACGTGGCTCTCGGAACGCGTGCCGGCATCACATTTTGGAATCTGAACGAGCATCGGATTGTTTGGGAAGTCCCGCAACGCAACCTCAGCTTCTTGAGCTTCAGTCCCGATGGCAGCCTGTTTGCAACGGGTGGCGACGATCGACTCGTCGTCGTGCGAAATTCCGACAATGGATCGCTGCGATTTCAACTTGCGGGCCATCGTGCACTCCTTCGAGCGCTGGCTTTTTCTCCCGACGGTCGCACGCTCGCGACGGCGGACCATGTGGGCTACCTCAAATTCTGGAGCGTCAGCGTCGGTCAAGAATTATTCGAATTGAATAACAATCGCCCCACTTGGGGAGATTTTGAGTTTTCAGAAGATGGTCAGTTCTTGATTTTTAAAGCGGGTGAAGTGCCAGAATTCGGCGACAAACTCGATCGCATCCTGATCTTCGACGCTTCCCATCGCTGACGGCCGCACTGCCAACATGCCGTTGCAAGACCGTCACACCAATTCCCGAAGAGGTTCCCGACGATCGACCAGATATTGAGGTCGGCCACTGTGATCGGGGATTGTGGCGGTGGCCACGTCGATCCCGAGTTGGTGATACAGCGTCGCAAACACGTCCTGATAGTGGACCGGTCGATCTTGTGGAACCTCCCCCAGCCGGTTCGTGGAACCGATTACTTGCCCCATGCGCATTCCGCCGCCCGCCAGCAACGCACACGATGCTTGTGGCCAATGATCGCGTCCCCCACCCGGATTGATGCGAGGTGTACGGCCGAATTCGCCCCAGGCGACGACGCTGACATCCTGATCAAGGCCCCTCGCATGCAGGTCCTCGACCAGTGCGGTCACTCCCAGATCAAGCTTGGCGAGTTGCTCGGGCAGTCTCTCGAAATTGCCGCCGTGACGATCCCAACTTCCGAATGACAAGGTCACACAGCGCACGCCCGCTTCCACCAATCGACGTGCCATCAGAAACTGGTCCATCCAATGAGGACCAGCGTCTTCCCCGAATGCCGGTGATGAACTGCCACGTCCATATCTGTCACGCAAGATCGGGTCTTCGCGTTCCAAATCAAGCGCTTCGACCAACTTGCTGGAGGTGAGAACGTCGAAGGCTTTCAACGTTAATGCATCGACACCCTGAAGTGCCGGAGTGACGTCCATGCGCTTGCGGAAGTTATCAAAGCTGTTGAGCAGCGATTGGCGATGCCGAAGTTGATCCAGGTTGATGCCATTCAATCGCATATTCGCCAAGCCATCACTGTCCGGGCGAAACGGCGCATGAGCCAACCCTAAAAATCCGGGAAGGCCGGGATTCGAATAGGGAGCATGACCGGTCTTGGTCGTCAGCCCCACGAACGGAGGAATCGCCGGATCGACCGGCCCCTGAATTTTTGACAGAACGGACCCGAGCGACGGATGATTGTCTTGTTGGCCTTTCGGACCGATGGGGTAGCCGCTCAGGCACAAATCCGACGCATGTTGATCGGGACCACCATACAGTGATCGAATGATGGTGAACTTGTCCATCATCTTCGCCAGACGCGGCATGTGCTCGCAGATTTCAATTCCCGGTACATTGGTCTGGATCGGACGAAACGCGCCACGAATTTCTTTCGGAGCATCCATCTTCAAATCATACATGTCCTGGTGAGACGGCCCACCGGACAGATAGATCATGATGATCGCCTTGTGCGATCGGCTTTTGCCAGCTGTCACCTCCGACGCCGCCTCGGCACGAAGAATCTGTGGCAGGCCCAATCCCCCGAGCGCCAAGCCTCCAATTTTCAAGAAATGTCGTCGAGACTGTCCGTCACAAGTCGAATCTGCAGGTCGTCCGATAATCGAAAGCATGTATTCTTCTCGTCTATCATCTTCTGATCGCGATGAAGAAAACCTTCATCGAAACATTCGCTTTTCAAATTCGAGCGGATCGAACCGACTTCACGCGACGATTTGACCGGCGCCTGCGAAGCGGAACGCCTCTCACCAAACGGTCCGCCGAACAGGGGCTCTTGCTCAAAACCATCTCATGCAGATCCGTTTATCCGATCTTATCCAGATATCGGCAGGACGCAACCGCGACCACATCGGGATTCCGCACCTTGGAAAAATCTCGCGACATGCTGAGTCGCAATCCGTGGGATGCAGTAGAATTTCGATATCCACGCTGGTGGCAGGAATTCAGTCCACGAAAGAGAAGTGAAGCTCTATGAACGTTCCCGAGACATCCCATGCCCCGCTACGAATCTGCAGCTTTGAAAGCCGCCGCGGCCCTGAGATGAAATCCTTAATCGAACGCAACGGTGGTCTTGCGACAATCGCACCGTCAATGCGCGAAATCCCGCTCGATGAAAATCCCGAGGCATTTGCGTTTGCTTCGGAATTGCTCTCGCAGAAAATCGACGTTGTGCTGTTTATGACGGGAGTCGGCGCCAGTGCTTTGCTGAGTGCATTGGAGACGAAATATCCGCGGACGGAGATCTTTGCCGCATTGGAGAAAACGACAGTCGTCGTCCGCGGGCCAAAGCCAACGGCCGTTTTACGCGGCTGGGGTCTCCGCATCGACCATCGCGCCCCCGAACCCAATACCTGGCGGGAAGTCCTGGGTGTGTTTGAGGCGTCGATTCCCCTCAAAAATCGTCGCGTCGCCGTCCAGGAATATGGCTTGCCGAGTGTCGAGTTATACCAGGCCTTCGAAGCTCGCGGTGCCAGCGTATTGGCGGTGCCCGTCTACCGCTGGGCATTGCCACTCGACATCGAACCGCTGAAAGCGGCGATCCAGCGGACCATCGCCGGGGAATATGATGCTCTGATGTTCACAAGCGCCCAGCAATTGACCCATGTTTTGGAAGTCGCCGAACAAATGGGTCTGCGTGAAAAATGGCTCCAAGCGGCCAACGAGCGCTGCATCGTCGCGTCCATCGGTCCAACAGCGACCGAGGCGATCAAATCCAATGAACTGCGTGTCGATCTCGAGCCGTCCCATCCCAATATGGGCGCGCTGGTCAAAGAAACGATCGCATACGCCACAACAGCATTGAACAAAAAGACTTAAGAATCAGCAGCTGATCCAGACGGCAAGCTGATCGCCTGCCACTGAGCTGACACGGTGACACGTCGAGCGCACACGAAATCCAGTCTGGACGCACTTCTTGCTTTGCTCTGTAATACCGAAATGAAGCTGGATGCTCGGCGCGCCAGTTCTGTTGGTCAATTCGCAGGGATGCGGGATTCGTGAAAACGTGGAGTCGTTTGTGGCTGCTGATCTGGCCGTACCGGCGGAAGCTGGTACTGTCCGTGGCATTCGGCATTCTTGCCGCATCGCTATGGAGCCTGGAGCTGCTGCTGACGTTTCCCATCACCGTCATGTTCGGCGAATATCGTACGCTTTCCAACTATGTTCACCACGAAGTGGTCGAAACAACCAAAGCGATTGATTCACGAAACCAGGAACTCAAACAGTTAGAACTCAAACTTCAGAACCTGCCCGAGAATGGTGAGCGGAAGCGGCAGAGTGAACGGGTCAGTGTTTTGGATGCGCTGCGGCGTCATCAAATTGAACTCGATGTCTACACCTCAAAACTCTGGATGCTAAGTTGGGTGGAAGCTCGAATCATTCGCAACTTGCCGAGTGACGAATTCCGGCTATTCGCATCCCTTTTTACGCTGATTCTTGTGGTGACGCTGGCCAAAGGTGCCTTTGGCTATTGCCAGGATCTGTTGGCGGGAAGTGTCGCGGAGTCGGTCGTCATTGATCTGCGACAGGAACTCTTTCGCTGTGCACTCAAACTCGATCCGCAAACAATTGCCCGGGACGGCACACCCGTCTGGCTGACGGATTTAACTTACACGCTACAAAACCTGGCAAACGGCCTGACGGAACTCGGTGGTCGTGTGGTCCGTGAACCTCTGAAAGCCATTTCGTGTCTCGCGGCACTGTTCTATCTGAATTGGCAGCTGACGTTGGTGTTTGTGTTATTTATGCCGGTGCTGGGTGCCTTATTCCACTGGTTGGGTCAACGATTGAAACGCGCGGCCAATCGCGTGATCGACAGCATGGGGCGCCTGTACAAAGGTCTCGAAGAGACGTTCCACAATGCAAAAGCGGTGATCGTCTTCGACCAGGCCGGCCGACACCGCCGCAGTTTCCATCGGGAAAACAAGAATTTCTATCAACAGGCCATGCGGCTCGTGCAAATTGACGCGTTAAGCGGTCCGATTTCCGAAATGCTGGGAATGCTCGCAGCAAGCGCCGTGTTATTACCCGCCGCGTTCCTCGTACTGCGAGAGACCACCACCATTTGGGGTATTCCTCTGGCCAGTTCACCGCCTCGATTTCCCGATTTGGCATTGTTCTATGTGCTGCTGGCAGGAGTCTTGGAACCACTCCGCAAATTCTCCAAATTTTACACCATTATCCGACAGTCGACAGCCGTTGCCGAACGGCTCTTTGCCCGAATGGACACGCCATCCCTGATCCCTGTTCCTGCGGCGGCGCAATTTCTGCCCGTCCTGAGCCAGAAGATTGAATTTCGGGATGTCCACTTCCACTATGCCAGCGTTGCCACCGATCGCGCGGACCGTGGCCCGGTCCTGGTCGGTCTCGATTTGACCATTCACGCGGGCGAAACCATTGCAGTGGTCGGGCCAAACGGTTCAGGCAAATCAACACTGGTCAACCTGTTACCGCGTTTTTATGACCCCAATCGCGGCGATGTTATGCTCGACGGAATCAACCTCAAGGACGTTCGTTTGCGCGACGTTCGTGAGCAGATGACGCTCGTTTCTCAAGAGACACTTCTGTTTGACGACACGATTCAGGAGAACATTCGCTACGGCCGGCCGGATGCCAGCGATGCAGAAGTTCGCGAGGCAGCACGTCGCGCGCATGTGCTGTCATTCACCGATTCCATGCCACAGGGATTACTGACGACTGCGGGCGAGCAGGGTAAGCAGCTGTCCGGCGGCCAGCGGCAACGAATTGCGTTGGCACGCGCGATTCTACGCGACTCGCCAATTTTGATTTTGGACGAACCCACATCGGCCATCGACGCTCAAAGCGAACAACTGATTCACGCGTCATTACGAGATTTCGCTCGCGGTCGTACCACAGTTCTTATCACGCATTGCCTGACCCCCGCCCTCCTGGAATTCTTGACTCGGATCGTGGTGTTGGATCGTGGACAAGTCGTCGCCACGGGTAAGCATGCGGATTTGCTGGCGGCATGCCCCGTCTACCAGCGACTTTGGGACGCTCAAACCCAGCGTGCCGCGGCGTGATTCCTGCGCGGCATCTCACCTCTCGTTACTCAAATAGACGTGCTTGATCGGACAAATTGTGAAGGCGAAACGGTTGGACATTCAAGTCGGCCTGATCATGGCTGCCACCGCTCTGGTGGCACTCGCCCTGATCCCGGGCGACAGTGTGCCCGAAATTCACGACGACGATCGCCTCTCCAATTTCGCTCTCGTCGAACCGCGTCCCCGTGCGGATGACTGGCCCTGGTACCGTGGAACAGACAGGCGAAACGTTGCCGGCAAAGTTCGATTGCCCGCGCAATGGCCGGCCAGCAATCACAATGGTTGGCAAGTCGCAGTCCCAGGTCGCGGACATGCCACCCCCATTCTTTGGGGTGACCAGGTCTTCCTGTTGACAGCCGACAGCGAAGTTCAACGAATTTCGCTACGCTGCTACCAGCGCACGGACGGCCGGGAATTATGGTCCACTGAACTATTCCAGGGAGGCTTGCCGACCGTTCAGGACAAGAATCCGTATGCCTCGTCGACACCCGCTTGCGACGGCCAATTCGTCTTTGCCGCTTCGGTGGCTCGCGGCCGGTTATGGGTGACATCAGTTGATCTGACCGGACGGATTGCCTGGCAGCGCGAAGCAGGTCCGTACACCTCCAAAGGTGACTACATCTCGTCTCCCGCGCTCTTCAAATCGCTCGTCGTCGTGGTGGCCGATCAAAAGAACGACAGCTATCTCACCGCGTTTCACCGTCAGACGGGTCACATCGTCTGGCGAATCAAACGCCCTGATGGAGCGAGCTGTGGATCACCTGTGGTGGCCACGATTTCCGGCCGACCTCAATTGATCGTCGCCGGCAAGGGAACCATCTCCAGCTATCACCCCGGCACAGGGGAAACTTACTGGACGTTTCGCTGGTCGGCAGATCGCGTCGCGAACACCGTCGCCTTTGACGAAGAACATGTCTATGCAACCAGCCGACAACCGCAAGCGGAAGTGGTGTGCATCAAGGCCAACGGGTTAGGCGATGTCACCGATTCACATCTCGTCTGGCGGCAACCGAAAATCGGGGGCGAATTTCCCTCGCCCATCCTCCATGCGGGTCTATTGTACGTACTGTCTGACGACGGACTGCTTCGATGCCTGGAAGCGGCGACAGGCAAAATCGAATGGCGTCGACGACTCGCCGGCACATTCTCGTCATCACCCTTGATCGGTGGAGATTATCTGATTTGCTGCAATGAGACGGGAATCGCCTACATCCTGCAAACAGGTACTTCCAACACGATCGTCGCCGAAAACACACTTCCCGACGGAATCATGGCGCCACCGGTCGTCGCCGGCGATGCCCTCTTGATCCGATCATCGAGCCATTTGTACCGGATTGTTCCACCAACGACGGATCCCATCGTCGAAAAGCCTGATCGCATCAAACGTCGTCTCTGATGCCGGTGGAACGAAGAGGGGGCTGGCCCGGTATGATTTCATGATGCATGGTCGAACGACTATCATCACGATCGACGTCGTCCGTGCGCTCAAGATCATCTGAATTGTTGCGGCCCGACAGGATCGCCGATCAGATCACGTTCTGGCTGCCAGTGGAAATTCGAGTTCTCCATGATTGTTGAAGGTATTGTCACCACGCTGAACTTGAGCGGCGAATTAAACATCGCGCCCATGGGACCGATGGTCGATGATTCGATGACGCAGCTGCTGCTGCGACCGTTTCGATCGTCAACAACATACCAGAACCTCAAGGCACGCCCCTGTGGTGTCTTTCATGTCATCGACGATGTGCTACTGATCGCCCAGGCCGCTTTGGACCGGCTCGAATCCGTTCCGCCGACCCTGGCCGCCGAACGGATTGACGGACAAGTGCTGACAGACTGTTGCCGCTGGTACGAATTTGAAATCGTCCGCTTTGACGACGCGACCGAACGGACATCATTGACGGCCCAGGTTGTCCACACGGGCCGACGACGGGACATGGCGGGGTTCAATCGGGCCAAGCATGCCGTACTGGAAGCCACAATTTTGGCCACTCGGCTGCATCTGATTCCGGAATCCGAGGTGCGGCAGCAATTGGTCGCACTGGCAGTTCCCGTCGAAAAAACCGCTGGCCTACGCGAACGCGCGGCATTCGATCTGGTGACAACGTACGTGGACGAATGGTATCAACGGGCACAGACCACTCGCGCGGATCAATAAGAGTATTCCGGCTGCGTGAGTCGCTCGGCGTAAAACATTAATCAATCCGATCGTCGCTGATCAACCGAATTACCCTCCCAAAACAAGAAACGTCGGCTCTGCCGTTTTTTGGAGATGACGTTTCTCCCGTCGTTTTGTTACCGTAACGTAAGTTATTTTGGCTGATACATTTCTGTTGTCTCTGAATCCCGTTTGACGCAAGGCAGCGTCTATTTTCGATGGTCGAAACATGAACCAAGCCGCGTTGCTGCATGGTGATCACGAGTTCACGTCCCTCGTTCAAGCGTTAATCGACCACACATCGTCGGTGATTTACGTCAAAGATACCGATTTCCGGTATCTGCTGATCAATCGACAGTTCGAACAACTGTTTCATTTAAGTCAGGGTGAAATCCTTGGCCACACGGACTTTGACTTGTTTCCCCTGAAATTGGCTGAGGGATTCCGGGCGAATGATCTTCACGTCCTGAAATCGGGCGAGGCATTGCAGTGCGAAGAAATTGCCCCGCAAGACGACGGCAATCACGGCTATCTTTCGGTCAAGTTTCCACTGCGTAATGCTCAAGGCACCATCTATGCTATCGCAGGAATCTCGACGGATATCTCCGATCGCATCCGAGCTCAACACGAGATCGCAGCACTCCAGTATCATCAGCAGCTGATCCTCGATTCGGTCGGCGATGGCATTTGCGGACTGGACGCAACCGGCAGAGTCGTCTTCTTGAATCCTGCCGCGGAAAGAATGTTGCAATGGACCACGGCCGACCTTCAGGGGAATTGCCATTCGCGAATTGTGGTGAAGAAGCCGGCCCATCTGCCGCTGGACGGCAGCGTCGAGCATGATGCCGTGATGGCCGTCCTTGCCGGTCAATCGGCGACAACCGTCCAAGGCGCATTGTTTCGCCGTCGCGATGGATCCCACTTGTCGGTCGAATTTACCGTGGCCCCGATCCACCTGGGACCAACCACCGTCGGAGCTGTCGTCGCGTTTCGAGATACCACCGACCGGTTAAAACATGTCGAGATTGAACAAGAGATTCAAACGGCCCGTCGGATTCAGATTTCGCTGAATCCCAAACAGGTACCGACAGTTCCGGGATACGATTTCGCGGCGATCTCGGTGCCGTGCTCCAAGGCCTGCGGCGACTACTATGACTTCATTCCGTGGGGGAAAAATCGACTGGGAATTGCCGTCGGCGATGTCAGCGGTCACGGCCTCGGCGCGGCATTGGAGATGGTCGAAACGCGAGCCATCCTGCGCACCACGATGTTAAGTGAAAGCGATCCAGTCCAATGTTTGATCCGGTTGAATGACATTTTGACGGACGACTTGCCCGACGACATGTTCGTGACGCTGTTTCTGGCGAATCTGAATACACTCGATCGAACACTGACGTATGCGGCAGCGGGGCACGAGGGAATCTTGCTTTCCGCCACCGGTGAAATACGCCGGCTGGAGAGCACCGGAACCGTATTGGGATGGACTCACGCAACATCCTTCGCCAGCGGTGGGACGCTGCCGTTAAATTCGGGCGATCTCGTCCTGCTCGCCACCGACGGTATCACAGAAACAGTATCCCCCGCGCGTCACTTGTTCGGCCGAGATCGAATAATCGATTTGCTACGACGGTATCGATCACATCCTGCCAGCGACATTCTGGGCGCGATTCGAACCGCGATCGATCTCTTTCGCGAACAAGAACCGCAACGCGACGACGTCACGGCGGTAGTCATCAAAGTCCTTTGACCGGTACCGAGGAATCGGCCAAGGTGTTATGCTCCGCATTCCGCGCGGGTCAATCACAACCTCATCGGGATTGACGCTGGCGATTGCCGACAAATGACGCCCGCCCCCTTGTTCGAACCATCGCGGGAATTGAAAATCATGAACCAATCGAAAAAATGAACCGTAGGAACGAAAAGACCTTCTGACGATTTGTTGAATCAAGGCGGCGACATCATCACCCTCTTTTGAACGGCACAATGGCTTACCTCAGACTTCAACGAATCGATGGAACGTCGGAAACATGCGAATTGACGCGGTCGCAAACGTTAAGCATCGGCCGACAGTCGTTCAATGATATTTGCGTCCCCGAGAACGATGTCCATCCTTTACACTGCCGGATCGGTTGGAACAAAAGAAGCTACGAAATCACCGCCGCCACGTCGGAAGGAGTGGAAGTCAATTCCACCACCGTGGCTCAAGTCAATCTCAAGCAGGGCGACGTGATTCGAGTCGGTAGTCTCGATCTGACCTTCGAAGAAGATGTCGCGTTGGCAAAAGAAGACCCTCCCGCCGTCGCGCCGCCGCTGCCACGGATTCGAAAGCCGCGAACCCCGGTCGAACCCCTGGAAAAGCCGGTGGAAAAGCCGGTGGAAAAGCCCGTCGAAGAAATGTCCGTCTTTGACGGCAAAGTTCTGACGGAATCCCAAGCGATGATCGAATCGCTGTTCAACGACGACGACGACAATGAAGACACCACCCCCTCACGAGGTTCGCGGGACAGCAAGCGATCACCCGCAGCGGGTGGTCCGGGACCGCGACAAGTCCGGCCGGGTGAGCAGGAAATTCTGAAGTCGCCCCTGGTACTGGGATTGTCCGCAGCCGGCCTGATACTGCTGCTGATTACTGGCATCTTCTGGTTCTTGATGACTCGCGAACAATCGAATCGGTTGTACGATCGAGCAGTCGCGGAAACGAACAGCGGACAGTACGTACAATCCGTCGCCTCATTCGAGCAGTTCATCCAGCAATATCCCAGTCACGCGATGCGCCGACCGGCCAATCGCGGCTTGGCAAAAGCCCTGGTCCTCAAAGAAATTGCCGGGTCCACACCGACCTGGAAGCGAGGTCTCGAACGGCTGAACGACTTGATCAAGGCCCATCGCAACGATTCCGACTTTTCCGACCTGCATTCCGTCCTGTTTCAACTGGCCGAACAGATCTCGCTGGGCGCAGCCAAGTCCGCGGAAACAGCTCGCGATCCCGAACTGCTGGCCATCTCAAAAGACGCACAGACGTTGCTCGAACGGTACGCCGATCCGTCGACACCGCCCACAGCCACGGTCGGCCGCATTACCGAACAACGAGCCAAAGCCGATCGGGCGATTGAAAAGCAAAAAACGTTCGACCTCGCCATGACGACCGTGGACGATGCCATCGCCAACCGCAAACCGATGGAATCGCTTTCGGAACGCGAGCGGCTGGTGAAGCGATTCCCCGAATTCGTCAATTCCAAACGAGTCCGAGAGGCACTACAGAAATCGCTGGATCTGGAACGTTCGGTCGTTGCCGTTGATGATACCGAACGTCCCGCACAAACGGCCGACGAGAAACCGCCTGCGAACGCCCCCATCCTGGGCCTGTTACACGCCCGGTCGCGGACCGACGAAGCTTCGCAAGGGCGACTGGTCTTCGCCCTGGATAAGGATTCGTGTTATGCCATCGATACAGTCACGGGTGAATTGGCCTGGCGACGCGTGATTGGATTTCATTCTCCGTTCTTTCCGGTCAACGTCACGGGCGTCCAGTCGCTTGTCTTACTGTTTGATTCTCGGCAGAAAGCAATGCTCGCCTGTCAGTCGGCGACCGGAAAGCTCGTTTGGATTCAACCCCTGAATGCCCAAGCCATCGGCACGCCGCTGGTACACGAAGGTCAAATCTACCAGCCACTGGAAGACCGTTCGCTGGTTCGCATCGACGTCGACACGGGCCGCCTTTCCGCAAAAGTGCAGTTCTCGCAAAACCTCGCCACAGCCCCCGTCCTTTCGCGTGATGAGAACTATCTGTTGGTTCCCGGTGAAATGGCGATGATCTATTCGCTGTCGCTGCACTCAACCGCAACGCAGCCGGCGATGTCCGCGGTCGCGACGACGTTCACCGACCATGCAGCCGGCTCAGTCTCCGCGCCACCTCTCTCGATGGGTCGATTGATGCTCGTCTGTGAAAACGATCTTGCGGACAGTGCCCGACTGCGGTTGTGGGACGCCAGCAATCCCACCGAATCGCTGGTCGAACTGGCGTCGGCCCGAACGACCGGACAGGTGCGCGATACGCCCGTCCTGCGTGGCAATCAATTGGTCGTCCCTTCGGCCGGGGAACAATTCTCCGCCTTTGCCGTCACTGACGAAGCGGGCCACGCCGGGATCGCCCCGATCGGACAATACCGTGCCGAACAGGCACGCACGAAAGATCTGCCGACGTCTCCCTTGTTTATCACCCTGGGATCGGATGGACAGTTCTGGTCGGCCGGGACCGCGTTCCGCCGCTTTGAAATCATCAGCGACAGCATCCGGATGGATTCGAATTCGAGTGCACCGGGCATCGCCTCACAGCCGCTGCAACTGGTCGGAGACTATTTCTACGTGGGCCGCAAATCACGCTTCAGCGATGCGGTGACCTTTTCGGCCATCGATCGCGAGAAATTGATCAACCCCTGGCGCTGCGTGGTGGGTGATGCTCCGCTCGAAATGCTGCCCACGCGAGATGACGGTCTGTTCTGGGTCGGCGAGAGCGGTTCATTGTACTCACTGGGGAAAAACCGTCTGGCACAGGGCGGAGTCGACATCAAAGCGGGGACCGACCTCGAGCTTCCTCCGAATGTGGCGAATCCTATTCGCGCGACAGCCCTTCACGATCAACGAATGGTCGTCGCCGCTGGCGGTGATTCTACCGTACTATTTCTGCTGAATTCCGCCGGCCAGGTCGCGAACAAATATCCGCTAAGCGAGTTACCCCAAGCCGATCCCGTGTTATTGGACGAAGGCCTTGTCTTACCTTTGGCTGGCCGGTTGAAGCTGCTGGCACTGTCGCCAGGCCGCAAAGGTGCCCAAGACTGGATCGCACCAGTGGGCGACATCCCCGAACATCACTGGACACATCTGGTCCGCATCGACGGACGAGAACTGATTGCCTGTGACGTCAGTGGCCGATTGACTCGGGTGCAATTTCGCCAGGGAGATGTGCCGCACCTGGCCGAAGTCGCCAAGCTTCAGCTCGATCAATCGATCGACGTTCGCCCGGTCCTGCGCGATGAATTTCTGTACGTGGCGGATGCCGGTGGAACGTGCCGGCAATTGAACATCCATTCGTTTGACGCCGACGGCCAGACGTCGCTGCCCCAACCGATCAGACAATTGTGGACGGCCGGAACGAACATCATTGCGCAGGCGGGTGACGGAAAACTGCACTGCCTGGGCGAGGGCAAAACGTTGCCGGAAAAATGGTCGTTCGAGCTAAATCACCTCGAACCCACCGGCCCCTTGATCATCAAGGGTGAGACCCTGTGGCTGGCCTGCCGAAACGGAACGATTCTGGTGTTGAACCCCTCGTCCGGCGAGGAAATCCGGCGCGTCGAATTGCCGCAATCGCTGTCGCTGGGGCTACGACAGCTCAAAGAGCTGCTGGTGGCCGTCGCCGTG
This sequence comes from uncultured Schlesneria sp., assembly GCA_903871875.1. Lineage (GTDB taxonomy): Bacteria > Planctomycetota > Planctomycetia > Planctomycetales > Planctomycetaceae > Schlesneria. Next base: position 61,506 of record CAIQIR010000057.1, read on the forward strand.
GACGGAACCCTTTATCGACTGGAATAAGCGCAGGAGTCCGCGGCAACCTGGAACAGCGCCGCATCAACCCTGGGCCACAGCCCGCCCCAACAATCTCACACCGAAGACTTTTGTTGAGCTGCGGCCGCATCCAACGCGCGATAGGCCCCGAAATCATTGAACCAGAACCGCTTGGCAATCCGGTAAACCCAACTTCGCTCGGGAATCTCTTGCCCCGGCCCGTACTGTGATGGCCGTGATTCCATCTTCGTCAGTTCGGCCAAGGCCGTCTTGCGCGCCGTCTGGTCGCCCGCCTCATGACTGACCACCAGTTGATGCAACAGATCCGGCCGTTCGAGCACGATGCAACCTCGAGTCGACGACGCGGCCAGCTGCCGGAAATCCCGCAGGAACTCCGACTGGCCAATCACATCGCGAATATGTCGCCGATCGTGGATCGATTCTTTGGCGAACTGAATGATCGGGCAGGGTTCAATCCCGCCCCACGGATTGATGTGATGCGTCAATCCCGAAGCGGCGGGGCACAGGGCCTTTCCTTCGCCGTCGTAATAGGCATCGATGATTCCGATCGGCTTGCGGACTCGCATGTCGACAACGAAACGACGAATCCGCAGTTGCTGTTCGCGGCTTAACGAAAGTTCGGGCTGGGGATCGGGGCCCATCGGCCGGTAAACATGAAACCAGGCATACATCACGCCCATTTCGATCAGCCGATCGAGCCACGCTTCGTTGACCAGGTCGTCAATGTTCGTCTGGCAGACGCTGGTACAAACGCCGGTGATCACCTTGTGATTCAGGCAGTTTTGCAAACCTTGCAGCGTTTTCGACAGCACTTCCGGCCGGCCGCGACGTTCGTCGCTGACAATCTCTGTTCCTTCCACACTGATCAGCGGCGTGACATTTCCCATCCGCCGCAGTTCGGCGGCCACTTCGGGCGTAATGAAGTGACCGTTGGTGAAGACCTGGAAATAGCAATCGGGATGAGCGGCCAGAATCTCCAGCAATTGAGGATGCATAAACGGCTCGCCGCCGACGATTCCAAAAAAGTAGTTGCCCGCTTCTTTGGCTTCGGTCAGCAGACGATTCATCGATTCGACATCGATGATCTGTTGCTTGGCCGACACATCCACCCAGCATCCCTGACAGCGCAGGTTGCAGCTATTGATGACCGAAATGTAGATAAACGGAGGAAAGAATTCGCCCCGCTTCATCCGACGTTTGAACCGCTGGACCGACATCATCCCTTTGAAACCGAAATTGTAGGCCAGCTTCCACAACAGACGCTTGTCAGTTTCCAGCACCAGACGACGGGCCATGCGAAGATACATCAATTTATCCTGACGCGGGTGATTCCCGCCGATCGAAAACGCGAATCGAACAGCCGTTTGCGAGTCCCGATCAGGGGTCCGCAAAACGATCAGGCCAGTTCGACCAGAACACTTGGCCGATTATACGGTTCCCGCCGCCGTCATGCGATGCGTCGGCTGCGGACGGCCCGGACGGAACATCTGTACCGCGCCGAATTCCGGTGACGCCTGCCGCAAAGCACAGATTTCACGAATCGTCTCTTCGACATGTTTGCCCAGCTGAACCGGATCGCAGGCGACGCGAGCATTCACCACCAGATCCACATTCCGCGTACTGGCATGCGAGGCCAGCGACAGTTCCGGCGGCAGGTCGCGGCTGACCAGGTTGGCGACCCCGAACGCGGCCGGACTTAAGCCGATCAGCTTGAGATGCGCCACCTCGAGACCATCTTTGACCAGTCGCTCTTTCAGTCCGCGGATCAGATCGAGCAACAGGTCGTCCAGTTTGAATTCGGTCGGGGCCGTCACCTGGACGCTGCTGTTCAACCAGCCCAGTTCCGCTTCCCCCTCGGCGTAGGAGTCATAGTCGATCTCCAGCACGCGACGACCGAAGTCACCCACCTGATCGAGAAACTCGAAATAGGCGTCGAACCCCTGACCGGTCTTGGCGGAAATCGCCAATCGCGGCGTCCGGGGATATTGTTCATCGAGCAGCGTCTGCAGTTCCTGCAATTCACTTGGCTTCAGTTCGTCGATCCGATTGATCAGAATCAGATCCGCCTCTTCCAATTGCTTCTGCAGAATGTACGCCGCCTTGGGAGAAAACCCCGTTCCCGGTTCGTTCTTCAGAATCTTGCGGCCCTGGCTGGGCTTGAGGATCACACCATACGGAGCGATTTCGAACCGCGTCTGATAGAGCTGTTTCAGCGGCTGGATGACGGTCGCCACCAGGTCCGTACAGCTGCCGACCGGCTCGGCCAGAATCACATCGGGTGCCTGGTCGCGCCCAATCGAATCGATGGTCGAGATCAAATCGTTGAAGCGGCAACAGAAACAGGCCCCGGCCACTTCGCCCACATCAAACCCCTGTGAACGCAGGGATTTGGTATCGACCAGATCCGCCGCCTGATCGTTCGTGACAATTCCCACCTTCAAGCCCTGGTCCATATACCGTCGAGCCAGTCGAGCCAGTGTCGTCGTCTTACCCGCTCCTAGAAATCCGCCGACCATGATAAACCGCAAGTGATGGGGCATTTCGCTGTTTCTCGTATGAAGTTCGTTTGACATCCACCGTCAGGCGGCAACATAGTACATATCGTCATAGTAGACAGCGTCGCGGCAGCGGCAACAACCAATGTGGGTCAACCCGTTTTGATGGCCGAAGCATGAATTCAGCAACGCGACCGGCCATTCTAAACGGTCTGCCGGTTCGTCCCAAGGGTCCGCCCGATTGGCCTCGCCCCGATCCACTCGTCCAAACCGTGTTCGAACGGCTGGTCAAAACCGGTGACTGGGGACGCTACCACGGCCCCCACGGTACCGAATTGTGCCAGCAACTGGCCCACTATCACAGCCTGGAACAAGTCCTGCTGTGCAGCAGCGGCACCGCCGCCATGGAACTCGTACTGCGAGGCCTGAATATCAGCCCCGGTGACGAAGTCATTCTGGCTGGATACGACTTCAAAGCCAACTTTCAGAATGTGCTTTGTGTGCAGGCGATTCCCGTACTGATCGATCTCTCGCCAACCACCTGGCAGCTCGATCCCACGCGAATCGATCCGGCCATTTCCGCGAAAACCCGAGCCATCATTGTGTCGCATTTGCACGGCGGAGTCGTCGCGATGCCGCACATCCTGCAGATCGCCAAAGCGCACGGCATTGCCGTGATCGAAGACGCCTGCCAAAACCCCGGTGCGATGATTCATGGCCGGCGATCCGGCACCTGGGGTGATGTCGGCATCCTGAGCTTCGGTGGCAGCAAGCTGCTGACGGCCGGGCGGGGCGGGGCCGTGCTGACCAACCGTGCTGATGTGGCCGAGCGAATCAAGCGCTACGTCCAGCGAGGCAACGACGCTTATCCGCTCTCCGAAATGCAGTCGGCCATCCTGGTGCCTCAACTAGGGCAACTTGATGCATTCAACCAGCGCCGCAGCCAATCGGTGCAAGACCTCTGCCGACAATTGAGCGATTTTCCGGGACTGACCGTCCTGCAACCGCCGACAGGCGACGTTCAACCTGCCTACTATAAAGTCGGCCTGCAATATCGATCTGAATGCTGGGCCGGGCTGACCCGCGATGGTTTTGCCGCGTCACTGCGAGCCGAAGGAATTGCCATCGATCCTGGTTTTCGCGGGCTGCATCTGATTCACGCCTCACGACGATTCCGACCAGCCGACTCCTTGCAGGAAGCCACACAAGCGGATGCCGGAATGCTGACGCTGCATCATCCCGTGCTGCTGGAAGGAACGTCCGCCATCGCCGAAATCGTAACCGCGATTCACAAGATCCACGCTCACGCCGCCGAGATTGCCGCGACAGCCCCGACCTGCGACTGAGAGACCATTCCCGTCACGGCGCGGATCATACCGCCCTCACGCCAGCAGCTTCGAGACGATGTTGCCATGCACGTCGGTCAGGCGATAATTTCGCCCCTGGAACTTGTAAGTCAGCTTCAGATGATCGATGCCCAACAGGTGCAGCAACGTCGCATGCAGATCGTGCACGTGGACTTTATCCTCGACCACGTTGTAGCCGATCTCGTCCGTGGACCCGATCGTTTGGCCCGTCTTGATACCGCCCCCGGCCAGCCACATCGTGAAGGCTTCGACATGGTGATCGCGGCCCATCAGATCACGCGGCTCGCCCTGCGGAGTTCGGCCGAATTCGCCGCCCCAGATCACGATCGTATCATCGAGCAAACCACTCCGTTTCAAGTCCCGCACGAGTGCCGCCGATCCGCGGTCGACTTCCAGACAACGCTCGTCGAGCGACTTGCCCAGTTCGGTCCCCGCATTGCCGTGATGGTCCCAATCGGTGTGGTACAGCTGCACAAACCGCACGCCGCGTTCGACCAATCTCCGGGCCAGCAGGCAATTATTGGCAAACGAATGCTTGCCCGGCTCGGCACCGTACAGTTCCAACGTTTCCTGGGTCTCGCCTTTCAGGTCCATCAATTCCGGCGCACTGGTCTGCATCCGATACGCCATCTCGTACGAGGCGATGCGAGTCGTAATCTCGGGATCTTGCGTCAGCTCATGACGCAACCCATTCAGATCATTGACGGCCGAAATGAAATCGCGTTGCCGGCCGGAATCAATCCCTGGCGGATTACCGAGATTCAGGATCGGTTCTTTTCCCGATCGCAGCGGAACGCCTTGAAAGTTCGACGGCAAAAAACCACTGGACCACAGCGGTGCTCCACCCCGCGGACCGCGCGGTCCCGATTGCAGTACCACAAAGCCGGGCAGATTCTGTGATTCGCTGCCAATGCCGTAGCTGACCCACGAGCCCATGCTGGGACGTCCCATGAACTGGGGCGAACCGGTGTTCATAAACAGCTTGGCCGGACCATGATTAAACACGTCGGTCGACATCGATCGCACCAGGCAGATCTCGTCCGCGACCGTGGTCAGGTGCGGCAGACACTCGCTGATCACCGCCCCCGATTCGCCGTGAGTGCCGAATTTGCGCACGGTTCCCAGCAGCTTGGCATCCGGCTTGATGAAAGCAAACCGTTTTCCCTTCACATACGATTCGGGAATGACCTGGCCATTTAATTCCTGCAACTTCGGCTTGGGATCGAACAGTTCCAGCTGACTGGGCCCACCCGCCATGAACAGGAAAATCACCGACTTCGCTTTCGGCACACCATGCAGCCCGCGGCTGCCGTTGGTGAACCCCGGCGGCTGGAGTTCGGCCATGGCCTGCCGCTCACCGGCCAGCATCGTGCCGAGTGCCACACTCCCCAGACCGACCTGGCAGTCGTGAAAGAAATGGCGACGAGTGATGTCGCGTAACAGGCGTTGTTCTTGGGAGTCGTGCATGAACAAGGTCCCAGCAGGATCAGAAGCAGGATCCCCTCGCGGGGATTGGTACCGGGCAGGTCAAGTTTTCGAGGTCGCCATCAATGCCACCGCAATTCGGCGGCGAATTTCCGGCGATGCAAAAGCCAGTTTTGATATAATAAGCTGTCCGTCCGCCAATGCACGAGACTAAAGGAGGAAAATCATGACTGCTCAGACAATTGAACAGCTGCGAACCAAGAAATGCGTCCCTTGCGAAGGGGGCGTACCCAAATTGACCCCGTCCGAGGCCGAAGCCCAACTCGCGAAGCTGACCGGCTGGAAAATCACCGCCGATGGCCAACGAATTCGCAAAGAATGGGTGGTCAAGCACTTTATGGCCGGGATGCGGTTCTTTAACGAAGTGGCGGAAGTGGCCGAGGCGGAAGGTCATCACCCCGACCTGCACATCGTCGGCTACCGGAACGCTGCCATCGAAATCTGGACCCACGCCATCGGGGGACTCTCCGAAAACGACTTCATTCTGGCCGCCAAGATTGACGGGCTACCCGTCGAACTGAAGTCCGCTCCGAAACCCGCGTAGTGCTTTACCACGACGCGATGATCGAACGACACCACAGCCTCTTCGGTATTGTGGCACTGCATCGGAGTCTTCGGAGACGCAGTGCTCTTCGCTTTGGTTATTGCGAAGAAGTCCCTGCGTACCAAAGACAAGACCCCTGCTTGATCCAAAGCGGTCAAGCAGGGGCACACCCGCGGTTGAATTTGGCAAACCACTAAAAGCCCGGATTTTTCGACCCGCGCGGTTTCACGATCTGGGGCGACGAACGCTGAGGCGTCCTGAAAGTGTCGGCGCTGGGAATATCATCTTGTTGGAATGTCGCCTCATCCGGAACCGGCCGCAACGCCGGGCCCTTTTCCAGCATGTTTTTGGCACGCGCAGCTGCCTGACTTCCAGGGTGTTCCAGGATCAGCTGTTGCAACTGCCGCTCGGCCTCCCGCAATTTACGAGTTGCCTGAAGTTCGAGTAACTCCATACGCAGACTCTGAGTCTCGCGACCCAATTCTTCAGGGGTCAGCAGCTGAATCTTTTGCCGAACCAGTTCCAGATAAACATCCTGCGGGTTGGCTTCGATTTCCTGACGATCTTCATCAGCTTTCTGAGCAGGTCCAATCACGATCAAATCGACATCTTCAAACGGCTTCTCCTGAGCCATTACCGGCAGCGCCAAAGAGCCAACCAACGAAAACAGCAGCGGGGTCGCCACAATCCCCAACCCCAAGACCAGCCACACCAGTTTTCGCACGCTCATCGGACGGCCCTCCTTCAATAAGTCGAGACATTCACCACCAACTGTCTTGAGCATATCCCAGGCGGACTGCAAATTACCAGCCGAGTCTTGGGGAAGTGGAAGGCCGGATTCCGCACCAGAACGAGAAATCCTACGCCGCCGCAGGATGCCTCACCCCAACTCCTCGTCGCCCGGTGATGGCGAAATATCCGCCGGCGTGATTCGTTCCGGATCTTCGCGCCAGATCAAGTACGAATAGATCACCATCCACGACAGCGAAACGACAAACACGGTCGCCGTCAGCGCGATCATCCAATAAGTTTGAATCAAACCACACAGGCCGACCGCGATCCCCATCGCCGCAAGCAGCCACCTCGCCAATCGGTGGGTCTTGTTCCATGATCGGCGACTCGACAACGTCCACGGTGTCCGGACGCCGACAAACCCATTCGGCCGAATTTTGCCCATCACGTTTCCGATCACCATCAACACCAATCCCACCGCCAGGGGAAGGATGGCCGCGACATTGATGCCACGTCCAAATGCCGTCAACAAGATGCAGGCATAGACCAGGACCAGCAGCGACAGGATTGAGAAACGAACCGTCGCATAGGCGCCGCGGAACGAGGAAAAGTTCGCCCGACCTCGATCGAATAAAGGCACCACCAATAGCAAGACGTAACACCCGACCGCGATCAATGGCAACGCCAGCAATCCTTCCAGTTTGCCGCCGTAACGATCGACCTCGCCAAAAATATTCCAGTGAACTGGCATCCTTTCCGGTGCAAACGGCCAGACCACGACGGCCGCAATCAACATCCCCAGGACCAGCAACAATTCCGGAACTTCGCATCGCAGTTTGGCTTGCATGATCACCTTTCTGAATTCTCGTCAAATTGGGACCACACGTGACGTGCGATCCCTGGCCCCTCTTCGTGGGGCAGGAAGAGCCTGGTGAGAAATCGGGCGCAGAGCCCCCCCCAAAAAATTGGGCGTCTTGCTCGAACGATCGTCACGTCGATCGTGGCGTGGGGACCGCTCGTTTCTTCAACGCACCGAAATCAAAAATCTCCATCATCGTCGCGACGGTTTCTTCGACGATCGACAGGTTCAAGCTGTAAACGATGGTCGTGCCCGTCTTCTCGGCCACGATCAGTCCCGCATGCTTGAGCGTTCGGAAATGTCCCGACAGCGTCGATTTGGCCAGCGGAAACTGTTCGGCGATTTCACCCGCCGTCATCTCCCGCTGACGCAACATCCGCAGGATCTCCCGCCGGGTCGGATCGCTGAGTGCCTGAAACGCATCATTCATTTGCACCACCATTGTTCTGTATTTCGCCAACAACCGAAATATACGATCGAGTCACAAGCAAGTCAAGCACTTTTCCGTCGTCCAGGTGGCAATGTCTGCAGGCCTCCCCGACACGTCACTCCTCGATTCGATCTTCACGCACCCCACCATCGCCGCAGGACTGGTGACATTGTTTTCCAGCGTTCGCGATGTTTGATCGTTGACGTTTGATCCGAACCGACCACGGCGCAGTGACGCGAAGGATTCAAAAAATGATCCCCGATCCGTCATCCCTGCGTCTTTGCACCCTCGCGCCTTTGCACTGACTTCCCCCGACGGAGACACGATGCCCCGCGCGGTTATTGAGCGGTCGCCTGCGGCAACGTCGTACCCAGCGCAATTTCCGAAAGTGGCAGTAGACGCGAATCCTCCACGGCGGCGGTTCGGTGTCCCATTCCGGCCAGATAGTCTTTGTTCGACGCGAACGCCAGAAATGACTCAACGCTGTGTTGTCGGACCAGCATCGCGAGATCCCAGCGTTCGGCGGGCGGTCCGATCAGGAAGGGACCACCGGAGCCGAGAAATACCAAATCGCCGCCCGTCTCGCGCAAGAATGGCAGGGTGAAATCGATGTACCGCTGAAAGGCTGCCGCACCGCTGATCGGTGCTGTCGGAGCCAACTCGGGGGTCGCCGAGTAATCCGCCGTCACGCGAAACCGCAGCAGATTCAGCATGACCACGTTGCCGGTCAACTGCCGCATCACAAAGGCTCGCCCCGATTCTTGTGTCGGTGCGAGATAGCATGTCGCTTGATCTGGGTCTGTCATGGGGCTCACGTCCTTTCGTCAGTCGTGAAGAAAAAAAGCGGACAGGCCCACCTGACAACCAAAAATGGATTTGGTTCGCGCCACTGCGAAATTGGAAGCGGCACTAAATACTCTCGACGTCGCCGGTGAACTCGGCGGGGTGTTCAAAGCAGTCGCGATACAGGTCGAAATTTAACGCAATCGATTCTCCCATTTCACCAGCCGCATCCAAGGTCTTGGCATATTCGTCGGCGTCCTCGACCACAAAATATTCAATGAAAAACTTCAGCGTTCGGCCCAGCTGAATTTCATGAGCGTGGGGCGGCAAGGCCATGGGACGCATCTGAATGTCGTGGCCGCTACGCGCCCAATCTCGCACCCACCACGCCAGAAACTCCAGACTCAACCACGCACCGGGTGAACGGTCAAAGATGACTTCGGTTTGAATCAACACTTCGCGTTCACGACCGCCGTTCGACCGACGGATGGCCACTTGTGGCAAGTCACCAAACTCACCCGGCAACGAAAGATGTTCCAATTCGATCCCCGCTAGTGGCTTCGGCCCACAAAAGCAGCCCGCCACACCCGGCAATGCCGAAATGGCATCCATCAGTTTCTGAACTTGTGGCGGGAAATCCATGGCGTGTTTCCGAAAGGGGGCGTCGTTGAAGAATTCACGAAGGGAACAGAATTAGCCTGATCGTGAACGACAAAATTAACCCGCCCCAGCCGCGAAGAAAAGTGTCCGGGAAGGGCCGATACGATTGGCCGATTGAGAAAGGCAGGGGAGTTGGAAACGGAAACCAAACCAAGCCCGATCTCGCTTCTCCAATCGCATTTTTCCTGCGACCCGACAAGCCGGCCCACTCGGTACGTCTGCTGACGAGATGACTGGCCGACTTGATCACCACTCGAAATAATGTCGTTGGCTTCATTCCCGTCCTGAAGTCCAAATCGGCAATCACCATTCATTTCTGCAACCATGCCTCATCGTGAGCATGATGCGTTACGCAATGATTGAGACTCACAAGGCTCCGTGAACATGAACCAATCCCGTCGTTGCCTGGTGTTCGTCGGAATCGTCGCCTTGGTGGTCCTTAACGGGTGTGGAAAACATGGCTACTCCAAGATTAACGGCAAGTGGGTCTGGGTGGCGGGCAATGCCGCGGTGGGGCGATACGAAGTCGACCCGAATGCAGACACAAAATCATTTGTGGTGCTGGAAGACCCGCAGTATGCCAAGGACAGTTCTCACGTGTTCTTCAAGGGTGGTCTCATCCGGAACGCCGATCCGACGTCGTTCGTGGTCCTTCCTGTCGTGGTCGGTCAGTCGAGACGACTCTTTGCCAAGGACCGGTATCACGTCTTTTTAAATGGTTTTGAGATCTTTGGAGCGGCCCCCGATTCCTACGAAGTGATCAAACCGCCATTTGGCCGCGACAAACGGCAAGTGTACTGCGGGACGATTCCGGTCCTCGAAGCAGACCCGGCAACCTTCCAACTCACTCGCACCACATCTCGCTGGACCACGACGTCCAACAAGGAGTTTTTCATCGAATTCCACGGCTCGGCATTCAACATTTTCGACATTTCGGAGACTCACCCGGCAATCACCTCCGGCGGCACATGGTCCAAGGACGCCACGCATCACTTCTTCGACGCGGCAATCGTCGAGGGCGCGGATTATGACACATTCCAGCCGATCGACGACTGGTACGGCAGGGACAAGGACCACGATTATCACACCAGGCTGCGCAAAGAGGAGTTCGACCGCCAGTCAATACTCCGCGGCGAAGCGGCAAAAGCCAGAGGGGAAGCCCTCAAACAGGACGCAAAGTAAGCAGGCGAGCAGCGAAAGAATTTGCGACTTACATTAGCATCGCCACAAGAACAGTCCCGGAACATTTCCACGCAGCAAGAGAGAAATTGAACCAGATCCACTATTCATCCTCAGATCGCATTGCCCTGCGGCAAGGGACCAGTCAGCCCACGAGCCAGATATCAATTTCCGTGATCGATCCCTTTCGGCTGACAGCGCGGGCGGACCATGCTTTTCAGGCCAGTTGTTTGACTATTTTCTCAGACGAACGCTCGTCATCGATGGGGTCGCTTTGGAGCACACTCATCAGCAGTGCGGCTTCAGTCCCCGGTTGCGCAACGGGCTACATCCCATCTGTAGAACGGGAGATCAAAAGTCGATTGGGTCCATCGTGCTGGACCGTCGACCGCTCGTATTGTTGCTCCGATCGTCGACAACCCACCGTGACGAAGACGAATTACGTTTCTTCCGTACTTGCCGCATTTTTCCCCCCGTCGGGAGACCATACCGCGAGACCACTGCAAAGCAACAGTGGTCTTAAAACGACAGCGCAGCGGCGATTCGCTTATCGCTCTGGACCGCGTATTATTAATTCCGTCAAATCATGAACCGAGGTTGATGGATTCTGCTCACGCAAGAGTGTCTTCGTGGCGATCGCCTGATTTCTCAATCGACCAGCACGCTTTACAGCAGCATCGTAACCCGGCGGAGACTTCTTGAAGTCGACGTGCTTCTCGTAATCTGGATCAAATTCGCGGAGCATCTCGACGATCTTGTCGCGATGGGACGCACCTGGAGGTTCTCTGTAGTGCAACAACAACCAGATCTCAAAACAAGGGTTTGAGATCGCACAATTAATCTGGTTGTCACTTGCGCAATCACACGCCTCAGGGACATTCGGATGCTCATCGATATCAAAGACGCACCATACCGAGTTATAAGCAAGAAACGAGTCGTCTGCAGCTTTCGCTCGCTTTATCGCTCGTTTTTTTAGCTCACTCGCAAGTCTCGCCAGTGTCAGTGGAACACCATGCTGGTCGCCAATTTCAATAGTCACTCTCGGATTCTGACAGGCCGCTTTGAGGCCTCTGAAAAACTCGACCTCCGTCACCGCCCCTTCACAGACTACGGTGGACCCCAAAAACTGGACCAGAGTTTAAGATAGAAAAATCTGGAACAGAAGGGGGCTTTGATGGGGAAGAAGCGGAAGATTCATTCGGCGACGTTCAAGGCGAAAGTGGCGTTGGCGGCCGTGAAGGAGTTGGAAACGGTGAGCGTGTTGGCGTCACGTCACGGTGTTCATCCGACGCAGGTGCATCTGTGGAAGAAGCAGCTGCTGGAAGGAGCCGAGGAGATTTTTGGTGATGGGCGTCGGGGCCCGTCGAAGGCCGAGGACGGTTGTTCCACGGCGGAATTGTACGAGCAGATTGGTCGGTTGAAGATGGAACTGGAGTGGCTCAAAAAAAAAGCGGACGGAGTCGGTTGAATCTCGTCGGGGCCAATTGGAGTGGGATTCTGGCGGCTTGAGCGTTCGGCGGCAATGCGAACTGCTGGGCCTGAGTCGGGCGACCGCCTATTACGAAGGTGTGGGCGAAACGGAAGAGAATTTATGTCTAATGCGGCGGATCGATGCGCAGTACTTGAAGACGCCGTTCTTCGGAAGTCGGCGGATGATGATCTGGCTGCTGAAGGAGGGCTATTCGGTCAATCGGAAACGAATCCAGCGGTTAATGCGGTTGATGAATTTGGAGGCCATCTATCCGCGTCCGCAGACGACGCAAAGGAATCAAGAACACCGTGTTTTTCCGTATCTTTTGCGGGATCGGTCGATCACTCGGCCGGACGAAGTGTGGGCCGCCGACATCACGTACATTCCGATGTCTCAAGGGTTCATGTACCTGGTGGCGATCATCGACTGGCACAGTCGATACGTGATTGGCTGGCGGCTATCAAACAGTTTGGAGAGCAGTTTTTGTTTGGACGTGTTGAACCAGGCGTTGGAAAGGAGGAAGCCGGAGATCTTCAACACGGATCAGGGTGTTCAATTCACGAGTCGGATCTTCACGGGCCGGTTGGAGTCGGCGGGCGTGCAGATCAGCATGGACGGGAAAGGTCGGGCGTTGGACAACGTGTTCATCGAGCGGCTGTGGTGGAGCGTGAAGTACGAGAACGTGTACCTGCACGACTATCGGACGGTGCAGCAATTGCATCAAGGCTTGAGTCGGTACTTCGAGTTTTATTGTCGGGAGCGTCCGCATCAGTCGTTGGAGTATCGGACGCCGGAGACGGTGTATCGAGCAAATCGTCGGAGAAACACGTAATACATTTTCGCGCAAAATGGGGGGGAGTCTTTGGTGTCGGCTGCGCCAAGCGACGCTCAACGGCCGCGCCATGCCTATGGAGGGCGGGCGGGCCTTGCGTTTACGGTCTCTCTAAGAAACTGCGTTTCTTGGTCTAGACAATGGGGTCCACCTCCGACAATCAAGATTTTCGGCAACGGCTCTTTGTAGGCTTTCTTCCTGGCGGGCTTCCGCTTGCGATCTGCAAAACCCATTTCAGTTCATTCCCCGTCAACACGGAAATTACCCAAAAACGGAATCGCGCCAAACCGGCCTTCAAGATACCCTCGCTCCAGGTTTTCCGCCTTGCGTGGCTTGTAATCTGTAAGCGGATACAAAATCGACGCACCTTCGTCGTCTTTTTCGGTCAACCAGACTTGATCACGCCGAAGCGCTGGTTCCTCAATCATGGCGCCAAGCAGGTTGGTATCGTGTGTTGTGAAAATGAGCTGGGCATTATTGGGATTTGTGACAGGATCGTTGAATTGAGTCACGATTTTTTTTGCGAGTAGAGGATGCAAGCTTGACTCTAATTCGTCGACAAAAATTGCCGTTCCTCGCTCGATTGCACTCAAAATGGGAAGAGCATTCATAAACAATGTTTGTGTTCCTTTTGACTCTCTTCGCAAGGGAAGCCACGCATCGTCAGTATGACTTTGATGTTTCAGATAAAAATTGCCTCCGCGGCCTCCGTCCTCGTTCTTAACGACCTTGACGTCGAGAATTCCAAGATCCGCTCTTTTGATAAAATTACAGAAGCGATCTTTAAATGAGCCAGAAATCTCATCATCGAACAAAGTGAGCTGTCCGTTGGTCTCCAAATCAAGCATCCGCATCAGGTGTTCCGTCTTCACTTCCATGCGAACTCGCAGAGGTTGATGCGAGGACGAGGAAGACGACGACGAAACTGGGAACGCCCATTGAAGCGCCGGGATATTGAGCGGTTGAAGGTTACGAAACCATGAGTAAACGCCAATCGCTTGCAAATGTTTGTTTTGCGTCGCCGCTGACAGGAACAAGGAATTCGGGCGGGTGATTGCCTCAATCAGCTTGTTCTCCCCGTGAAAATGCTCGCCAAAATTAAAGGTGTCCATCTCCCGATGGAACCAACATTGTTTGTGCTGATTCGGCCAAGCGTAAAGCCATTCCTCCAAAACACGATGGTCGTCGACACAAAATCCGTATCGATAGCGAATCTGATTGATGATCAACGTGACTTCAAAGAGGGATGGCTTACCGTTTGTCGGCCCCCAAGCGAACGCATCTCGCGGCACGGAAAGTTCGGGGGGCCAGATTCGATGAGAAGACAAGACCGCCTCGCGCATGAAGTTGAGACCGTCAAGGACGTTACTTTTTCCACTTGCATTCGGGCCGTATAGCGCTGCAACCGTCAGCAACGGCTTATTCGCCCCGACCACTTGGCGAAGTCGTACATCTTCCGGATGCAACCGTCCGGCCTCTAAAGTGAGCGCTTGCTCGTCCCGGATGGACCGATGATTTTCGATTCGAAATTCGACCAGCATATTCACCCCCCCCCTTCGAACTTAATTGTATATCGAATTAGGGCCAATTCCGCACGTATCTCGCGGAAAACACTCCAAAAACCTAATTTCTTGTGGTTTTTGGCATCGAAACCGTATTTATTGCGATTTCTGCTGGCCAAAATCGCCCGATACTTGCGAATCGCGCCAGGCAATTTCTTTCAAGGGAGCCAGATAACAAATGTCAGCCGCCCGCCTTTCCGACTCCCGCCTTAACCCTCACGAACCGTGCCGGACCTGACCACGATCGTTTCCGCCGCGCGATCACCCAGACGTTTGTGCTGTGGGGACAAGATCATGCTGATCACCGCGGGCAGTGGAGTGGCGAATAACGGAAAATCGAGGGCCAGAAAAAGATTGCGCAACAGTGATCTCGCGATGCCGCAGGGACGGAGTGTCGAATGAAGCGTGTGGATTCCCAGTAGCCATTTGCCCGGCGTCCTGCCCGTTCGTCCTTCTTGCACCACCCGAACGAAGAACCAGAGTCCCATTGCGATCGACAGGACCTGCACGCAATGCCAATTCTGGTTCGGGTCAGGCAAGAATTGTTTTGCTACCAGCGGAATCGCCCGCCAGAAGCTCGTCCGAAACGGCGAGCGGAGCATTTCCGACAGTCCCAATTCGACGGACAACAGTGCATACGAACGGTCAGCATTCGAAGGCGTCGGCCAGACCACCCCGATGATCATTAGCAGGACACCCGCCGCGACCAAAGCCAGGAACAAGTCGAAACCGAGTGCCAAGGCACGGCGCCCGTGCGAAGCCAATGTCACGCCCTGATCCCCAAAGTAATAACGATCGGCGTTGACCGAAGTCCGACGTCCGAACCAGATCGGTCCTGCAGTGACAATCGCCAGATGCGCCAGCCAGACCAGAACAAGGCCGACAGCCAGAGTTTGCCAGCGGCCCAGATATTCGAGTTGAATGCCGGCTTTCGTCAGACACACCGGGCCGATCGTATTGTTCTCGAGCCGCTGGAACGTCGTGTCGTACATTCGGACATCTGGACCGATCAGGTACGACGTCGACTGTGCAGGATCGGCCATCACGACGCCGCGACCCCGTCGATGCTCCGGCGGTGGAGTCAACGTGACCCAACGCCCATCGGACAAACGTCGCACACAAGCAGGCGCTCCGAAATAGGAACTGAAAATCGGCCCCTCACGATCGCAGGCCATTCGATACGAGCAGGCACTGTTCGCCGCCGATTCAATCGGCTCCCACCCCGAAACCTCGTGTTCGAAATTTTCGGGGGCGAGGGCCGAGCATTCCTCCTCCTTGTCATCCCGGAATTCGAAGCCCGACCGATAGGCCACGAAATGGTTAAATTGCGAATACAAGACGTGCATCTGCGAGCCCTGGGGGATCACATGCAGAAACGATTCGTTGATGATTTTTTTCGGGCTCGGAGCCTGAGCGGACGAGAGTGGCAATAGCGAGGCACGCCCCCGCTGGGCATCCTCGGTCCACACTCGGTTGAGACCCGGCAACAGAATTGCACGCCCCTCGATCCAATGCCCGTCGACCAGCTGAGTCAACCGATATTCGCCGGCTTTCGACCGCAGGACGAGTGTCAGGCGACCGTCATCGACAAACAGATTCGAAAAAAAAGTCCATGAAAAAGGAGGGGCGGTCGCCAGCAGTTGCAATGACGATCCGACCGCCTGGTACACAGCCTCGCCGGTGTAAACATAAAGCCGATCGTTCATCCACACCAGTTGGCATGCTTCCGCCGTCACGGCAAAACCGGTTTCGCGCTCGATTCCCGTTGCCAAATCCAGCCGCTTCAGCCGACGTTCTGCCCGGCTGGTATGAGGCCAGTCGAGCGTCGTGAGTTCGGTGACGAACCACAACTCTCCGTCCTTGAGTG
The DNA here is from genome assembly GCA_903871875.1 of uncultured Schlesneria sp. GTDB lineage: Bacteria > Planctomycetota > Planctomycetia > Planctomycetales > Planctomycetaceae > Schlesneria. The sequence continues at coordinate 77,793 of CAIQIR010000057.1, forward strand.
CTCCCTCGGTGTAATGCGCCTCCTCGGCGGCGGGACACCCGAATGTTTTGCCCGACGTCGCTAAGACGACCGACCAGGCGACGATCCCCGCCGGTAACAGAACGCTCAAACAAACCATCACCAGGACCGCGATCATCGGCCGTCGAGGGAATTCGGGATTGTCCGCATCAGGCAACGTCGCAGCCACGAGACACCTTGAATAAAGACCGTACAGAAAAGAGAGCAGAAGAATTCCTGTGCTCTGGAACGCACCGCGTCGACATGGCGCAAATCATAGCCAAAGCAGGCCGTTTTAAGTCATCGTGTCAGATCAGGATTTTGATTTGGCCGGGGAATGCTTCAGGCCATGACGCCCCTACGGCAGCCTTCACCAACGGTACAAGAAAGACCTCGTCCGTCCCGACGATCAGGATCGCCCGATCACCCCGACGGCACATTACGACATTGCAAGAATACACAGCGACAGCTTGTATTGACACATTTTGTCGTCACCATATCATAGTGACAGATTCGGATTTGAAGAATACAGGGGAGAGATCACAATGAACCGTGACCACACAAATCAGCCGCGCGGATCAAGATCGTTAACGGCCGTCGTAGCGAAGTCCGTTCATGACCAGCCAGCGCAGGCGGGTCGCGAAACGAGCATCGCTGATGATCGCCCTCGGACGGGGATGATTGGCGGAACGGTCGCGGGTGACGGTGGCGACGGCCCGGTGCGACCGACCGCGCAACGGGGTGTCGTTGGTCCGCCGTTCTTTCGGACGGCACGTTGCCGCCTGTGGTTCTGCGGACTGCTGGGACTGGGTCTGTTATTCGGAAGCCAATTCCAGTTCGATGGCGCGATACATGTCGCTGAAAATGTCTGCCGCCAGTTCGCAGACCAGGACGCACTCATTTTCCAGGACGGTGAATCGACCTGCGCGTGGGCGCGGTTCGTGGCGGCCCGGCGCTCGGAAAATCAGGGCGTTGGCGCATCGAGTCTTTCGCAAGTCCTACAAAACAGGGAAGGTTGCCAACTTGGCCAAACGCAAAAGTGGCTCAAACGCTACAAAACAGGGATGTTGGCCAACTTGGCCATGTTTGCCAACGAATTTGCAAAAAATCAGCCCGCGACAACAGTAACTCTGGCTCGTAGGTGTGCGTTGTGATCTCGTCGACGTCTGAAACATGACAACGGCAGACGCGGATCGCTCAGCAAACAACCTGCGGAGCACCGTTTCTTCTCATCGGTTCTTTGACAATTTGATGCAGAGTGCAAGCTCCGGTCGTGTTCCGATCCGCTCGTGGGGTGGATGCGGTGCGGTGGACAGACCGACTCGACCGGAGCTCACCACCTGACCCACGAAGGACTCCGACCAGCAGGCAACGCGGTGAAGTTTTTTTCTCGTCAAAGCGGCGGATTGCGGGCGCCTTACGTGTGCCACTGGTTCTCCGAAGCAGTGGCTTCCTCTTTCAGTATCGAATATCCTCTTTCAGTATCGAATAGAAGAGCACTGCTTCAGAGAAGCAGTGGCACATTTTCCCACACGCTCTTCAACAAATTCTTCCCCGCATTGACCGTCATCCGACATTTCTCGTCGTCCACCAATGCGGTCATTTGCCGATACAGAATTTACTGAAGATGCGATCGAGAATGTCGTCGGTGTAGATCACTCCCAGAATCACTCCGAAGTGATCCAGCGCATCGCGCAAATCCACGGCGATCAGTTCATCACCGACCTCGCGCACGTTGGCCGATGCGATGGCCCGTCCGAGCGAGGCTTCAATCGATTCGAGCGTCTCGCGACAGCGTGCGGCGGTGATCCCCAGCCACTGTCCCGATCCTGATTGCTCGGTGCCCAGACGACTTCGTAGCAAGTCTCGTAATTCGGACAAGCCCCGGTCGGTCACGACACTGATGGCGAGCGAATCAAGCCCGCCAGACGACGGCAGAGGGTTCGCCGGGGAATCGGGATCAGCTGAAGAGGGCCGCACAGCCAAATCGACTTTTGTCAGCAAGCGGATCGTCGCCGGCGACTGACGCTGGGCTTCGTCAAACAGTTGATCGTCGAACTGTCGCTCGGCCTGATCCCGGTCGGCGGACGAACACCAGACCAGCAGATTCGATTGTTTTAGTTGAGCGATCCGCTGGTCCTGCGCCTCGGCCTCGATCCCGCTGCTTCCTTCCTCCCAGCCGGCCGTGTCGATCAGGTCGAACGACAAATTGCCCCACGTGATGCGACGGATCAAAAAATCGCGCGTCGTTCCTCGCTCGGACGAGACCAATGCCGAATGTGCTTCGGCCAGTCGATTGAACAGCGTGCTCTTTCCCGCGTTCGGCAGACCGGCTAGCACCACCTTCAGGCGGACAGCCGATTGCATTCGGTCGCTCGCCTGCTGCAGCAACTCTTCCACAAAATCACGGGCGGCCACCAACCGATCGACCACTTCGCGGCGGCTGACAAATTCGATGTCTTCGTCCACAAAATCGAGGCCCGCTTCCAAGTCGGCTAATAACTCGAGCAAGTCGCGACGCAGCTCGCTCAATCGTCCGGAAATCCCACCGGCCAATTGCGCCAGTGCCGTCTGCAATTCGGCGGGATTCTGGGCGTCGATGACACCCAGCACCGCTTCGGCCTGTAACAGATCCAGCTTGCCCGCCAGGAAGGCGCGCAATGTAAATTCCCCCGGTCGAGCGGGCCGCGCCCCCCGTCGGTACGCTTCGCCCAGTACCAGTTCCAACAGACAGGGCGAACCAGGCAAATGCAGTTCCACCAGCGGCTGACCGGTGTAGCTGCGCCGGTTCGGCCAATACATGACCTCCACCGGACAAATCATCGGCCTCGACGCGTCACCCAGATCCAGCTTGCCCGCATGCGAGCGGGCCGTTTTCGCGGTGATCCAACCCTCGGGGTCGTCGGGCGTGAACCAACCGGCCAGAACCTGCTGCACTCCCGCCCCGGAAATTCGCACGATCCCGCGCAGCGACCCACCGGCTGGCGACGCCAAAGCCGCAATCGGTTGATCGACGTTCAGATCCATGTTTCGACCTACGCCGTTGACGTTTTCAGCTCACGGCACAACAAGACTCTTCCGACGCCGCCGATGAACAGCGTGACACAGCAATCGCCATAGGGCAATTCACTGGGGCACTCTCGATGACGGCTTGCCCCTCGTCGATCGACCCGCACCGAGTTCGCTCCGCCATGCCCGGATCGGTTTAGGGACCATCTTCGTCCGATCCGTATGCGGCGTGGGGAGAACTCGTTTGCCGTGATCGCCGACGATCACTGCGTCGGTGATCGCCAACTGCGCCCGTCGTTTTGCAACAGTTCGTCCGCAGCCCGCGGCCCCCAGGTTCCACAACGATAAGGTTCCGGCATCGTCTTATGTCGGTTCCAGTAGTCCAGAATCGGCGTGACGAATTGCCAGGCCGCTTCCAGTTCGTCGCTGCGCATAAACAGCGTGGAATCACCGCGCAAGACATCCAGCAGCAGACGTTCGTAGGCTTCGGGCAGCGGCTGGGTAAACGTCTTGTAATTGAAGTCCATCGTCACCGGATGGATCTGGTATTGCATCCCCGGCCGCTTGGTCGAGAACGACAGCTTGATCGATTCGCTGGGCTGAATGCGGAAGACCAGCTTGTTGGGCTGGGCTCCGACCAGGGCACAGATATCGCCGTCGCATTCGACGGTGTTGAACAGATTCAGCGGCGGCAGTTTGAATTGAATCGCGATTTCCGACACGCGTGAGGGCAGTCGTTTACCGGTTCGCAAGTAGAAGGGCACACCGGCCCAGCGCCAGTTATCGACCTGAACCTTCATCGCCACGAACGTCTCGGTCCTGGAATCGGCGGGAATCCGGTCTTCGTTCAGATAGCTGACGGCGGGTTGCCCATCAACAACACCGGCCGAATACTGTCCTGGCACCACCCACTTCGTAATGTCGCCCTTGTTGCCGTTGCTAAGTGCCTTCAATACTTTGAGCTTCTCGTCATGCAGATCGCGGGCATGAAACAGCGCGGGTGGCTCCATGGCAATCAGGCAAAGCAATTGCAAGACGTGGTTTTGCAGCACGTCGCGCAAGGCGCCCGAGTTGTCGTAGTAACCACCTCGACCGCGTTCCAGCCCCTGCGATTCGGACACGGTGATTTGCACATGGTCGACATGATTGCGATTCAGCAGCGGTTCGAAGATCGAATTGCCGAACCGGAACAGCAGAATATTCTGGACGGTTTCTTTGCCCAGATAATGGTCGATCCGGTAGATCTGCTCTTCGCGCAGCAGCCGCCGCAAATTGCCGCTCAGTTCCTGGGCCGATGCCAGATCGTGACCGAACGGTTTTTCAAAGACGACTCGCAGCCATTCCGTACCGTCACGATCGGGGATCATCCGCGCAAAGCCCAGATGTTCGACGGCGGGCAGGAACAGGTCGGGCGATGTCGCCATGTAGATGATGCGATTGCGACCGGTGCCCTGTTGATTCTCAATCGCCTCCAGTTCAGCCCGGAACTGGGGGTAGCCGTCGGGCGTGGCGATATCGAGTTGCCGGTAGAACAACCGCTCGGCGAACTTGGCCCACTGTTCGGGCGAGACCGATCCGTCGCGGACGCTGCCATTGACCGCTTCATAAATCTCGGCACGAAAACGTTCGTCGGATTTTCCTCGCCGAGCGACGCCGATGATCGGCGCGTGATCGGACAGATAGCCGTCTTTCCACAAATCGAACAGAGCCGGCAGCAGCTTGCGCGCGGTCAGATCGCCCGACGCCCCGAAAATGATGATGCTGGCGGTCACGGGGTCTGGGCGAACCTGAGAACCATCCGATTCCTGTGAAGCGGCTGGGGATTGAGCGGTCGTTGACATCAGGTCTTCCTTAACTGAGAACAAACAGTTCCAACTGGGGCCGGCGAAACGCCCGCCAAGTCAATCTTGGTATCGGATTGGGCCAAGCCAAAGTTCCATCATAGAAAGAGGAATTCAGGAGCTTTTGATCGCAATCAGTCATCTTGATTTCAGAATCCTGGCAGCCCTTGGGCAAACCCGGTAGAGATTTGACCAAACCACTCGATCGTCGATCAATCGTATGGCCGCCATGTCATACAAAATCGACTCGACGTTGTCTTGCCCGACGACTTTCGAAATTCGAGATCCCGGCATTTCGGATGGACGAACCGCAGCTCGCCCTGTTCGGCGAGGCTCGCGGTATTGGGGAATCATATCGGCAATCGACGATCCCTTTCTTGCGTTCGGAAGGGACGACGACGATGATGCCGCGGCCCTGAATTGATCACGTGGTGCGTCGGCACAGAAGATCAGTCTGACGCCGTTTTGGCGAACGACTCCGCAACCGCCGTGAGGCTCGGACTGGTGATCAAAATCATCCCGCATCGCGAAACCCTGACAGATCCCAATCATGATGCGGGACGGTCTGATCAATCGATGAATCGATCGGCAACGGCAATTTCAACGCTCATGGAACATGCGATCACGAATCGGCCCACAAACTTCGCAGGATCAATTTTATGGAATGGCGCGGCCCCGCCTGGTTGATATTTGTGCTCGTTGGTTTTGTCACCGTTCTCGTGGAATTGGGAACGGGTTACCCAGCTCCTTTGATTATGTTCTCTGCGGGCTGCTTTATTTTCGTCGGTATCGTCTTCGCGGTGACGGATGCCTCCGTCCGAGGCATCAGACGACACGCGAAACGTCATTTCCGAGCAGGGTGGCACAAGCTGATTGAAGTGACCAAACCCCTTCCCGAACGCGACTGGTTCAACATCGATCAGGCGCTGTGGGCCCTCAACGGTGAACAAGGAATGCCCCAACCCTTCGGAATTCCGATCGCGACCAACGTCGCTCTCGATGAGGGTGACGACGAAATCGATTCACCGCACCTGCCGACGACTTTCCAGACGTCGCTGGCCGATTTAATTCGCTCGAATGCCAGTCGGCAGTCGCTGCAATACCTGACGTTGGCAGCCAAAGGAGATCGCCCCTTTCGAATTGCGACGAACGCGATGTTTCTGCTGCGAACAACGGGCGAGCGAGCCGAGGCCTTTGCCGCAAGTTTAAGAAATGGTCGTCTGGCGATCGCTGCAAAAACAGAGGACGCGGCTTACCGCGCCATTCAGTTTATTGAACTGCGATCCCAACAGAACAGCGTGTACCGCGGACATATGCTGCGGTGCAAAACCGCTCGCAAGCGGGGATTTCGGATTGAATTTGTCGACACTCCCGCCATCGCTCGCGAACAGTTAATCTTGCCACCGCAAACGTTGGAAGTCCTGGAACGAAACGTGTTGCAGGTCATCCAGCAATCACCAGAGTTACGTCGTTCGCGACGAAATCTGCAGCACGGAGTCCTGCTCTATGGGCCGCCAGGCACCGGAAAATCACTCGCCATCCGTTACCTGATCACCGCCAGTAAGCCGACGACCGTCATCACCGTGACCGGTCGACAGTTGCGTCTGATTCGCGAATCGTGCCAATTGGCCCGCCTGCTGGCCCCTAGCCTGGTGGTGCTGGAAGACATCGATCTGGTGGCGACCGATCGAGCCCAAAGCCGCCGAACGATGTTGCTGCATGACTTACTCGATGAAATGGACGTGACATCGACCGAATTGCCCATCGTCTTCCTGATGACCACAAATCGTCCGGAAGTCATCGAACAGGCCTTGTCGCTTCGACCCGGACGGATCAATCAGGCAATCCATTTTCCGTTGCCCGACGACGAATGCCGCCTGCGCCTGCTGCAACATTTCTTTCAGGGAGTTGATGCCACCGCAGTGGATTGGACCGCCATGGTGACCCGATCAAGCGGTGCGAGTGCCGCATTCATTGAAGAATGGGTCCGTCGATCGACGCTGTTCGCCATCGGCCGCCAGACAGCAGGCCCGAAAGAGGTCCGCATCACGATGGAGGATGTGGATGCCGCGATCCACGAAATTGTCGAATTGGGCGGAACCCTGACACGTAAGTTGCTGGGGCATTCCAACGAGAAATAAGCGGCCGGACAATCAGGGCCGGGGACCGATTAACGGACTTCGACCGTCCGCGGCGATGAATGATGTCGACGACCGTCGATGTGGCAGCCAGCCGACTTTAGCGCTGCTTCAGCCCGCGCGCTTCGCGGGGGATGCCGGCCGTCACGCAGCGCTCGGCCGACAGTTTTCCTCGCGACCACAGCGTACGTTCGACCATGACTCGCAGCAGGACTTCCAACTTCGCCTGGGCCTCGGGACTTTCCAGTTGGCCGATCGCGCGGGCGATCGCTTCCAGCGTACAGACCCCCGATTCGTGACGCTGCACCCGCAGGTGATATTCGGTGGGTGGGCCTGCAGGCAGTCGGACATGCGGAATGCCGATCAAAGCCGGTTCGCGGCGAACGAACTTGTGAGTTTGCCTCCAATTCGCGTCGGGGACAATCAACGTCACGGGACTCGACAGACGCGAGACGAATTCGGCGTTCAGCTCGGCGGCATTCGGACTGGGATACAGCAACAGCGATTGCCGCCCCGTCTCGTTCAAGTCGGCGGATGACAACCGTTCGTCCTTGCGACCGTGAACTCGAATTTCACTATTCGTCAACGACCGATGCGCCAGTTTCGCCGTATTGGTCGTTAACACTTGCTCGAAACAGTGCATCAGAATGACCACGCGGGTCTGGAGTTCGATCCGGGGGATCATCGCACAGAAGCACAGCGGCTTGCGGATCTCACAGCCGGGACAGCGGTGGTCGGACAACAAATACCGCATGAGACTCCGAGACGAACCGGCCGGGTTCGCAGTGAAAAGAGCGGGGATCGCAGCCAGGAAACACCAGGCGGCCATAGCCCCCAGATGATACACCGCCGATCCTCGTCTTCGCGTTCTTTTTTTGCAATCGTCGACCGACTACGCCGCGCGACGGATGGTTTTGATTTCTCGCAGATCAACCATGTCGTGAATGTTGCCGCGGACCGGCTGAGATTGAAACTGTCCGTCCTGTCGATCGATCTTCATCATGATGCTGGTGGTCGGTCCCAGCATCGTGGAGATCACTTTGCCACTCACTTCCGAGTTAGGCACCGAAGTCAGTTTGAACTGTTGCAATAACGTGGGCAACGTCGTCTTGAGGATCAGCATCGCGAGCGAGGCACCCAGGCACATGCGCGGCCCCGCGCCAAAGGGCAGATACTGATAGGGCGAGGGATTGATACGCCGCCAGCGTTCCGGCAGGAAGGCATCGGGATCGGGATACAGGCTGGGCATGTGATGCGTAATGAATTGACTGAACACAATGCCGGATCCCGGTGCCAGTTTGAAGGGCCCCAGTTCCACGGGCATCGCCGTGATGCGTTGTGAATAAGAGGATGCGGGCAGGATCCGCATACTTTCTTTGATCGCGCATTCGGTGTAAGACAATCGCTCGACTTGTTCCAACGAAGGAAAACCACCGTCCAGATGCGTCGACAGTTCCTCATGAACCTGACTCATCACACTCGGATGCTCGGCCAGCAAAAAGAGCGTCCAGGCGAGTGAATGTGCCGTCGTGAGATGGGCGGCCGCGAACATCAACGCCGCCTGCCCCACCAGTTCTTCTTCCGAGATACTGCCTTCGCCGTCGTGAGCATTGATCAGAATCGAAAGTGCGTCTTTGCCGGTCGAATTGGCCTTACGCATGCGGATCATGTTCAGGATCTCGCCCTCGAGATCATTGGCATAAGCCAGCAAGTCACCGTAGCGATTGGCGATCGAAGTATCCGCGACGAAGGCGCCCATCCCCAGTTCGTGATTGAGATGAACCCAATGATCGATCATGTGACCGATTTTGTAGGCCACTTCGGGTTGGTCGATGCCAAACAGGATCGAACTGGTCAGCCGCAACATGAAGTCGGTCATGTCACGAGCGATGTCTCGTTCGGTACCGGGGACCCAGCTGGCCACCAGGGACTCGACTTCCAACCGGATCGTGGGCAGATAGTCCAGGATCGCCTTCTTCATGAAGGCATCCATGACCAGCCGACGGTTTCGTTTGTGCTGGTCGCCGTTCATGCTCAGCAAACCCGAACTGAGTTTTCGCTGGGACGAATTGCGACTGCCACGAATGGCGAAGAACCGCGAATGAAACGCGCTGCTGTCGCTCAACACCTGGTGGTTGTATTCCTGGCCGAACACGAAATAAATTCGCTGGCCTTCTTCTTCCATCGCACACACATTGCCGTGCCGTGCATGAAGTTTTCTGAGGCAGGCAATGGGATCGTCAGGAAAATCCAGCAATCGCCCATGAGTGATCGGTAGCAGATCGTCCGAATCACGGACGAGCGAGAGTTGCGAGGGAATCATGCGAGTTGTCCACCTTGACGTCGATACGACCACATCTTGCGATCGAAACTGCGAGCGCGTCTTCTAGCAACTTTGACAATTGACCACTAGAGAAACCAGAAAATATTGAAAGCTACGGACTCCCAGCCGTCCCCGGTCCGTTTTTCGAAGCGACTTCCTGCGAAAAAGGCTGAATCCATCCCTTTGTCCACATTTCGGAGATAGTTTGGAACACAGGTTGCTGCTTTTGGTCGATGAAATAGGTAAGCTGCTAAAACGACCCTCACCTGGGGGCGGCAATCCCGCTAATTTTCTGACTCGATTTGCCCAAGGATTGGTTTTTCGCACTGTGGTGGTTCGAGTACGAGCGGCAAAATCTGCCTCGTTCGGACAGGTCGCATGTCGGTGTGACATGACAACCCATTTTACAGAGCAATCGCTGCTGACCGGTTTCTGAAAACGTGACTGAGTCGTCGTGTTAAGACGTCGTTCAGGAGATCCCTCCCATGCCGATACTTGGAATTCACAAGATCTGGTCGAACATTGGCCTGGCTGCCGTGATGTCGATCGTGTTCGCGACACACAGTCTGGCACAATCGTTCTCTCAGATCGCTCCTCCTCCGGTTCCTTTGGGGTATTCCAGCCCACCAGTCGTCGTGGCACCATCCGCCACAGCCTTTGGTCCGCCCCCGATGGCGATCGGTCCGGCACCTTACCCGTCGAACTACGCCTATCGGGTTCCGTACGCTCAGCCCTATGGAGCTCGACCTTACATTGCCGCCCAGCCTTATAGCGCGGTTCCCCTGGCGTATTCCTCGCCGACCTACCCGAATAACCCTGCTTGGGCGCGACGTTCGACACCGTTTGATGCGGGCCCGAACCCTTATGCCAATTCAGCGCCCCGGCTTGCTCCGCAATCGATCAACCAACCCTTCGATTCGGGAATCCCCGTTGATTCGGGAACCGTCTGGAATCAACCGGTCGAACGCCAGACCCTGTCGGTACCGGCCTCCATCGGGAACCTGCGGATTGTCGTCAGTGACCGTTTTCTGAATCGATTGGTCGCTCGCAACGAGCAAAAACCGGGTGACGTGCGCGACGTCATCCTGGGGGCAGAAGTCACCGGCCATCAAACAACAGAGACGAATCTGCATTTGGATCTGCTGCCCAGTCCCGACAAAATCCGGGGAACCTTCATCCTGAATGGAGCGACGGAAAGCCAGACGACGGGCGTCACTCCTCAGGCGATGGTCGATGTCGCCAGTCAGCAGCGATTTGTGGCCACGAAGGACGTCTATTTCGATGGAATCAGCTTTTCCACACGACACGCCAGCGTGCACGTTCAAGCAAGAAACCAGACCCTGGGTGCCACGACACCGCTAAGCGGCACCTTATTCGGACGACTGGCCGATCGGATTGCTTATCGAACGGCCGAACGACGCCAACCCCAGGCGGAAGCCGAAACCCGCGATCACGTCGCGGATCGCGTGGGCCCTGAATTCGACGGGGAAGTCGATCAAAAGCTCGCCCTGGCCAACGATAACCTGGAAGGCGTCGTTCGACGTCGATTGCGCGAGATGAATATGATGCCGACCCAGTACCAGGCGTCATCAACAGATACGGCGATCAGCTATAGCGCCCAATTTGGCACCGAGACGCCCACCGTCTCGTCCCCGGCGTTTGAAAATCAAGCCACCCGAGACGAAGGCGTCCGACTGCTCGTTCACGAGTCGTTCCTCAACGCACTGCTGAGTCACACCGGCGTGAAGGGCCTCAAAACGACGGACAAGGAAATCGACAAGTTCTTTGCCCCGTTTGTCGTCCCGCCGACGGAAGACGATTTGAAGAACACCCCACCACCAATCGCCATGCCGGGAATGGAAAACGTCGTCACGAACATCGAATTTGATGACATTCAGCCATTGACGCTCCGCTTGGACAAAGACCGCGTCTACGTCACGATGCACGCCGTATTTAAACCGGCGGGGCAAGACTTGTTGCCTCCCTTGGCCGTGACCATCGAGTACAAGGCAACGTTGTCCGGCAGCAAAATCCTGGTAACACCTGGCCAGGTACAGGTGGCCCTGCAAAAGAACGATACCGCCGATACGGCCACAGGCCTCGCATTGAAATTGATCACACAGGCCGTCGAGTCGAACCTGTCGAAATTGGCCTTTGATCGGTCAGTACCCGCCAGCCTCTGGTCTTATAGCGGTATTGTCCCATCCGTGACGGGACTTCGCTCCCAAGATGGATGGACGGCCATTTCAATCGACTGAGCGTCGACCACTTGAACACAGCTTGAACTCAGATCGCACAGTTCTGGCCCTTGGAGTTGAGAAGAACCTGACACGTCGCAACAAGGGACACGCCGAGATTGGTCAGGGCCGAAATGACAACAAGCCTTGATTTAATCAAGGCTTGTGTCGAAATCGGTAGGTTGTCGGGTCTATTTCAGACGGCGACTTCCAGATCGTGCAGCTGCAGAACTTGGTCGAGCTTGGTGATTTCCAAGACTTCGCGAATATCGGCCGAAGGGTTGTAAAGATGTACTTCGACCCCTTGTTTGCGGATCGAAGCCAACAGACCCAACAGGCCGCTCGGAATCAATCGGACCCGCGTCAGATCAAACGCCAGCACCTGACAGTTATTCTCACGAATGAGCTCAACCAGCTCATCACGACAATCCGCCACGTTCATATCATCGAGAACTTCCCTGCCGCCAAAACCAATGACGGTGAGTTCCCCCGCCTGGTAGACCTCAAGGGCCGAAACACTGTGCATCGTTTAATTCCTTCGACTGAATACTGAGATAAGACAAAAACAAGCAAACCAACCGCTGGCAAATTCGCCAGCAACACAATCCCCTCACGAAAAAAATGTGAAAGGGCAAAATCTGAATTAGCAGTAATCATACCATTCCCGTGAAAAAAACCGCAAAGTGTTCTTTTGACAAATAATGATACATTATGGCAATCCGGCTCACCAAGAATAGCGAAAATATCCCGGCCGCATAGCCTGTTAGCCTTTTGTGTTAAGGGTTTGTGAAAAACCTTACCGAGAGTGCCAAATCTGCCAGTTGTTTTCGATGCAGAGATCGGCACCAAATTTATTGCTGTCGCGCCGTGCATCGCTTGCGAGAAAATGCAGCGGATTTGATCGCCAGAGCAAACGGAACAGGCGTTCACCAGTAAAGGCGATCGTCAGGGTCGGCTCTCATGTGAACCAAAGCGGATTCACAACCCAGCGCAGATGCCCGCCGCTCCGCAAAATTGGACCACCAAATTCAATTTCGGCCATGGTCCCCGGGGAATAATGAATGTGCCCTCCGCCGATCATCTCGGCCAGACAACGACTCATATCGGGTTGATGCCCGACACAGAGGATTCTCTCGGCAGTGGTGCTCGCGAGACACTTCAACAATTCCTCCGTCTGAATGCCGGGCGCGAGTCGATTTTCGACGCGGACCAAACCGGACTCCAGACCAATTTCGCCCGCAATGACTTCGGCCGTTTGTCGTGCTCGCACGAGCGGACTATGGAGGATCAACTCGGGCGGCTGCTCACGTTCCAATAACCACCGGGCTTGAGCGGCCAGTCGCTTTCGACCCGCAGAGGTCAGGGCTCGATCAAAATCCGACTTGGCCAGGTCGGGATCGACCGCTTCGCCATGCCGCGAAAGCCAGAGTGTCAGCATCAGAACCCCCGTCTTCGACGCATCCCCGACCACCGAAGTTCGGGTGCCCATTCTCAAGCATGATCGGACCAAACGTCAATGACGGGACGATCCTCGTTCGGCGGCTACTCGGGACTGGCCGCCGGAGCTTCGGACGCAGGCGCCGTGGGTTCTTCCGCCACCGTATTGAGTGACAGCGGTTCCACCGAATTGGAATCCAATGGGGCGACGACCGAGGCAGACGTGGATTCAGGAACCTCTGCCGAAGAATCGGCTTTCGGAGCACTCGTCGAAATCTCGATCGGCCGTGTGGCGAGTTGTGGAACCGGGATGGCCGGCGTTGCCGCGGGTGCTGGCAAGACAGCGGGCGGCAGGACAGTCGGATTGGCAACAACGGCCGCCGCGGCATTCGGCGGGGCAGTCACTGCGGGAACCACGGGAGTTGCCGGCATCTTGCCCACGGGAACCATTTGTAGTTGGGCCGGAGCGGGTTGAGTTTGAGCCGTCGTTGCGGCGGGTTTTTGTGCCACTTGTTGCGGAACCGGAGGACGATAATTTCCGGTCGCCACATAGACCTTCGGATCATCGACGATCCAGCGAGTCGACCAGGTGCGGCCATCGTCCTGATTCACAATGTTGAAGAAGTACGTACTGGTCTGTTCACATTTATAGCCGTACGGGAAGTTCGAATACAGATGATCCCGGGCCGTGAGGTTCGCGACGCCTTCATGGGCGTAGTAGTGGACCTTTCCATCCGGGGTAAACGTCATCCCCAAGGTCCACCAGCCCGCATGCGTGATCTTGGGTCCGGGAATATCATGTCCAAGTTCGTCCCCACGCATCAACAGGATGGCGCTATCTTCTTTCTGGCCCGTCATCTGCTTGGTGTTCAGCTGGATGAAGAAGCCCGGCCAATACTGTTCTTGCTTCTTGAGCGACCCGAAATTCTTGAAGAAGCGACCCACCGATTTTGTCGTGGAAATCGTCGTCATGCAGTCGGCTCGAAAACCAAAATGGCTGCCATGTCGTCGCTCCCATTTGTCAAAGGGAGGAACATAGACCCGGCAAACGTAACTCGGCGTCCACGAGACGGGCATGACGTAGCCCAGTTTTTGCTGCACGCCAGCAATCAGATCGTCTTGCTGGAACTTGTGCGAAACCTCACCTGGGATACCGGAATTCATCGTCTGCATCGCCAAGGCACCCGTACTGCCGGGAAGACCGCCGGCCGGCGTTTCGACTCGACGAACGAAGTCAGGTGTTCCGCGATACATGCTTTCCAGGAACAACCGATTTGCAGCGAAGCCGGACGGATGCCGTTCGACTTTGTCGATATTCGCACTCGACTTTGGCAGATTCAGCGTGAAGCTCCAGTTGGGATCTTCAAAATCGTCGAAGACTTCGACGATTTGCTGACCGGTCCCCGGCACAACTTGCGCCTGAGCTTGCATGACAAGATGGGGAAAAGCGAACGCGAAAACAATCGGTAACGCCAAGCGAAGATTCATGTGAGGCATCCTGTTCCTCAAAACCACACAATCAGTCACCGAATGGGGTAACGTCCTGTGAAAACTGTTCGCGAATTGTGTTCAACTCGTGGCAAACGCCTCGTTCGTGACCTGAAGCGCGGATTTCAGGTCACAAGCTTCATGGCCTTCGGGACTTTTCCGGTTGGGCAATTTTTAACAACCGTATCGAGTGGAACCCCTTTGCAGGCATAGCTTTCCGTGCTATATGCATCCGGAGTATCGGATAGCCCTGCCACGTCAGATCAATCAATTCTGCTGTGCCGGAACGGACGTGAGGGAAGTGAGCCGGAAAAAGTTGGGGTATCCGGATTTTCAGGAAACTGCTACTTCGTCCGCAAAATGTGGTGGCCAAACCTCTTGTTCCACTTGGTTGGTCACCTCTTCATGACCACTTTCCTCGGCTCCGGTTGTGGGGACTTGGAAGTCAAGTGGCCCCAGTCGAGCGCGATATTTCAGACTTTGGCCAGCACGAAAAGACAATTCCGCTTTCCTGGAAGGAAATCGACATGTTCGCCGCAAGGATGCCCGGTATTGCGTTCACCTTAATTTTGGCAGCGATCTGGCCTGCCATCGCTAGCGGGCAAGCCACAAAAAGCGCGCCCAGTCGCGGAGGCGTTCGTTGCTGCGGGCTGATGATGCGGACCGAATTTGGTCATCCCGAGCGGATGGCGGAATTGTCAGTGAAGGCCGATTCCGCGCTGGGCAACTGCATCGATTCGGGAAAGCCCGACGGATTGATCGAAGGCTTTGAGGCCTATCTCAAAAGCGTGGAAACCGAATTCGGTGATGCGGAACAGCGAGACGTCGTCAGAAGCCGGCTGCTGAAATCCTTTCGCCCTGCCTGCAAAGATCCCGCACGCTGCGCACAGTTACTCGAAGGATTTCGAAAATTTGCCTTCGCGTCGGTATTGCTTTCGAAAGGCATGTCCGCCAAAGCGATCGAGGAAACCAAGCAAGCCCGACAAACGATGCTTCGCGGGGTTCCCGCCGATTCGTTTTGCCTGATGCCAGTAGACCTGTATCTCGTCACCGCCCTGGCCGAAAGCGGTGATCCGAACGAAGCGGTCACCATCGCCCAATCGGTTGTGAATCGCGCACGGACAACTTATGGCCCCAAGGACGAGTTTGTCGGAATCACCCTGGTGGGTTTGGGCAAAGCGCAAATGGCAGCCGGTGATGCCAAGGCGGCGGAAGCCACTGTTCGCGAGGCCCTCGGCATTCTCGGCAATGCTTTAGAGATCCAGCCCAGCGGGTATTTGTTGAACTGCAACGTCCTGGCCGAATCGCTCTTGGCCCAATCCAAGCATGCGGAAGCGGCCGAATTGATGGCTTACCTGGAACCACAGATCCGCACACTGCTGCACGATCAGTTGGTTCCTCCCGTACTGAACGCCATCATGATGCACGCAAAGGCGTTGAATGGGTTGGAAAAATATGAAGAATCGGAAGCCGTACTCGGCAAGTATCCGGAATTGATCCTCAGCATGAAGGAGCCAGGCTTGGCAGGTCGAAACCTGTTGGAAGTTTCGGCGGTCCTGCTGGAAAAGACTGACCGGGCCAAGCAAGCGGCGCCCGCGCGGAAATGCATCGCTCGCATTGATGCCAAACTTGCGAACACAACACGACGGTAATTGGTTGCAACTCACCCAATCGAAGGGAAATATCGCCAAAGACGGTTTATCCTCTAGCCAGTTCTCTCATTGGGGATTACCGTATCACCCGTCAGCCCGCCGCCAGAAAACGGCAGAAAACGGCTGATTTGGCATAAAAACAGGCTTTTGATAGTGTTCTTTGGTCTGGTGTTAGAGGAACGAAGATTTTCGCTGCCGTACCGCAAAGGGATGGTGGCAAGGGCGTACGATCATGATGTGTCCGTTTTGTCGACATGAAGACACCAGCGTCATTGATTCACGCGCAAGCCAGCAGTTCGTCATCCGCCGCCGTCGGAAGTGCCTGAGCTGTGAGCGTCGTTTCACCACCTATGAAAAAATCGAAGAATCGCCGCTCAAGGTGGTGAAAAAAGATGGTACTCGCATCCCCTTTCAACGCGAAAAGATCAAAGCGGGCCTGGAAAAAGCCTGCTACAAGCGACCGATCAGCGACGAGATGATCGAAAATATCATCTCCGACATCGAAGCAAATCTTTACGAGCAATTTGACCGCGAAGTGCCCTCACGCGAAATCGGCGAAAAGGTCATGGAGTCATTGCGGCATCTCGACCATGTCGCGTTCGTTCGTTTCGCTTCCGTCTATCGCGAATTCCAAGACGTCAACGATTTCGTCGAAGAACTGCAACCGATTCTTCGCGGTGATCATCCCCGCTAAATCAGCAGACGCGATTGCCAAGGACCGCCTATCGGGTCCAGACGAAATGAGCGTCATTCAGCTTCTGCTCGCCCTGCCAACGATAGGCGCACAAAAAACCGCCTTGGGCGACACTGAAGTCGAGACAGGCGACGTTATCGGCCAGCACTCGCGGCCGGTCGGCTGACAGCCAGTAATGTCCGACAAAGACAGGTTTGGCATCACGAGGGTAGGGCGAAGCCGTTTCTCGCAACGCCCCGTCAATCGGCATGTTGCACTGGATGTCATCGGAAAGTGCATACGACTGGTAAGTGTGGTGGTCGGGGGCCAGGTACCAGCGGACACGCATGTTGGCACGAATCTGCCCATAGCGGTCGCGAAAAAAGAAGCCCTTGGGCAATGCCGCTTCTTTGCCTTTCAGGACGATTTCCACAGGATCGAACAACTCACCCTCGCGTTTGCAGGCCGAATGCAAAAAGTCGTTTGTCAAAGGCCCCGACGGACGCACAAACGGTTCGATCAGCGCCATCGACTGTTCGTCCCAACAGGCATGAACAGCTCGCAAACCGTCGAATTCCAACCAGATCGGCAAGGTCCGAAACCAGGTCAGATACGAGGCCAGTTCAGCAGGTGACAATTGTTCCATCGTCACCCGGTGCTGCTGATAATTGTTCGGCGTGTGTCGACGGAGATATTCCCCTGGCGCATCGGGATCCTCGGTGTGATAGGCGAGGGCATTGAGTTCGTGGTTGCCCATCACGGCCAAAGCGCTGCCCGATTCGACCATCGGCCGGACGATTTCCAGGACTTGCCGAATCTGGGCGCCTCGATCGATGAAATCGCCCAGGAAAATCACTTTTCGTTCGGGATGCCGATAAATGCCGTGGTGATTTTCATACCCCAACACATGCAGCAGTTGAACGAGTTCGTCGGCATGGCCGTGAATGTCGCCGATCAGATCGTACATCGCGCTCAGACTCCTCAATCCCAAACGATTCTTGTCCGTTCGAAAGAGATCATGGTGTAACGTATTGGCCCCGTTTTGGAATGACTGGAGATCATGTTATAAGTAATCTTCAGGATGCCGTGGAAACAGTGACGGCGCCATGGTTGACTCGACCTCCAACGGCGGAAATGGATTTCAACGCATGAGGATCATGACAGTCATGCCAATCAGCGGCTCGCAGGCGTTCCGAACCGAATGGGCAGCGGCCTTGTTGCTGCTTGGAACCTTGACGTGCTGTGCGTCGGGACAGGAAGCGGTCCTGCAAGCGACCGCCGCGACGGAAAATCCCCGTCGATTGTGCGTCGGCGACCACACGCTGGAGCTCGCGGTGGGTGATTTGAAACGAACGGCCATCGTCCACGTTCCTGCCAGTTATGATCCGGCGAAACCGATGCCGGTGGTCCTCGCCCTGCACGGCGCCGCGATGAATGGCGCCGCAATGATCTCGTTCTGCGGCCTGAATGAAACGGCCGAAAAACGGAGCTTCGTGGTGGTTTACCCCAGCGGCACGGGCCCTGGTCCGTTACTGACCTGGAATGCCGGCGGCTTTACAAAAGGCCTGGGAAGCCAGGTCGACGATGTCGCGTTTCTCGGACAATTGCTCGACGAAATCGAACGGCTGATCAACGTCGACGTCAAACGCGTATACGCTTGCGGGATGAGTAACGGCGGAATGATGTGCTATCGTCTGGCGGCCGAATTGTCCGACCGAATCGCAGCGATTGCGCCCGTGGCCGGAACAATGGCGATCGGTGAAGCGCAGCCGCACCGGCCCGTGTCGGTCATTCACTTTCACGGAACGCTCGACACGCTGGTTCCGTATGACATGGGAACCAGCAATACTCCGTTCTGGCTGCGGCTGAAATCCGTCGAGACGTCCGTGCAAACGTGGGCCAAGCTGGATGGCTGTGACGAGCAACACCCGGTCACGAACCTTCTCTCCAAGGATGGTGACGAGCTGAAAGTGACTCGCCAGACATACGGCCCGGGTAGCGCAGGGACCAGCGTCGTTCTGGTCACCATTGATGGAGGCGGGCATACCTGGCCCGGACAAGTACCACCGGTCCGGTTCCTGGGCAAATCGGCGATGAACATTTCGGCCAATGATCTGATCTGGACTTTTTTTGAGCAGCATCCCTTACCGTGACGCGGGATCGACTGCTTTCGCCAGGACATTGCCGTTGAGCCAAATTCTCTTACGAATTGTTTTGGCACCGGTATCATCCACAGCGTGATCCCGGATTGTTATTCTACGTCACGCTGTTTGAGAATCATTTAGAACTTGGAATGGACATTATGAGCAACCGAGTCTGTCGCTGGGGCATTCTTTCTTCCGCCAATATCGCTCGCAAGAATTGGCTGGCGATCAAGAATTCCGAGAATGCGGTCGTGACGGCGGTGGCCAGTCGCGACGTCGCCAAGGCGCAGCAATTCATCGACGAATGCCATGCCCATTCGTCGTTTGATCCCAAACCCGTTGCGCTGGGAAGTTACGAAGAACTGCTCAAGCGACCGGACATTGACGCCGTTTACCTGCCCATGCCCACTGGCATCCGCAAAGACTGGGTGATTCGCGCCGCCGAAGCCGGTAAACATGTCCTGGCAGAAAAGCCGATCGGTTGTACGGTCGCGGAAGCCACCGAGATGACCGCCGCGTGCAAAAAACACAACGTCCAATTTATGGACGGGGTGATGTTCATGCACAGCCAACGGCTGAACAAGCTGCGTGCGACGCTGAATGATGGTCAGAGCGTCGGCGAACTACGCCGCATCGCCAGTCATTTCAGCTTCTGCGGCTCCGATGAATTCGCCAAAACCAACATTCGCGCCAGCGGCGAGTTGGAGCCGCTCGGCTGCCTTGGTGATCTGGGGTGGTACAACATCCGCTTTACGCTGTGGACCATGAACTATCAGATGCCACAGCGCGTCAGTGGACGAACGTTGATGGCGGCCAAGCGTGCCGACAGTCGTACGCCGGTCCCAACCGAGTTTTCAGGGGAACTGTTCTTCGCCAATGGCGTTTCGGCCAGTTATTACTGCTCGTTCATTACCGCCAACCAGCAATGGGCCAGTATCAGCGGAACCAAAGGCTGCGTGTTCGTTCCGGATTTCGTTGTCCCCTACTACAGCGACGAACTCTCGTTTACGGTTTCGAATCCCGCTCTGAATCAGAAGAGCTGCGATTTCAATATGGAAGAACACGCCCGCAAAGTGACTGTTCCCGAATACAGCAACGGTTGGGGAAACTCGCAGGAAACAAATCTGTTCCGCAACTTCTCGCACCTGGTGCTGTCAGGTAAGACCGACAACACTTGGCCGGAAATCGCCGTGAAGACGCAGCAAGTTCTGGAAGCCTGCCTGAAATCTGCGGCAGAGAATGGCAAGATTGTGGAAATGTAATATTGGCCGATCGCCAATCGGACGAAATGAATCCAGCCAGATCCGAAGATTCCGGCAGGCGAAACCTGCCCGACATCGGCCGCCGCCGTGGCAAATCGTGTTGAATTGTCCGATTCGAGGTTTGATCAGTCGTTTTCAAAATGGAAACTGCGGGGAGCCGAAGCACCAAATTGGAGCTTTTTTTGTCTTGCTTGTCCCGTTTGACCGTGGCAATTAGAATCCGGGTGTTGTCGGCCCAAGGCTTGTGGCGTGCAACCTCTTTGAAAATCTTGCTCGTTGTCCATCCGGACACCTTGTCGACGGACCCTTTTTGTTCAGGAGATGTATTGTGGCGGTGAAGGTCGCGATTAATGGATTCGGCCGTATTGGTCGGTTGGTGTTCCGAGCGATGGTTGAGCAAGGGCTTGTCGGCAAAGACGTTCAGGTTGTCGCAGTAGGGGATATCGTTCCTGCTGACAATCTGGCCTACCTCTTGAAATATGACACGACCCAAGGTCGATTCGCCGGTGAAGTGGGTTCGAAGAAATCGAGCCCTGATAAAGCCGAAGACGATGTTCTGATCGTCAATGGTCACGACATTCATGTCGTGAGTGCCAAATCACCAGCCGAACTGCCCTGGAAGCAATTTGGTGTCGATATCGTCATCGAATCGACAGGGCTGTTCACCGAAGCCGAAAAGGCCAAGGGCCATCTTGTCGCCGGTGCCAAGAAGGTCATCATCTCGGCCCCCGCCAAGGGTGAAGACATCACGGTTGTGATGGGCGTGAACTCGGATAAATACGATCCCAAAGTACACCACATCATTTCCAACGCTTCCTGCACCACCAACTGCCTCGCACCGGTCGTGCATGTGCTGCTGAAAGAAGGCTTTGGAATCGACGAAGGTCTGATGACCACGGTTCACGCCTACACGGCCACGCAAAAGACCGTGGACGGTCCCAGCAAGAAGGACTGGAAGGGCGGTCGTGCTGCAGCTCAAAACATTATTCCCAGCGCCACTGGCGCGGCCAAGGCCGTCGCACTGGTCTGCCCGGAAGTCAAAGGCAAAATCACCGGGATGGCGTTCCGTGTTCCGACCCCGACCGTTTCGGTGGTGGACCTGACCGTGAAGACGGTCAAGGCAACCAGCTATGCCGAGATTGCCGCCGCCATGAAGAAGGCCAGCGAGACCTACCTCAAAGGTATCCTCGAATACACCGAAGACGAAGTGGTCAGCAGCGACTTCATCCACAGCAAAGCTTCCTCGATCTTCGACAAAGGGAGTGGTATCGAGTTGAACAGCAAGTTCTTCAAGCTGATCAACTGGTACGACAACGAATGGGGTTATAGCAACCGCGTTGGCGATCTGGTCAAGCTGGTGATCTCCAAGGGGATCTAAGGTTGCCGGAAATAGCCATCGTCGAATGAACTTGAGCCCGGTCGCGGAAACGCGGCCGGGCTTTCTCGTTTGGATTCTTGGATGCGTCACGCTTTAATCATCACTGTCGATTTCGTCTGCTGACTTCTGGTTGATCAACAAATTCGATTCGTGGGATCGCGGGCCCCGACGGGCTCGCTTCGAAGACTTCGTCTGGAGAAATCATGTCTTGCCGCTGGACCATCGCGACTTCGGGTCTGTTGTTCAATTTGATCGCTTCCATTGCCATTTCGGCAGAGCCGTTGCGACTGGCGACGTTTCAAGTCGATGCGACACCGCCGCTCGGTTCGGCGCTCTGTGACGGGCTCGTTCCCGAAGCCACTTCCGTCGACGATCCCCTGTTCGCTCGCGGCATCGTTTTATTGGGTGCCGGAGAACCGATCGTGCTTTGTGCAGTCGATTTTGTGGGCATCGGGAATGGGGGTTACGACACCTGGCGCGAAACGCTGGCGAAAGCAGCTGGAACTTCGCCCTCCAGGGTGGCCCTAAACACGTTGCATCAGCATGATGCGCCCGGTTGCGACCTTGATGCCGAAGAACTGCTGGCGGCGGCAGGCATCGGCGGCGCGTCGACCAATGTCCGCTTCGTGAAAGACCTGCTGCAACGCGTCGATCTGGCGGTCAGGAAGTCGCTGACATCCGCACGCCCGTTTACACACATTGGCACGGGCCAGGCCCGCGTTGAGCGAGTCGCTTCGAATCGACGGATTCTGGGCGATGACGGCAAGGTGAAGATCGTCCGTTTCAGTTCGACAAAAGATGCGGCAGCAATCGCGGCGCCCGAAGGAATGATCGATCCCGAGCTCAAATTGTTGAGCTTCTGGAATCAGGATTCACCACTCGTTTCGATAACGTTCTACGCCACGCACCCGCAGAGTCACTATGGCAAGGGAGCCGTCAGTTCCGATTTCGTCGGCCTGGCTCGTGCGGCGAGAGATCGCGCCGAACCGGGCATGTTTCATGTTCACTTCAACGGGGCGAGTGGTAATCTGGCCGCCGGGAAATACAACGACGGTTCTCCTGAAGCCAGAATCGAACTGACCGAACGATTGGCCGCCGGAATGAAACTGGCTTGGGAGAAAACCAAACGCGTTCCGGTGACGGCGGCCGATGTCGAATGGCGAATTGAACCGGTCTCGTTCCCACTCAGCCACCGCTTAAAGAACCTGACTGACATCGAGAAGGTCTTGCTTGATGAAAAAGCGATACCGCGTGAACGCGCCCGGGCGGCGAGAGATATCGCTTATGCGAAGCGGGTCTCGTCAGGTCAAACAATTGACCTGACGTCATTGCGAATCGGCCCCGCGGTGATGTTGGATCTACCGGGCGAATCGTTCATCGAATACCAACTGGCCGCCCAGCAGATGCGACCAGATCGATTTGTGTGTACCGCCGCCTACGGGGATTACGGTCCCGGTTATATCGGCACCACCATCGCGTACTCGCAAGGCGGCTACGAAACAAGTCTTGTCTCACGAACCGCACCAGAAGTGGAATCCGTCTATCTGGCCGCGATCGAGAAGCTGTTGAAGTGACCGGGCCAAGATCGTTCAGCCCGTGTACTTCAGGACGAATCGTAGGAGGGCTGACACTCGTCGTGACGAACTCACTCGCCAATGAATTGTGGAATCCAGATGTCGGAACGATCTTCGGTCACAGGATCGCGGGGATTTCCTGGACCTTTCGGTAAACGAATGTCTGACCAATCTGTTCGGATTGAAACGGCGTCTCTAGCCCGTAAAGACTTTCGGCCGCGCCCAGGATGAGCAGACCGCCCATTGATAAGAGGCGATGAAATTGATTCCCCAGGCGTTCGCGGGTGGGGGCGTCGAAGTAGATCAGTACGTTGCGACAGAAAATCATCTCGAACGGCCCCAGGCTGGTGATCCGATCCATGAAATTTAGCTGACGAAATTCAATCGATCGTCGAATGTCATCACGGATCACCCAGTGCTCGCCGTCTTGACGAAAATAGCGGGCGCGTTGCACCGCGGTGACGCCCCGTTCGAGGTCGCGTTCGAAGTAACGCCCTTCTTTCGCCACACTCAGTGACTTGGCGGACACGTCTGTTGCCAGGATCGGAAAATGGTCCGGCCGCAAATCGTTCGCTGGAAGACTTCCCACGAAGTCGCGCACCGCCATCGCCACACTGTATGGCTCTTGACCCGTCGAACACCCGGCCGACCAGATTCTCGCCAACGGAATTGGATAATTGGATTCACGACGCTGTCGAATGGTCTCCGCCAATTCCGGCAGAATCCGACGTCGCAATTCGTCAAACAGATGGGAATCGCGATTGAACGACGTTTCACCTGTCGTCAGTGCTTCGACCAGTTCATCGCGCATTTGCACGGCGTTGATCTGCTGTAGTCGACCAAGATACTCGGAAAATGTGGCGCA
Source organism: uncultured Schlesneria sp. (assembly GCA_903871875.1). Classification (GTDB taxonomy): domain Bacteria; phylum Planctomycetota; class Planctomycetia; order Planctomycetales; family Planctomycetaceae; genus Schlesneria. The sequence continues at coordinate 101,811 of CAIQIR010000057.1, forward strand.
CCCATGAGCCTCGACAACCGACTCCAGCCGCGTCCGCACGAGATAGGTTTTGTCGTCCGTCAGGACCAGACCGCACAGCGAGCGGACTAGCGATTGGACATCTCGAAAATCCTGAGACGAGATCTCCATGCCTTTACCCTCCAACTCCCAGATGAGTGAGCAAGGCCGGCCCGATGTCGTCGATCGGCAGGATTTCATTGGCGGCGCCCGCGGCCACCACGCTGCCGGGCATTCCCCAAACCACGCTAGTCGCTTCATCCTGAGCGATGACATAAGCCCCCGCGCGTTTCAGTACAGCCGCCCCTTTGGCACCGTCGCAGCCCATTCCGGTCAGCACCACAGCCAGCACCTGTCCGGCGTAGGCCACCGCGGCCGAGCGAAACAGGACGTCGGCTGCGGGGCGACAGCCGTTTTCCGGCGGGGAATCGCTAGTTCCGAGAACCACCTGCCCCTCACTCGCGTTAATCACCAGGTGCTTGCCGCCGTGAGCAACATACAGGACTCCCGGTTCCGCAATCGCCCCCTCACGAGATTCCACGACCCTTGTGCCACAGCGACGCGACAAGCTCGAGGCAAAGTATTGCGTGAAGTCCGATGGCAAATGCTGCACCAAAAACATGGGAACCGGACAAACGGGAGCCAACACGGGAAGCAATCGACTGAGTGCTTCCGGTCCACCGGTCGATGAACCAATCACGACGGCCCGAAAACGGCTTAACCGACGGACCGCGGAGGTGGATCGTGTGGATGGCGACCTGCCGACCGATTCCACTTGTCGGCGAGATCGAAACGCGTCGATTTTCTCGAACAGTTGCTGGCGCAGCGATTCTGCGTTGGCATCCTGGTTGGCTCCTTCCGGCTTGGTGATGAAATCGAAGGCCCCTTCTTGCAAGCCTTCAATCGTCACGGCCGCCCCGCGCTGGGTGTATGAACTGATCAGCACCACACCCAGGAGATGCCGTTGCAGATGAGCGAGATCACGCAGGGCTTTCAGCGTCGCGATCCCGCCCAAGCCCGGCATATTGATGTCGAGCGTGACGAAATCGGGCAGAGACTTCCGGGCGAATTCCAGGGCCTTCTCGCCACTCCAGACCGAACCGACGACTTTCACGTCGTCACGCGTCGCCAGCGCCTCTTCGATGACGCTACGAAAGATGCGCGAGTCATCAACGATCAGCACTCGCAGGGGTTCGGGCTTCATTCGACGTCTGTATTTTCCGTATTAGTTTTGAATCGCCCGACGAGCTTCTTCAGCTCGTTACCGATCTGATCGAGTCGTTCGGCCGAATCGTGAACTTTCGAAGCTGACTGGTTTGTTGCCTTGGATGCCGTACTCACACCATGAATATCGGACGATATTCCGCCCGCCGCCTTTGCCGCCTCACCCACGTTTCGTGAGACATCCGTCGCGCCACGAGCCGCTTCGGCGACGTTTCGAGACATGTCTCCCGCGGCTTTCGCGACTTCCGCGATCGACCGTGCGATGTTGCCCACTCCTTTATTGGCTTCACCCACATTTTGAGAAATCATAGTCGCTGCCCGCGTTTGTTTCTCTACCGAGAGCGAGATTCGTCCGGCTGACGAATTGATATCCTTGATGATTTGCGAAACGTTTTGAATGACCTGCACCGCTTGTCGAGTGTCATTCTGGACGCCTTCGATCTTGCGAGCAATGTCTTCCGCCGCTTTCGCGCTCTGATTCGCCAATTCCTTGATCTCGTGAGCGACGACGGCAAAGCCCTTACCGGCCTCGCCTGCCGACGTGGCTTCGATTGTCGCATTCAGGGCCAGCAAGTTCGTTTGCAACGCGATCATTTTGATCGCTTCGGTCACTTTGCTGATTTCCGTGCCTGACTGGCTGAGCAGCTGAATCGTCGCGGTGGCCGAATCGGCCATCCGGCTGGCCTCGCCAGCCACGCGTGAGCCTTCACGCACGTCGTTCAAGACGTCGGTAAACGAACTGGAAATCTCACCCACCGCAGTCGAGACCACGCTGACGTTATTTGACGTCTGCTCGGCCGCGGACGAGATTGTTCCCACGTTCATGCTCATCTCTTCGCTGGCGGAACTGATCGAGGCGACATTCACGCTCATCTGTTCCGCCGCGGCCGCCATCGTACTGATGTTGGATGACAATTCTTCCGACGCACTGGCCACATTGGCCGCTTTCATCGAGGCGGTTTCACTTTGAGACAGCAGATGATTAGAGACGCCCGTGAGATCAGTGGCCGAACCCGCCAGACCGGTGGAGACTTGTTGGATCTGCGTCACAATTTTGGTCAGCGAGTCGGCCAGTGAGTTGGTCGCATCGGAAAGCTGCCCCACTTCGTCCAGTTGCTTGAGCGAAATCCGCTGGCGCAAATCGCCGCCGGCCATCGCCTGCGCGAGATTGCGGACTTCTAACACCGGTTTGACGACGGATTGCGTCACCAGGTAGGCAACCAAGAAGCCGAAAATGACACCAGCCACCGTGACACAGATGATCCACCATAGCGAGCTGACGTAGACGGCTTCACTTTGATCACGACCGATTTTCGCTTCCGCGACCAGCAGCTTATCAAGCTCACCGATGCGTTTCACACATTCGTCACCAGCCATTTTCGATTCGTTCAGTGACAAAGCGACAGAGCGATTATTTGTGTCGAGTCGCGACAGCTTCGTCATTTTGGCCAGCAACAGTTTGAGATCGGATAATTTGGCTCGTGAATCAACCTGGTTGACCACGTCACCCACAGAAGCGATCGCCAACCCATTTTGGATCTGCTCCAGCAGTTCGTCCAGCTTCTTTTCCTGAGCCGACATTTCTTCGTCACCCGACGATTCGATGTGCTTGATGGCATTCGATTGAATTCGCATCAGGCTGTCGTGTACCTCGTAGAGAGTTTTCAATCGCTTAACGCCTTGAGCGTCGAGCGTCTCTTTGGAAGTGACTTCGTCATCCCATGCCTGCAATCGCGCCGACAAGACGTCCGTCAATCGCTGGATATCCATCGACAACAAACGTCGGGCTTTGATATTCGTGTTTTGAATCGCCAGATCCAAGATCTGTTCGTTGATCCGCCCCGCTTCATTCAGCGCTTTGATAAAGTCGTCAACCGCCTTCGATTGCGCGTCGTTGCGATCTCGGCCGATCAGTTCTTTTAATCTGGCCGCCTTATCCGTCGCTTCTGCCTGAAAGGCGCGGGACGCCGTGGCGAACGCTTTCGAGATGTCGTCTTCGGGAGAAAGAACCGCATTCTTTTGCGCTCGCACGCCTCCCAGGAATTTGACGTGCGACTCGGAAAGCTCACTGACTTTCGCCATCGTCGCATCGACCAGATGCCGCACCTGAGCGTTGACGGTCGCCAGTCGATTCACTGCCACGTAGGCGACAGCCATGACCGACACCATCAGGATGGTCGTCAACAAAAACATTTTACTGGCGAGTTTAAAGTTCTTCACGGCGGCACCTGCAACAAAAATGGTCTGGAGAATTTCAGCGTGGACAGTTCAGGCAGAGACAGTAAAGTTCTGTTCAACGATGGTCAAAAATCGACGGGGATTCAGTACGACAAGTAACTCTTCCGGCAGCTTACCGATCGCGGCGATCAGATCGACCCGGCGCAACAGAGACGAGACTTGGCTATGTTCTGTCGCGGAAAAGACCTCGATTTGATCCGGTGTCACCGCATGCACTTCAGAAATCTCGTCCACGAGCACTCCGAATGGATGCCCCACAACCGGTTTGAACAACACCAGGCGGGTCTGGTCAGTGACGACCGCCGGGGACAACCCTAGCAGTTGACGCAGATCAAGCGTCAGGTAAATGTGACCGCGAATATTCACCAGTCCCAACACTTCGTCGGGCGCATGCGCAATTCGCGTGCATCGGGTCTCAGTGGTCACCTCTTTGACATCAAGCATGTCGACGCCGAAAAGATGCCCTTCCAGGCGAAAGGTGCAAAACAGGCGCGGCATTTCCGTGACATTTTCCTTCACTTCATCACCTCTTGAGCGGCGAGTAGATTCCGGACTTTACGAACCAGCCGATCGTGGTCCAGTTTGACTTCGTATCCGTCGAATCCGCATTCCATGGCTTTGGCCTCGTTCTGTTCACCGCTGAGCGACGTCAGTGCGAGCATCTTGGTTTTGATTCCACGACGACGGACTTCGCGAGCAAACTTCCAGCCATCCATCACCGGCATTTCGATGTCCGAGACGATCAAGTCAAAGTCGGGACCGGCGGACAATCTGTTCAATGCGTCCTGACCCTGAACGGCGGTCACGATTTCGTATCCTTCGGCGCCAAGATAACGCTTGATCACTTCGCGAAAAAACGCCGTATCGTCGATTAGCAACAATCTCTGCCGACGATCAGTGGATTCGCCCGGTTCCGGCGGCGTCACTGGCACGGCGCCGAACAGCCTTTCGGACAGATAGTGCATCTCTAAAAACAGGGTCAGTCGATCTCGTACCGTCGTCGAACCGAGAATCCCCAATCCTTCGTCGGCGTGAGCTTGTAAATCGAGCGCCAAAGATTCCGTATCGACGATGCGCGACACCAGAATCCCCATCGGCTGCTGCACGAACTTCGGCAAGATCAACGACATCAGCGGTGGATCGGACTTAAGTGACGAAGCATTGATCACGTGATCGAGGCGCAGCACACGAGTCGACACACCGTCCACCGTCACGTATTCGCGATCCCCAACCCGTTCAATGCGGCTGGGTGTAATCATCTCGACGCGACGGATCTGCACCAGCGGCAACGCAAATTGTTCGTCGGGGCCGTACTCGAACAACAAGACACGGTGCGCCTGCGACGCGTCGCGCACACCGTCGGCCGTCGTCGCGGCTTCGATCGCCGCAGCAAAACTTTGCTGGGCATGTTCGGAAATGCCTTCGGCGTCGGTGATCAATGCGACGCGACCGTCTCCCATGATCGTCGCACCGGTAAAGATCCCGACGCGTTTCATTGAGGGATGCATCGGCTTGACGACGATTTCCTGAGTGCCGCGAACTTCATCCACCAGCAAACCGAATCGGCGGCCGGAGGATCGCAGGACCAAAATGTATTCGATCGGTTTGGCAGATTGATCAGCAGCATGAGCGGCCAAAATCTCGGACTTATCGGCGGGCGTAAACCGCCGCTTGCGACGGAGAACTTCTGACAATCGGACGATCGGCAACAACGTCTCTCGCAGACGATACACTTCCGTATCAAAGGCCTGCTCGATTCGCCCCGTGGATTGGGGATGCAGACAGACGACTTCTTCCAGATCGCGCTGGGGTACGGCAAATCGTTCTTCGTCCACCGTCACAATCAGACAGGGAATGATGGCCAATGTCAGCGGCAAACGCAGCACGGTCTCGCTTCCGACGCCGAAGGTCGAATCGATGCTGACGGTCCCTTCCAGCTGTTCGATGTTGGTTTTGACCACATCCATCCCGACGCCGCGTCCCGAAACTTCGGTGACTTTCTTGGCGGTGGAAAAGCCGGGCAACAAGATCAGCGAGAACAATTCACGGGCCGACATCCGGTCCAGTTCGGCTTCGCTCTTCAACATCAGCGACAGCGCTTTGGCTTTGACCGCCTGGGAATCAATTCCGCGACCATCATCGCGAATGTGAATTTGAATCTGGCCGTCCTCGTGTGTGGCCGACAACAGGATGTGACCAATCCCCGATTTCCCTTTGGCAATCCGTTCCTCCGGCATCTCGATTCCATGATCGACGCTGTTGCGGATGAGATGCATCAGCGGATCACCGAGTTGCTCCAGAATCGTTTTGTCCATTTCGACTTCGCGACCTTGCAAGTCGATTTCCACCTGTTTGCCAAGTTGCCGGGCCAAATCCCGGACCATTCGCGGAAATTTATTAAACAGAATCCCCACCGGCTGCATTCGCGACCTGAGGGTCACGTCCTGCAGTTCCGAAGTGACCGAATTCAACCGCTGAATGATCGCCCGCTGTGCGCCGTCTTCGTCGGCAAAGGCCAACAGCGATTGATTGCGAACCAAGGTCAATTCGCCGACCAGTGTCATCATGCGATCCAACAGTTCCACCTGAATTCGCAAGGTGGTCGGCTTGTCGGGTGTCACGATCGGCGGCAGTGCCGCCGGACTCGTCAAATCGGCAGCGGGTTGAGGACGGTCCTGACGAGATGACGTCGTCGGCGATTCCATCGCGGCGTACGAGTTTCCACCATCGGCTGCCTGCAGTGGCTTCGGCGAATCAAACGCGAACCCAAACCGACGCGTCAGTTCTGATGGGCTCAGACTTGTTTCGCATTCGCCAGACCAGATCACACGACCGGACGGCAGTGAACGCCTCAGGTCTACTGCGGGGAATTCGATTTGCCCCGCACGAATCCGTACGACCGATGCCAGCTCTCGAAACGGCCCAGACAATCCACGGTGCGTCTGCGACCACGCCGTCAAATCGGCTGACAGCAATATCGCCTGCGACGAATCGCTGGTCGCAGACGCGACGAACGTCGGCACGAATTCATCAGGACCGGCCGAAGTCTCCAGGGCCGCTGTCCAGCGCACGGCACCCGTCGGCAAACCCATCCGCAAATCACACGCATCGAGCTGAATTTGTCCGTGACGGATTTTTCCTTTCGCCCACGTCTGTCGAATGAAATCAACCAGACTACCGGGGTACGAGGACTGCAGTTCTGTCAAATCGACATCGATCGAGGTTCGATGGAATTCGATTCCTCCAGTGCGCAACTGCGCCAGAATGTCGCTGATCTCAATCAGCGAACCTCGGCCGGGGTCATCGATCAGTACGGCCAATCGATCGCGAGCAGCCAGTAACAACTCAATCACCCGAGGCGAATTCCCCGGATGAGTGCCACTGAGCAGCGATTCCATCGCGTGGGCCAGTTCGTGAATGTGCGACAGCCCGAGAAACCCCGCATCACCTTTGATCGAATGGATCGACCGAAAACAGCGATCGATGCAGGCCGACGCATCGACCGAGCCTGACGGCTTTTCCAAAGCCAACAACGACTCTTCGACAATGCCAAGGTGCTCGCGCGCATCGATGATGAATTCTTCGATTCGATCGATCATGAGGGTTTAGGTTCCTCCCGATTGAGCCGTTTGATCGAGCCCCGTCGCTTCCAGCACGCCACGCATGTCGGCGGTGAGTCCGGTCAGTTCCACCGGAGGGCCACCCAGCGTTCGTTGCGCGGGAAGGGCAGCCAGCAGGGCCAGGCCCGTGGCATCCAAGTCGTGCGTCAGGGAGAAATCGAGTCGGACCAGGGGAATCCCCGCATCCCAGGCAGACACGTAGGCGAGGCGAACCGTCTCGGCCGCCGCCGCGTCCAGCACGGCCGGCACGACAATCACGCCTTGATGCAGTGGGGCCTTCGCTAGTGTCACCGTTTCTGGCAGCGGCATCCGATTGTCGATCGGAGCGCTGGCGGAGGGTTTCGGAATTGGCGAAGGTTCTCCCGCGAGAGACGCCTTGATCTCGACAACTAAGGATTTTGCCTCACGGTCGAATGACGACCAATCAACGATCGGCTCTTTGGACGCATTCGCAATTCGATTGAGCAGATCCACTCCGCGCAGCAGGACGTCAACATGTTCTGAGCGCAGAGTCAATTTGCCGTTCTGTGCGGCAACGAAACCATCTTCCATCACGTGAGCGACGCGTACCGCCGGATCGATACCGACGATTCGCGCCGCACCCTTGATCGAATGCGCGCCGCGCATCATTTCATCGATCTGCCCCGTCTCTTGAGGATCGCGTTCGAGAGCCAGCAGGCCGGACGTCAGCGATTCGACGTGCGTTTCCACTTCCGCACGGAAAATCTCCATCATCGACGCGTCATTGAATGTCTCGCCACTCATGGCCAGCCTCAGTAAATCTTTTCATCAGGGCTCCATCATGTTTGACGGAGGTGATCCAGACTGGGAAAGTGCGTTCCAAACTCCAGCGGTTTGAGAGGAACCCGACAAAACAGGGTGACACGTCGCGACGAAAATGGCTTTTCGAATCGACGCAACACCACAAATGAACACTTTCTTCTATCCAATCAATATAGCCCAGGACAAACACTCATCCGACGAAATGGTTTGTTGGCGACGACGGACTCCGGTTTCGCCAACGGATTCGCTACAGCTGTGACGACAGTCATAATCGATAATTCCGTCAAATCTCAGAATGTTGTCCCTTTGGCGAAGATACTTCCGGAATCCCTGCGTTGCGTTCCACAGAATTCGAGTGGTACAAGAGATCATCATGCCCGATTCAGTACGTGCGGATCATCGAGTCAAAGTATTACTCATCGACGACCAACCGATCGTCGCCGAAGCCATCCGCCGGATGCTCGAGCCCGAATCGGACATCGACTTTCATTATTGCGCCGACCCGGCCAAGGCCCTGGCCGTCGCCAAAGAGCTCTCGCCAACCATCATTCTGCAAGACCTTGTAATGCCCGACATCGACGGGCTATTGCTGCTGAAGTTCTATCAAGGAAACGCCTCGACTCGAGATATTCCGGTCATCGTTCTGTCATCACAAGAAGAACCGGTCACGAAAGCCAAAGCGTTTGAATTGGGTGCCAGCGACTATCTGGTCAAGCTGCCCGATCGCATCGAATTGGTCGCTCGCGTCAAGCACCATTCCCGTGGCTATATCCATCTTCTCGAACGCAATGAAGCGTTTCGCGAACTGCATGAAAGTCAACGGGCACTGGCCGAGGATCTGGCTCAAGCGGAACGGTACGTCACTTCGCTGCTGCCGGACAAGATTGCGACCGAGAGCGTGGTGACCGATTGGAAGTTTATTCCGTCGTCAAAACTGGGTGGCGATTCGTTCGGCTATCACTGGATCGATGACGATCATTTCGCCTGCTATCTGCTCGACGTCTGTGGCCACGGAGTCAAAGCGGCGTTGATGTCAGTGTCGGCGATGAATGTGCTGCGTGCCCAAAGCTTGCCGGGTTGCGACTTCCGCGATGCCAGCCAAGTCCTTTCGGCACTGAACAACGCCTTTCTGATGGAAAAGCACAATGACATGTACTTCACCATCTGGTACGGCGTTTACAACAAAACAACGCGCGAATTGAATTATTCCGGGGCAGGGCATCCCCCGGCGTTGCTACTGTCCGATTCGCAGATCACGTGCCAGCAATTGGAAAGCCAGGGTCCGATGACCGGCATCATGGAAGATATGCCCTATGAGGGTGTCCGAACCACTGTGGAACCCGGGTCGCGGTTGTATCTTTACAGCGACGGCATTTGCGAACTTCACAAACCCGATGGCTCGATGTGGCCTTTTGCCGAATTCATCGACGCGATGTCGGCCCCACAACAACACGGGGAATCGGTCCTCGAGCGGATTCATACCGTCGGACTGCAAGTTCAAAACGGCAATCCCTTCGTCGATGACTTCTCGATTCTCGAAGTGAAACTCGTCTAGGCCTTTGTGACGCCGTCCTCTGGCGCATATCGATTTGTGCCACTGCTTCTCCGAAGCAGTGCTCTTCTGTTCGATGCCGAACGCGGAACGGTCGAAAGAGAAAAACACTGCTTCGGAGAAGCAGTGACACATTCGGAGACATCGTGGCATCCCCGATGCAGACGGCCCCCGTCAACCCCCGGCAACGGTTTCGAGTTTGCTGGCCATGACCGCGCATTCCACGACCGTTAGACCGCACCGTCAGGCAGACGATGACCGCGTCACTAACATCGCGCGTGCCGCGAACCACAGCTTCTTCCATTTGGGCAGCGAGATGCGTTTCGAGAAGACATCGAAGTGCCTGCGTTCGATTTCCTGCAACAGTCCACCATAGATGTCGATCATCGCCCGAAGAATCCGCCGGCCAGGCGGATCAAGATATTGAAACAACCCTTCGGCGCGTTTGTAGTAGGCCTTCGCCCGGGCGGTTTCAAATTTCATCAATTCGATAAACGAATCGTTAATCACTTGCGCCCGCAAATCGTCAACGGAATACCCAAATCGATCGAGGTCTTCACGAGGAAGATAAACTCGTCCCAAGTCTGCATCTTCGCGGATATCTCTGAGAATGTTCGTCAATTGCAGCGCCAGGCCGCAGTCGATCGCCAGCGGGATCGCCTTCTCGTCTCGAAAACCCCAGACATGAATGCAGCACAAGCCAACGGCTCCGGCGACGTGATAGCAGTACCGTTCTAGCTCGGCAAACGTCGCCATCTCGACCGGTTGCAAATCCATTTCCACTCCGTCGATCACCGCGAACAGATACTCCACCGGAATGCGACACCGAATCGCCATGTCGGCAATGGCGGGCTGAGCGGGATGATCCGGAAATGTCGCGACTTCGGACGCGCTGGGAGTTCGAATGCTTGTCAGGCCCTGGTCGCGACAGAGAGCGATTCGCAGCGATTCGCGCCAGGTCGTCAGTCGCGCTCGTCGCAGTTCCAGTGGGACATCTTCTTCGTCCCCCAAATCATCGGTGATCCGATTGAAGGCATAGAGGGCGTCCATCGAACGACGCTTGTCGCGCGGCAAGGTGAGAAACGAAAAACGAAAATTATGGGCCGTTCGTCGGGTCAGTTCACGGCAATAATCGTAGGACGCGAGCAGCGGCGGCATGATCAAATTCACCAGTCTCAAGAATGTTCGCGGGAAGTGGGTTGCCCCTGATTTTGTCCGGGTCGACTCCGTCGAAACAATTGCCGCCAAAGAGCGCCCATCACCAACCCAACGGCATCCAGTTTGGAAACCTTGGGTCGGGTTTCCCAAACGCGGTATCCGATCGCTTCAATCCGATCCAGGATCCGCAGACCACCGTGCGCAAACAAATCGATGTCGACCTGCAGACGGCCGGGAAGTTGCTCGACCAGTGGCAGTCCCTGTCGCAAAAACTGACGTGCGCGATCGACTTCGAATTTCATCAGTTCGAGAAACGCCGGGTTGATCCGCCGGACATCGAAGTCACGGCGGTCATATCCGAACCGCAAATAATCCTCTTTCGGCAGATAGATGCGACCAATGGCAAAATCGCGTGCAACATCCTGCCAGAAATTGGCCAATTGCAAACCGGTGCAAATGGAATCGGACCAGATCACGTTTTGTTCGTTGTACGCGCGGCAAAGAAACAACACCAACCGCCCCACGGGATCGGCGCTCCGGCGGCAATAATCGCGCAGTTGGTCAAACGAGTCGTATTCGAGAATCGACTGATCCTGCTCAAACGCGGAAATCAAATCCAGAAACGGCTGACGGGGAATCGAAAACGCGTCGATGGTCGGTTTAAGTGCGATGAACACCGGATGCCGTAACCGCCCTTCGTAACAGGCATTCAATTCACCTCGCCACCAATTCAGCAGCTCCAGCGATTTCGCAGTGTCGCCGACTTCGTCGCCCAGATCGTCGGCCCAGCGGCAGTAGGCATAGACGTTGTAAAAGTGCTGATGCAAGCCTTTGGGCAACAGCCAGGACACGACGGGAAAGTTTTCGTAGTGCGATGTGGCCAGGGTCCGGCAATACACTTCGGCCGTGCATTGATCGAACGGGATCGCAGGGGGAGGGGCCTGGGGGCCGTAACGTTCCAGATCATGAGCAAACAACGGTAGACGACTTTCTGTTTCGTGGACCCGACCACCATCCGACATGGTGAAACGAAACGCGGGGACAATCATTCGCAAGGCGGTGATTGTGATCGAATTGCCGTTGAATTCCCACCTTGACCGGTTTCGAAGAATCGCGAATCATGGTCGCCTTGGCGCGGGGTGTCCTGGTTCCCTTGGGCGACCTCGGCAAAATGGGCTGCGATCCTCGTTCGCAATCCGTTTCAAATGGGGTTCCTTTAGTTGGGGATGGTCAAGATAATCGCCGCCTCGCGACGCGACCAATGAATGGCCCCGCGTGTGCTGCTCGAAGCCTTCAATCGTGTCCTCAGGGAAGAAGACCATCATGGCTCGCGACGTCTCGACAAATCGCTCTCATTTGTGGGTCTGGTTGGCCATTTTGGGAGCATCTGGCCTGGGCTTACTGGGCACGTACTTCCTGTTCGTCGAAGCGCCACCACCACGCCGGGTCGTCATCGCCACGGGAAGCCCCGACGGGGCCTATTACCGCTTCGCTCAGCGCTATGCCGAGTTGCTGAAAAAAGAGGGCGTCGTGCTGGATGTCCGCACCACTCATGGTTCCGTGGAAAACGTCAAACTGCTGTTGGACGAACATTCCGACGTCAGCGTCGCATTTGTCCAGACCGGGATTGTCGATCCGGCGAATTCTCAATCGTTACAATCGCTGGGCAGCCTGTATCGGGAGCCGTTGTGGATTTTCTACCGCCACTCCGAGACGGTCGACCGGTTGACCCAACTGAAAGGTCAGCGAATTGCCATTGGAACGGAAGGCAGTGGAACCCGCGCGATCGCCTTGCAACTTCTCGAAGCCAACGGGATCGGCGCGGACCAGACCGAAATCCTGAATACCAGCGGAATCGCCGCGGCCGAGGCGTTGATTAAACACGAAATCGACGCCGCGTTCTTCGTCGCGGGAATCGACGCCGTTTACATTCAACAGTTACTGCGCGAGCCCGGTATTCGCCTGGCCGAACTGAATCAGGCCGCAGCGTACGAGCGTCAATTCCGCTTCCTGTCGACGGTCACGATTCATGCCGGATTGCTTGATATTAAGCACAATATCCCGGCGAAAAACACCGTTTTGATCGCTCCCGCCGCGACCTTGGTCGCACACGGTTCGTTACACCCCGCATTGATCTCACTGCTGCTGAAGGTCGCGACCACGGTCCACCGCAGCGGTGATTTATTGGCCACAAACGGCGAATTTCCTTCGCCGTCATTTACCGATGTGCCTCTGAGCGATGAGGCCGATCGCTTCTTCCGCGTTGGGCCGCCGGTCCTGCAACGCATTTTGCCGTTTTGGCTGGCATCCATGGTCGATCGCATGAAGATCATGGTGATTCCCTTGATCATGCTGCTGATGCCGCTACTGCGAATTGCCCCTCCGCTGGTGCGCTGGCAAACCCGCCGCAAGATTTACCTGTGGTACGCGCAACTGCGAAAAGTGGACCAGATGGCGCTCCATGGCATGTCGACGCTGGAGGCACAGCAGTCATTGAATCAGCTGCAGATTCTCGAACGCCAGATTGCACACGTTGGCGTTCCGCTCAGCTACATGGAAGAGTACTACAACCTGAGGTTGCACCTGAATCTGGTCAGCAATCAGGTGACTTCGATCCTCACCCAGGCAGATCCGATTCGCGATTCATCGTCAGCCCGCGAGTCGTCGTTTATGCTGCCAACCAAACGGACTGCCTGACACGCGAGAACGATTTGGCTTTCCACCTGGGATTGCGCACTTCGGCCAGCGTTTCCCCTGGAGCGCGGCGCACCGTTCACTTCGAATGACCTCTGTGGGCGATGATCAACGAACGGGCGCGGTGGCCTGAACCTGCTGAACTTCCGCTCGTTTTTCAAGAGCGGCCGTCAGCTTCGATTGAAACTCTTTGGCTTCCGCAAAGCCGACGGATTTATGCAGCAGGTCTGCTTCCGGAGTCAGAATCACCAAGCAAGGCAGTCGTTCGACTTCCAGAATCTTGACGATCTTGGGTTCTTTTTCGTAGTCGAGATGGACCGGGATAAATTCTCGTTCGATCATCGCAACCGTGCGACGGTCACAAAGCGTCTCGTTCTCGAGCTTACGGCAGGGCGGACACCAACTGGCTCCGAACACAATCAGAATCGGCTTATTTTGCTGAAGTGCCAGCTTCTGAGCCGCTTTCAGGCTGGTTTGCCATTTCACCTTCGAACTGATCGCACCCGCCGGATGAGGCGAATCCGCTCCCATGGACTGTGTAAGGGACGCCGCAATCAGGCCTGAAGCCAGCATTTGTTGGAAGAAAACGCGACGGTCCATAACCGGCCCTTCTGAAACTGACGATTGCCAGAGACCCAATCCCTAGAATCTCTATCGGCGCTTCCGGCCGCATTTCTGGCACAGTTTCGTTAATCAGCACGGACAATTTGCGGTGTATCGGCCTGTCGTCTACGATCCAGCAAACTTCGCAGATCAAAACCTGGATCACCCAACTACGACATGGCCCCCGCTCATCCCAACAACCCGTTGCACGGTATCACGCTCGCCGTCCTGCTTGAGCGACTTGTAGACCACTATGGTTGGGACGAATTGAGTCAGATCATTCCGATCCGCTGCTTTATCTTTGATCCCAGCATCAAGTCCAGCTTGCAGTTCCTGCGACGAACTCCGTGGGCGCGAACCAAAGTCGAAGCGTTGTATCTGCGTTTCCTCGAGGAAAGCACGCCTCCCGCCGACGATGCCCCCGCTCCCTGATATTTGCGGCAATTGTGGTTTCCATCGCTGATTTGGGGCCTTTCGGGGTTTTCCGAAGGATGTGCAGGCAGTAAACTTCGGGTCATCCGCGCAGGGACGGTGCGGTCATTCGGTCTGAATCATGGCCGTTCCTGCCGGTGCGCCACGGTCAAAATCCGCGGATGCAGGATGTTGGTGGGTCGCCGAAGGACCTGACGGAAGGGATGCCGCTATGACTTCGAAGCCGCTGCGATTGTTGCATGCCGCGAATGTTCATCTGGATTGCCCGCTGCGCGGTGTTGGTCCCGTGAACGATGAAATTCGTGAAATCGTCGATACGGCGACGTTGATTGCATTCGATCGCATTGTGACCACGGCGATCGACAAAGACATCGATGCCCTGCTGATCACCGGCAACACGTTCGATGGCAGCTATCCAAGTCTCGCCGCGGAAGTCGCACTGCGAGCCGGTTTCGATCGACTGGCCGAACGACATATTCCCGTCTTTATCACCCCTGGTGAACTCGATCCCCCAACGGCCTGGCATGAGCTTCCTCGACTTCCCGACAACGTCACCGTATTCACCGATATCAACGATCCCCCGGTCGATCTCACCGATCAGGGCCACCTATTGGCGACGCTGGTACCGGTCACGGCCGAGACGTCGATCGAACCCGAGGAACTGGCCAACATTCTGGGAGGGCGAACAACCTCCAAAGGTGATCGCCCGTTCGTCGTGGGATTGCTGCTGCTGGATCGCCCCTCCACACGACACGAACGTTCCAAGCTGATGCCCAGCCGTTTCGCAGCCCTTGACTGGTTGGTTTGTCCGGCCGGAATTAACACCGATTCTCTGCCGCTGACCGACGGGCATATCCATGCTCAGGCCGCTCCCCAAGGACTGACTTTGGCGGAATCGGGCGCTCGCGGAATAACACTGCTGGAAGTCGATTCCCATCGCAAATCGAAACGCACCACCATCCCCCTGGCGCCCGTCCGCTGGGAACAAATCGTCCAACCGATCGATCGCGTTCGTGGACGCGATGACTTGCGGGAACGAATGGTGGCCCAATTGGAACGGCTGCCCAATTTCAAGGGCGAACTACTGCGAATCATCCATTGGAAGCTGGACCGCACTGCAGGTGATGCGGGTGGCTGGGATGCCGAGACCGCAGCACATGAGCTGGCTGTCGCCCTGACGGAATTAAGCGATCAGCCGGACGGCCTACGATACATTCATCGCGTACATCCACTGGAGCCGGACCTGACATTGGTTGAGCCGGCGCATCGCGAAGTCCTGACGGAGTATCTGTTGGCATTGGAACGTCGGCCTGCGGCGAATCACGCCGCGTATGCCAAATGGATTGCCGATGCTCGGGTCGGTGATCTATTGAATGCCGGTCGCTGGGAACAATGGACGGAATTCCTCTCGCCAGAACAGATCACAGAACGGGCGCAGCAATTGGGATGGAAGTGGTTCGCCACAATCGGAAAGAAATAAAGGAGGGACATCCCGATGCGGATCACCGGGATTGAGATCGAACGATTCGGAGTCTGGCAGAACTATCGACAGCCGCTTAACCGCAACGGCCTGACGGTGTTCTACGGCCCGAACGAAGCAGGCAAAACGACGCTGCTGCGCTTCATTCGAGGTGTTTTGTACGGCTATCCTTCCGACGATCAACTGGGTCCCAAACAGAAAAAATCTCGCCGAGAATCGCAAACGGGATTGTTACGCGTCGAGCACCATGGACGCGAGTACGAACTGCGGCGAACCGGATATGGCGAAGATCAAGGCACGCTGTCGATCAATGGAGTTCCCGCGGGAGAATCGACTTCCACGTTCATGGAGGAACTGCTGGCGTCGACGGACGAGAAACTGTTTGAATCGGTTTTCGCCGTCGGATTGCCGGAACTGCAACAGTTCGCAACGCTGACCGCCGATCAGGTGGGCAATCATCTTTATGGCATGACGCTGGGCCCGCAGGGCCGTGTCCTGATGGAATTGCCTAATCGCGCTCACGACGAGCTGCATCATCTGCTTTCCAACAGCGGCCACGCGCAGATTCCCGCGTTGATGAAACGGCATGAAGAACTGTTGCGGCAATCGGCCAACACCGCGCGACAACGCGATCGTTATCGCGAATTGCTCAACAAGAAAGACGAACTCGCCGAACGCATTGCCAAACAACGGGCTCGACAGGCGGATTTGCAAGCGAACCTGCACGGCTTCAGCCATCTGGAAAAGGTCCATCCCCCCTGGTCACGCTGCCGAGACTACCGTCACGAACTGAATACGCTGCCGGACTTCAGTGCGTTTCCCGCAGACGGTGTCGCTCAGCTGGAACGACTGGAACGCGATATTCATTCGGCCAACCAGACGCGTGAATCGTTGCTGTCCGAGGTTTCGCACATCAACCAGCGGCTGGCGAACATTCGCATCGATCCCGAAATTCGCCGCTTTTCCGGGGCCGTTCAAATCGTCGTCGAGCAGCGAGCGTTGACGCGTGATGTCGAGCCCCGCGTGTACGAGTTGGAATCACAGGCCGACCTGGTCCTGCAGGAATTGACCGAACATCTCGCCGCGCTGGGCCCGCACTGGTCGCTCGCCCGGTTGGATGCCGTGCAAGATTCGCCCGAATCGCACGCTCGATTCGTCCAGGCCGCTCGCGAGTTTCAAGCCGTCAGTTCCAAGACACGACGGATGCAGCGGCGGTACCGTAAAGCCAATAGCGCGACTCGCGATCGGGAACTGGCGCTGCGCACCGAACTGCAAGGACATGGCGTTCCCGCGGAATCATTAAACGATTCGATTCACGTCGCGCAGGAACGGCTCGGACAACTCGTGCAGCTGGGGCGCTGGCATTCCAAAGCCACGGAGCTGGAACATCAAACGGCCGGCGTCGATGACCAACTGGAACGACTGAATGATCGAAACGGCGTCCCCGACTGGATCTATGGGATGTTGGCCTGGTTCACGATTGCCGGCTTTGCCCTGTTCGTGGCGGGGCTGTATTCGGCCGTCTACACCGGCTGGCTGGTAGGATTGATCTTTATCTTCCTGTCGGTCTTCGCGGGCGGCACCGCCTGGGCCTTTCGCACGCACTTCGAACGCAACCTTCAAGATCAGGTGGCTCACTTACGCGAACAACGACGCGAGTATGAAACCGGCCGCTGGTCAATTCTCTCGTCCCTGCAAGCCTACATCGATCAGACGGGCTTGCGCGAATGGTGGGGTCAGAAATTGACCACCGAAGACATGGGCAGCGGTGAATTGCTGGCCGAAGCGGCCAAACGTACCGCCGATCTCGAACGAGCCCAACGGGAATTCGTGCACATCCTGCACGTTCGCCGTCGGCTAAGTGCTTTTCGCGGACAACTTCAGCTGCAGCAGCGTGAGCTGGGTAACTCGCGCAAAAACTGGTGTCATACGTTAGCTCAACTCGGCTTTGACGAAACCGTCGACGTGGAGGCAGCGTTCCGACACTGGAAACGAGTCATCGCCGCCCGTGATCGCCGTCGACGACATCTGGCGTTGTTGGAGCAATCACGCGATATTCGCCTGGGGTTTGATCGCTTTCGAAAACAGGTCGAAGATCTTGGCCACCGCATGCAGCGCCCGACTCTCAACTATCACAGCCCCTCGGAAGTCGTCGATCTGTGGGAACAGGAACTGCGCAACACGCGAGAATCGTTACACGAACGCAAACAACTGCGAAAACTTCACGTTCGACGTCGTCGGGAAGCCGCGGACTGGCTGCGAAAGATCGACATCCTGCGTCAAGATCACGACCGGCTGCTGAATTTGGCCGGCGTCACGCATCGCTCACAGCTTGATCATCGCCTGGAACTGATGGAACGCCGCAATCAGGTGGAGGCACTGCTCGAACAAACCCAGCGAGAATTGGAACATCTGGTCAATTCGCAACCGGACCTGAATTTCGCCGAAGAGGATTTGCTGCGGTACAACCCGAAAGATGCCGCCGGCCTGATCAAGCAGTTCAATCACGAACACGACGAATTGGAACATCTACTGCAACAGACGTTCGAACAAGTCGGCACGATCAAACAGGAATTGAAGCAACTCGAAAACGATCGCCGTGGTACACGCATCCGCCGTGAACTGACCAATGTCGAACATGACCTGCGCGACGCCTGGCATACCTGGTTCTCGGCGTCACTCGCCGAAGACGCGATTCACGATGTGGCCACTCAATTTGAACAGGCCAATCAGCCCGAGATGTTGGCCGCTGCGATTCCCTTCCTGCAAAAGCTGACACTTGGGAAATATCATCATCTGTGGACGCCCTTGGGCCGCAAACAACTGTTTGTCGATGATGACAAGAATGAATCCCGGCCAGCCGAACAGCTGAGCGGCGGCACGCGAGAGCAACTCTTCCTGTCGATCCGTCTGGCGATGGTGAAAGCATTTGCCAAAAACAACGTCGATCTGCCGATGGTACTGGACGATGTGACGGTGAACTTCGACCAGGATCGGTCGGACGCCGCGGTGGAAACGCTGCTCGATTTCACCCGCGACGGACAACAGCTATTGGTCTTCACCAGCCACTTGCACTACGCACAACTGTTCGAGAAGCGCGGAGTGAAACCGATCTACTTGCCCTCACGGAACACGCCCAGCACCGCAGTCGAAGAACGCCGTGCCGGTTGAACGGAACACCAATCACGGGTCGCAGGTAGCAAATAGACGCCTTGCGACATAACGGCCCAAGTCCACGACGCAACTCTCGAGATCGCACTGCTCAGGCGAACCTGGGCTATCGCGATCGTCGGCAGCGGGACGACTCGCTCTGGTGGGCCACAGGAACTTGGCGGCCAGGCGACTCGAGCAAAAAGAGAAAGACAAGAGGCGGGAAAACCCGCCTCTTGTCTTTAATGATATTCAGCAATTCCGGTTCGGCAAAGGCCGACGACCGTACTACACTCCCAGCTTGCGACGTCGAGCCTTGCGAGCCTTCGAGCTGGCGGGACGGGTACCGTGATTTGCTTTGTTAACCTTGCGTGTATTCTTGGCCATGGCGAGATCTGCTCCTGAATTTCCGAGCGACAACAGTTGTCGCCTAATCGACGAGTTCACTTTCGGCATCTTTTGACGCCCTAATTTCTGGCCCAGTAGAATAGCAGGCCGGCAACGCGGTGCAAAGTGAAAGGCCGCCCTGGAAGCCGGTTTTTGAAATTCCCCCGGTTTCTGGAACTAACGGCCGGCAAACAGCGAAAATCCACGGTTTTTGCTATTTTTCCAGGGATCATGAACATGTGGGGCGTGGTTGCAGGGAAATTCCGTCCAAGTGCCCAGAGAAACAGGTCGAAATTCAGGCCTGATCGGGTCTATTTCGGGGGGGGCTTCCGTCACTAGAGCGGCTCCACGATATTTGTGGCGTCCCGTGGACCTCAATTCGTGACGTTTAACCCATGTTTCAACGCGACGCGGAGGTGCAAACCTGCACTAACCCCGATCAACACCGCAGAAGAGATCGTCGGCCGACGTAACTCAAGGCATTTCTTCAGTCGACGACCGGTTGCTGATCGCGTCAGCTTAGCCACCACCAAGTCAGCCAGCACAGCAGCGGAAACAGCACAAACACGATCACAAATCCGACGAAATTCGACTTCCAGTTGTCAGGCCAGCGAGCCATGAAGGGCCTTCCAACGCCAGATTCGTTTCGAAGATAACAGGACCGTTTTTTCGCTCGGCAGCACATCGCCGCGATCAGAATCGGACCCCGGCACGGGCCATGATCCCATCGCCGACATCGAACGAGGGTGTCGAATGCAAAAACTGATCGTGACGGCCAAGAACATAACCGACTTCGACGTACTTGTCATACCATTCGTGATCGCTTCTCAAGCCGATCGCAAAACGATAATCGCTCAGCTGAATCTGGTTCTCTGCCGACATGCCGGGCATTTGGATCTGGTACGACTCAACGTGGTATTCAGCTGACCCGTACAACCAGTGAGCCGCGTTACCAAAGTTACCCAGGAAATAACTGATTCGTGACTTGGGAAAGAGCAGTCTCGCTTCCAGCCGATCATTGGGATTCCAGACCACCCCCGCGTTCGGAATGAAGATTTTCTGCACGCGGTCCCAGTATTGAACACCCATGACCAACAGCAATTGAGGCGACACGCGGTAGAACGCGGTGACATTTCCATCCAGATTTAGCGCTTCACGCCCCAGAGCGGCTTTCATGTCGGCATTTAACGACGGATTGAAGTCCAACTGGGCACTCCACGGCCCCGCTTGCGGGGAACTCAGCAAGAAGTCCCAGCCCGCACGATAGACCGCGCCGGGAAGATTGGGTGCTCCCGGCCCATCCCACAGCCGTGCACCACCCTGCAGTGTGTTCGTGAAGACCCAATCGGGCACCAACATCGAGACATGCCGCAACCCGCCATCGTATTCTTGCACGCTCATATACCCATTGCCGGGCCCTTTCGCTCGCGCGGGAGCGATGTAACCTCCGTCGAAGACCGTTGTAAATCCAAAGCGATGCGGTTGGGGACCGTTAATTCCCGAGATGACGGTCGGCCCGGGATCGTTCAAATAAGGAAGAGCCGGATCCCCACCGTTCCAAAAAGGATTCTGCGGCGCGTATCCCGGTGGAGCCCCCATCGGAGCCCCAAGTGGAGCCGTCATCGGTGGACCATAAGTTCCACCGGGGCTTTGTCCGCGAATGACCGGCGCATCAGGATTTGCCACGAGCCACTGCGGCCGATCCAGCATTGGCGCAATCGAGACATCGCTTTCGTCACGAAATACGGCAACCACAAGATCCGGCTCAGCCTCGGCTGCGTCGGTTTCTGGCAGGCCGCTGGCAACCAGGGCAAGCACGCTCAGAAGAACATTGTACACCGGATTAGCCTCGTTACCGAGTGGAAATGATGCGACCGCGAACGCGACCGCGAAGTTTGGGCCGGTTTTTTTCAGAAATCCGAATTCGCGTCAACACCAACTCCGGCAAAAAATGCCAGACCGGTTGCGCCGCCCCCGCCTGTTTGGACTGAAATGGATCAATCGCGGAAATTGGCTAAATCTTTATGGAAATCGACATTGTGTTGAAACAGCATCGGAACGAATATTCGTTTCCGGCGACATCCCCGCGGATTTCGGGCCGGGGAAGAACGGTCCAGGCCGATGGGTGTCTCGGTACCGAAGTTGCAATCACGAGTCGCAATTGACATGAAAGACGACTTTCCAGCAAAGCATGACGCTCGCCAATCGGAACCGTCTGAGGGATTGAATCTGTGAGCAAGGTGTCGAACCGGTTATGCCGATGCGCTGTGATCGGCTTATTGTTGTTCAGCGCGATCTGCCATCCGAATCGGAAGGTACTCGCCGAAGAAGCGGTCGCGATTCAACGAGGCTTATCGCAGATCAACCTGGTTGATTTGAAACGACATGTCACCACGTTAGCGAGTGATGCATTTGAAGGCCGGGAAGCCGGCAGTCGCGGTGGCAAAGCGGCGCTCGCGTATTTACGTTCGGAACTGAAGGCACTCCGCGAACTCGGCCCCTTGCCGCGCGAACAGACACAGGAATTCAACCGCGAATGTCAGAACCTGCTGGTGCTGCTGCCCGGCTCTGACGAAACGTTGAAACACGAAGTGATCGTCATCGGAGCCCACTATGATCATGTGGGATACGGGAAACCGACCAATAGTCACGGACCGTTTGGACAAATTCATAATGGAGCCGACGATAATGCGAGCGGTTCGGCGGCGTTGATGGAGCTCATCAAGGCCTTCTTGTCGCTCGAAAGTCCACCACCTCGATCCATCCTGTTTGCCTTTTGGGATGCCGAGGAAGCGGGATTATTGGGCTCCAAATACTGGGTGGGACATCCGACGATTCCTCTGAGCCAAATCCGCTTCGCTTTGAATATCGACATGCTAGGACGCCTGCGCAACGGGCGAGTCGTCACGGTCGGCTGGAGATCGGCCCCTGGCCTGCGCGAGATGCTGGCATCGCAGAATGTGACGAACGAATTGAATCTGGCCTTTCAGCCGCGCGTGAATGCCGACAGCGATCATCATCCGTTCTATGCCGTGGGCATCCCCGTCATCCACATGGACACGGATAAACACGCCGACTACCACCGCCCGACCGACGATCCCGAAAAGCTCAATTGGGATGGCCTGCTGCTAATGACACAATTCGCTTATCGATTTGCGATGGATGCTGCCAGCCGCCCCGAATTTCCTCAATTTCGCAAGGACGCTCCCCAAGAGGGCACTCCCAACTGGATGACTCCTCATGCCGCGGTGCAACCTCCCGTTCGACTGGGCGTCAACTGGGACGCAGAACAAGTGAAGCACAACATCGTTCAGATTTCGCAGATCACCCAGGACTCACCGGGCGCTAACGCCGGACTTCGGATTGGGGATCGAATTATCCGTTTGGGGCCCTGGAACAACGGAACATTCGACGACTTCAAAACGACTCTGCAAATCGTGAAAAATCCGGTACCGATCCGCGTGAGACGCCCTGGAACCGACACCCCAATCGATCTCACCGCCACACTCTGGGGCACACCCGTTCGTTTGGGCGCCGGCTGGATTGATGACCCCGCACTCCCCAATTGCGCGGTGATCACACACGTCGTAGCCGAATCACCCCTGGACCGCGCAGGCATCGCGGCGGGGGATCTCATCTTGGACATGGGCGGCCGATCGTTCGCTTCCGCGGAAGAATTGCGACAACGCGTGGTCGACGAACCAGGACCATTCGTCTTTCGAATCGAACGACAGGGGCGCATCCGTGAGATCACCGTCGAATTGTTCGACCAGCCATCAACGAAAACGGAACCACCCCAAAGGCCTTAATCAGGCGAGACGATCAGCATCGGCATCAACGATCAGCCGTGAGACGCGCGGCGAGCACAAATTGCTCGATCACGAGTGCCAGCCACATGCCTCTCGCACCTTCAACATCGTTGCCAGAATGGTGTTCCAGGTCTTGGGATCTTCCAACGTGGCGTTGGGGAACATGCAGCCGTCCCAGCAAATGTGATGGATGCCGCGATCAGCAGCCCCCTTCAGCCAGTACGCCGCAGTCGCGACGATGTCGAGCTTGCCATTGGGATCATCGGCCAGGCAATGTCGACCAGTCTTATCGTGTGAACCCGTCCCGTGAACGGTTCCATCGTTTTGAGCCACATGAAAATCGATGGTCCAAGGACGCAAGGCGTCTGTCATTTTCGTATACGCGGCATCGAACTCGGCGGCTGTATACCCTTCCTTCAGCAACGCATGCTCAGGAGCGTTATACCCCATCAGGTAGAGGTAGGTGTGAGCCTGATCCGCCTGGAAGCCGACTGTCCCCGGCATATCGACTTGCTCGAGCAGATCGACCATATTCTTCCAGGAATGCATGCCACCCCAGCAGATTTCGCCTTCCGCGGCCAGACGTTCGCCATGGGCGGCCGCAACAATTCCGGCCTCACGGAAGGTCGAGGCGATCTTCTTGGTGTTCGCCACGGGATTTTCCAGCCATTGAGCCGGTCCACCCGCCGCATCAATCCGAATCACGCC
This sequence comes from uncultured Schlesneria sp., assembly GCA_903871875.1. Classification (GTDB taxonomy): domain Bacteria; phylum Planctomycetota; class Planctomycetia; order Planctomycetales; family Planctomycetaceae; genus Schlesneria. Next base: position 125,646 of record CAIQIR010000057.1, read on the forward strand.
GTACTTTCGTACCCCGTGTTTGTTGAAGATCTCGGCGATGCGGCAAGCCTTCTTTACCGCCAGCACAAACTTGGCCCGTTGTTCGGGTCCACCCATCGCACTATCGCCGACAGTACCCGGCCAGACGGGGGCCACCAGCGACCCCACAGCCAACCCCTCATTCGCGATCTTGTCGGCAATTCGCTTGACGTCATCTTCGCTCAGATCGATGTTGATGTGCGGATCGAACAGAAACAGATCCACACCATCGAACTTTTGCCCGTTGACGCTCGCTCGCTTCGTCAGTCCCAGCATATGGTCCAGCGAAATGAACGGTTCAGCCCCCGGTGAACCTTTACCAACCAGTCCCGGCCACATCGCGTTGTGAAGTCTTGGCAGATTGTTACTCATCGAGGTTCCTCGTCATTGTCAATCGAATCATTGTCAATCGAAGTGGCAGAGCAGGGGGCTGAACGCGGACACGAACACTCATTTCTTCTTGTGGTCGCCCACGTTGGGAGCGCCCGGCTGCGCGTTAGGGCCAAAGTAGCGCAGTGAAACGAGAGGTTCCGATCCGGTGTTCTCGACGATCACGCCTTCGGCGGCCGCTTTGGCCGTGACGAAGACTTCGTCGTCGGTCATCTGGCCGAAACGAATCATGGCCGGGGTTTGCAACCGCATGCCGTTGATCTTGCCTTCGCCCTGCACGGTGATCCAACCATAGGCTCCGCCGTCTTTCAGCGTCAGCTTGGCCCCCGGATTGACCGTCAATTCCTTGGCGGTAAACAGCTGCTCGCCGTCGACTTTTCCGTAGACAATCCAGCGATCGACGTAGCCTTCTTTTTCAGTTGCGGCGACCGGAATCGGCTCGAGGTAATTGTTGTCTTTGAAATTGGGGTCAACGTTTTTCTCCCAGTCCAAGGCGTCGACCAGATGTTGCAGGTCGTCGTGCTTGTCCTTGGGGAAATCTTTCGTCAGCAATGATCGCGGAACGGCGCGGCCTTCGACCATCGACTGATACATTCCGAAGACATCGCTACCCCATTGAGGTTCATACGTCAGCAAGCTGCCGGGTGCGTGCAAGACACACGGTGGAATCAACCAGCCGGTTCCGGGCTTCAAACGATACGCTTTCGACAGATCCAGAATTCCATTGTCGCCGTCGTTCCAGCGAGCCAGACTGTCAATCACGTCCTGCTTCGTGGTTCCCGGTTCCAAACCCATAAACGTATACGGGAAATTGTTTCCCGTGGGGTTCAGTTGCGGAGGGAAGTAATACGATTCCGGCTTTCCTTCCTGTCCCACCAACTTGGCCTGGGCCGCATTCTGGTGCATGTGGTGCGGAATGGGTCCCATGTTGTCGAAGAATTTGGAGTACACCGGCCAGCGTTTGTACTTCGTCCAAATGTGTTCGCCGACCGCTTCCGATCCCAATTCGGCAATCGCATCACGCAACGTGAATTTCTGTCCGGCGTGAACGCAGTACGACAAGCCTTCGTCGGGTGGCGCGCCTTCGTTGGCCGCGACCGTGGTCGATGAAAACCATCGTTCGTCGATGCCACCTCGATGGGTTCCCAAGGCATAATAGTCCGCCGGATGGAGCTTCAAGCGACGACCCGGCTGAAGGAACGAACGGGGCACCCACGTGGGAGCCAATCGAAAAACACCTTTACCTTCAGTCAATGCGGCGGACGCCAGTTGCTTTACGTTGGCCATAATCTCGGCAATCTCCTCAAAGCGATTTCATCGCGATACGACATCGGCGGCGACAGATCCAGAACGGGAGCGCAGATTTTTGAGGTTTGGCCGGGGAAAAGCAACACTGCCAACGATTCTTCTGGGCCTCAATTGGGTGCCATTCGCTGAAACTCCATTTTCTGATTGCAGCCCTTAAGATCGGCCATACCGTCAGCAACCGGCCAAAAGGCTTCGTTCAACCGAAAATCGAGCCCATTCCTCCCTTGGCAACGATGGTCTTTTCAGCCGAAAACTTCTATCAGCAGAACAACAATTCATCGGAACCCTTCAGGGCTGGCCGCACCCGCCGTACCAATCCGGAAATTCTCAAAATCGAGTTTTAAATTCCCATTCTTCATCAACCGTTGCCTCTAACGACGGGTACAGCTAGTTTATTGCGAACTCGTAATCTTACCAAAACGAATCTCACAACAGGATGTACTCCGTTATGCGGATGAGCCGCCTTGTCACTCGCGCTGGTCGTACGATTGCCCAATGTTCACTTTTGGTCCAATCTTTCGTTTCACGCAAGCGTGTCCTTTCCTGCGCCACTTTCGCCGTGGTTGTTCTGGCGGCGCTTTTGAGTTCCGCCATCGCCGCCGACGAAGAATCGCATCATGGAAGTAGCGAAGCCAATCTGGTCCTGCCGGATTTGAACAATGTCAAATTCCTGTTTGGTTTAATTGGCGGCCGGGATTTGCTGTGGACGGGTCTCTTGGTCTCGATCGCGGGGATTGTGTTCGGACTGATGGCTTCGGCCCAGATCAAAAAACTGCCCGTGCACAGCTCGATGCTGGAAGTCTCAGAACTGATCTACGCAACCTGCAAAACCTATCTGCTCACGCAAGCCAAATTTCTGTTCATGTTGTGGCTGTTTATTGGAACGATCATTTTCGTGCATTTCCGTTTCGTCGAGAAACTGGAAATGGACAAGCTGGCCACGATTCTGATCTTTAGCGTGATCGGAATTCTGGGCAGTTATGGTGTGGCCTGGTTCGGCATTCGCGTGAATACCTACGCCAATTCTCGCACCGCATTCGCAAGTTTGACCGGCAAAGCTTATCCCTGTTATTCGATTCCGCTGAAGGCAGGGATGAGTATCGGCATGCTACTGATCAGCGTTGAATTGTTGTTGATGCTGATCATTCTGATGTTCGTCCCCGCACACTTTGCGGGCCCTTGTTTTATCGGCTTCGCGATTGGAGAATCGCTGGGCGCCGCCGCTCTTCGCGTGGCCGGTGGTATCTTCACGAAGATCGCCGATATCGGTGCCGATCTGATGAAGATTGAGTTCAAGATCAAGGAAGACGACGCGCGAAATCCGGGGGTCATCGCCGACTGTACCGGAGACAACGCGGGTGATTCGGTCGGTCCGTCGGCCGACGGTTTCGAAACGTACGGCGTGACGGGCGTCGCGCTGATCACCTTCATTCTGCTCGCCGTCAAAGATCCGACGGTCCAGATTCAACTGCTGGTCTGGATCTTCATGATGCGTGTCATGATGGTCGTGGCCTCGGGCGCCTCATATTTCCTGAACGAATCTCGGGCACTCAAAAAATATGGCGAGCTCTCCAGTTTCAACTTCGAATCACCGCTGACTTACCTCGTCTGCCTGACCTCACTGGTTTCGGTCGTCTTTACTTACGTCAGTTCCGCGATCTTGATCCCGTCACTGGGCGGTGACAGTTCGCTGTGGTGGAAGCTGTCGACCATTATCACCTGCGGCACGCTCGCCGGTGCCATCATTCCCGAAGTGGTCAAGATTTTCACCTCGACCGAATCGGGACACGTCCGCGAAGTCGTGACGTCCTCGCAACAGGGTGGAGCGTCGCTGAATATTCTGTCTGGTCTTGTCGCGGGTAACTTCAGTGCTTACTGGCTGGGGATGATTATTCTGTTACTGATGACGATCGCCTATCAGATCGGCCAGTTGATCGGTGACGACAAACTGATGCTTGCCCCGACGGTTTTCGCCTTCGGCCTGGTCGCCTTCGGGTTTCTCGGCATGGGACCGGTGACCATCGCGGTCGACAGTTACGGGCCGGTGACGGATAACGCCCAATCGGTCTATGAATTGTCGACGATCGAATCGTTGCCCAAGATTAGTCAGGATCTGCAGACGAACTTCCAATTCACGCCCAACTTCGAACTCGCGAAAGAGAATCTGGAAAAGAACGACGGTGCGGGAAACACCTTCAAAGCCACTGCCAAACCGGTGTTGATCGGAACAGCGGTCGTCGGCGCCACGACGATGATTTTCTCGATCGTGCTGGACCTGACGCGTGGTTTGAAGCCGGAATTGGTCATCAATCTGTCGATTCTCTACCCTCCATTTCTTCTAGGATTGATTGCCGGCGGTGCCGTCGTCTTCTGGTTCACGGGGGCGTCGATCCAGGCAGTGACCACAGGTGCCTATCGAGCGGTCGAATTCATTAAGCGAAAAATCAAACTCGACGATTCGGTCCAGAAGGCCTCGATTGAAGACAGTAAGAAGGTCGTGGAAATCTGCACGCAGTATGCCCAACAGGGGATGTTCAACATCTTCATGACGGTCTTCTTCACGACGTTAAGCTTCGCGTTCATGGAGCCTTACTTCTTCATTGGCTATCTCGTCTCGATCGCGATCTTTGGGTTGTATCAGGCGATTTTCATGGCGAATGCAGGCGGCGCCTGGGACAATGCCAAGAAGCTGGTCGAAACGGAAATGAAAGCCAAGGGAACACCATTGCACGACGCCAGCGTGGTCGGCGATACTGTTGGTGATCCGTTCAAGGACACGTCATCCGTGGCCCTCAATCCGATCATCAAATTCACGACTCTGTTTGGCCTGTTAGCAGTACCTCTCGGCCAGAAATTGAAGGAAAGCCAAGGCGCGTTCATCGCTCTCATCGTGGCTCTGGGGCTGTTGGCCATTTCAATGTATTTCGTTCGGCGGTCGTTTTATGGAATGCGAATTCAGGTCAGCAAAGAGCCAGATTGAGATTCGGACATCAAGACGTGAAGATGAATCGGGCAGCTGATGTCTGAATCCGCATCGTGATCGTCGACCGAATTCCAATGGAGAGCCGTTCCTGTCATGTCCACGTCGCCTGAAGTTGTCGCCTCGGATTCGCCGACCGTTCGCAGCCCGCTGTGGTTTTCGCTTCAGGTCGTCATTCAGACGTTCTTCCTGTTCTGGCTGGGTTATCGCGCGACCGGTTATAAGCGGCTGGAACAAGAGCAGGGCGCGCTCATCCTGGCGAATCATCAAAGCTTTCTCGATCCGCTGGTGGTCGGACTGCCATTTCGTCGACCGATCAGTTTTCTGGCCAGGGACTCTCTGTTTTGCATTCCCTTGATTGGCTGGCTTCTGAAAAACACGCACGTCATGCCGATCAACCAGCAGGCCGCCAGCACGACCAGCTTGCGAGATACGATCCGTCGCCTGCATGCGGGCTGGCTCGTCGGCATTTTCCCCGAAGGAACACGTTCGCCCACAGGAGACCTGGGAGAATTGAAGCCGGGATTTGCCGCGATTATTCGCCGAGCGAAGCTGCCCGTTTATCCCGTCGGAATCTCGGGCGCGTATCAGGCACTGCCGATGGGAGGCTGGTTTCTGAAGCCGGCTCGGGTCCGTGTCGTCTTCGGCGAACCACTGACGGTGGAAATCCTGGAGCAATACGCCAGCCGAGATCAAGAAGCGGCCCTGGTGGAACTGGTTCGATCTCGCATTGCCGCCTGTTGCGAAGCCGCCGATGTCTGGCGAACAACAGGAACCCCGCCACCCCTGGTCGTGATACAGGATTCGGTCGATCGCCTGGGCGCCGCTCGCTGATTCCGCTGATTTTTCGACCGAATCCCTGTGAATTCTTGCCTTCCGCCCCTATCCGAAGGGACTAGAATGAGGGCACGTGTTCTGTCAGTTGTTTTCCGTCAGAAGCCCGCCTGAGACAATCGTGATCTCTATGTGACAGCACCTCGGATCGCGAATCGTTCGCAATTGCTTGAATACGAGGAACCGAATATTCTCTATGGCAATTCCTCCTCGAACTTTGGAAATCCGCCATGCTCCCACGCCCATTCGTCCGATTGCACGCTGATGACAATATCGCTGTCGCCGCCCGGCACGTTCCCTTGGGAACGTCATTCCAATTCGATGGTACCTCCGAGATGTTCTCGCGCGAGGCCATCGACATGGGGCACAAGATTTCGCTGCGGTCCTTGGAAGTCGGACAGCCGATCAAGAAATTCGGACAGACCATCGGCTATGCTTCGCAACCGATCGCCCAGGGGACCTGGGTCCACGTCCACAATGTTTCGGCCGGTGAATTAAGTCTTGATTACGCCTTCTGCTCAGAGGTTCCGCCCGAACCAACACCGGTGCACGGTCGAACCTTCCAAGGTTACCGACGGCCCAATGGCAAATTCGGGACGCGGAATTACATCGGCATCGTCTCGACCGTCAACTGCTCGGCCACAACGTCAAAATACGCGGCCGATAAATTTGACCAGGAACTTCTGGCGCAGTTCCCCAATGTCGATGGCGTCGTACCATTGATCCACAAAGGCGGCTGCGCGATCCAGTACGGCGGGGAAGATCATCAGCAATTAACCCGAGTGCTGTCGAACGTGGCCCGGCACCCCAACATCGGGGCCTATATCGTCATCGGGTTGGGATGCGAGACGGCTCAAGCGTCGTTTCTGATGGAGAATGGGGGCTTGCTGCAGCTGGGCAATTCCCCGTCGCCGAAACAGCCGCTGGTGATGAACATTCAGGAACAAGGCGGGGTTGCCAAGACCGTCGCGCGTGCGGTCGCCCAGATTCGCGAAATGCTGCCGGAAATCAATCGAGCCCAGCGCGAACCGATCCCCCTTTCCGAATTGATGCTGGGACTGGAATGCGGCGGCAGCGACGGCAACAGCGGCACAACTGCCAATCCGGCGCTGGGCTATTGCAGCGACATGCTGGTGGCCCATGGCGGAACATCGGTGCTCAGCGAGACGCCCGAGATCTATGGGGGCGAGCACCTGCTGACACGGCGTTCGGTCACCAAGGAGATTGGCGAAGCCCTGTTGGAACGAATTCAATGGTGGATCGAATACACGGCCAAATTTGGCCAGCGGATCGATATCAACCCCTCGGTCGGAAACAAAAAAGGTGGGCTGACCACGATCTATGAAAAATCCCTGGGAGCCATCGCCAAGGGCGGCACGTCCGCACTGCGAGGCGTCTACAAATATGGCGAAGCGATCGACAAGAAGGGCTTCGTCATCATGGACACTCCCGGTTACGACCCCGCTTCGGTGACGGGGTTGGTCGCCGGAGGTACGCATGTCGTCTGCTTCACCACCGGTCGCGGAAGCTGTTTCGGTTGCAAGCCCGTGCCGACAATCAAAATCGCCACCAATACCCCGATGTACGACCGAATGATCGACGACATGGACGTCAACGCGGGTAAAATTCTCGATGGAGCGTCGCTCGAAGATGTTGGCCGCGAAATTTTCGAGGAAGTGATCGCCGTCGCCAGCGGTAAGAAAACCAAAAGCGAAGCCCAGGGTATTGGCGATGAGGAATTTCATCCCTGGACATTCGGTCCGACCACGTAGAATTCCTCAGGAAGTTTTTTTGCGGGTCAACGACGAACCTTTCCCCGTCAACTCGGTCTGACTTCCACAGATCAGGAAACAGATCGGCGTCGTGCGAGCGGCCCGACGATTCTTAACTCCCAAGCGACGCGAACAACAATTGCGACGCGAACGAAACCCATGAAATTCCTGCACGCCGCCGACATTCATCTGGACAGTCCGCTTCAAGGGCTGGAACGGTATGAAGGTGCACCGGCCGACTTGATTCGAGGGGCGACACGGCGAGCCTTAGAAAAGCTGGTTGACCTGGCCATTCGCGAACAGGTCGACTTCGCCGTCATTGCAGGCGACTTGTATGACGGCGATTGGAAGGATTTCAACACCGGCATGTTCTTTGTGCGGCAGATGGCCAAGCTGCGCGAGGCCGGGATTCGCGTCTATCTGATCGCCGGCAACCATGACGCTGCCAGTACGATGACTCGCAAACTGCGTCTACCAGTCAACCCGGCAGGCGACAGTCTGATGCTGTCCCACGAACAACCGGAAACGCGACGCATCGATGATCTAGGTGTCGCCATTCACGGACGCAGCTTCGCCAGTCAGGCGGAAATCAAGAACATGGTACCCGACTATCCGGCAGCCGTTTCTCATTTCTTCAATCTGGGTCTCTTGCACACCAGCCTGAACGGGTCGGACGAACACGATACGTACGCCCCTTGTTCACCGACCGATCTGCGTTCGAAGCAATACGACTACTGGGCACTGGGGCACATCCACAAACGGACTCTGCTGCCCTCTGAAGGATCACCGCTGGTAGCTCCGCCCATGCTCTATTCCGGCAATATCCAAGGCCGCCATATTCGCGAAACCGGCGCACGCGGATGCTTTCTGATCACCGTGAACGAACGGCAGGAAACGCAAATCGAATTTCGGCCGCTCGATGTTTTTCGCTGGGAGATTTGTCGCGTCTCCTGTACCGAACTGCAGAAGATTGACGACGTCGTCGAACAGTTCCGTGAGCAACTGCGTTCGCTGATTCAGCAACACGACAATCTGCCGCTCGGTATTCGAGTGATCCTGGAAGGCCCCACCCGTGCTCATCAGGAACTCACCAGCCGACGGGGTGAAGTCACCGCGGAAATTCGTTCGACCGCAACGATTGTTTCCGACGGTCAAGTCTGGATCGAACAGGTTCAGTTTTCCACTCACTATCAGCGTGATTCGCAGCTGACATTCGACGGCGAGGGCCCTTTGAGCGAACTGGTTCGATATCTCGATCAACTTCCTGACGACTCGCAGGCCGTCCTGCAATTGGCCGACGAATTGAAGGATCTGGCTCGCAAGCTTCCGCCCGAATTGATGCGTGCACCGGAAGGCCTGCTGTTGGATCAACCTGACTGGATCCGGGAGGTCATCCGGGATTTAAAACCCATGCTCCTGGATCGACTGAGCGGTTGAAGTCTCCTTTCAGCAGCAATTACCATCGGAATCGCTATGATTCACTAAGGACGCCATACTGCCACTGGCTCCGCCACCACCAAAACATCATCCCACAGGGAGGTTTCGACCATGCATCGTTTTCAGTTGTCGGTTTTGTTGCTGTTGGTTTTCGTGATTACGGGTTGCGGTCAGCCAAAACCACAAGATGCGACCGCCTCGCCTGATTCCGCTCTTCAACCAACGGACGCAGGCAGCGCCAAACTGAGTACGAAATCCACCGTCGAGACAGCACCGGATACAGCTCAACCAGCGGCCGACACCGCAGCCGCGGCCAGTGGTCCTGCACCGCTCGTCGTCACCGCCGCCGAGGGAACTGCAGAGGCCGCGTTCCAGCAGACTCTGGTCGCCTTCCAAGACGGACGACTTGATGCCATCTACGATTTCCTGCCGGCCTCGCACCAGGCCGATGTGGAAGGCGTCGTGCATCTGTTTGGAGAAAAGATGGATGGGGAGCTTTGGTCCAAGACATTCCAAATACTGGCCAAAATTGCCAACATTTTGAAGACAAAAAAATCGATGATCTTGAAGTTGGATATCGTCCAAAAATCCCCCCGAGTCAACGCCATCAAACCACATTGGGATGGAATTGCCGGCGGAATCTATGACGTGGCCACCAGCGAAGTGGCGGATGTCGAAAGCCTCAAGCGTTGCGACGTGAAAAGATTACTGTCTTCAGGCAGTCAATTGTTGAACGGGATGCCGCTGCCGAAATTTGGCAACGTCAGCGTCATGACCGTGAATTCAGACGCCAATAGCGCGACCTTGTCTTATCGTGAATCGAAGGACGGCGAAGCAATACAGGTTGAGTTCGTGAAGGTCGACGGGAAGTGGATGCCCAAATCCCTGGCCGACGGCTGGGCGACAACCATCGACGACATCAAATCGAAACTGAAGAACTTGCCTGGCATTGTGACATCGATCAAGCCACAGATGATGCAACAGCTCGAACAGATGAACGGGTCTATTGAAAAGATGCAGGAGGCGAAGACACCTGAAGAATTCAATCTGGCCTTCTTTCCCACGATGCTGATTCTCAGATTCACACCGATGCTGATCGAACAAGCGATGGTCGAAGCGGCCTTGAAATCCAACAAGGGTCAGGCGATTCGAGTCGAAATCAACCGCGAGTTGATGGACGCCGATCAAACGAAATTGAAGGAAGTGGTTCTGTCGGCGCTGGGTGATCCCACCATCGAATACGAAATCATCGCCAATGATGGCAAAACGCGTGTTCGATTTAATCCCGTGCCCGATGGAGACACCGTCGTCATCATTCTGCAAAAGCATTTTGCCGACGCCGATGTTCGCCATAACTCCGAGACCAAAACAATTCTCGTGGAATTGAAATAGATCCTATGTCGCCTTTAGTGGTCCCGCCCAAACGACGGTATCTCGTTCAATTCGATCCGAAACGAGTTCCCCATCTGTTCACCGACGTGTTGATCGTGGGGGCGGGGATCACGGGGATTCGCGCGGCATTGGCCGTCGATCCGCGACTAAACGTCGTCCTGGCCACGAAAGACCGACTGAAAGAATCGAACAGCGTTTACGCGCAGGGCGGCATCGCCGGCGTCTTCGATCCGGTCGACGCCTTTGCCAACCATGTCGCGGACACCGTGGCGGCGGGTAAGGGGCTATGCGACCGGGCCATCGTCGAGACCGTGGTGCGCGAAGCACCCGCTCGGATCGGCGAACTGATCACCATGGGTGCCCTGTTCGATCAGACGGATGGCGAGATCGCCTTAACTCAAGAGGGCGGCCACAGCCATCGCCGCGTCGCCCACGCCCTGGGTGATGCGACGGGCAAGGAAATCATGCGGGCGTTGATCGAGCGGGCCCGCAGTGCTCCGCAGGTCGATATCTGGGAAAACACCTTCACCATCGACCTCTTGACCTACGAAGGCCAATGCCGTGGTGCCCTGGTCTGGAACGCCAGTCATGGCAAGACCTTTGTCTGGGCCAAGCAAACGATTCTTGCCACCGGCGGAGCAGGGCGTTTGTATCGTGAGACCACCAATCCCGAAATCGCCACGGCCGACGGTCACGCGATGGCGTTTCGCGCCGGCTGCGAACTGCGCGACATGGAATTCATGCAGTTCCATCCGACGGTCCTGTACATCGCGGGCTCGTCACGACACCTCATTTCCGAAGCCGCACGAGGTGAAGGCGGCCTGCTGCGCGACTGCACGGGCCATCGCTTCATGCCCGATTACGACCCTGCGGCCGAACTGGCACCACGCGATATCGTCAGTCGCTCGATTACCCGCCAAATGGAGAAAACGCGTCATCATTGCGTGTATCTCGACCTGACTCATTTGCCAAAATCACTCGTGATGGAACGGTTTCCCCATATCCGACAAGTCTGTGCCCAGTTCGGTCTGGACCTGATGCGCGATCTGATTCCCGTGCGGCCCGGGGCTCACTACATGATCGGTGGTGTCACCGTCGACAACGAAGCTCGTACGACGCTGCCCCGGTTGTGGGCTGCCGGCGAAGTCACATCCAGCGGACTGCACGGAGCCAATCGGCTGGCCAGCAACAGCCTGCTGGAAGGCCTGGTCTTCGGGTTACGAGCCGGTCGCAATGCGTCAGCCGCGGCCTGCGGAGAAGCCGATCAATTCATGGCGTTGCCGTTGTCGCCCGACGATGAAGCGGTCATTCCCAGCGAAGCCGCATTTGCCGAAGGCGGTGAACCACCCGAATCGGCCACACTGCAACTGGACGATTTGCTGAATTCCTTGAACAGCGAAATGTGGCGTAAGGTCGGTATCGAACGGAACGCGATCGATCTGGAATCAGCCCGCCAGCAAGTCGAGTTCTGGGACCGATACGTGGGACCTCACGAATTCGCGATGACCAAAGGCTGGGAAATGCAAAACCTGCTGCTCGTGGCCCGCTTGATGATCGAGGCGGCCATCGCTCGCAAGGAAAGCCGCGGGACACACGCACGAACTGACTTCCCGCAAACAGATCCCGAGCAAGCGGAGCACATCTATCTGGCCGCAAACCCGTAAGGCGGCCTCGGCATCATTCGGTCTTGATCTGGCCATCCTTTCTACGTCGTTCCGACGCCGATCATTTTTTCCAATGAACGCTCAGAAACGTTCGGAGCGCCGGTGACTGCACATGGTCCGTCGTGGTGAAGCGAAGCCGCACCACATCCAGCCCCTCTTTGTGCGACGCAATCTCGGGATCGATTCCGATACTCGCGATCTCGCCCAACTGGACTGCGCCACTCGGAACGAACATCGCAAAGTCCAATCCGGCCGGACGCTTGGTGGTCAGATTCGCGACGGGGGTTTTGTCGATCGTAAAGTTGACCACCACTTTTTGCGTCCAGTCAGCCACAGCCATCGGCAACAGGTCTTCCATCAGAGTGACCAGTTGTTCCAAGACGGCGGGTTCCCATTCGATGATCCCTTGCAGAAACCCCTTCCGCATTGTGTGCCATTTACGCCCCAGTTTTTTCCACGGAGTCAGATCGTCGAGATTCAGGGCCTCGGGTGTGGCCCGGCTGATGAACGATTTCTGAGCCGCTGCGAAGAATCGTTCGAACGCCGCGCTTTCGATCTCGGTCATGTCGATCAGCGAGATCGTCACCTCTTCAAAGGGACCATTGGTTGAGGGACGAATTCGCACCCGCGGCTGACGGTTATAGACCGGGATGTCGTCCAGATCGTTGACGTCCTTCAATCCCAATTCGCTCGACAAGGCCTCTTCGACAAACGTCTTCTTCGGGACACGAAACTTCAGCGACAGCAGCCATTCGTCACCCGTGTAGGCATGCAGGAACCAACCAATCGTCTTCGGTTTGGCCGCCACTTCGACCCGGCTGCGTTCGTTCCAGTCGGTCGGACTGAACTGTTCGGACGCTTCCAGGGCATCAATGATTTTGGCGAGCATCGCTCCCTTCCAGCGACGAGGTTGCCCATTGTTAGCCAATCCTTCGACCGTGTGCCACCGCCGGCCGTCTGACTCCCACGGCATCTTGGCATCAGCACCGATTTTGGTCGGATCGAGATCGCCGGCCTGCTTTTTCCGGGCCGCCGCGGCATCGAACGTTTCGCGATCGCCACGTTTGCCGTCGGCTAATACGCCGGCCAGAACCTCGCCCGTCAAGCTGCGATGAGTCCCATTAGTCAGATCACCATCACTGTCGAAGAGGCCCTGATCACTCACGGCGAGCGTTTGGTGATTCTGTCCCGAACGCTTGCGTGCTGTCGTTTCCGCCAGCTGCGTCTTGTTCTTTTTGGCACCGGCGGTCTGGACCTTCGCAGCTCCATTGATTCCCGCGATCGCCCGTTCCGTCGCGATCTTCGCGACCTCTTCCGGAGTTCCTTCCGCGGTAATCCAGCCGCCTTCCGAGCCGGCATGCGGCCCCAGATCGATGATCCAATCGACCGTTTTGATCACGTCAAGATTGTGTTCAATCACCACCACGGTGTTGCCGGCATCCACGAGGCTATTGAGAATCTTCAGCAGCTTGCGAATGTCGTCGAAGTGCAACCCGGTCGTCGGTTCATCGAGCAGATACAACGTCTTGCCCGCTTGAGGCCGTGCCAATTCCGCAGCCAGTTTGACCCGCTGCGCCTCGCCGCCCGAGAGTGTCGGCGCGGGCTGACCCAAGGTCAGATAGTCGAGACCGATGGCCGCCAGCACCGACAACGGAGCGCGAATCTTGGGAATGTTATCGAACAGTTCAAGCGCCTGTCCGATCGACATCGCCAGCACGTCCGCGATGCTTTGCCCGCGATATTTCACCGCCAGTGTTTCGGCGTTGTAGCGGTGCCCACGACAGACATCACATTCGACCCACACATCGGGCAAGAAGTGCATTTCGATCAGCTTTTGTCCGTTCCCTTCGCAGGCTTCACAACGACCGCCTGGTCGATTGAAGCTGAATCGCGTGGCACTGTAGCCACGCACCTTCGCCTCGGGCATGCGAGCGAACAATTCGCGGATATGCTCGAACACGCCGGTATATGTGGCTGGATTGGAAGCGGGTGTCGTGCCCAACGGTTGCTGATCAACGACGATCAGCTTGCTGAGGAACTGCAGTCCATTCAATTCGTCGTACGGCCCCGGTTGAGTCGACGCACGATGCAGCTTTCGGGCGATGGCACGCGCCAACGTGTCATCAATCAGCGAGCTCTTGCCACTGCCACTGACGCCCGTCACGGCCGTCAACGTTCCCAGTGGAATTCGCAGATCGACATTCCGCAGGTTGTGCTGACGAGCCCCCAACAGCTCGAGCCATCCACCGCCCGGAGGCACTTCATAGGGACTGGGCCGTACGATCGTCACGGGTGAGACCTCAACCTCGGCCACCGCAACTTGCTTGGTCCCTTTCTTCTTTGCGACCGACTTGTCTTTGACCGCCACCTGATCCGTCGAAACCAGCCGCAGCCGCCGCTGCTCGGGAATGACGATCTCTTCCCGTCCAGAAAGGAACTTGCCCGTCAACGACAGTTCACTTTTCTTGATCTCGCGCGGTGTTCCTTGAGCCGTAATCGTGCCGCCAAACCGGCCGGCTCCCGGCCCAAAGTCATAAAGCCGATCGGCCGCTTCGAGCACTTCGCGGTCATGTTCGACCATCACGATCGTGTTGCCCAGGTCACGCAATTTGATCAGCGCCGTCAGCAGTCGATCATTGTCACTGGGATGCAAACCGATCGTCGGTTCATCCAATACGTACAGAACCCCCGTGAGCGCCCGACCAATCTGACCGGCCAGCCGAATCCGCTGCGTCTCGCCTCCCGACAGCGTCGGCAATGTGCGCGCCAGCGTCAGGTAGTGCAATCCCACCTCAACCAAAAATCGCAGACGCGACGTCGCTTCGCCCAGCAGGTCGCCCGCGATTTTTTTCTGCGAGGCGGTCATCTTCAGCTCGCTCAAGAACGCCAGTGCGTCGCGCAGCGGAAGATCGCAAAGTTGCTTCAACGTCTTTCCCGCCAGCTTCACCGCACTCGCGTCGTCACGCAATCGACTGCCGTTACACGACGAGCAGGGCACTTCGCCCACCAGCCCATACAGCTTCGTACGATAGTCGTAAGACAAACTGGCCGCTTGTTCGATCGCAGGGTACAGACCCTTGTACTGGAAGCGGACCGTGCCCGGAGGCGTCTGGGACGCCGCGGCTTTGCCCTTGCCTTTAGCGGCTGACGCCGAAGCCCCCTCGGGCGTCAGAGTGATCCAGGTATCGCCAGTCCCGTAGAGGACCGCGCGCTGATGAACGGGTTCCAGTTGCGAGAACGGCACATCGAGCGGGATGTCACAATCGCGAGCCATCGCGGCCAGCATTCGTCGGAACAAGGGAGACTTCGACGGATCGGGCCAGGCACTGACCGCACCACGTGAGAGCGATCGCGTCTGATCCGAGATCAGTGCCCCCAGGTTCGTTCCCTGCTGAATTCCAATCCCTTCACAGGTCTCGCACCAGCCCAGCGGGCTATTAAAGGAAAAGTTGTGCGGAGCCAGTTCTTCAAAACTGCGACCACACTGTTCACACGCTCGAAACAAGCTGAACGGCAGGACCTTCCATTTCTTCTCGTCGCGCGTCTCGTCCACGACGGCCACGCGAATAAATCCCCGGCCCAGATCAAACGCCAGTTCGACCGATTCCGCCAGACGTGCTCGTCCGGTTTTTGAAACCGTCACGCGATCGACCACAATTTCGACATTGTGTTTGCGCTTGCGGTCGATTTCGGGCACATCGTCCAGCGTGAACGTGACTCCGTCGATTCGCACTCGTCGAAATCCCTGTTCGCCCAGCCGTTCCCACAGCTTCGAATATTGCTGTCCGACAGTGACATCCTGCGGCGCGAGGATCAACAGCCGCGACGCCGGGGCATCCGTGTCCGACGATTTTCGTTCCGCCGCACTGTCCGCACCTGAGCCCATCTGCATCAGCCGGTCGATCACGTCATCCACCGTCTGTGACTGCACGGCGATGCCGCAATCGGGACAATGCTGCGTCCCCAGTCGCGCGAACAGGATTCGCAAGTAGTCGTAGATTTCCGTGACGGTGCCCACGGTCGAACGTGGAGTATTCCCGACCGTCTTTTGCTCGATGGCAATCGACGGCTGCAAGCCGTGAATATGTTCGACCCGCGGCTTGGGCATCTGGCCGAGAAACTGACGCGCGTACGACGACAGCGATTCGACGTAGCGACGCTGGCCTTCGGCGTACAGCGTGTCCATCGCCAGCGAACTTTTGCCGGAGCCGCTCGGCCCGCAAAAGACCGTCATCTGATCGCGAGGAATGTTCACATCCAGATGCTGCAAGTTGTGCTGCGTTGCACCCCGCACCACAATCGATGTGTCGGCTCCCTGGGCCGAGTCCTTCAGTGCGACCGAGGTTTGCCAACGCGACGGAGGCGCCAGCAGTGGAGCCAGACTGGCAGCCGTCGCTTTGCCGCCCTTGGTTTTCTTCTTGCTGTCCCGGGCCGACTGCAGTTCGGGTATCACACGCAGCGCGCGACCGGTATACGATTCGTCGCAGCGGGCGATTTCTTCCGGCGTCCCCTCCACCAAAATCCGTCCACCACCTGAACCGCCTTCGGGGCCCAGATCAATGACCCAGTCGGCCGTTTTGATCACGTCCAGATTGTGTTCCACCACAATCACCGTGTTGCCCGCTTCGACAAAACCATGCAACACCCGCAACAGGTGTTCAATGTCGACGAAGTGCAATCCCGTGGTCGGCTCGTCCAGAATGTAGACGGTCTTGCCCGTCGATCGCTTGCTCAGTTCCTTCGCCAGTTTCACACGTTGGGCTTCACCACCCGACAATGTCGGTGAGGGCTGGCCCAGCTTGATGTAATCCATCCCCACGTCGTGCAACGTCTGCAGCGACTTCATCAGCTTGGGTTGATGAGTGAAATGTTCCAGTGCCTGCTGGATATCCATGTCCAGCACGTCATTGATGTTCTTCCCTTTGAAGCGAACATCCAGCGTCTCTTTGTTGAACCGTTTCCCCTGACAAACGGGGCAGGTCACCCAGATGTCGGCCAGAAAATCCATCTCCAACTTGTTCGCGCCGTTTCCTTCACAGGCCTCGCAACGTCCGCTGGGCACGTTGAACGAGAAACGACCTGGCTTGAATCCACGCAGCTTCGATTCGGGCAGTTGTGTGTACAGATCCCGAATCAGGTCGAACAACTTTACATAGGTCGCCGGGTTCGAACGCGGCGTGCGACCGATGGGACTCTGGTCGATGTCGATCGCCTTATCGATGTGCTCCAGCCCCACGATCTTCTTATAAGAGCCGGGACGTCCGGTTCCTTTGTTGATGTCGCGATTCAAGACTTCCCACAGGATGTCGTTGACCAGCGAACTTTTCCCCGACCCGCTGACCCCCGTCACACAGATAAACTTGCCGAGCGGAAAATGAGCCGTGACATCGCGCAGGTTGTGATGCGTCGCGCCATGAATCTCGATCGCGTGACCGTTGCCCGGCCGCCTGATCCGCGGGACTTCAATCGAACGACGGCCACTCAGAAAGGCTCCTGTCAGACTGCGTTCGGACTTTTTAATGTCATCGACGGATCCTTCGACGACGACTTCACCACCGCGAACCCCGGGACCGGGGCCGAAATCGACCAGGTAGTCGGCGGCCTTCATCGTTTCGTCATCATGCTCGACGACGATGACCGTGTTTCCTTGATCGCGCAGATCCTTCAGGCTGTCGAGCAGCATGACGTTGTCGCGCGGATGCAAGCCGATCGACGGCTCGTCCAGAATGTAAACCACGCCGACCAACCCACAGCCAATCTGTCCCGCCAGCCGAATGCGTTGGCTTTCTCCCCCCGACAGCGTCGGCGCGGTGCGGTCGAGCGTCAGGTAATCCAATCCGCAGCGCAGCAGGAATCCCAACCGTCCCCGAATCTCTTTG
The DNA here is from genome assembly GCA_903871875.1 of uncultured Schlesneria sp. Taxonomy (GTDB): domain Bacteria; phylum Planctomycetota; class Planctomycetia; order Planctomycetales; family Planctomycetaceae; genus Schlesneria. The sequence continues at coordinate 143,320 of CAIQIR010000057.1, forward strand.
AGCGCCTCGGAAGCGATATAGCGTCCGGTCTCGGTCAGTTCGAGATCCCCAAAGAACTCCCACGCGGCCAGCGTACTGAGCGAACAGACTTCCGGCAGCGACAGAGCCAACGGTTCCGCAGTGCCGTTCAACGGTGTTGAACCATTTTCCTCGCCGGTTGTTTTCTGTCCGCGACGATTCGCCTTCGTCTTTGCCGGGGCTGATGTCTGAGGCCCGTCGCCTTCACGAAATGCCGTCGCCAGACTGTCATCCGCATCCGCCGCTTCCGCAACGACCTTCACCCCACGTCGCTCGTTTCGCGCGGCCTGACTGTTGTGGGAAATGATCCGATAACTGCCCGCCTGTTTGTTCAAGCGACTGCCGGCACAGCTCGCGCAGCCGGTTTCGTGCATGTACTTTTCCAGCTGCACTCGCCGCATTGGATTGCGCGTCTTGCGGTATTCATCGAGCAGTTCTGGGATAAACCCCGCGTATGTTCCCCCTCGTTTCCACACCGCGTGGCCCGAGCGATACGCGAAGGTGATGTTGCGCGAACCCAGACCATACAGGAACCGCTTTTTCGCTTCCGCAGGCAGGTCGCGCCATTTCGTTTTGAAGAACGAATCTTCGGCCAGATCCAGATCGATTTCGATGGCGCGGCCCACACCCTTCAAAATGTGCTTTCGCCATTTCCCGACGGAACTCAATTTCCCCAGGACGACGATCGCTCCCTTCTGAATCGTCAGCGAATCGTCGGGAACCAGCCGATCGACGGCGAAGTCGTAACGAATGCCCAATCCCTGGCAATCCTGGCACATGCCCTGCGGACTGTTAAAGCTGAACAACTGCGGCGATGGCTGGTCATAGCTGATGCCGCAATGCAGACAGGCATAGTCGCACGAGTAGAGTTCATCGAGTGATTCCGCATCGGCGGCGCCCGGCCCCTCTTCGTCGTCTTCGAATTCGACGGGACGAGCCCCCCGTTTCGCCGTCTTCGTCGTCCGTGACTCGGTAGGTCCAGCAGCTTTTTCGGCCTGCGCAGCTCGTTTTCCCGCCGCCTTCTTTCCGCGTCCCGACGTGGCAACCTCGGTCGCTTCCTGTTCCGCTTCGGTCCCGTTCGCTCCGGCCCCGCTGAAAGTACTTTCACGCGCGATCACCAACCGACGTTCCGCCAGATTGAGTGCCGTTTCAATCGCTTCCGCCACGCGCGCCCGCGGCGTCTTTCCCGCGATCAACCGATCGACCACGATGTCGATCGTATGTTTCATCTGCTTGTCGAGTTGCAAATCGTCCGTCAACTGGACCAGTTTGCCATCCACGCGGGCTCGCAGAAAACCACGTTTCAGCAGATCGACAAACAAATCTTTGAACTCGCCCTTTTGCCGCTGAACCAGCGGAGCCAGCACGGAGTACTTCGTGCCGTCGGGCAGGCGCAAGACGCGATCGAGAATATGTTCACGAGTCTGCGCCGTGATCGCGCGACCGCACTGATAGCAGGTCGGCACTCCGACCCGGGCAAACAACACGCGCAGGTAATCATAAATCTCGGTGATGGTGCCGACGGTACTTCGCGGGTTGCGTCCGCTGGCCTTTTGCTGAATCGCGATCGACGGGGCCAGACCGGTGATCGAATCGACATCCGGCTTGGGCATTTGCCCCAGAAACTGCCGAGCGTACGACGACAATGATTCGACATACCGTCGTTGCCCTTCGGCATACAGCGTGTCAAAGGCCAGGGAACTTTTTCCCGAACCGCTGACGCCGGTCATCACGATCAATTGATTGCGAGGGAGGGTTAAACTGACGTCCTGCAGATTGTGCTCACGAGCACCACGAATCACGATGTCAGATGCGGGCATGGGCAAAACAACAATCAAAGAAGGGGCAGGGGCAATTCGACAAACAACAGGTCCGACAGGAAGTATAGACCAGCAAGTTCAACCATCAACCGTGTCCCGTCGCTCCCGCTGGAAACCCGGTGTCCGCAGCAAATAAATCACGGTCGATCACTGGAAAAATCGCAGAAAATCAGGACGAGCGAGAATCGGGCGACAGACGATTTCCTCGAAACCGCGGATCAAAGCAGGACCTCACCCGCCGGCGTGGCATTCAAGCCGCCAAAGCCTGCCCTCTAAGACGTTCAATACCACCAGTCAGGATCTGACGATCACCACGCGGCATTGTCGAGATCGGCTCGGCCAGCCGCTTTCCCTCCTTCCGCCAGGGAATCGCCGAGCCGGGGGAGGAGTCCAACATTTCGCAAATTTGCTTGGCCAAGTTGGCCAAGTTGGCAAACATCCCTGTTTTGTAGCGTTTGAGCCACATTGCCCATTGGCCAAGTTGGCAACCTTCCCTATTTCGTAGCGTTTGGCGATTCGCCACCACTGCCGGTCCTTCAGCCGCGGCCTGTTCCGACACTTCGTCCACGCCAACAAAGAAAGCGCCCGCAAAGAATAGATCGTTTCGACGACCGGGCGAACTCTCTCCCCGCAGCCAACTCCGAGACCACTGTCCTCCGCGAAACCACTGTCCTCCGCGAAACCACTGTCCTCCGCGATCCAATTGTCCTCCGCGGCTCCTCACGCCGCCGTACTTCGCGACAAAGCCCCTGGACGAGCCACGCAGGATGTCATGCGGACGGAACCCGGTTCCCCTCGGCGAGCTGACCACGGCAGACAACCACCACACGATGCGTTCACCGACGAGGGACAGTACCGTCGCCCAATTCAGTCCCTTGTCCCGCTTGACCCGCTTGGCCCGTTCTTCCGCTCGCTGTTGAGTCCGTTGAGCAATCCGCTCGCGCCCGCATTCGACATTCACCGGCCATGCTCGTTTCAACATCCCTGATTCCCCCCAACAGATTCGCACACAACACGCCCCGAGTCCGCTCACGATCAAACCCACATTTCCACGCTGCCCGTCGAATTCCCTCGCCGCTGCAGACGGCGACTGACGTGCGACTGCGTGTTAATTAATAACATACAAAAAAAGAGCCATCGTCCAAGATCAAAACGCGTCTTGTTTCCAAACGTTTGGAAGATTGGTCCAAAAAAGCCAACAATGTCCGAGAATTGACGCATGTTGGCCAGCTCTCCGGGTAGCCCAGATTGCTTTTGCAATCTGGGGGCCGCAGGCCAAGGAGACTTCAACGACAAGCAGCAGGAAGAGGAACTGGACGAGAATTATCAAAATCCGATCCGCGCGGGCCTCGTGACCCGCGCGAAGGACTGGAAATAAAGTTCTGCTCGCTGGTAGCATTTCAGGAACCAATGGGCGTTTCCATCCTAAGGTCTGAGATGAACGCGGCTTTTCGGCCTCCCTGGGCCACGCCGCGGTCGGCAACAAGAGGACCGTTACAGAATGAACGAAAAACTTCTCACGAAGTCCGACAAGAAATCGCTCGTTGTTCCGGTTCTCCTCATCACCGTCGGGACCGGCTGGTTGCTGAGCGAGCTGAGAGTCGCGCCAAGCATCGATTGGATTTGGACACTTGGACTGGCGATGGTCGGTGTCATCACGATTGCTATCGGTGGCATCGACAAAGTGACGGTTGTCGTCTCGCCATTTTTCATCGTCGCGAGTGGCATTTCCGTTCTCCGACAGACCGGTCGACTGACGCTCGACCTCGAGGTGCCGATTTTGGTGATCTTGTCAGGCGTGTTGCTGTTGATCGCTCGAATTCCTGCCATACCGGTTCCGAAATGGATCATTCAGGGACCGAATCACAGACGGCGAGACGACACCGAGTAATTGCCCGGTGTCGTTAACCTTTCGTGGCCGAAGTTGGCGGAAAAACCATCGTTGGTGAACCTGCAATGAAAAACGCCGCTCTCCGATTGTCGTTCATCGCCATGACGACTGTCATGTTAATCGGATGTGGTTCAGGCTACACGAAGAGCGGTGGCCAGTGGACGTTCATCAATATCAACGAAGCCGTCGGGCGTGAAGTGAGAAAGATGGACGCAGACATCCCCACCGTTCGTGTTCTGGGGAAAGGAACGTTTTTTGACACGGTTCAAATCTTGTCGCCCCGACTATCTTTCGTTTGAAGCCCTTCGGCCAACATGTCGAAGGGCTTTCTCCATTCTGGAACGAGACTTACGCCATCGAGCTTCCAGTTCAAACACACGATTTCGAGGATTCGGCGTTTTGCAGCCCAATCCGCTGCAAACCACTTCGCACGTAGGTTTTGAGAAAGTTCAAACGCTTTGATCGCAGTGTCGATGATTTCATGCCGATTGCGGTCTGCCGAGTCGATCTGAAGTTTCAACTCTGATTCCCGATCTCGAAGTTCCTGTGCCTTCGTGGCGTAGGTATTGGCTTCGATCTCTTCGAGCAGCCGCAGGTTGAGTAAACGGTTCTGGTGATCTCGAACCTGAATAAGTTCGTCCTGAAGCTGCTTGGCTTTCGCCGCAGTTGATCGCTCGTCCCAGTTGGTGGCTTTCCGCAATTCCTCTCGGAAAGTATCCCGAAACTCGGCAGCTTCGCCTCGCAAGAACAGGACACATTCTTCTATAAGGACCGCAAGTGGCAGTATGTCGGTGACGTTCCCGACACTTTCGCCAAGGACGGCGTGTTGCAAGTCGATCGTCGGGCTTACGTCTACTACATGGCTCTGGGCAACTCGCTAGCCATGATGGCAAGGAATGTCGGCATTGGGTCGTACTATTTGTGGTCGTACAAGGACGGAGCGGGCAATTTTCTTGATGGTGCGAAGGAGAAGTCAAAGGGGATGAACCCCAATGAGAGTTCGACAAACCGCGGAAGACAAAGACAGCAATCGCGAGTATTGTGCATTCCATGATTCGGGTTTATCCCCTTCTTCCGCGCCTTGGATGAGTTGAACAGCGCGACGCTAATTTCACCCCGAGGCCGGTGACCGAATGCTAACTCACATTCATCGCTGTCCTCTTTTTCATTGGAACTCCGCATGCGGTCGATTCTGATTTTGATCATCTGCGGCGGATCTGCGTCGATGGCATTTGCAGGGCCACCCAATGAAGAACACTTTCCGCAGCCGCTCAATAAGAAGGGGTTGCAGGTTCAGATGATCGACGACGCGATCGCACTCGGTGTTCACCATGCCGCGCTAAACGTCGATCTCACTCAATTGATTGACCCTACCGGTCAGGACAATGGGCCGAAATGGACCGTCAACGGCAAGCAGTTTGCCTTCTCGCCCTCTCAAGTGGCAGGGATCGATGCCCAGGTCAAACCGCTCAGCGATCATCAGATTGTGGTCACGCTGATCCTGCTCACCTATGTGTCCCAGGATGCGAAGCGAAACGAGTTAATGCTGCACCCCCGCTCTGCGAAGAACGAGAAAATGGCGGGACCGATTGCCATGTTCAACACCACCACGGCCGATGGGTCCGACGCACTGCAGGCCTGCCTGGAATTTCTGGCCGATCGGTACAGTGCCGAACAGGGACATGGCCGGGTTTGGGGGTACATCTGCGGAAATGAAGTGAACTCGCACTGGTTCTGGGCCAACATGGGACACGCGACACCGGACGAAGTGATGACGGAATACGAAAGAGCTGTCCGCTTGATTCATCGGGCCGTGCGGAAGTCTTCGCGCGCGGCACGCGTCTATCTCTCGATGGACCACTTCTGGAATGAGCGTTACGCGGCGGGCAGTTCCACGCAATGTCTGGGTGGCCGAGAGTTTCTTGATCGATTCGCCGCCAAAGCCCACGAAAACGGCGACTTTGACTGGCATCTGGCGCACCATCCCTATCCGGAACCACTCACCGATCCCAGGTTCTGGCGGGATAACGTCCATTCCCCTCATCACAATCAAGCGCATTCCATCACGTTCCGCAATCTGGACGTTCTGATGGATTATCTGCAGCAGGATCGATTGAAGTTTGCAGGACAATCGCGGCGGGTGATCCTGTCGGAGCAAGGTTTCCACTGCAACGAAGGGCGGCCGCAGGGAGAACTCGAGCAGGCGGCTGCCTATGCCTTGGCCTATAAAACGGTCGACAGGCTTCCCGGCATCGACGCATTCATTCTGCATCGCCACACCGACCATGCCCAGGAGGGGGGATTGAATCTGGGACTTTGGACGAATCGGCCGGGGCAGATCTGTTCCCCTGATCGCAAACGGAAAATGTATGAACTGTTTCAGGCGGCCGGCACGCCGGATGAACAGCGCGTCTTTGCAATTGCGTTGCCGATCATCGGAGCCGCCGACTGGGACGAAGCCCTGCGAAATCTGATGAGTCCTTAAAGGTGCGCCGCGTCGAAAAAAGAGGATGAGCCCCAATCAATGAGGACGGTTTACTTTTGGGTTTCGGCTACCTTTCGCAGTCGGCAAAACGGTTATTGGGGTGGCCCAGTGTTGCTTTGCAACCTGGGGGCCGCAGGCCAAGGAGGCTTAAATGACAAAAAGCATGAAGAGAAACTGGATGAAAGGTATCACAAACCGATCCACGCGGGCCCCGTGACCCGCGCAACGGACTGGAAATGGAGTTCTGCTCGCTAGTAGCATTTCAACGATCAATGGGCAATTCCATCCAATGACCTGAGATGAACGCGCCTGTTCAACCTCCCTGGCCTACGGCCCCCAAAGGTTGCGAAGCAACCTGGGCCACCCGGCGTGACTCGAAATCAATCGTAGGAACAGGTCGCTTCGTTGGGCGACCGAGCGAAATCCTCTGCACACCGAAAAGACCGCCGAGCGACTTACGGAGTGCCGCTTGCCAACCACAAATTGCGATCGTCAATGGGGTAGGGGTCGACCTGAACTTCAGGTCGTGTGGTCATTGGAAGTTTCCGCTGGCTGAACTTTTTCGCAGTTCGTTTGTCGTGGTTTGCTGAGCAGCAACCAGCTGGAGCAGATCGCCAGACCTGCCACCAAAAACGACAGCGGTCTCGTTCAACGCCGAAACCCGCGATGAAGCCAGATGTTGTGAATGTTTCTCAGGTGAAGGTTGATCTGTTCCAGACACAGCCTCTTTCCTCGCCCGGTCTTGGGGCCGTTAGCCAGTGATGTATCGACACGCACCGACTCAAACTTCGGTTGCCGTTTTCGCCGTTGACCAACCAGCACCAAGACCAGCAATATCGCCGCCACGATGGCGATTGACCGATAGGTAATGGAGCAACTTAGTAAATCGACTGGCGGCAAGTCACCGATGCCGTTTCGCGTTCTGTCGACACCGAATTCAATTGCCCGTTCTGTCGCTTCTAAGTGAAACTTGAGACCTCCGCCTTTGAGAAATGGTCGGATCGAATAAACCATGGAAAAAAGGCAGATCCCCGCCACAACTACCGCGCCGGCCTGACGTATCCACGGCTTAAAATAGTCGCCCATCGGAATGCTCCTTAAACGAACACGCCCCAGTTTATCACCGGGGCGGTTCCGTTTCGATCCCGATTTCAAATCAGAGTTGGAGCAAAGAAGACAGCTCCAATATTGACGGTTCAGTCTCGTCGCTCGTGACAAATACGATGTTCGATCCTATTTGGACCTGACCCTTTTCCATATCCGGATACCGCTTAGGAAAAGTTCTAGAGCCGTCTAGTCAGACAGACTTTGTTGAGAAATGAGCCCTCGGCGAGAACGTCGAAGGGCTTTCTCATTATGGGGACAAGAGTGGCAGTTTCAAGATTGTGTTCAAATAGCGCCGTACGAACGCCTGACGTTCCAGCGGAGTTGACGCAACATCTTCGATCTCTACACGTCGGGCGGTTCAAATCTCGTTGCCAGGTCAAGCGGACGTTCAGCCGGCAATTAACTTGAGGTTTTGGACAGCATCAATATGGCTACATGCCGCCAGTCGCCATACTTTGCGCGCGGGTTCGTACCGATCTAAATTAGTAGGTTCATCACCTGCATTCTGCCGCCCAAGAAGTTCTGAGCCATTTCGCGCACCTGAGTTGGCTGTAACCAATCGGCGAATTGCCAATCGCGGTCATTGACGAGACTGTGGCAACAACCTATTTTCGCTGCAATTCGGTTAAAGAATCACTCATTCGGCTGTGATGCATCAACCTTGGAGTTCTTCATGCCAGATCAGCCTTCGCCGGAAGTCGAACTGCTCCGCGCGGCGTACGCTGCGTTTAACGCGCGGGACTTCGACGCCGCCTTCGCCACCATGGCCCCGGACGTGGCATGGCCGCGGGCGTTTAAGGGGGGCGTCGTTCGCGGTCAGCATGATGTCCGAGCTTACTGGACGGAGCAGTGGTCTGAGATTGACCCGCACGTCGAGCCGGTTTCCTTCCGGCTAGAGGGTGCTGGGCGAATCTTGGTCGATGTGCATCAAGTCGTGCGCGACCTGGACGGGGCCATTCTTGGTGATGAACACGTTGGCCACCGTTTCACCATCGAAGACGGCTTGATCCAAGCCATGGAAGTCTGTCCGCTCTCCGAGCGTGCCGTTCGATGGCATGCCCCACATCGCCAAGTCTGGCGCCTGGACGAACGGCCTTGATTCCTTTCCACATCGCTTCGTAGGTCACTTGCACGAGCCGTTTAGCCAGCGGTGACACCTCACCAACAAGATACGTTTTGCTGGAATCAACGATATAGCCATTTTTCTCTAACGTGATATCGAAATTAACGATATCCCCGCTTTGCAATATCTCTGTAGTGGATGGAACACCATGGCAAACCACGTTGTTGCGAGAGGAGTTAAGTGCGTAGGCATACCCGTACTGCCCTTTGCTAGCGGGGCGTGCCTTGAGTTGATTCACGATGAGGCTATCGACCAGATTGTTGATCTGCATGGTTGACATGCCGATCAAGCTCAGCCGATCCAAATAGCCAAACACATCCGCGAGCAACTGACCTGACTCCGCCAACAATGCGATTTCTTCTGGTCGCTTGGTCATGTCGAAGCGACCTTGATGGCTTGCGGCACAACGCCCGCGGCTCGCAGTTCCCGAGCAACGATCTCATTGAAACTCTGCGTCGGATTCATTTCGCACACCATGCCAATCTTGATCCAGAAGGCCGCTTGCGCGTTGATCGACCGATACGACACGACGCTCGCGTTGCGTATTTGATCGTGCAAATCATCGTCGATCTTCACAATGCCCATGCCACCCTCCGTATATGAAACATATACAAAATATATACGGAGACCCAATGGCCGTGCAAGTGATTTTTGCCGATTCGGAGTCATCTCAGAAAACGGAAAAAATCGCACGCGACCCACCAAGGCGCCCGTCAATTTATGCCGCTGCTAACAGGGCATGAAGAGGGCTTTCCCCAGCGTCGGCTGCCGCTCCAAAAAGTTCAATTGGGTCCAGTCGCCCCGACTACGAAATTCGCAAGAGTCACTCGATCCGAAATTGAGGGGCTCTGTTCCTGATGAAGTCAGTCGAGCGGTTCAGTGACCAAGCCGCTTCAACCGCTGTCGGGCCAAATTCTGCGTGGAATTCGGTCCATCGCCAGGTTCGACTTGGGCGTAATGTTTGACGGCGATCTCATTGAGTCCATAGCACTCCGCGATTCGGCCAAGAACGAAAAAGTCTGCGTTTGATACGTTGCCGTCGCGGGCGTCAATCGCCTGCATGAGGAACTGTTTTGCCTCGACGGGATGTGCAAGTTCGGCATGCACGGTGGCCAACGTGTGCAGCAAATTCGGGATTCGATACTGAGTGCGTTCATTGGCGGTGACCGCATCCTGCAGCGCCGCGTCCAAGGGCGCTGCGTCCAGGAACAGTGCATTCCAGGCCAGCTCATTGAAGACCACCGGCTCGACCTTGGTTGATGGATCGTCAGCCAGCGGCCGCAGTAACTTTTGCGACAGATCAAAATCGCCGCGTCTCCCCGCTGCACTTCCTTCCGCCACAGCCCGCTTACTGCCGTTCAGCCGGGAAAAGTGTTGCTCTTCCAGCTCCCAGAACTCGTCCATGCGGTTGAGACGCTTCAGGGCCAATAGCTTCCATTGATGCGGCTCCTCGGCCGATTTTTGGCTTGCTTGCACGCGGTCGCCGAATTCCAGGAGTCGTTCCCAATCGCTTCGTGTCGCGAACGTACAAGCCAGTGCACGGTCGACTTGCAGTTGTTGCACTTTTGAGGTTACCGATTGTCGATACTCCGAAAGAATCCGCACGCCCTCATCGGACTGGCCTCCCGGCGCCGCCAGGACGGCCGCCGCAATCTTCAGATGATCGCGTTTCAGGCTGTTCCAAATTAACGCGAAAGGAACGGCAGCGAAGGGGTCGACGAAGAACCCGGTCGGAGGTGGCAGCTCCGCCGCGGCCCATTCCAGCCAGCGCCGTGCGCCGTCGACATCACCCAATTCCAGGCGCCGGAGCGCTTCCCGGCCCAACTCTGAGCATCGTAAGCCTGGTGGCAGCAAACGGAGTTCGCTGTTCCGCTTCACGACATACCAAAATTGATTCCCGCCATTGATGCGATAGCCCACGTCGTCATCTCCGTCGGCTTTGAATTCGAGCACGGATGCCATATCGGCCATACGCTCGCTCGTCTTGTTGGTCTTGAGCGCCAGCCGAAGCGTTTCCGCGTTCCGCGTCCGAATGGACTCGATCGCGACACTGGCGTCCTCCAGGCGTGCCTCGTCCACAAGCAGGGGTCGCACGAATTCAGCCGTACTTTCTGAAAAGACCGCGGCATGCAGTTGCTGCACCAGTCGGCGGGGATCTTCCTTTGGCAAGAGCGCCTCATCCATGCGTTTCATTTTCTTAAGCGTGGTCGCGTGCAACTGGATCCGTTTCCGCTGTTCCGGATCGGTGAGCAGGGGCAGCGCGGACTCTGCCAGCTCGGCACTGGCGGCGTACCGGCGCGTGAAGTTGAGTATGTCACTGGCATTGAGCAGCAGGTCGCGCCGAGCGTCGTCGGTTCCGCCCAGTTCAACCACTTTCATTTTCGCCTCGGCCACATTCGCAGTGGCTGCCAACGCCGCGACCCACATCGCATTTCGGATGAGCGAGGGCGGAAGATCGCCGGTCTGGCTGATGACGTTCTGCCAGTCATCCGCATGGGCTAGTGTCCACAGCAGATTCGTCGGCAGTTCCGGTTTAGCATACTTCTCGGCATACAGTTGACGGTAATGATCGGCGGCCTCTTTGAGCCGCGCGCCAGAAGCATAGCGCCGTGGCCCACTCCCATACTCGAGGGCCACGGCCAGGTTCCAGCGGGCAATGTGCAACTCGGGATCGATTTCAATCGCCTTCCGCAGAGCCGCCTCGGCCGCGAGGGGATCACTACCACGCGACATGAACCGCCCGAAGTCGTCGTACATCCTGACATAGCCGAGCGCTTGCCAGGCCCACGGTGATTTCGAGTCCAATTCAGTGGCTCGGAGGGCCTCTTCGCGCGCTGCTGCGCCGATGCCCGCCAACACCAGAGATTCGGTGTACAACGCCCGGGTTTCGATGTCCGCGGGGTGTTGCGCCACCAGCCGTTGAAACTCTGCCAGTCCTTCGGGAATGCGTCCCTGAGCCATATGCTGCGAGGCCGTGTGTTCCAGGTCGATGGCCACCAGCCATGCCCCGTCGCTTCCGCTGTGCAGCTGGCCGAGAAACGCTCGCAGGGCTGTCGCTTCGTCTGGGCTGAGGCGGCCACTCCCCGAGTCGAGGCGAAATATGGCCACGACCAGGTGATCTGATTCTGCCACGAACCTGGCCGAAACCGTAACGGGACCAAATTGCTTCGAAAATGAGTCGGGCAATTTCCGAGCCATGAATCCGATCGGCAGAATCAGACGGAAGCGCAGCTCCTCCACAAACGGCGTGGGAAACTGCAGTGGTGCCGCGCGTTTCCAGGTGTCTTCCGTGGCGCCACCGGGTTTCGCCGTCGGTTTTTGGCTCGCGGCGAAATGCCGCAGAGGCCAGGGAACGTCGTCGAGAATCGTATCCGGAGCAAGCGAAATGCTGAATGAGGGAAGGTCCACGCCATGATTGACGCCATCAGCTTCGTAACTCACCTGGAATGAGGAGGTCAAATCGCGCGGATCGCCATATTCGAACTTCGTTACGCGATCGATGCCGTACCCTTCTTTCAGATTCTCCTCCAGTTCACGTCGCAGGTCTTCAGGCTTGCTGTCTGCATAATACGACCGCATCCGGTTTTCATGGGCGCCACGATATTCGAGCGACTCCCGCAGCCGTCCGCGATCCCCGCGCTCCAGCACCAGCTCGCGCGTGCGAATCACGCTGTTGTCGGCAGACTGCGGCTCAGGGGTGCGGACGAGGTCGGTCGTGGCGGAGGATGCGATCAGTGCCAGGCGGCCCATGTTGGCCAGGGGCAATTCGCCGACGCGCAAGAGCGCCGCCGTTGGATCGATCCACAGCGGCGGATCACCTGGCACATACACGATGGCATGGTCGAAGGCATTGAGCGCCGGAAAGTCTGGAAGCAGGTCTTCTCGGCGGCCCGCGCGCAACAACGCCACATGCGCGGGATGGCCCAGCGAGCGCAACAGCGCCACGAGCAGCGTGGACTGATCCTTGCAGTCGCCGTAGCGCACCTTAAGTGTTTCGTGCGGCGAATCCGGAACAATGCTCGATTCGCCGAATTCGACCCCGACATAACGGACTCGCTTTTGGACAGCGTCCAGCAGCTTCTGAACAATCGCGACTCGCGTTTGTTCGCCTCCCACAATACCGCGTGCGACGTCGACATAAGACGCCTCACCGATTTGCCGGTCAACGATCTTGGCATAGTACTGCGCCACGTCTGCCCAGGCGTTCCCGTTGCCGATCACAACGTGCGGAATCAGCGGCAACTCAGCAGGCAGGTAACCTTCGATGACAGCCGCCTGTCCGACGGGAATCGGACCGAACTCCAGCCGAAGTCGTCCGTTCTCGACCGACCGTTTGGGAGCCAACTCGATCCCGCGGACGCGGTGGTGCAGCGGCGGACCCTGCTCGGGCGCTTCGACGACCAGCCGCACACTACGGACCGGGGGGGATCCGCGAAAGAAATGTTCCTCGAACACTCCCTCGTCACAAAATGCGCGGTGCTCCGCGGTCAAAATCTGCCATTCGACCACGGCACCGACTTCCACCGCCGGAAGCGGGGCCACTAGCCGGCGCCGGTCGCCGAACACCTGTCCAGATTGCTCGACCGGGGTTTCGGAAATCATTCCGGCCTCAAGCTCGTGCGCCTGGCCGTCCGTGGAGATGACACGGACTTGAATCAGCGGACGCTCTTCGTGCCACGGTGACCACTCGGCAGTGACCACAGACCAGCCGTCAAGCGCCTCTTTCGTTAATAAGCGATACACGCGCCGGTGGGTCTTCCGTACACGCCGCGACGCGTCGAACTCGAATTTCATTTCATCCAGAAGGATGTCGACCGCCGCCTTTTCCGGCGCCGGCAATTGAGCTGCAGCCCGAAGCGTCGCCTCGGGTGACGATGAGAATGCTGCCGATTCCCAGGGAAATTTCTCCGCTGCCTGAACGCCGCCACAGAATACCGCGACGCAAATCCACGCGCACAAGATCTGCTCTCGCATAAGAACTCTCGCATTGAAGTGCAACCGGTCTGGAAGTCGATCTGCCGCGCATCCCTGTGACAACGCGTTCAAATTCCGAACGCGTGCGGAATTCTATCGGCAGGCTTTGTCTTAAAAGGACAGAATCATTATGCGCATCACGAAAGTGTGGAACCACCGAGCATTTCGGAATTCCAGTTCCTTTGATTCGGCGAACCCCTCTGTACACCTCTTATTCCGACCAGGAGAATTTCAATAGGCATCTTGTCACCTCGAATAATCGTTTCCACTCAGTTCGAGAACGAAGACCACCGGGGACCGGAAACGCGCCTATTGACACAAATGTATTCACTGTCCGAATATCGGCGGGCCGTCGAGTCAGCCGAAGGTCTTTCTTAGGAGTATCTTCTTGATAAAGCAGACCACCAATCGCTGGCCCCTCCTTGTTGCTCGCAAGTGCTCGACGTTCCGATTTCTCGCGCTGAAGGTGATCGTAAGCCTTGGGATCATGACAATCGCCTGGCTTCCGGTATTTGGACAGAAGCCCGCGATCGAAGAAGAGACAATTAGAACAATCGTCACGGAAGCCGCAGACGTGATTCGCCGCGAGTATTTTGACGAGAAAACAGCCGACAAGGTCGCCACAGAACTGAAAGGCAAGTTAGCGAAGGGAAGCTACTTGTACACCGACAGTCCCGAGTTGCTGGCCCAGATCATTACAAAGGACATCTACGATTGGACCCACGATAAACACCTTGCATTGATCGCACCCGCTAAGCAAATGGATTTACTCGACTTAGATCCAAAATCGGACAAATCTCGCGAACTGTCCGCGAAACGGATGAACTACGGATTGAACCGGGTTGAGATACTCGAAGGCAACGTCGGATACTTGAACGTCATCGCTTTCTATCGTGAAATCGAAATGCGTGATTCGCTTTTGGTGGCAATGAAATTTCTGCGAAATGTCGACGCGTTGATCATTGATGTCCGAGAAAACGGCGGCGGCTCTCCAGAAGGTGCTGCTCTGCTCCTTAGTTTCTTTTGTGATACTTCGGACACTCCACTATTCGAAATCGTTACAAGAAATGGTGAGGTCACGAAATATGCCACCTACAAACTGGAGGCGGATGCCAGATTTCATCATGTGCCGACGTGTGTCTTAACTTCAAAGGGCACTTTTTCTGCGGGCGAGGGCTTTGCCTACTTGATGCAAGAGAGAGGTCTTGCTGAAGTCGTTGGCGAAGTGACAGCAGGAGCGGCAAATCCGGGGCGCCCATTTTTACTCAATTCCCGATTTGAGGTCGTCGTACCAACTGGACGGGTCGTTTCCGAGTCGAAACAGGGAAATTGGGAAGGAAATGGAGTCGAGCCAGACGTTTTGGTTTCGAGTCCAGAGGCCCTCGGCGAGTCCCATGCCCGAGCGATCAAGAGATTGCTGGAAACGACCAAGCCCGGCAAGTGGCGTGAATCCTTGGAAGCGATCCACAACAGAAGGACGATCTCGAAGTGAAATGCGGAAGTGTGTTCCCGGGGCGCTCCCTTGTCTGCAGCGAATTTGTCGCCGACTGGCCTTCTTCGAAGTGGAACTTGAACGAGGGCAGCGGCAAACGGGCGAAGCCCCAATCAATGAGAGCGGATTACTTTTGAGCTTCGGCTTCTGTCTTTCGCGGTCAGCCGAACAGTTATTGGGACTTCGCGCCTTTTCTGGAGCACTTTCCTGTCATCAGACTGGTCGGTTTTGATTGGTCGGCCAAGGGATGTCATACCCAAACTCCCAGGACCAATGTGCTCAAGAACATGATCACAAACGTCACGACCAACGCTCATCGCCAATTTGACTTCGTAGCTGTCTTCAGTGACTGCGCTTCGACTCCTGGCTGACGGGAGCCCGGAATCGAATTGATCATCAAATGATCGGCTCGAAATTGGCTTCCTGGAAAAACTCACCACTTCAGGTTGTGGACAATTCGGCAAATTTTCCCGGCGAAGAAATGATCCGATCGTCGAAAAGGAAAATCTCTTTTCATCGCGCGGAATATTTTTTTCCCTCGAATAGGTCTCATCCTGACGAGTTTGTCCTATCCGGTGAAGTAGGCCAGCGTGGCGTCACTCGTGCTATTCAAAAGCCATTCCTTGAATTACTGTCTCGGTCGTATTGGTGAAGAGGAAAAGCTGATGTCATTCACACTAACCGAAACAATGGACGGCACGATCATTGCAGTTCAGGGCCAATTGATTCGGGAGGCCTGTCAAGAATCTCTGCTCATGGCCGAAGAATCTCTGCTCATGGCCGAAGAATCTCACGGAGATCACCCGTGAACTCCCAAAGGAAACATCGTGCTCCACGACTTGTTCGAAAACTTTCGCCACAATCTGTTCAAGCCACTGCTGATGTTTTTCTATTTGGGATTCGGCGCCACGCTGTTACGTGTGCCGCTGAAGTATCCTCCGCAGCTCTATCAGGGATTGACGATCTATTTGCTGATCGCGATTGGATGGCATGGCGGTGAGGAACTGGCCTCATTGCCGCCGTCGACCTTGCTGCAGGCGGTGGGTTTCATGGTGATCGGGTTCTTTTCCAACCTGTTCATCGGAATCCTGGCCTATCAAATTTTGAAACAAACAACACAGCTGCGGCAGATCGATCAGGCAACCGTCGCAGGGTTTTACGGATCGGACTCGGCCGGAACGTTCGTCACGTGCGTGGGCGCGTTGAACACGGCCGGTTTGGCTTATGCCCCGTACATGCCAGTCCTGCTCGCGGTCATGGAGATTCCCGGTTGCCTCGTGGCGCTGTACCTGGTGTCCCGGCTTCGCCAACGCGGGATGGATCCACTGGGTAACATGCCGGGGGAACCCAATTACGACGTCAACGCACTACCGACTCCGCCAGGGAACCACTCGATTGATGCCTGCGACCCGGCTCATACGGACGCAGAATTAGAGGCGGATCTGGCGTTGGAGAGACGCGGACGTGCCGGAGCGGCTTCGGGGTCCGTCACGACGGAATCCGCCAAGGTCTCCGCCAAAGAGAAGGTGTTTAACAAAGACCTTTTGAGAGAAGTCTTTTTGAATCCGGGGATTTTTTTGCTGTTTGGCGGCATCACAATTGGTTTCATCGGTCGATTACAGGGAATGCCGACGACCGATGGAGACGATCCCTTCTTCGTCAATATGTTCCAGGGAGCGCTTTGCCTGTTTTTACTCGAAATGGGCATGACGGCAGCGGCAAAGCTCCGCGATCTGACGACGGCTGGGTGGCCGTTCATTCTGTTCGGCATTCTGGCTCCGAACCTGTTCGCATTCATCGGTATGTGCGTGGCCCACGGATACTCGTTTGCCCTCCATCAGCCGTTTGAGATTGGCACCTACGCGTTGTTTGCGGTCTTGAGTGCGGCCGCATCGTACATTGCGGTACCCGCTGTTCAACGCTTGGCCATCCCTGAAGCGAGTCCGACGTTGCCCTTGGCGGCTTCACTCGGTTTGACTTTTACCTACAACGTGACGATTGGCATTCCGGTTTACATCATGATCGCGACCTTGTTGACCCGCTACCTCCCAGTGACATGATGGAACGAAAGTTCGCTCATGTCCAAATGGCCCGCCGGTGGTTGGCGTACCAGTGGTAATAAGTCTCTACGAAAGCCGAATCTTGCTGAAGTGACGCTGGCGAACATCGACGCTTCCCCTGCGGGAGACCGATCGCTGGCAACCATTTTGTACGAGCAGACCGGCATGAAGATCTTGGCGCTTGTCCGCCGCCGAGTTACCTTTGTTGATCAGCAGCAAAGGCAACAATGGCGAACGAAGATATCGAGAACATTACCTGCGGTGAGTTCGCCGCAATGCCCGAAACCGAGCAACGCGCGTTTGTCATCGGCGTGGCCAACGGTCGTGGGATGACCTCCGGATTATTCCGAGCGTACGCCGGCGCAGCCCAGGACATGGCCGCGACGCCGGGCGAAAGAGACGCCATTGCCCAGAGCATTGAAACGATTTACTCAATGATGCAGCCGCTGTTGGAGATCGATGCACCCAGCCTGCTTAATGGAATCAGTGCTGCGTGCAAGCGTCCCGAATTTCGCGATGAATTCGTAATCAACGCTCTTGCATCAGTTCATCTCGATACCGCAAAAGCCCTCAAGGAATATCGTGAATACTCGGGCGATTGATGCGGCGTCGCCAAACAATCGGTTCAATGGGAGCCGCGGGCCGCACGGTTTCTGAATTCACAGTCGGTTGACCGCGGCCCGGTTAGCCGTGGCGTTGGTCCGCTCAGCTGGAGTCCTCGCTGCATGGAAGTCGAGATCGTCACTTTCCCCGAGACAAAGATCGCCGCCATTGAGCACCATGGATCGGCGGCGCTCGAATACGACACAGCCCGAAAGCTGATCACTTGGAAGATCGCGAACCGCTTTCTGGATCAGTTGAAGTACAGAAGCTACGGTGTTCATTACACCGATCCACGTAGTACGCCGCCTTCCGAGCACCGTGTTGATTTCTGTCTCTCAATTGAAGACAACGTTGGTGCCAATCCTTACGGCATCAAGACCAAGGTGATCCCGAGCCGACGCTGCGCCCGTGTGCGCGATGTTGGTTCGCGCTCAAACAATAAGGCCGCCGTTTATCTCTACGAGACATGGTTGCCTCAAAGCGGTGAGTCACTCGGCGATTTCCCGATATTCTTCCACTATGTCAACGTCGGGCCAAATGTCCGCGAAGAAGAAATGATTACCGACGTTTACTTGCCGTTGAAGTGAAATCTCAGGCAATCACATCGCATGCGCAGCCCGACCCAATTCAAATGACGAGTGAACGACTCGCTGATCCAACCACAATTCGCGGCAACAATTGTCGTCGATGTTGCCTACGTTGTCAGGACGATCTTTCCTGCAGCGTGTTGACCGTAACTAAGCTGCAGCGCCGTTTTGGCCTGCGCAAGCGGAAGAACCGCCTGCACGAGAGGGCGAAGTTTGCCGTCGTCGATGATCTTTCCGATGTCGGCGAGGCGTCGGCCGTCGGGCTTGACGCCGATCATCGTAACACGCACGCCGTTCTGCCGGGCGAGGTCTTGTCGTGGCTCCTCCCTCAGCGCCACGAGAATTCCGCCTTTCTTGAGCACGCCGAACGATCGCCGCTGCGAATCACCACCGATGGGGTCGAGCACGACGTCCACGTCACGAACGTGATCTTCAAAGCGGGTCGCCTTGTAGTCGATCGCTTCATCGCAACCGAGTTTTCGGATCAGTTCAATGTGTTCCGCGCCGGATGCGGTGCCGAACACTCGGGCGCCCTGCGCCTTTGCAAGTTGCACCGCCATCGACCCGACTCCGCCGGCCGCCGCGTGGATCAGCACCGTCTGTCCCGCTCGCAGTTCCGCAGCGTCAAACAGCGCCTGGTGCGCCGTCATCGCACCGATGGGCACGGCCGCGGCGTGGGGAAAATCGAGTGTCCTGGGCTTGATTGCGAAAGCATTCTCATCTCCCACGGCAAACTCGGCATCCGCGCCGTCGCTGGCGAGATCGATCATCCCGAAGACTTCATCTCCGGGCTTGAGCCATGTCACATCCGCACCCAGCTTCTCGACAATTCCAGCCAGTTCCCAGCCCAGCGTCAGGGGCAGGCGATGGTCTATCCATGAGCGGGCCTTGCCCTCGGCGACCATCCAGTCCAGCGGGTTCACGCCAGTGGCTTTCACGCGGACCAAAACCTGTCCTCGTCCCGGTTCGGGTCGGGGGGCCTGCCCGATTTTGACACCGGTCGGATCGCCATAGGAGTGGATTCGCACCGCCAGCATGGTGGCCGTCCGATGCTGATGCGGTCGTTCGCATCGCTTGGCGCCCTCGGACACCTCCGGCGGCACCATGTCTTCCCAGGCGAGATCGCTGTCGCGGATTTTCTGGAGCACGTCGCGCGAGAAAATCGGTAAGTACTTGTCGGTGAAGTTACTCAATTGTTCGATACGACCGCGTTCCACCAGGTATTCGTAGAGCTTGCGCAGGTCGGGAGCCACTTCGAGATTCTGTACGGCGGTCAGATCGCCGGTGGCGGGATCCAGCAGCGGATAGATGTACAGCTTCAAATCGTTCTTAAACAACCGCCCGAACGATTCCAGGATGCCCCCTTCCAGATGTGTGTACCATTTCTCGTCGAACAAGTCGCGGAGGCTGGCGGCGCCCATCGTAATGCCGATTCTCTTCTTCGTATAGCGCGACAGGTACGCTGCCAGTCGGTAGTATTCGAAGTAATTCGAGATCATGACGGTCATGCCCACGGCGGCCAACAGGTCAATTCGCGCCAAAAAATCGCGGTAATCCAGCAGGCCGCCGTTCAGCAGGTTGTTCATCGTGATTTCGGTGAGTTGGACCACGTCCTCACCACGCACTCCTGGTTCCTGAGAGAATTTTTCGTAACCACTGCGAAGCATGTCGACGTTGACGTGCGTGACCGGCCGAAAGCTGCCGCGTTCCACGAGGATGGCTTTTTTGTAGAGCACTTCCGACGGCTGCAGCATCGTGCCGTCCGCGGCGAACATGGCCGCATTGCTCAAGCCCAGCTGCACCAGCTTCAGACTCATCACGCGATTGTCGACGTGTCGAAAGGCGATCCCCGAAAACTCGATCATGTCGATTTCGAGCCGCTGGATGCTGAGATTATCCAGGAGCGATTCCAGCAGTTGCTCTGGCTCGTGATGCAGAAAGCACACGCCGTACAACAGATTGACACCAACGACACCCAGCGCCTCCTGCTGCAGCGAGTTGTCTGAATCGAGCATGCGGACGTGGATGATCAACTGGCTCTCTTGGTCGCGCGGATGAGTTTGAAAGCGAATCCCCATCCAGCCGTGACACTCGTTGGTCCCCTGGAAGTTCCGCGCCGAGACCGTATCGGCAAACGCAAAGAACGCCGTCGTGTCGCCGCGAGCTTCCCGGAGTTGCGAGACCGTCTGTTCGTACTCGTGGTCCAGCATGCTTTGCAGCCGCTGCTGGCAAACATACCGTTTGCACTTGCCGTAATAGGTATCGCTGACGGTCATGTCGTAGGCGGAGATGCTTTTGGCAATGGTCCCCGACGCACCACCGACTCGGAAGAACCAGCGCACCACTTCCTGCCCGGCTCCGATCTCGGCGAACGTCCCATATCGACGCTGGTCGAGATTGATTCGCAGAGCTTTGTCGTGAGTGATCAGGATTCCCGAAGGACGTTCCAGTGCGAATGTCGCCATCAAGTTCTCCACTGCCAGCGACCGAGAAGAAAATCAAGTTCACGATTCCGAGGGGGTCACCGCGGAATTCAACGCGGCCTGAGCTGCCCGCAGCGCCTGATTTTGCTGCTTCAGCGCTTGTTCGAGTTTGATGATCCGCTCGCCTGCGCGGACGCGGACGTGCAGTTCATTGCGGTCAAATGGCTTGCTGACGAAATCATCGGCGCCCGCTTCCATCCCTTGCACCAAGTCTTCCTTGTGCGACATCGCCGTGAGCAAAATGGTGTAAACATAGTTGGGCTTCGAGCATGCGCGGATCCGTCGAATCAGTTCAGGACCGTCCAGTCCCGGCATCATCCAATCGCTGATGACGAGTGGAAAATCGCCCTCTTCGAACACCCGCCAGGCCTCCGTGCCGTCTGACGCCAACGTCACATCATAGCCCCATTTCTGCAGATCACTCTGCAAGAGTCGCCGAGAAACGGGATCGTCATCTGCAATCAGAACCTTCATAAACTCCCTCCTCAGAAGACTTCCTCATGGCGTACCGCGACGGGATCTCACGCCACCGCGTGTCACCGGATCAGCCCTCCTGTCAGGATAACGCAGTCCACGCTCGCGCCCAACAAGCGAGTCTGTCGGAATCACGTTTTTTTCAAATCGGAGTCGGTCCATGTTGTAGCATGGGATGGAATCGTTCGGTGGTGCTGGTTGGACGCATCGGGTCGAAGTCATCGAAGCCGAGCCGCGCGACTTCTCACAACTTAGCGCCAGCCGTAGCATAAAATGAGCACGAACCGGTGCAGCGAGCTGAGCATGATGTTTTGACCGTTTCCATCATGCATTTCATTTTTAAATAAACAGAATTAGTCTGACAGATGGCCACCGAACCACAGAATACTCCGCCTGAGACGACCGTGTCCGCTCCGAAACGGAAGTTCCCTCTCATTCTGAGGATCCTGAGTCTGTTCGGAATGATCGCCGTGGCGGCAACGGGATTAGGTCTGTTTTGCGACTCGTTCTGGATCGCAGATCTGGCGGCTCAATTGCGAGTGCAATATGTCCTGTTGCTGATCCCTGCATTCGTTCCCTGGGGCATTCGACGCAGTTATTGGAGGATCGTATTGGCCGCTGCGGCGTTGATTCTGAATCTCTGGCCCATGGTGCCGTATTTCATCGCGAAACCTGTTGTTGCCAATAAATCAGATTTCTCGGTGTCCGATGATCGAAAAACGCTTCGACTCTTGATCTTCAATGTGCTGCGAACCAACACCGAAATTGAAACCACGCTGGAAGAAACGCTACGTGCGGAAGCAGATTTCGTCTATCTCATGGAAGTGGCACCGATCTGGCAAGCGAAGTTGGAGACTCTCAAGGATCGATACCCCTTCCAAAAGTTGATTTGCCGAGACGATTACACGGGCGTGGCCTTTCTCTCGCGACATCCTTGGGAATCTCTGGAAATTGTGGATACCGATGACGCAAACCCGCCGCTCGATTTGCAATTTCCTGCATTGTCTGGGCAATCGACTGGATTTCGGTTGATCGTGACGCATCCCCTTCCACCGTTGGGCTCCGATTTGACCGAGGCGCGCGATCGTCAATTAATCACGCTCGCTCGACGGCTATCACCCAATGAGCCGTGTCTGATGACGGGGGACTTCAACCTCACTCCGTGGTCGAGTCGGTTTGCGAAGATTCTGGCTGCGGGACAATTGCGAGACGCCTTTTTGGGCTTCGGGATTCAACCAACCCTCACGCCATTCCCCACGTTGATCGGTGGCCTCAAAGTGGATCACGTACTCGTCAACAAGGCCGTGTCGATCCACAATGTTCGCATCGGAACCAGCCGATATTCTGATCATGCGCCGGTATTGGTGGAGTTCGAAATTGCTGGCGGAACAGAGAAATACAATCGATCCAAAGTGAAGTTTTGAAGACAGTGGGTGAGCCGCTTAGCAATTACGTCGTTGGCAATCCGGAAACGGCTTCGAAATTGCATTTGAGGTCCAGGACGAATGAGACCGCGGTCTTGGGAGTAGAACTGCAATCTTCCAGGCGATCCTACTGCTTCCACCGTCGCGACGATAACCTGACCGACGGCGTCAAAAATGGCATCGCTGAAATTCCTTCCCAGGCCGTCTCCATGAAACAGATCGCTTGCCGTCTCTTATTGGCGATGGTGTCGTTGACCTTGGTGGCGCCGATGCGATTTCCCACCGACGAGGCCGTGGCGCAATCGCCTTTACCAGTGAAAACCGTCGACGACAAAATTGCCGACGAAGCGTCCGAATTCCGCAAAATGATCGTCACCGCTCGAGACGAGCATGGCGATCCGCTACCAGGCACAAAAATCAAAGTGATGGTTCTGCAAACCGCCGGCAAGAAGACGATGCCGCAAACGCAGGATTACTTCACGGGCGGCGATGGCCGCGCAGAAGTGAAGTTACCCCAAGACTTCTTCTACATGCGAGTATTAGCATACCGCTCGAAGTATGTCGCGATGTCCGCGACGTTCGATCACGAAACGGACGGTCTCAACAAGGGCTCCAAAGACATTGCCGCGAAGGTTCCCACCACGTTTGATTTCGTGTTGAAACCGGGAATCAAACTGGGTGGCACGGTGATCGATGAAACGGGACAGCCGATTCCCGGTGTCAAGGTTCGAGTCTCATCATCGTCAGTCGGACTGGGCGAAGCAACGCCGTTGCCCTCGACCAATCCCAAACCGATGCCAGACGACCCGTACGGAGCGGTGGTGACGAACCCGGATGGTCATTGGGACATTGACGAACTGCGCGAACGAACACCCGAAATCGAATATCATCTGCAATTGCAGCACGACGACTACATCAGCGATACCAATTTCGGTGGCTTGCAACGCGAGCAGGGCGTGACCACCGAGACACTGGTGACCGGCAATTCGAAAATCGTCATGAAAACCGGTCCGCGGATTACGGGGACGGTCGTGGACTCGGCAGGCCAACCGGTGACCAAAGGAGTCGTGATCTGGCACATTGGTACTTTTGGTTCGCCAGAGTTTGAGGCACGTCTGAACGATCAGGGAGAATTTCGTTCAAAGGTACTCAAAAGTGGGGATTATCAAGTCACGATTGCCGCTCCGGGATTCACGCCCGAAAGTCGCGTGGTGCAAATCGTTGACCGTCTGGAAAAGGCAGACTTCGTGTTGCAACCCGGCAAGCGGATTGCCATCCGAATTCAGGACGCGGAAGGCCACCCATTGCCCGGAGCACTTGTTCGAATCGACAGTTGGCGTCGCATTGGCGCACTTCGCAACGCTCGGACGGACCTGGACATCCCGTCGCGGTCCAATGACGACGGCGTCTATGTTTGGGATTGGGCTCCCACTGACGCTGTGACTTATCGGATCTCGGTAAAACAGGATCGGGGCGATCTGTTCGAAGTCGCATCGCTGGTGGCCCAAGTCGCCGAACATGTCGTCACACTGCGGCCGCCGCTCACCTTCTCGGGGACTGTCACAGATGCCGTCACCGGCAATCCGGTCGAAGAATTTGTCGCGATACCGGTCAGGGTGACTCAACCGAAATGGCTTTGGACCAGCTATCGTCAAGCGAAAACCAGTCGCACGGGTCATTATGAGATCCATTATTTCCCCGATTCGCAGGACGGACTTCGGTTTCACATCCGCGTGGAAGCGAAGGGATACCGCACCGCCATCAGCGAAAAATCGTATGCTCGCGCCGATGGGTCAGTCACGCTGGATTTTGCGATGCAGCCTGCTGCGGCGGCGGCCGGACGAGTGATCAACTCGGCCGGCGAACTGGTCGTTGGCGCATTCGTGATCCAGGCAACTCCCACGGTGAAGCCAATGATGCCGAATGGCACGATCAGCGAGCCGGAAAGTTCTGTCGTGTTGACGACGGACGAGTACGGTCGGTTTCGAATTGCCGCCTCGTTCGAACCCGCACGGATCCGTGTGATCCACCCCGAGGGATTTGCAGAAGTGGTCCGGCAAATCGATGAAAGGCCCGGCACGCTGACGTTGCAACCATGGGCGAAAGTCTCGGGAACGTTGCTGCAGAACGGTGTGCCAGTTCCCAATCAGTCGATTCAGTTCAATCCAATCATCCACTACGGAACCGACGACCTTCAATTTCAAGATTTCTACGCCGCCAGAACAGACGCGAAGGGCCACTTCGAATTCGAACGATTGCCGCCGACGGTGGGCTTCGTCACTTCGCCTATCGGACTAGACTCGCCGCTGTTGTCCCTCAGGCCCGGAGAGAACCGCACGGTGTCACTCGGCGGAGTCGGGGTCTCGGTCACCGGCAAAGTCGTGACGACGAGAGTCAGTGATGTGGAATCGACTCGGCAGTCGTCATTGTGTTATTTGATCCGGCGAGGTCCGGGCAGCCTGCCGCCCGCCGATTCTCCGCTGATCGAATTTGATCTCACGAAACGCCTTCGTCCTTCCTGCGCACGAGATGATTCTTTCGACAGCTGGTTGGCGACAAAAGACGCCTATTTCTTGCTGCTTTCACCCGACGGAGATTTTCACGTCAGCAGTGTTCCGGCCGGTGAATACGATCTGTTGTTGGAAATGATCGAACAGTCCGCAGGAGGTCTTGCCGAGACGATCGGCCGACGAATCGTGCCGATTGTCGTGACGGACTCGGACCTCACAGCCGGTACGAAGGACGCAGGTCGCCTCGAAGTCGACTGTCGCGTCGGCCCGCGCGTGGGGCAGAGCATGCAGAACAATCGATTCGTCGACACCGACGGGCGCGAGAGAAGTATCGATGACCTGCGCGGGCATTATGTGCTGCTGCATGTTTGGGCCAGTTCGTGCTCAACGTGCGTCGAAGTCCTGCCGGAAATCCAATCGACGAGACAACGATCGATGGACAAACGCATCCGGTTCATCGGCTGGAATATCGATGAGAACCCGGATCTCGCGAAGTCGATCGTCTTAAAGAATAAGTGGGACTGGCCGCAGACTTATCTGGGCGGGAACTCTGATCAAGTGAAGCAACTGGCCATCAGCCATGTTCCCGCGTACTACCTGATCAATCATGACGGCTTGCTGGTCGCTGCGACAGAATCATGGTCGACGATGGCAAAGAAGATTGACGAACTGAAATAGGCATCCAACCGCAGAACAGGGCCATTCACTGCAAGAAGACGAAGGCGAAGAAGAAGGCGATAAGCCCCAATGCGCTTGATTCAGAGAATCCCAAGTTCGGCGATAAAACACGATCGGACATCCACGTACCATGACTGAATACATCATGATCAACCACGGTGTCGGCACCCCTGAAAACTGGGATCCGTATTTCAAGATGCTCTGCGATAACAATCATATGATTGGCGGATCCGCGGTGGATCATGGCATCTCCGTCAAAGATTCTGCGTTCTCGAACGCGTTGACAACAACGATGACGGGATATCTTCTCATTCAGGCAGAGTCCTTGGAGAAGGCCAAGGAGATCATGGCACTTAGCCCTGTTCACAAAGCCGGAGGGACTGTTGAACTTTTTACACTCGTCAAATCGTAACATGCCGAACATGGCGCTGCAGAGAACCGCTGCACGCCGCTGAGTTGCGATGGGGCTCAATCGCGACCCGTTCCGTCACACATCCTGTCGCTTCGCTTCGGGCTGAATAGCTGCCGTGTGAGAGTTGACTGCTCTGACCGTCCTATCGAATAATCTTCACGGCAGGTACCGCTTCGATGAAAGGCTTTAGCCCCTCCGCCGTCACCTTGGTGCCGGTAAGATCGAGCTGAGTCAATTTCTTCAGGTCGGTCAGCTCCAGGATGCCGGTGTCCGACACATCCAATTTCGAAAGGTTGAGCTCCTGCAAGTTCTTCAGTCCTTTCAGTTCCTGCAGTCCGGCATCCGTGATGCTGGTACCACCCAGGTTCAGTATCGTCAGATTCGACATCTTCCCGAGACTTGCGGCACCGGCATCCGTGATGCCAGTGCAACTAATCAGATTGAGTGACTTCAATCGTTCTAGTTTCGTCAATGCCTGCAGCAGATCGTCCGTGATTTTCGTCGCCCCCAGGTGCAGGTCCCCCAGTTGTTTCAGTTCGATCAGCGACTTCGCACAATCGTCGGTCAGCTGATCGCAACCGTACAGATTGAGCGACTGTAAGCTGCGTAACTTGGCAACTTCTTGTACCCCGGCATCCGTCATCGCCGTTTGCCCTAGTACGAGTCCCGTTAGTCGTGGCAGGCCATTAAGCTCTTTCATTCCGGCATCCGAAATTCTTGTGGCGAACAAGTTCAAAGCCGTCAAGTTTTTCAGCTGCCCGACATGTTTGAGCCCCTCGTCCGTGATCGGAACCGTGACGAGGAACAGACTCGTCAGGCTCTTGAGCGTCTTCAATTCCACGAGGCCGTCGTCGGTGATCTGATTGCTACGCACGTCGAGCATCACAAGACTGTCGAGCCCTTTCAGTTCACCCAGACCCGCATCTGTGATCTTGTTGGCAAATAAGGTCAAGGTCTCCAGTTTCTTGAACGACCTGAGCAAGTGAATGTCCCCGTCCCCGAAATTGCTGCGGGGGGGAACTGTGACACCGGTGACAGGCTTATCCTTTTCCTTCGAACCATTTTGACGCCGAATTCGGCCGCCGAGCTGTTCGACCTCTTCAATCGCCTTCGATTCGACGACACGTCGCGACGAATAGATCGACCGATCATCATTATGCGGGAAGAAAGGACTCACGGAAGCGAGTGGCTGCGAATCAGAAAAGCAGAACTCACTGCCCTGCAGAAGAGCGTTTGACGCGAGTGCCTTGACGTGGTGCGAACTTTTCCTGGCCCTGGCCGGGTCGAGCGGTCCGCGAAACGGCAGCAGCTCAACGCCGCCGGAATCCAAGCAGGAAAGAATCCGCAACACCCTGCGACACCTCAAGTTCCCAACTGCTGAGTAGGCCTTCAACAAACATAGGTACGTTTGTCCACTCAGTAAATTTGGGCAGACATGGTGATTGACGGAGGGCAGCCTCGATCGTTAGTGTCTTAACCTCATTCACTATTCAATTGCTTCATATTGCATCGCTGTTCCGCCAACGTTTTGCTACGGCGTGATCTTTGGGCCTCGCTCACGGTGGATTTGTTTTTATCGAAGACGACTCGTTCGAATCGCCACAATTCTGTTTGGATTTCAGGAATTCCCCGCTGGTGGGGATGATCAATCAACTTGTCGCTCGGGCCCGACGATTCACAAGGGAAATGATCGTATGCTGCTGAATTCGTGGGGCAACCTGCTGCGAGATTTGTTCACTCGAAATTCTCAGACCGCTCGAAGACAACGAAGACCACCGGGCCGCCAGCGATCAAAACAGCCTCAGGCATCACTCGTCGAGTGGCTGGAACCACGGCAACTTCTCAGCGCCACACCGATTGCGGTGGGCGCGGTCGTCAACGGAACGTTGAATCCCGGCGACTCGGCACAGTTCTATCAGTTTTCAGGTACGGCTGGGGAAGTCGTTCAACTGAATCTGATCAACCTTTCGACGACGGGAGCGCCCAGTTCCCCGAACAATATTCAATGGTCTTTGGTCGCTCCCAACGGTACCAATTCTCTCTCGCCGAATTCTAATTTCACGCTCGATTCGGCGGGAACGTATACGTTGATTGCCAGCGGCACCACCGCGGCCACCACGACCACGAATTATTCGTTCAGCATTTCGAATGCGGCCTCGTCGATTCCACTTTCCCTGAATACGACCGTGACCGGCAACATTTCTGAAGTCAATCAGCAAAACATCTATACCGTCACGTTGACGGCACCAACACCCCTGTGGTTCGCCAGCGAGACGAACGACTTGCAAATGGGTTGGGAACTGACTGGACACGTGGGGTATTCGTCGAACACTCAATACCAGCTCCAATCCTTCGGCCAACTTGACGCTTACATTGGGACTTCAGGAAATCTCGGTACCCTGCTTCCCGGCACGTATCAATTGACGGTCGCTGCGATGCCGCAATCGAGCTCGCACACCGGGAGCTACGCGTTCACGTTATTGAGTTTCGCCAACGCCACGCCGATCACGGTAGGAACTCCAGTGAATGCCACATTGAACCCGGCCAATGGGGCAGAGGTCTATCAGTTCAACGGAACGGCCGGACAATCGGTCTATCTCAGCAGTACGAACTTCGCCACGACAAACACGATTCCGGATTCCGACTGGGGAAGGAACCAGTGGGCGTTGTTCGACCCCTACGGAAAGCTGATCACCAGCGGCGATTTGGAGAACGACCTCGGCCAGGTCACACTTCAACTCTCGGGTGCATACACGCTGCTGCTGACGGGATCCGTCGTCAATAACGGTATCACCACCGATACGATTAACGTCACGCCCGTTTCCAACGTCACGACCCCGCTAACGTTGAATTCGCTGATCCAGGGAAGCGTTGCCCTGCCAGGACAGGTTCAAAACTACACTTTCACGCTGGCAGCTCCGACGACAATTTGGTTCGACAGTCAGTCGACTGACAACTTTCTGAACTGGTCGTTCGCCGGTTTACCGGCGCCTGGAACGAGCCAATTTGCCACGCACTCGACAGGAACCTTCGTGAGCGACACCAATCTGGGGTTGCTGGGAGCGGGCACGTACACCCTGTCCATTACTGGTGCGCTCGTTCAAGGCAATCCGGGAATCGGCATTCATACCGGTTCGTACGCCTTCAATCTGTTGACCTTTAGCAACGCCACTCCGATCACCCCCGGGACGCCTGTGAACGTCTCTCTGAACCCTGCGAACTCGACGCAGATGTACCAGTTCACGGGAACGGCCGGCCAGGCTTATTATTTTGCCAACAGCGGTTTCTCGACGACGGATACTTCCGGTGGAAACGGCAACGGAACGTGGTCGCTGTTTGATCAATACGGCGTTCAGCTGTTCAGCAAGGGACTGCAGTCCGATGGAGGACGCATCGTTCTGCCGAACTCGGAAACCTATACGCTGGTCGTCGCGGGTTGGACAGGCGACAACGGCAGCACGAACGCGTCATACAACATCCTGCCAACTAACGATGTGAACACCACGTTGACATTGAATTCGGCGGTGACCGGCGGCCTGGTGACGGCTGGTCAGCAAAACACCTATACGGTGAATTTGACAACGCCCACCCAGTTGTGGTTCGACAATCGGACCAACAACGCCAATCTGACGTGGCAACTGTCATGGCCCAACGGAGTTGTTCCGACGCCGGCATCGGGCCAGAACCCGACACCGTTTAATGCCGACGATCAGAACCTGGGTTTGTTACCGGCGGGAACCTACACTCTGACCATCAAAGGCATCGGTAACGCAACGGGCAGCTACGTCTTCAACCTGTTGAACCTCGCCAATGGAACTCCGATTGTCGCCGGCACCTCGGGCTCGCCCACCGGCGCCACGGTCACCGGCACACTCAACCCGGCCAACGAAACCAATCTGTATTCCTTCACCGCCAACGCCGGAGATCACCTGGCGTTCAACAATCTGTCGATCACGGCGGGCTCGAGCGCATCGTGGCAATTACTGGATCCGAACGGAGTCCTGGTGTTCAGCAGTACGCTGGGGACGAATCAGTCTGGCGTGCTGTTGAAGTTGTCTGGGAATTACGTATTAGCGGTTTCCAATTTTCTCGGCGCCACGGCAACGACAAGTTACAGCTTTCAAATCAACTTCCAATCGAACACGCCGCCGACAATCAATACCGCCGTGCCGATCAGTTTGGGCGCGACTTACAACAATTCCAGTAACACCGTCGGTGCGTCAGGCGAATTGGACTTCCAGTTCACGCTCACACAGCCGAAGCGATTGTGGTTTGATGCGACGGGACAATCGATCGGGGTTTACACGTCCAGTGGTAGCAACACCTATGCAATGACCTGGCAGATCTGGGGGCCTGAAGGGACGCTATTGAGCTCCTTAAACGGTCCCTTTACGTCCGGCAGCGCGAATCTGGGCTTGCTTCCGTCCGGAACGTATACGATCAAAGTCAAGGCCGACCCGACGGTCGTCGCGGATTTTCCGGCCACCGGCTATGCCTTCCGGCTCGTCGATGTCGCCAGCGTGCCAACGATTCCTGTTGGAACGCCCGTCGCTGCCGTTGTCCCGGCTCCGGTCGACACGCAGCTTTATCAATTCTCGGGAACCGCGGGCCAGATTGTCTATCTCCACAGCCTTAGCCCCAATGTGCCTGACAATGGTCTGAAGGCGAGTTTGTATGATTCGTACGGTTCGCTCGTCGCCAATCAGATTCCTCAGTACAGTGGACTCAACGTCGGCTTCCAATACATCTTGCCCATCACCGGAAATTACACTCTGGTGCTCGGCAACCGTGGCCAAACACCGTTTGTAGTTTTGCCTCAGAGCGCTCCGGTACCATTGACTTTGAACACCCCGGTTTCCGGCACACTGAGCAGTCCAGGCCAAACGGATCGCTACACGTTCACATTGACAACGCCGACGCAATTGTTGTTCGAGAATCCTTCGACCACCAATCAAGCGTATTGGCAGATTACCGGGCCCTCGTCACTCGTCGTTGGTTCTTACGACGACTTCGGATACGACAGTCGAACAACTGGATTGCTGCCCGCAGGGACGTATACCCTGAGTGTCATCCCCATACTCTACGTCACCACTCCCATCAACTATGCCTTCGATCTCTTGAGCCTAACAAACCCGGTGACGATCACCCCCGGGACGTCGGTAAGTTCCGCACTAAGTCCCTCAAGCCCAACGCAGGTTTTCCAGTTTTCTGCCCAGGCGGGACAGATCATCAACGAGACAACCTCGGTCTTGTCGACAACGGGCACGGTCGGACCTACGACAACGATGCTGTACGACCCGAACGGCAACCAGATCTCGAACGGGGATCTGCTGCAGGCGACAGGGTTGTATACGCTGGTCGTCAGTGGAAGCCCGATCAATACGGGCACTGTCAACTTTTCAGCCAATGTCACGCTGCAAGACGCGTCCACACCGCCAGTCGCGATCACGCTGAACACTCCTGTTTCCAGCTCGATCAACTCGTCGCAGCAAACAGATACTTACACGTTCACATTGAACTCGATGTCTCATGTGTTGTTTAACAGCTTGACCTCTGACACTGACGTGCAATGGGAATTGATCCTTCCCAATGGGAATACCGTAAACAGCGACGGAGGCTATAATAACCCGACGTTCGCCGCGGGGAATTTCGATTTGTTCGTATTGCCGCCCGGCGATTATACGTTAAAAGTCCGGCCGTACGGCAATTACACCAATGGCGAGAGCGCCCCCTATTCCTTCAATCTGCTCGATCTGGCCAATGCGCCTCCCATCACTCTGGGGACAAATATCAACGGGACATTGAGTCCTGCAAACGCGGCGCAGTCTTATCAATTCACGGTGACCGCTGGTGAGACCGTGGACTTGAATACCACCAGCTTTTCGACGACAGACACGTCGGGAAACAACGGGTCCGCCTTTTGGACCTTATATGGCCCGAATGGATTTCCCTTTCCCATCAACGATCCGACGACGAATAACTGGACGGAATCTTTGCTGGCCCCCGGCGATATTCGTTATACCTTTGGGAGGGGGGGGATCTATCGATTGGTGCTTGAGGGGAATGTGAATAACAATGGCACCACGAACTATTCGTTCAACATCCACACTCTGACCGACCCCCAAACCCCGTTGACCATCAATTCTACGGTCAGCGCATCGAATCCCAGTTCGGTCCAGCAACAGGACTATACTTTCACTCTGACGACACCCGCAAATCTGGTGTTCAACAGTCTGACGAACAGCGCCAACGAGTATTGGGGCGTGAATGGTCCGACGGGTTCGCTCTACTTGGGGAACAACAACTCGTATCTGTCTCCATTCAGTTCCGGTGATCAGCCACTTGGCGTTTTGCCGCCCGGTCAGTACACGTTGTACGAATACGGAGCGGGCTCGTTTGCGTTCAGTCTGATCAACTTAAGCAATGCGACCACCATCGTTCCGGGCACGGCAGTCAATGGTTCGTTGAGCCCTGCCAACTCGGAGCGGGCCTATCAATTTACAGGCACGGCAGGCCAGACCTTTTATTTCGGCAACACGGGCTTCTCGACAACCGATACTTCGGGACAAGCGGGCAATGCCACCTGGACGCTGTACGACCCCTACCAGACACCGGATAACCCATACGGCGGTAACGTTTTCCACCAAGGCTTGCAGTCGGATGGCGGACGAGTCACGTTGCTGGATTCGGGCACCTACACGCTCGTCGTGTCAGGAGCGTTTCCTGAAAACGGAACGACAAACTACTCCTTTAACATCTCGCCCGTGTCCGACAAAACCACGGCGTTGACAGTGAACTCACCGTTGACCGGCAGCATCAACATTCCAGGTCAACGTCAGACCTACACCTTCACATTATCGGCAGCATCCCGACTCTGGTTCGACAGCCAGACTAATGACAGCAATTTCAATTGGCAATTGTCTGGACCGGGGGGCATCGTACCAACCCCCGCGGCCAGTCAAGGCCTGACGGCCTTTAGCAGCGACGATCAAAACCTCGGCTTTCTGCCCGCAGGTTCGTACACGCTGACCGTGACGGGAACGAGCGCCCATACCGGGAACTTTGCCTTCAACCTGCTTAACCTGGCCAACTCGACACCGCTAACCGCGGGAACGTCGGCCTCGCCAATCGGGGCCACAGTGACGGGTTCGCTCAATCCGGAAAATGAAGCGAATCCTTATTCTTTCACGGCCAATGCCGGTGATCAGTTGACGTTTCATAACCAGTCGATTTCGCTGAATTCGACCGCGACGTGGCAATTGCTCGACCCGAACGGAGCCACCGTTTTCAACAGTACACTGGGAACCGATCAAACGGGAGTGACTCTCTATTACTCGGGCACTTACACGCTGGTGATTAAAGCCCCCGTCAGCGCCACGACGCTGACCAGTTACAGCTTCCAGTTGAACTTCCAGTCCCATCAGACGCAGGTTCCTTTCACGGGAATTCCGCTCACCACAGGATCCGTCTACAACAACTTGACAAATCCGGTTGGGGCCTCAGGCGAAGTTGACTACCAATTCACGTTGTCCACACCGACCATGCTGTGGCTCAATCCTCAGGGATACGTCGGCCTGACGACCTGGCAATTAACCGGTCCCGCGGGCGTCTTTCTCACTTCGACAGGCGGAAACCAACCGACGCGTCTGAGTGCCGGCGATCAGTTCTTTGGCAATTTGCCCCAGGGATCTTATTCGCTCAAGGTGTTTGGTTCGCAAGGGGCACCTTATGCATTCAATTTAATGAATCTCGCGAACGCCACGCCGATCACATTGGGAACAAACGTCAATGGGACCGCAGCCAATTTTGCGGATCAATTCTATCGTTTCTCGGCTACAGCGGGACAGGTTGTCGACTTTTCGACCGCGGGACTCGGGGGCTGGAATGTGTACGACCAGCACGGGACTCGCGTTTACAGTGGAGGGGCCTCATCCTCGATACCAACGGGTAAGTTCACGTTGCCGAGCACCGGCAATTACACGCTTGTCGTCCTCTCCCCTACGACCACTTATTCGTTCAAGTTCCAATCCGAAACCGACAACACGATTCCACTGGTTTTGAACACGGTCACGCAGGGAAATATCGTCGTCCCGAATCAAGTCGATCAATATACGTTCACGCTGACCACTCCCCAATCTGTGTACTTCGACGCCTTGAGCGACAACCCCAACTTGAGTTGGTCTTTTGAGGGTTCCCCTTCGTACCCGGCTTTGGGCTTCCCGGATGAATATCTGGGGTTGTTGTCCCCCGGAAAATACACACTTAGTGTGGCAGGCACGAATGGCCAGACAGGGACCTATGCCTTCAACCTGCAAACGATGCCCAATCCATCAATGATCACATTGAGCGACGCTGGCGGCGTTTATACAGCCGGCGGTGTCTATACAGGGAGTGCATTCCCGGCCGTGGCGACAGTGACGGCACCAATGCCGGGCGGCAGTACGTTCGCCCTGAATGGCACGACCGTCTTTACTTATTACACGGGTAACTCGGTAAACGGAACCGGCACGAACGTCGCGCCGACCAACGTGGGCACCTACACCGTAGTCGCGTCGTTCACCAGTTCCGATCCCAACTATGCCAATGTTACGAGCGCGCCGCTAACTTTCACGATCACCTCAGCGACTCCGAACGTGGGCGTCACAGACGTCGGTGGGACGTATAACGGCAACCCCTTCCCGGCGAGCGCCAAAGTCACTGGTGCCAAGGGTGCCACTGTCAACGGAACCTCGACGTTCACTTACTATGTCGGGAGTGGAACAACCGGTACCAGTTCAACGACTCCCCCGAGCGGCGTGGGGACCTACACCGTCGTGGCAACGTTCACCAGCTCGGATCCGAACTACACGGGTGGCTCCAGCCTGCCCATCACCTTCAGTATTGCTCCCGCCACCCCGGTCGTGACGGCCATAGATCCTAGTGGTACCTACAACGGCAATCCCTTCCAGGCAACGGCGCAGGCGACGGGTGTGGGTGGTGTCACGGTCAATGGAACGGCCACCGTCCAGTATTACACGGGTAGCACCGTCAACGGAACGGGTACGTCGACACCGCCAACCAGCGTCGGAACCTACACCGTGGTGGCCTCGTTCACCAGTTCCGATCCGAATTACAGCGGTGCCACCAGTAAACCGGTGACATTCACGATCAACCCTGGCCCAGCCTCGAAATTGGTGATCCAATCGGTCGGTGGAGGCAATGCCGGCGGCTATCTGTCGGCCGTAAAAGTTGCGGTGGAAGATGCCTACGGCAATCTGATCAGCGGTAATACTTCGACGGTCACCATCGCCGTAGCCAGTGGTCCGGGTGGCTTCGCCGCGGGCAGCACGACCAGCGTCGCGGCCGTGAACGGGATCGCGACCTTCTCGTCGCTGATTCTGCGGACCGCCGGCACGTACACGCTGAGTGTCAGCGATGGCACGTTGACCGGAAGCACCTCCGGATCGGTGGTGGTGACTTCTGGCCCGGCGACCAAGATCGTGATCGGCAACCCGCCGCTGGCGGCGACGACCACGGTCACCGCCGGAACGGTATTC
>CAIQIR010000058.1 GCA_903871875.1 uncultured Schlesneria sp.
GTTTTGAACACCCAGGCACGGTCGATCTGCCGTACTCCGTGAAGCCTGCGGCTTTTCGCTGGCGCTCAAAACCGCAGGCTTCACGGCCTCCACTACACTGCGTTTACTTCGTTTGGGCAACATACAAGTCACAGAGGACACAGAGAGAAAACTGAGAAAGAGATGACGGGCAAAAGAAATTGCTTCGTCGCAGCCATGCCATTCCTGGCCTCATCTCCTCTGACCTCTGTGTCCTCCGTCCCTCTGTTTTTTCACCTCTGGATTCCTTGCAACCTGTCACCAGTTCAACCGTTCACGATGAAGCCTCACCGATGCCGGATTGGGGCGGGTCTCTTGATGACTGGCGACGGTCTGGTGCCTTACAGGACGCAACCTCGTCGCGCGTCCAGGGCATATTGGATCAACGACTGCGAGGCCTGCGGTTGTTGACGATAGCGAAGCAGGAATTCATCGATGCAGCCTCTTAGCGGCTCGACGAACTCCGTTTCGCCTTGGATTTCATTCAGCTGAATCCAATGCCCGATTCCGTGCAGGCCGCTGGTCATGCATGCGGCACTTTGGCAATGGAGTGCGATGTCGAGCACGCTCAGGCAATCCTCTTGCAACTCGGGAATCGTCTGGGCCAGGTCGAGACTGTCCATGTCCCACAGCATGAAGACCACCCCGCAGAATGAGTCTGTTTTGCACAGCTCGTACGGGACCGAAACGCAGAGTGGATCGAACAGGTCTGTATACAGGGTACCAATCGCCCGGATCCATCGCTGTCGCTCCAGATCGGGAACCGAAGGATCCATCGCGACGCGAAACACTCCTTCGACACCGCAGAGTCTCCAGAAGCCTGCGGTCAATTGCTGTCGATTGAATTTTTCCGCCAGAAACGCGGGATGCTCAAACAACCGGGCGCAATACTCGGCCTCGTCCCGATCCTTAAGATTCTCGACTTCGTCTTCGTCAGAACTCTCGTCGTCAAAGCTTGCAAACCAGCAATCTACCCATTGCTCGAAATCCGGTGACGGAGTGGAGACATCAGCGTTGACCATGGTGCGATCGCCCTCCCCGGGCGGAATTCGTTCCGACTCGTCCGATGCGAGCAGTGCATCAGGGTACGCCTCATTTCTCTGCAAGACAAATGAAGATTGGAAACACAGAGTCACAGAGGCCACAGAGGCCACAGAGAGAAAACTGAGAAAGTCATTTCGGGCAAGAGGGCCTGATTCATTAGGAGCCATGCCATTTCCTGGCCTTACCTCCTCTGACCTCCGTGATCTCTGTGACTCTGTGTTTCTACCTCCAGATTCCTCGCAGTCTTTACAGCGGCCCAGAGACAGGTGACGGGTCCCATCGTGGCGGGCGCGGAATGAAACGAGTCCAGCCTCCTCCATGCAGGGCCCTGATATCGGATCAGCGAACTTGGGCGGTTCCCCACTTTTCGGACTCAATGGCATTCGCTCGGGCTGGTGTGACGCGTGGCAGGTTACGGAGGAAGAATTCGCGTTCCGAGGCACAGGAACGAATATGATCGTCGTTGTGGGTGCCGTCGGGAACGACGATGAACTTTTTGGGACCGGGGGCACTCGCAAACAGCTCTTTGCCCAATGACAGCGGAATCAGTTGGTCCGCATCACCGTGACTCTGTAGCAATGGTCCGGAGTATTTCTTGATCTTTTCCACGGAGTTCAGCCGCTGCGTCATGTTCCATTCGGGCAGCAGCCAGGACGCATGTTGCTCAGCAACATCCGGCAGCGAGGAAAACGTGCTTTCGAGAATCAAGCCTCGAGCTCCACCGTTAGAGGCCAGGTCGACCGCGACGGCTCCGCCCAGTGACCGGCCGATCAGCACGACATCGCATGGCCGGATTCCGTTTTCCTTGGCCAGCCAGTTCCGTGCGGCTTCTGCGTCTTGCAAAATACCGCGTTCGTAGGAAATGCCCGTGCTGCGACCGTAACCGCGATAATCAAACACGAGAATCGACAGCCGATGCAGTTGCGACAGACGCCCGGCGAGCACGGCCCATTTGTCGACGGTTCCGGTACTGCCATGGCAGTACAGCGCCACCGCCTGGGGATAGGGATGTGAGAAATACCGACCGTCCAGGTGCTGATGATCCTCGGTCTCGACCTTGACCTGTCGGCCTCCCGCCGCTTCGTGAGCGGAGAATGATGGCGCGACGGACTGGGGATAAATCAGTAATTGCTCCACCGGCCGGAAAGGGGAAAACGGTCCCAGAATTCGACAGCCGGACGCCGCAAAAATGAGTGCAGTCATCAGTAGCAATGACAGCCGTCGCATAGCTGCGTGTCACACATTCCAGGATGATTGTTGGCACTCAACCAGAGATTTGGCCAAGGCGTTACCGGCAGGCAAAGTGACGACGACGACGAGCGTCGAGACCCGGTGCGACCAGCTCTTCGGCAGTTCTTGGTCGATGATGATCCTCCGGCGGAATCGGCTGAACAATGACGGCGGATGTCTGCCTGATCGTCAGGTTCCTTTGCTGGGTGGTTCAAGGACAGCCGGACCAGGTGTTGGTTCCGGTCGGCAGCAGGTCCAAAACATCCACAACGGATCCGTCGAATTGGCAGAATCACCAGTTGGTTTCGGACGTCAAGCTGGCGAAAGTTTAGCGATTTTCGCGATTATTCCGCGAGTGAGAACGAGGGAGGCAGGCCGGGAAGATTGGAAACACAGAGCAGGTCCAATCGCGGCGGGAACGTTTTTAACCGCAGGATCCGGAGACGCTGGGGGGGCAGCTGGAGTCATCACTGAACACGACCTGCTTGTTTAATATTTCAGAGGGTCAAATTTTTCCGTTGCCGAAATCACAGACTCTTTGTCATAGTGTCAGACGCTACAGCTCAAGTTAACTGGTCTCACCGAACCTGACCGACCCGTCGGTTCGTAGAAGTGGAGTTAGCCATGTTCCCCGCGCGCGCGATTGCACTCGTCTTTTTGGCAGCGGCCCCCACCCTCGGCAACGCAGTGGAACTGACCGGCGAAGTCGCCGTGATCGAATCGAATGACGGTTCGATCGTGACGCTGGAGCACGCGGAAGTGCGTGAGATTGCTGGGCAAAGCTTCGTCGGCGGCAAGGTGCTGTCGACTGATGCGAAAGCCGGTGCCGCCAAAGCCGTGGGCAGTCGGATTTGGATCGCAGGAGGCTCGATCGCGCGGATCACGGAATTCGATACCAAGGCTCAATTCACCGGCCAGCAGACCACTGGTGGAGCGGCCACCGGTCGACAAGCCACCACCAAACCTGGCACCGAGATCGCTCGCATTGAAGATCTGGGTGGGACTGTCATGCGAGAAAATCAGCAACCGGATGGTCCGGTCGTCTCGGTCGATCTCTCGGATAATCAGAAACTGAAGGATGACGATCTGAAACTGCTCAGCTCCTTTCCGGACCTGCGGGAACTGCATCTGCACGGCACGACGATTACTGATGCGGGCTTAAAGCATCTGGCGGGGCTGACGAACTTGACCTATCTCGGACTGATCGGAGCGGAAAACATTACCGACGAGGGCCTGAAGGAACTGGTGGGACTGCAAAAACTGGAAGAACTTCGCATCGGTAACACAGGGATCACGGACGCCGGATTGAAGGAACTGGCGAAGCTCAAGAATCTGAAAATGGTTGGCTTGATTGGAACCCCGGTGACGGAAGAGGGTTTGAAAGAATTCAGTGAAGCGCTGCCGGACATGCACCACAATCGCGGAGCGGAAGCAATGGGCGGCGGGGGTGGCGGGCAACGCGCCGATCCCAACTTTGATGTGACGATCGAATCCCCGGCCTATGTCGACAAGCATCCCTCCGTCCTGTTCGATGAGGCTCACCAGAATTTCCACACCGCGTCCGGCCGCTATAAGGTCTTCGCCGATCTAATGACCAACGACGGTTATCAAGTGACCTCGAATACGGAAATGCTGACTCCGGAACGCCTGGCCGGTCACAACATCCTGATCATCGCCAACGCCTGCGCCCTGTCGGCAGAGTCCCCCTCGGCCTTCACGGAGGCCGAGTGTGACAGCGTCCAGAACTGGGTGAACGACGGTGGTTCCCTGCTGCTGATCACGGACCATGAGCCGTTTGGCTCGGCCTCTGAGGCTTTAGCCAAGCGGTTCGGCGTGTGGATGAGCCTGCAAGTTGCCAACGATCCGGTGCATGAAACAGGTCGAGGATTGGAGTTTTCTCGCGCGGACCGCCAAATCGGCAATCACCCGATCATGACCGGCCGCGATGATTCGGAACGAGTCAATCGCGTGCTGACATTCACGGGGCAATCGCTGAAAGGCCCCGTGGGCAGCGCGGCACTGCTCAAGTTTGCGGATACCGCCATTCATCACTGGGACGATACGACGGCGGCCGGCCGCACTCAGGGTCTGGCGTTGAATCACGGCAAAGGCCGAGTCGTCGTGATGGGCGAAGCGGCCCAGCTTTCCGCACAAGTCTTCGGCGAACCTCCGATCCCGATGGGCATGAATGTGCCGGATTGCGACAATCGGAAGATGGCC
The DNA here is from genome assembly GCA_903871875.1 of uncultured Schlesneria sp. GTDB lineage: Bacteria > Planctomycetota > Planctomycetia > Planctomycetales > Planctomycetaceae > Schlesneria. The sequence continues at coordinate 4,513 of CAIQIR010000058.1, forward strand.
TTGAACGTGATGCATTGGCTGTCAGGTCTGCTGGGCGACAGTAGCTCGACCCCGAAACCAAATGCCACCGACTCCGCCGCACCCGCCGCCACAGATTCCCCGTCAGAGAATTCTGCACCGAAGACAGACGGGGCGGGCTCGGAGAATTGAAGGCCAGCACATTGTATTCGGTCGGTTTCAGTTCGCGGGGGGGACAGAACACAGCCCCAAGGTTCGGCCTGTTGGGGAAGAGTCATGGACATGGCCCCTGCTCAGGGGCCTCATCATTGCCCTGGAATCATTTGAGATTGACAGGCAATTACCAGTCTGTCTATGATATTCATCATGAATGAAATCACCGGCGACAAACTGCGTGGGCATCTCGAAACCATGATTCTTTCTTCTTTGGAGAAAGGTGAGACCCACGGTTTGGAAATCTTGCGCCGCCTGGAACTGGCCGGGTGCGGATTGTTGCGGCTGAAAGAAGGATCGCTGTACCCGGCCCTTTACCGGCTGGAAGCACAAGGGCTGGTTCAAGCGGTCTGGGAAGAGGAGATGCACGGCAGGCGAGGTGCCCGTCGTCGCTTCTACCGCCTCACGTCAAAAGGAAAACGAGCCTTGAACAAAGGCCGAGCGGACTGGGTCGTGTTTGCACGGACAATGAGCGGAATTCTGGGGGCACCAGCATGAACGAGACCGTCTTGTTGAAACTGAAAGTCCTCGTCGAGAGTGCGGTCCGTCCAGTGCGGGCGTGGCTTCCGTGGAAAAAGAAGCTGCGGGAAGAATTACTTGGTCATGTCACGGGAGTATTTGAAGATGAGTTACCTCGGTGTGCAGATGAAGCAGCCGCATTGATTCAGGTGGAAAGGCGATTTGGCAATCCGAGTGAACTGGCTCGGACACTGCAAGAATCGGTTCCTTTCAGGGACCGTTTTGCTTTTTACTTCGAGCGATGGCTTGGTCCACGCCCCGGCGAATCGCTGTTTCGACGTGCCGTGAGACATGGGGTCGCGTCGATTGCTGCGGAAGCGGCGGCATTCGTCGCGCTGATGCCGCTATTTCCCTTCTTTTGGCAGCCTGATGAGATGGGTCTATTCCTTTCGTTTGCCATGGTCTTCTGCATTTGTTTCGGCGGATTGATGTTCATGAGCACTCTGCTGATCAATGGATTGGAACAAGTATTGTTCAGCGGCATCGGGCGTGCTCGTTTCAAGGCCTGCCTGCTCGTGGCCTTTTCGTGCGTCAGTCCTGTGTTGTTGTATTTTACTTTTGTGTCGGCAATGTCGTTGGCCATACCAGATCATAACCCCTCCCTTGGGATGGCGAGTCTCTGGAGCATTCTGTCGGCGGCGGTTCTGTTTGCGGGCATCCTGATTTGGCTCGCATGGGAACTTTCTTCGGATAATCGCTATCGCGAAGAATGGTCTCGGCTGCAAATCGATTGAACGCGGTGCGGTCGCTGGGGCCGGCATCTGGAATCGATTTCTTTGTCCCCTTCGCAGGTCTTCGGGTCAATGAAACATCGGTCCCGCGAATCCGGTTTCACGCGGTGATTGCGGCTCAATGCTATCTCCGCTGGTCGTGTGACAATAGAATTGGCGATCAGCTGGCGCCGTCACTCGGACCCGTGGACCCGAAATTGCTCCTGGAAAACTTGCTCATGCGCGGATTCTGTTTGCTCAAGTCGGTCTCGTTGTGTGGTCTGGTTCTGCTGCTCGGTTCGTCGGCGTTCGCCGCGGTCGAACTGGGCCAGCCGGTGGGGGATTTTTCGGTTCTTGATGCGCGTGACAAAGAACTGGTCGTGAAGACCAGCCCGGAACGAGCCGCCATCGCGGTCGTCTTTCTGTCGTCGCGAAGTGATGCGGTCGACAAATCGATTGAGAACATCAACCGCTTGTACGGCAAACATCGACGACTGGGTGTGCTGTATCTTGGCGTTTGTTCGAACTCCGTCGAGTCGGCGGACGAACTGGGCATATTTGCTCGCAATCAGGGTTTGATCTTCACGATCTACCGAGACCCGAAAGCGACGATCGCCGGGAAAATCGGCCTGACCACAGTCCCTTCGGTCGCACTGATCGATTCGGCTGGGAGATTGATTCACAAAGGCGGCCTGGAGTCGGACGCGGGACTGCTGGCGTTTGATGCCGCCGTGACCGACAAAGTCACCCCGCGAGGAGAGGGCGTGTCCGTCAAGCCCTCGCTGATCGCTCAACCAGGCGAGAAACGGACAGCCGTTGACCGCTACGGGTCGCTGTCGTTTTCGTCGGAACTGCTGTTCGAGCGAATTCCTCAAGCCGCCGTTTTTCATTGTTCGACCATTACCGAAGCGGCCAACGGTGATCTGTTGTGCTTGTGGTACGGCGGCAGCTTCGAATCGGCCGACGATCAGACATTGTTTCTGGCTCGTCGACGCGCCGGTGAACGAATCTGGCAGACCCCGCAAGCACTGATCAAAGGCCCCGAGCCGCTGCCGGGCAACGGCGTGATCTTTGTCGACGGACAGAAGCGGGTGTGGATCGTCTGGTGCCGGATGGAAAGCACCCGGCCGCTGGGGCGAGGCCAAGGCTGGGACAACTGCCGGCTGATGGCCCGACAATCGAACGATCATGGACTGACCTGGAGCGAAGACACGCCATTTCTGACCGACAAGTTACGGGCCGTGCCGCGGAACCCTCCGGTTCAGCTGGCGACGGGCGATCTGGTGCTGCCGCTGGAAGGCATCGTCGACGGCGTGGAAGGGTCGGTGTTTCTGATCGGTTCCGAAGGAGGAACTCGCTGGCGTCAGGGAGGGTTTACTCCCGGCGGCAGTCAACCGGCAGTCATCCAGCGCAACGACAAGTCGTTGTTTTCGCTGATGCGGCAAGCTCCGCGGTTGACTCAGATCGAATCGAAGGACGGGGGCGAAAGCTGGTCGACGGCCGTCCCAAGCTTGCTGCGGAATCCGGACTCGGGGATCACCATGACGCGGCTGACCAATGGTCATCTGGTGGTGATTTTTAACGACTCGGACACGGAGCGAACTCCGCTCAGCATTGCTCGTTCGCTCGATGAAGGCCGCACCTGGGAAACGCCATTGCACCTGGAATCGAATCCCGGCGAATACTCATATCCGTGTGTGATCACGACTCGCGACGGGAAGATTCACGTGACGTACACCTGCCGGCGGTACTCCATCAAGCACGTCGAGTTCAACGAAGGCTGGCTGACACACTTCGAGAGGCCAGACTGAGGCACGCCGCGCGAAGCGTCTGGACGATTCTGTGCCTTCGCAGCGGATTGGCCGTGGCGTTCGTGGTGGTTAATGCGTCGTCGCGATCCAGGCTTTCAATTGCTCGCGAGTGCGATATCCCTTCGCCGTGTCCACCTGTTTGCCATTGTGAAACAGGACCAGGTGTGGGATCGACGTGACTTGATAGTGTTGCGCCAATGCGCGGTTTTGATCGATATTGATTTTGACGACCGTCACATGGTCTGGATCAGCATGGACCAACGCATCGAGTTCCTGCTCAATCCCTCGACAAGGCGGGCACCAGTCGGCGCCAAACTTGACCAAGACCGTTCCCGGCTGCTGGATTTGAGCGACAAAATGAGCATCATTCGGCAGCGGTTTTGGCGGCCCCGGAGTTCCCACCCAAACCACGGCCGTGACCACGACGACGGCAACCACGCAGAAGTTCAGAATCGCATTGATTTGCGCCATCTCATTCCCCTGACCGGATACCAGTTCCCGTTCAGGTAGAATCTAGGTCCGATTTCCTCGGAGTCCCGGTGAATCACCGTTTGGTCGCAACTTATTTCCGTCTCCAGCAGATCAAACGGAATAAAAGGGAAATCTGGAACACGGGAAATGGCTGGCGATGCTGTGTTTGGAGTTGTCAGACTAACTGCCATTGCGACGACAATGATTTTCCCATCGTGCCGTTACCGAAGAGATTCGTAGACCAGCCCGATACCCCCCTCCCAGGCCGGGAGTGGAAATGTGCGTACGAGGTCGGCAGCGTACGTGACACATTTAGGTGTTTGGCGATGACGCAGCCAGGTCTGTTGTGGAATCCGTTGGTTTGATCACCAAGGCGTTTTCTCGCAGAAAATTGATCTTGCCCGTCATAATGTCGAAGATGGCTCCGACGACGGCCACTCGGCCTTCGTCCGACAGGCGACGGATGGTCTGGCTTTCGCCCAAGATCTTGTCGACGCACAATTCGACGTTCCGGATCGCGACCGATTCGATGATCGATGTTTTGACTTCGGGCGTGGCTTGTGTCAGCACGTTCAGCATCGACTCATCAATGGCCAGTTGCAGATCGCTGATGATCGGTCCGAGATTCTGACAGCCTGTCGCCTGTTCGGTGTTTTGCTTCGAACAAGCCAGATTGACGGCAGAGGTCACCGCTCCACAGCGCGTGTGACCCATGACCAGGATCAGCTTGCATCCCGCCACATTGCAGCCGTATTCCAGACTTCCCAGCACATTGGGACTGACGACATGACCCGCCATCCGCACGCTGAAGATATCCCCAATTCCCAGGTCAAAGACGAGTTCCGCCGGAGTCCGCGAGTCGATACAGCTGAGCACGGCGGCGATGGGGTTTTGACTTTGGGCCGTGGCGTTCAGCTGACGACTGAAGTCTCGGGTCAGTCGTTGGCCCTGTAGGAATCGAAGATTGCCTTCCTTCAGAATTCGCAGCACCTGCAGCGAGGTCAATTTCTCTTGCAGTTCACGCGTCGAATAGTCCACAAACTGGATCTCGTCCTGGATCTGATACCGATCGCGAAAGCCCTGCAGACTGACCTGAATCTGACGGCTGGGCGCAATCTCGTCCCTGAACTCATGGATCAGACTCAGCACATCGGGATCGACATAGTCGGTCGATTCGGCATCCAGCAACACGTGTGAGCCCGGTGGTAAATCTCGCAAAATCTTCTCGAGGGCAGCTCGATTCAGGAAGCTGACCTGATTGGCCAGCACGATGTGCAAAACGTCCCCGCCCAGATGCTTTTCCTGAATGCGACGAATGGGCGAGCGCAAGTTGCTGTACAGAATAAACCCGACGCTGATCGCCATACCGATCAGCATGCCGGTTACCAGATCCGTTAAGACGATGGCGCACAGCGTCGCCGCAAAGGGCGCGAACTGGTAACGCCCCTGGGCCCACATCCGACGAATCAAATCCCAACTGATCAGCTTCATGCCCGTGGACAGCAGGATGGCCGCCAAACACGACAGCGGAATCAGATTCAGGTACGTCGGCAGGAAGACGACGGAAATCAGCATCAGGAGCCCATGCACAATTGCGGACAACTTGGTCTTCGCGCCGGCATTCAGATTGACGGTACTGCGAACAATCACCGACGACGCGGGAATCCCTCCGATGAAGCCCAACAGCAGATTTCCAATCCCCTGGCACAGCAACTCACGACTGGAGGGGGACACGCGATGCTCGGGATCACTCTTGTCGACGGCATCGATGTTCAGCAGGGTTTCCAACGACACGACAAGTGCCAAGGTCAGACCGGCCTGATACACCGCGGGGTTGGCCCATTGGGAAAAATCGGGCATCCGCAATAACTGGAAGAAGCCGCTAAGACCACTGGACACCGGAACCTGTACCAGATGGCTTTCGGAAATGGCTAAGGCTCCGCCGATCAAACGAAACAATTGCCCCATCACGACACCGAAGATGATGACGCCAAGGGGTGCCGGAATTCTGGTTTTCTTCAACGCGGCCGATTGGTCCCAGAACTTCAACAAAGCAAACGAGGCGATCCCGATCACCGCCGCACCGATCTGGATCCCGCCCAGCAATTCTCCGAATTCCGAGAAGGTCGTTTCGTGGTCGGGCTGCTGGAACGACATCTCACCTTCGGGGTCTGTGTCGCGGCCCAGTACGTGCGGAATCTGTTTCAGCACCAGGATCATTCCCACGGCTCCGAGCAAACCCTGGATGACACTGGAGGGAAAAAATGCGGAAACGAATCCGGCACGGGCCAGCCCCAGACCGATTTGAATCAAACCACAGACGACCATCGCCAGCAGGAAGGCTTCAAATGAGCCCAGCTGTGCGATTTGTGCGACGACGATAGCCGTCGTTGCCGGGGAAGGACCGCTGACACTGGTATGCGAGCCGCTGAGCGAGCCGATCAGAATTCCACCGACGATTCCCGACAGTAATCCGGAAAAGAGCGGAGCTCCGCACGCCATGGCCACACCCAGGCAGAGCGGCAATGCCACCAGAAAGACGATGGTGCCCGCCGTCAAATCAGCGACGAGCTTTCCTGAATCCGTTTTCGCAGTGAGTTCATTCATGTTCCGTTTTTACCCTCGACAGCGCCAACCAGCAACGGATTGACTCCGTCAGGAATTGACAGCTGCACACCTTTCCTGGTGGTGACCGCGTTCAATCACTCGGTCATTCGCTCGTTGCTGGCTTGAAGATGGTGACATCACTGCCCGCGGCCATTGCTTCGGACTGACGGAACGATGGATCGGTTTCGATCGACCGGAGTTCAACACTTGAGAACCGTGTTCTGCAGAATTCTTAACTCTCCGGCATCTTGTAGGAATAGGCAATAACATTCCTCTTTTGGGCATTGCTCCCGTGCTTGTTGTGGAGTTTTATGTGTTGCAGCACATTGTGCTTCGTCAGTTGAAACTCCCCATTTTCCCCGAAGGAATGTGGAACCATGCATGATGCGACACCGGGGCAGACAGGGCGGTTGGTTTCGAAACGTTGCTTCGGCATCAGGACCTTCGGCCACGGATGAGCGAACGACAAAGTGATCGGCGGTCATCGGCAAACCGAAGCAGATGATTTGTCAGCGACTGGTCAACCGATTCGCTGACGCCAATAAACCGGAAGTTTCCAAGTGACCAGAATGTCGTCTCGTCGCTCGTTTCAGCGAGTCGTCCTCAAGGAAAAATTCGAGATGAATCAGTTTCTCGGCGTGGTGTATTGCGGTCTCGCTCTGTTCGCTGTCTCCAGTGCCGTTTGCGCGGACGACTGGCCACAGTGGCAGGGGCCAAATCGCGATGCGATTTCGGCAGAAAAGAATCTGCGGACCGATTTTGCAGAAGGCTTTCGTCCCATTTGGACCTCTACCGACTGCGGGGTTGGTTATTCGGCACCTGCCATCGTGAAGGGCCGGATTTATCTTTTGGGAGCAACAAAGCGCGAGGACGGAGGGTACGTCGAGTTCGCGATGGCACTGGATATCGATGGCCAACAGATCTGGAAAAAGCCTGTCAATCAGTATGAAGAAGAGATTTTGCTGCCGAACTGGGGACATGGGCCTCGAGGAACTCCTTCGATCGCCGAGGGGAAGCTTTACGGCCTGGGAGCCAACGGTGACTTGTTCGCGATGGACGCTGGAACCGGTGAGCCGATTTGGCAAATCAACCTGCGCCGTGATCTCGGCGGGGAAATCATGGGTGGTCGCGGGGAAGCAAAAAACGTCTGGGGATACAGCGAATCGCCACTCGTCGACGGCGGTCAGGTGATCTGCACTCCGGGAGGAAAGAAAGGCAGCGTCGCGGCGATCGATGCCAAGACGGGTTCGGTCATCTGGCAATCAACGGGATTGACTGATCCTGCCAGCTACACATCGGTCGTGCTGGGGAACTTTGGTGGAATCCGACAATATGTCGTCCTGACAGCAAAGCGATTGGCGGGGTTGCAGGCGACAGATGGAAAGGTGCTGTGGCAGGCGGATGTTCCACTGAATGAAATCGCAATTATTCCGACCCCGATTGTCACCCCGAGCCAGGTCTATATCACGGCTGACTATGGTTCTGGATGTTCGCTGGTTGACGTGAAAATGGAATCAGGCCAGTTCAAGGCCGACATCGTCTACAGCAACAAAGTGATGGCCAATCATCATGGCGGCGTGGTCCTTGTGAATGGACATCTCTACGGCTGGAACGGAAATACGAACACGCGCGGACGCTGGACCTGTCAGAATCTGGCGACGGGCGAAGCGATTTGGACCGAGGAACAATCGGCCAAGGCCGGATCGCTTATCGCCGCTGAAGGACATCTTTACTGCTACACACAAGAAGATGGCGAACTGGTCTGCATCAAAGCGACCCCCGAAGGCTGGAAAGAGACCGGTCGATTCACCATCCCACAGCGAACCGATCTACGAAGCATTTTGGGGAAAGTCTGGACACACCCCGTCATCGCCGATGGACATCTTTATCTGCGCGACCAGAACCTGTTGTTTTGTTATGACATCAGGACTTCCACCTGAGCGACCACGATTGCCCGTTGACGTGATTCCTGTTTGTCACCGGCCGTCGCCAGTCAGCTAGCGGAACGATTGGCCTGACGGATTTCAGAGGGGTTGGCTGCGGTTCATGTGCCGCAGCCAACCCGATTCGGCCCTCAATCTTGGGCCGTCCCCTGCCCTCTTGTCGTCCCAACTCGCACGGAGTTCAATCAATGGGTCGCTCGTTGCCTTTATCGTCGCGGATGAATGGTTTGCGAACCGGCTCACCCTCAGCCGGCTTCGTCTCGCGAATCCAGATGTTGCGGAATCGTGTCGGATTGCCGTGATCTTGCAGACGAATCGGCAAACGATCGGCATGCTTCTCATAGTGCGGCGGTCGACTGTACGGCGTGTCGCCTTTGAGTTCGAAGTGGTTCAGAATCAAGATGCCATTATGCAAGGCAGTGATGTAGGCCGGGGATTTCAACGATCCCTCTTCGTTGAACCGAGGTGCGGTCCAGATGATGTCGTAGACGTTCCATTTTCCGGGAGCGACCGTCGCGTTCACTTGAGGCGGAGTTTGCTTGTAGATGCCCCCTGCCTGCCCATCGAAGTAGGTTTTGTTTCCGTAGGAATCCAAGACCTGAATTTCATAGTTGTCCATGAAAAAAATACCACTGTTACCGCGGCCCTGCCCGCTACCCTTGATGGGTGTCGGTGCCGACCACTCAATATGCAACTGGCAATCTCCAAACGCGGCCTTGGTATGAACGTCGCCTTTGCCGCAGATCATGGCTCCATTTTCGATCTTCCAATTGTCAGCACCTTGCCAGGCCGAAAGATCTTGGCCGTCGAATAGGACGACGGCGTCGGACGGTGGGCCTCCGTGCTCACCGGGAGCGATAACGGGCGGCTCTTTCCAATCGATTCCATTGAGGTATTCATCTGCATTCACGAAAGCCATCAATCCCCCCACGACGCAGGTGAACAGCAGCCCCGTCAGCCAATTCGACGTTTTCATGCGTTGATTTCCTTGAGAAAGCGAGTCCGATCTTTTGCCAATCTGTTGACCGTTCGCGACCAGCTAAAGGAGTCGTTGCTCGACTTCTTTAGCTGGTCGCGAACGGTCGGCATCAGAATGTTACCTAGCCGTGCTGCAGTTTTCCTCACTCGACGGGGCCGGTGCAGTGATGACAGAAAATTCGAACTTGGCCCGAACCCGCTATTCCCGTTTGCCGACGGTCACGAGTTCAAAGGGCTGCCAGCCGTTGAGAGGCGGCGGGATGCGACGGCGATCACTAGCTCGTGAGTCATCAACATCAAAACTGACGCCGCAATCACAAGTTGAGAGACGATGGTCAGTCCCTGAAATTCGGCGAGTACTCCGGCCAAACCTGGTACCGCGGCGCCACCAATGATTCCGGCGCTCGCCTGGAACCCAATGGCGTGACTGGCGTACTCGACACCCAGCCGCTGTGGGGTTCTTGTCATCAGGCTGGGAAAGATGGGGGCCAGACCGAGTCCGATGATGATCAGTCCCACGAAGCTGACTTCCACCGGAGAACCAAACGCAAACAGCACAGTTCCGAACAGAACAAGGCCGGTGGAGAATCGCAACAGCGGATCCAGGCCGACTCGATGAGCGATGATGCCGGCCAGAATCCTTCCGATGCCAATGGAGGCGTAGTAACTACCGACCATGATCCCGGCGATGTCGGGTCGCACGCCGCGTGATTCGCTGAGCAGCGTGTAACACCACTGCCCGACGGTGAATTCGATCCCGACATACAGGGAGAACAGGGTGATCTGCAGACAGACCAGCGGATCACGGAGAATGGTGATCATGCGGACGGCTGGGCGGGCCGGACGCTGGGGATCAACGGGCGAAACATACCATTGGTTTCGCGTCGCAAGGAAGAGCACGGCCATGACCAGAAGCAGCAAACCGACCAGGCCGTAACCGGCTCGCCAGGAATTCGCGCGGACGATCGTCGCGGTCATCATCAGCGGGCCGAACGTGGCACCCAGGCTGTAACAGGCGTGCATCCAATTCATGTGGCGGGCCGAGAAATGGTTAGAGGCGTAGGAGTTCAACCCGGTGTCGATCCCACCGGAACCCAACCCCCAGACCACCGAGCAGACGACGATCATCACCCAGGCCGGTGACAACGCGATCCCCAGCATGGCGACGCCGACCAACCCGCTACTGATCCAGAGAAGGCTGCCCAACCCCAGCGCATGGGTCAGTTTTCCACCGAAAAAACTGGATAGGCAGTAGCCACACCCTAGACCGATGAACATCAGCCCAAAGCTGCGTTGATGCAGATCAAACGTGTCGCGGATCGAAGGCCAGGCCACACCGGCAACGGAGTCAGGCAAACCCAGGCTGATAAAACCAATATAGGCAATCACGAGCAGCAGCCGCTTGCTTGCTTGTTGATGGACACCCGACAATATCGATCTCCCACACCGGTTCGTTTTCCGGGATGATAGGCGATGCGATGCCGGATGTTTAGCCTGCCCACATACAGAGCAGAACCTCGACGTTTGGTCAGGCCTGACGCGGGAGTTGGCAACTCAAGCCGGCAACATCGGGTAGTTTCCCTCAGGGCAGTAGGCGTTCAGAACATGCCTGGTGAATTCGCCAACACGGCGGTTATTCCATCGCCAGTTTGTTGGCGACTTCGATCGCCTGTTTGAAGGTGCCGAGACAGGCCAGGCGGCCCATCGTGTCGATCACGGCGGTTGAGGGAATCGCGTCAATTCCGAACGCGGCGAACGTTGTTCCGAAGGAGCGAGAAGTCGCATCCAATTCGTCGATGGCCGTCGGAAACGACAGTCCTTTCTTTTGAACGAACTTTGCGACGTCCGCGACGGACGCGCCACTCGAATGCAGGCCAATGATGACGATGTTCGAGTTTGCGAAATGTTGGGCCGCTTCATTTACCTCGGGCAGTTCACCGACGCACGGACCGCAGCCGATGCTCCAAAAATCAATGACGAGGATTTTCCCGTTCCAAACGGGAGCGGCGATTTCTCCGGAGGCGTTCAGCCAGGTCGTGAATTCGACTTTCGGAGCGTTTTGGCCAACCTTCAATACGGGTTCGCGGGCGGGCGCGAATTGGTTGCGATAGGCGACAACATCAGGAACGGCCGCCCGCAAAACACCTGACGGAGGACGGCGTCCACGCCCGAGTTCCTCGCGAGGAACCCCACGATAGTCAATGATGTTCGTCCCTGCAGAGGCTTCGACGAGAAACGTCTCGGGCGGAAGACTGTCGGGCAATTCCACTTGATCAATCGACGTGACCGCAAGGCGAAGTTTGTTCTGCGGATGGTAGTAGACTTTGATGGAAAGCTTTGGAACCGCAACTCCATTGGGAAGCAGCGAGGGAAACAGCATTCGAGTTTCTTCGCCAAGCTTAGAGTCTTGATAGGTGACTGATGTCCGGCGGACAAAGCCTGTTTCCGATTCGATTTCTATCAGGGACGTGGTGGCTCCGGAAAATGTTTCGACGTTGAGAACCCCGTTTTCTTGACGGAATGTTCGGGTCGGCACACCCTGGCCACGCTGTTGCATCGGCTGCGCCAGAAACCGCGGTTGCGCCGGCCCAGACCAAAAATCATTTCGATCCAAGAAGTGCAACATCGAATTCTTGCTGTCATAGATGTCCAACTGCCTGCCAGAATCCATCGAGATCAACATCTCTTCGCCGTTGACGACATTGACTTGAGTTCGTTTCTCGTTCGGACCTCGAAAATTGATCCGGCGTTTCGTCCCGTCCATGACCAGCTGATATTCGCTGAGACCTCGAAAATCGGAGAACTCCTGACGAATGGTTTCGATGCACTCATCGACGGTCTTGGAAGCGAACGAATCGAGCAGCGTTGTCATTTCCTCGCGGCTCTTTTCCCCGGGGATGTAGTTATTATGCCGTAACTGAAACCGAAGTCTTCGCTCACGTTCAAAGCGTTCGCACTGGTGCTTAAGCATTTCGGATAAGGACTTCACTTCGTCCGGGATTGTCTCGACCTCGGTAAGCCGATCGGGTCGCCTGACAAACTCAAAACGAACTTTTGTCGGGGTGCCGGCGACGACGTCAATGAACTCGGTCATCGGACTAACCGCTTCGAACAGATGCGAGGAACGACTTTGATCCACGATGAATCGCCGCTGGCCCGGTTCAAAGAACGCACACATCGTACCGGCTTCGTTGGTCTGGGGATGATCGACGAATGACAATTGCGATTGCACCGGCGTGCGTTTAAGCACATCGACAGGTTCGCTGAGGAAGGCAATTCCGCCAATCGCAACATCCGTATGTTGCTCGACCGCCTCGAACACGACTTCCGCTGCAGGTTCCAATTGTGCCACGAGATCGACGGCCTCGGCCTGCTGCGGGTCGTTCATTTCGAGAGTGAGTTTCTGCGGCAGAAATGGCTGGCCGAAGTTGGGTTCGATGATCAACGTTGAGTTTACGGGTGGCAGTTTCAGCGTGGCCACGCCATCAGCGTCGGTTCGATCGAGGGAGCCCGAACGACGAGCGTGGCGTTCCGAGTCCTGCCGCACGATGACACCAGCAATCGGCTTATGGTCGGGATCGGTGATTTTCAATCGCACCGTCACGGGCGCAATAAATGTGTGATTGAGTACTTGTGGGGACAGCAATTCCGCACCGTTCGGCAGCTTCTTGGCCCCGGTCTGAATACTGTCGACCCATGGCTCATATTCGGGCCGATAATCGATGCTGACGATGAAGCCGACGTCTCGTGGCAGCCCTGGAATTTCGTAGTGACCGTCGGCATCAGTCTTACCGGCTCGATACTTTTCGGGCAGAAACGCAAATCCATTGAACGACTGGTCGGCCGCCCGGCGGGAATCCTCAAGATAAGCGCCTCCCCACATATTCGGCGTGTCAGTTGGCATATCCCGGCTGCTCGTGATCAGTCCGACTCGCACAATCGCATCCTGCAACGGATTTCCATGATTGTCGGCAATCGTGCCTTGCAGTCTGACTTCGGATGAAAACTCCAGATCGACAACAATCGGTTCGTCCGCGTAAAAGACCGACCACGACTGATCGATGTCAGTCGACTTGGCATCCGTTTCGTTCACGATCTGCTCTGCCGCGCTGCCAACACGATTTTCTGGCCGGTACGAAATCGGTCGTCGCCAGACGTAGCCATAACCGTCCGCCAAAGCAAAGATTTGAACTTGGGCTTGGGTAGGTTTCGGTACGGCTTGAGGTGCGAATTCCAGCAAGGTCAAAGGCACGTTTTCAAGCTGATACTTACCCTCACGATCACTCGTCGCTTCAGCGAGAATATTTACGTCTTTTCCATAGGGAACACCGTTGGGAACCACGGGCATCACGAAAACACGCGCACCCGCAATGGGCTCTCCCTCTTCGCTGAGCGTTCGACCCGTGATCGTCACCGGATGCTCATGCATTACGTAGCCGAATGGTTGAAACCGCTTCGGATCGTCTGACTTGCCGGCGGACTTGTCAGCATTGGGCGGCAACGCTGATCGCTGCCGTTTCGTCTGCTCAACCGGCGAATTCGTTTGGGCAACCGCCGGTCGCGGCGAGCTGGCATTAATGAAGATCACAAGCGCAACGACCAGCGCGAATGACGAACGGGAGATCGCAAGAGGAACGGCCTGCAAGAATCGGCTTTGCTGCGGCAATTGAGTTGACCTGGTTCGTCTGTTCATCGTCGTTTCCCGCGTAAGCCACGACTGGACGGAGGAAACACTTTAACCTTTTCTGTCTGAAATTTCAGGTTCCGTTTTGCAATTCCCAGACGTCATCGAATGAGGAAAAACTCATTTGCGTCAATAGCCCCGCACAACAGCGAGAAATCGATTTACACCAATGGCTCTGGCCAGAAACCCGTGCGTATCAAATAGAATCAGCGAGAAAGCCACCCGCCATCGATGGCGACTGTGCTGCCGTGCATGTAGTTCGAAGCGTCCGAGGCCAGGAACACACACAGGCCGGCCAGTTCATCGGGTTGGCCCCAACGGCCAACGGGAATGCGATCCAGGATTTGCGGGCCGCGGATGGGATCGTCTTGCAGAACGTGTGACATCGACGTTTCGAAATAGCCGGGGCAGATGCAGTTCACGTTGATCCCTTGCCGACCCCAGGAGTTTGCCAGGGACTTCGTCAGTCCTGCGAGGCCGTGCTTGGCCGCGGCGTAGGCCGGAATGTTCAGGCCTCCCTCGAAGGTCATCACGGAACCGATATTGATGATCTTTCCACGCCCACGCGCCAGCATGTGCCGCGACACCTGTTGCGACAGATCAAACGAGGCGTGCAGATGCACCTCAAATAATTGATGCCATTCGGCCAGCGGATATTCCTCGGGAGGATGTCGGTGCGAGATCCCGGCATTGTTGACGAGAATATCCAGCCGCCCCGTTTTTTCCACAATCCGATCAATCAATCCGACTCGATCGGACGGAACTCCCAGATCGGCCGAGAAACCCCAGAATTGCCGACCGGTTTGGCGAACCAGCGGTTCCAACTCGTCCCAGTCACCCGAACGGCTGATGCCGACCACGTCCGCACCCGCTTCGGCCAGCCCCAGTGCCATCGACTGCCCCAGTCCGCGGCTGGCCCCCGTCACCAGGGCGACGCGACCGTCAAGCTTAAATAAATCGAGGATCATGTTGTTCTCGCGGCTGTGTGCTGATTGCGTTCGTTCCATTCGTTGCGATCGGCAGGATACGAACGCTTCGTAGATTTGCCCAGTCTGTCGGCAGAGTGAGCGATCGCATCAAAACAGAGACATGTCCAGAGAGTTCTTGACCGATGTCATCCAAAGGCCCTGTTCAAGGCTTCACCAATCGATTGGCAGTCGCCGCTGGCGTCGTTTTCATCCTTACCCCGGGACGGTACATTAACTATGGCGTTTTGGCCCTGGAATCGGTTTAAGGATCCTCAAATGTCGGCGGGTGAAGTCATCACCGATGCAGACGGTGTTTCACGTCGCGACTTTTTGCGAGCAGGAAGCCTGACCGTGGTCGGATTGTCCGGTGCCGCACGGGCGTCGACGTTGACTGTGTCGCCCAATCGACGAGCCATTTTTATTCTCATGACTGGCGGCGTCAGCCAGCTGGAAACGTTCGATCCGAAGCCCGACGCTCCCTCGGCCATTCGCGGTCCGTTTAAATCGATTGAAACGGTCGTGCCGGGATTGCGGTTTGGCGAGTCGCTGCCGGGGCTGGCGTGCCGGGCTGATCGCTTCGCCGTCATCCGATCGCTGAACCACGACGCGGCTCCGATCCATGAAACCGGCCAGCAGCTGTTGCAGTCCGGCCAACTTTCGATGAATGGGGTCACCTTCCCGAACTGGGGCAGTCTGGTGGCCCAGGCCGTTCCGTCGCGAGCCGGAATTCCCGCTAACGTGATTCTACCCAAGCCCGTCATCGATACGGGTGTCACCGCCTATCGCGGCCAACAGGCGGGGTTGTTGGGCAGCGAATGGGAACCAGTCATCGATTTGCCGGGACTTGCCGATGAATCCGAATCGGTTTGGCGACTGTACGGTGATACGTCATTCGGGCGATCGCTGTTGCGGGCGCGGCAGTTGGTCGAGCGCGGCACCCGTTGTGTGACGGTCAATCTGTTTGATTCGCTGCAAAATCAAATCACCTGGGACTGTCACGGGGACGCTAGTTGCGGGCCGGCAACGCTGTTCGATTATCAGGACCGGCTTTGCCCCGAGTTCGATCAGGCGATGTCGGGACTGCTGGATGATCTGAGCCAACGGGGATTGCTCGACGACACGCTGGTAATCGCCACCGGCGAGTTCGGACGAACTCCACGCGTCAACGACAACATGGGTCGCGATCATTGGCCGGATTGCTGGTCGGGCATCGTCGCCGGCGGAAAAGTCAGCGGGGGAGCGATCATCGGAGCCAGTGATTCGTCCGCCTCCGCACCGGTCGAACGTCCTGTTGCCCCGGGAGAGATTACAGCGACCCTGCTGAATTGGTGTGGCGTCGATGGATCGTTGCAAACGATCGAGATCGGCGGCCATAGCATGCCACTGGTACCGCATGCACCGCTGACGGAATTGTGGGGTTAATTCGTCGCCTGGGATTCGAGGCACCGAAAGTTCCGCTACTTCGCCGAGGTCGTGGTTGAACTGGCAGGCGGAACAGCAATTCCTGATCTGTCGCAGACGCGCAACTGGAACGTCCAAGCTTGCGCCCAGTCTTCCGTTTGCTCGTTCTGACAAACCTTCAGCAGAATCACATTGGGACCCGGCTTCATTTTGGCAGTGACTTT
Organism: uncultured Schlesneria sp.; assembly: GCA_903871875.1. Classification (GTDB taxonomy): domain Bacteria; phylum Planctomycetota; class Planctomycetia; order Planctomycetales; family Planctomycetaceae; genus Schlesneria. The sequence continues at coordinate 21,000 of CAIQIR010000058.1, forward strand.
GTACTGATCGAGAAATGTTCCGCGATGGTATTCATCGCGACCGAACAACAATTCCCCGTTCACCCAGAGTTTCCAGGCGTTGGGAGTGCCGAGTCGAAGTTCGATTTCGCGAGCTTTATCCGAGACGAACGTCGTGGTCGCATAGGTCACTGCCCCTTTGAAAGGGGAAGTCTTCTTGGCAATATCCAGCGTGCCATATTCGTCTTCCGTGGCAATGGATTGCCATTCGACGTCGCCCATTTTCCCTGGGTATTTCGCTTTCAGACTGATTTCCTTTTCGGGCGGATAAGCGACGTCAAAGCCTTTCAGCCCCACATTGTCGAAGGGCCCGATCAAATGCCACTCCGTCAGGAATCCAAAATGCTTTTGCAGATCGACCGTCTCGCCCAGTTCTCGTAACGGAGTAATGATCGCCTTGACCTGGTCCTCGTCGCTGGCGCCGCTCAAGGCCTGTTGTAACAGTTTCGTTTCGGCAACCTTGTCGCTCTCTTCGTGGACCTTTTTGGCTTGGGCAATCAGACGTTCCACGGCGTCGCGCCGAAAATCGGGACTGGGGTCGTGCAACATGCCTGGTATCAGACGATCAGACGCGGTGGGGTCGATCTTCACCAGTAAATCATAAGCCAGTCGACGGGCGACCGGTGATTGGGCCGTTTCCTTAACAAAGTCTTCCAAGGCCTTCGCGGGCAGTTTGCCCGATGTCTTCAACTCACGATCGGCGATCGATTCCACCGCGCCGCACAGCCAATTCACTGCCAGTGGATTCGCTCCGTCAAATCCTTTCAGGATCACGAGCAATGAATCTGCGGGTGCTCTGGAGAGTTCTTTAACAGCCGCGATCGCTTCGGCGTGCCGTTGGCCATTTTTCTCGACCGATTTGACCGTGCGAACGTTCTCTTCGACCGATGCTGCCTGCAGTGGCAGACCGACCGCAAACAGGCTGAAACAACCGATTGCGAATCCTAACGTCCAATCGCGTACGCTCATCACCCACACTCCCGTGACAGTTCGTTCTTATCGGGTCGTTCATCCCCCGGATTCTAGCAACCACCTGCCAGAAATGACCAACGCCGGTCGATTCGTTACTATTTGAACAGAAATTAAACCGATTGAACGCTCAATCAACAACGTCTAAGTACGTCGTGCGAGCGCGGCGAGAGGTCTTGTCAAATCCCCGCTGCCACCCCCTGTCGAGGTCGTTTATGAAATTTGCGATTTGCCATGAATTGTTCGAGAACTGGGATTGGAAACGGCAATGTCAGTTTATCGCGGACCTGGGTTATACGGGGATCGAATTGGCTCCCTTTACGCAGGCACCCCGTATCACGGATGTTTCCGCGGCAAAGCGCCAGGATTTGCGGTCGCAGGCTGAGGAGCATGGGCTGACGATTTGCGGCTTGCACTGGCTGTTGGCGAAGACCGAAGGTCTGCATTTGACCACCAACGATCGAAGTGTCAGAGAGGCCACCACGAAGTACCTGATCGAACTGGGTAAGGCGTGTGCGGATTTCGGTGGGACCTTTATGGTCTTCGGATCACCCGCCCAGCGCAATCTGCAGTCAGGCGTTTCTCGGGAACAAGCCTATGCCAACGCGGCTGAAGTTTTTCGAGCCGCATTGCCTGCCTTCGCCGATCGAGGGGTTAAGATCGCGATGGAACCACTCACGCCGTTGGAAACCAATTTCGTCAACACTTGCGCCGAAGCAGTCGAATTGATGGAACGCGTCGGGCATCCGAACCTGGTGCTGCATCAGGATGTCAAAGCGATGCTCAGCGAACCGACTCCGATTCCCGAGCTGATTGCCAAATATGCGCCAATCACGGGACACTTTCATGTGAATGACGACAATCTGCTCGGCCCGGGAATGGGGCGTACCGACTACCGTCCGATCGTCAAAGCCCTGCTGGAAACCGGCTATTCCGGTTGGGTCAGCGTGGAAGTATTTGACTACAAACCGGGTGCGGAATTCATCGCTCGTTCGAGTATCGAATACATGCGACAGATCCTTGCCGAAGTGACCGCGAAGTAAGGCCAGCCCCCTGCCGACTCCACCCAGGGAATTCAGGAGACCAATTGTGAGTCACGACGATCTGTCGATTTTTGTCGATCTGGGGCCACGCAGCTACGAGATTCCGATCGTCAGCCAGCAACTCGCTCATTGTGCCAAAACGTTCGAGCAATGGTGGTACTGCCGCGATGGGATGTCGTCGAGTTTCTGCTCGCAAAAGCCTCCGGCCGGCAGCGTCTGGCTCGCCGAAAAACGCCAGGCGGGGAAACCGTTTGCATTCGTCGTCACCGATTCGAATGTCGCCAAGTCGCACGCAGTGACGGTTCGGCAATCTCTGGTCGACGACGGCTGGCGGTGTGAAACCGAAATCCTTGCCGCGGGAGAAACGTCCAAATCGCTGGATGTGATCACGAGAATCTATGATCGATTGATTGAGCTGAATGCCGATCGACGCACGATCGTGATCGCAGTGGGCGGCGGAGTCGTGGGTGATGCTGCCGGTTTCGTCGCCGCGACGTTCATGCGCGGCCTGCCCTTTATTCAGGTGCCCACAACATTGCTATCGGCGGTCGACAGTTCGGTGGGTGGTAAAACGGGGGTTAATCACTCCAAAGCCAAAAACATGATCGGTGCCTTTTACCAGCCGATCGGCGTGTTGATCGACACGGCGGCGCTCGAAACGCTACCCGATCGGGAGTACCGCTCGGGACTGGCCGAAGTGGTCAAATACGGTGTGATTCTTGACGCCGAATTCTTCACCTACCTGGAACACCACGTCGAGGCGATTAATGCTCGGCGACCCGACGTTTTGCGGCGAATCATCGCGCAAAGCTGTACGTTAAAGGCGAAAGTCGTCGAAGAAGACGAATTCGAGATGAAAGGACTTCGCGCGTCACTGAATTACGGTCATACGTTTGGTCACGCCTTCGAAGCCCTGGCCGGCTATGGAGAATTGTTGCATGGGGAAGCCGTGGCCATTGGAATGGTCCATGCCAGCCGTCTGGCCGAACGTCGCGGGCTGATCGATGCCAACGTCACCCAACGACAAATCACACTTCTCAAAGCGCTGCATCTTCCCACGGCGTTACCGTGTGCAATTCAATTGACGACGGACGACGTCTTGGCACGCATGAAACTCGACAAAAAATCGGTCTCGGGCCGACTGAGATTCATCCTGCCCACCCGGTTGGGATCGGTACAATCGTTCGGGGATATTCCCGTAGAGGATGTGAAGGCCGTTCTGGAATCCTAGCCGCACGGGCCAAGGCGGGGGTGAGACGGATTGTCGCCATCTGTCGCACCGGTAGTTTTATTCCAGACAGCAGCCTAAACTACGGTCAAGAGAATACCGAGACTCTCATCGTCGCTTGCAAGAAACCATGGAATTTAACGAGGCTCCGCGCATGTCGGGGAAGGATAGTATCCCTGTCGACCTTTCCGGGATTTCGATCCGCGTACTGATTGTTGATGACGACGAGGCTCACGCACAAACCGTGGCAGAAAGCCTTCAACGGGTTGGTTACGATTGCACGGTTGCTGGCTCGGGAAAACGAGCAGTGGCCTTGATCGAAAGCCAGACCTATGACGTCATCGTCACCGATCTGATGATGGACGAAGTCGATGGACTGGAGATTCTGCGCAAGTCGAAGGAAGAACTTCCGGACGCCGAAGTCATTTTGCTGACAGGACATGCGTCGATCAAGACGGCGGTTGCCGCCGGCCAGCATGGCGTCCACACCTATCTGACCAAGCCCCTGGATATCAGCGAACTGCGGCACGCGGTCGAAAAAGCCTCCAGCCGTGTCCGGTTGCTCCGCAACAACGCCGAACTGAGCCGACGGCTCGATGAGAAGTTCGGTTATGAAGGTGTGATCGGCAACAGTCCGGCCATGCATCGTGTGATGGAAAAGCTGCGCAGCGTGGCTCCCACTGATAGCACGGTGCTGATTCTTGGCGAAAGTGGGACAGGAAAAGAGCTGGCGGCTCGAGCCCTACATCAAAACAGCGAACGCAAGAATAAGCCGTTCGTCCCCCTGAACATTTCGGCTCTTCCCGAAAGCCTGCTGGAAGGGGAACTGTTTGGGCATGAGCCGGGTGCCTTCACGGGCGCGGTCGGTCGACGCATCGGTAAATTCGAATATGCGAATGGTGGGACCCTGTTTCTCGACGAAGTCGGCGAAATGCCAATGCCGACCCAAATCAAGCTGCTTCGCGTCCTCGAAGACCGCAAGGTCTCGAGAATCGGTGCGAATGAAGAGATGGACGTCAACGTGCGTGTCGTGGCCGCCACCAATTCCGATATGCAGGAAGGGATCAAAAAGGGAACGTTTCGCAAGGATCTGTACTTCCGGTTGGCGGTCGTGACGATCGAACTTCCACCGCTACGGGAACGCCGTAGTGACATTCCGCTGCTGGTCGATTCGTTTCTGAAGCAACTGGCCGCGCGCTATCATCGACCCCTTCCGATCGTGACCCGTCAGGCCCAGCAAGCGTTGATTGCTTATGACTGGCCGGGGAATGTCCGCGAGTTGCGCAATACCATGGAAGGGATGATGATTCTCGACAAAGACGGCCGGCTGGATGTGGACGACCTGCCCACCGATATCGCGCCTGTCGGATTGAGTCTCGAAAACAACGACGGCCAGGGTCTGGCTCATGGTGCCGATTCGCTGGTGGGCCGTCCCTTCATCGAAGTGGAAAAGTATTACATCCAACGCGCACTGGAACTGACCGGCGGCAAGCGGGAAGAAGCGGCTCATCTGCTGGGGATCGGCGAGCGAACGATGTATCGCAAGATCAAGGAATTCGACATCAAAGGATAAAGCGAATCCGATCCCGCGTGGTCCTGAAGACTGCGAACCTGTCGTGACCTGAACCTCGCATCTGGCGGAACTGTCATCTCCTCCTCCGGTCACGGCATCAGTCGCCTACCGAGATCGCCGATCAGTCGGGCATCCTTCATCAACGGAGTTTTTCAAACGTGCAGTCAGCCTCGCCTGTGACCCCGGCGTTTCAATGTACACCCTCGGAACTCGATCAGTTTCGAGAGGATGGGTTTCTTGTGGTGCGCGGGCTGGCCAGTCCGTCGGATGTCGAGCAGATGAGAACGATCACCGACATTGGACTGCGCGACCAAATCCAGCCGGTCGAGTATGAAGCCGAACTTCGTTATCCCGGTGCTCCAGCCTCGACGGAATCGGAAGGCGGACGAACGATTCGCCGTTTGAAGCAGGCCAACAGCCGTGGCTTCTTATTCACAGAATGGATGATGCGGCCTGAAATCTTGAATCGACTGAAGCAGTTGCTGGGGCCACGCGTGGTCTGTCCCTTGGCCCACCACAATTGCATCATGACCAAGCAGCCGAAATACAGTAGCGAAACTGGCTGGCACCAGGACATTCGCTATTGGTCATTTCAACGCCCGGAACTGATCAATGCTTGGATCGCCCTGGGTCGCGAACGCCCCGAGAACGGCTGTTTGCAGGTCATCCCCGGCTCACACACGTTGATTCTTGATCGCAGCCGTCTGGATCAGGATCTGTTTTTCCGCAGCGATCTGCCAGAGAATCAGCCGTTGATCGACTCCAAGATCTTCGTCTCGCTGGATCCTGGCGATGTCCTGTTCTTTCATTGTCGGACGCTGCACGCAGCCAGCCGCAATACGACAAACGAAACAAAGTACTCGGCCGTGTTCACATTCCGCGCTGCCGACAACCCACCGCTGGCCGGAACTCGCTCTGCGGCCTTACCTGAGCTCTTGCTGACGCCGGGTGTGTGATACGTTGCCCAGCCATCGGCTGCCAGCATAGAGCGGAATCCCCATTGCGAAGGGACCGGCGATTAGCGGCAAGAGCGGGGCCCCATAGTTGACGGCCGAATACAGGCCGAACAAGCACGTTCCACAAAACAACACAGGGCAAAGTGGAAACCAGGGAGCGGTGAAAGGTCGGGGCCGATCCCGATCCACGACCCGCAGAACGAAGTACGCGATCCCCGTGGCGAGAAAAAAGAGCCAGAAAATCGGGGCGGAAGCGGCGTACAGCGTTTCGAACCCGCTGTTGAAATACCGATCCCAAGGAACCGCGCGGACGCCACACCCGCGAAAGATCTTGTCGATCGCCTCTCGTCCCGATTCGGTTCCCACTGCGACGATCATCACCACGGTGATCACGCCTTGCGCCAGCAACGACCAGATCGGCGTCTTCGTGCGCGGTGACCAGCGGCCGAGCCAGGCAAACAGCGCGTGATCGGCCCCCACGGCGGCATGGACTCGCGAGACGGCCAGGATCAATCCATTCAGTCCGCCCAAGGCCGAGATCATCACCAGCAGGCTCATCGCGTGACCGGCGTGTTCGCCGAATGTCGCGGACAACGCATCGGCGGCGGGACGGGATGACGCGCGCAGTCCTTCAAACCCCAACGCACGCAGGTAAGCGAAGTTGATCAGTACGTAGACAACCGTAATTGCCCCCAACCCAAACAGCAGTGCCCGTGGAATGTTTCGCGAGCGATTGCGAACTTCAGCCGTCACGAACGCCGCGTCATTCCAGCCACCGTAAGCGTAGAGAACGAGGATCATCGCCAATGACCAGCCGGGGCCGTTCATCGGTTTAGTCACTTCGAAGCTCGATGCCGACGGTGAAGCCATGCCGGCGGCAATCAGCACCAACAGACCCAGCAATTTCGCTAGCACCAGGACCTTTTGAGTATGACGACCGGCATGCACGCCGAGCATATTTAACAGCGTCAGACCGGTCACGGCCAGGACAGCAAACCAAAATGCCGAATCTTTGGAAGTCCTGAAAACGTCCGTCGCATAGTCAGCAAAGACGTACGACAAAGCTCCGATGCTGCCGGTCTGAATAATGGCCAATTGAGCCCAACCGAACAGAAAGCCAGCCCACGCACCAAAGGCTCGTGTCAGATAATTGTATTCGCCGCCCGAGCGAGGATACGTGGTTGCTAATTCCGCGTAACACAGGGCGCCGACCAATGACAAAACGCCACAAAGCACCCACAGGGCCAACCCCGTCCAGGGATCGGATACGTTGCTGAAGATGAACCCAGGCGTCTTGTAGATCGTGCTGCCAATAACGATGCCGATAATCAGGCTGACAGCGTCCCACAACGAAAGCGGGCCAGACTCGTCATTGTCAGTCGCGAAGTCGTCAGACAACTTGTTTCCTTTGGCGACCATAATTCCGGGTATTGTTCGATTCGCCGCATGAAGACCCTGATCGAATCACCGAGCCATTTCTTTTTCGTAGTAGACGGGGCGGATCTTCGATCTGCCTTGGTCGGTGAGCTCCTGCTATCACTTCTTGGTCGCGGAAACCGCCCGGTCAGTTTTCCCTTCTGCTTCAGGCGGTTCGAACTGAAACGTCAGGGCAGTCGGAGTTTTTTTCTTGACCACCTGTTTTTTGGTATTGCCCGACAAGGGAGTTGCCGGGGCGCTGACTTTCGGCTCGGGCGCGCCTTCCAGAGGGTCCCCAACCTGGCAGGCGGCTAATCGTGCCAGACCGCGCGTGATGTATTCTTCGCTGATGTCGAAGCCGATGAATTGACGGCCTAGCTTCTTCGCCACAGTCAGTGTGGTGGAACTGCCGCTGAAGGGATCGAGGACCAATTCTCCGGGGCTCGAAGCGACTTTGATAATTCGGCCCAGCAGTTGTTCCGGCATCTGGCAGCCGTGAAAACCTTCTCGTTCTTTGAACGTGCCGGCAACGCGGGGAAAGTACCATGTATCTTCGTCGGGATTGAAGCCGTCGGTCAGATCTTGGGGCCGCAAGATCCAAGTATCATCGGGCATTCGGCCGCCTTTCGCCGCGCGAGCGTCGGCATACACGGTTTGACGGGCTGACGGAACGACGACATCGACGGCGTTGAACTGATAGTTCTTCTTGTCCTTCACGAAATGAAAGATGTGAGTGTGAGACCGGCTGAATTTTTTGGTGCAATGCACGCCGAAAGTGTAGTACCAGACCACCCAACTGCGACAATGAAAGCCGACTTGCTGACTGAGGATCTTCAGCTCGGCGGCATAATCGTCACCAATCGCCAGCCAGAACGCACCGTTCGGCTTCAGGGCACGATGTACGCCTGAAATCCAGTCCTTGGACCAATCCAGATACGACTGGGCATCCTTGCGATCGTCGTAAACATCGTATTTATAGCCGATGTTGAAGGGCGGATCGGCAAACGCCAGATCCACACTACCCGCCGACAGTGTGTTCATTGCCTCAATGCAATCGAGACGATGGATCGTGTTCAGTTCCAGCATGACGTGGTCGCTCCGTTGCGATCAAGATTTCTCGTGTTGGTCGATTCGATTCTTTCAGGTACCGATTTCATCGAGGTCTTACCCAACGAGGAACACGGTCATTGATCGTGGCCCGTGAGCCCCAATCACGAGCGACTGTTCGATATCAGCCGTCTTCGAAGGGCCGGCAATAAAGCCACCATAAGGCGAAGCCGACACCGATATTTTGTCGTACGCTTCGTGCAGATTGTGAACAAGGTTGGCCGCCGGAACCACGAGTGCCAGATGCTGACAGAGGAAATAAATTACTCGGTGTCGCACGTGTAATTCATTGACCCACACCGCCGCGTTTTCGGCGACCGCCACTTCACCGGGCAGAATCGCAAAGTCGATGTCGGCCAAATCATGGGGATCATGAATCAGATCCATGGAGGTCGTCCCCGTGAACGCGGCCGGCACGAGCGACAACGTTTGTTTCGCGGAATTGTACTGTGGTAACTGAGCCAATTGCGCAGCGATTTCGGCCTCCGACGAGACGCGAATACAACGGCCGCCAATCATCTCGAGCACGCTGGCGAATTGAGCGAACGGATCCGGATACTGGATCCAGGGTCCCTCGAAATCCGGCAACGGCGATGATTCGGGCAGATGTTTTCGGATCGCAGTAAGAATGGCATCACGGGAGGACATGAAGATCAACAAACTCCAGAAAAAACCTCGCGCCACGGAAACGGTCAGGAACGCAGTGACACCGTACGAAGTCTAATCGAGCCGTCACCGCAACGCACGCCAAGGACCGCCAGTGGGACCAATCTGATGCCGTTGATTTTACGCTAGTCCGCAGACAGATGAGGCGGAATGCGAAGGCGTTTTTTCTTTCTCGGTGAATGCGGACGTAGCGTACCACCGCCGATATTCCCAAACCCTAATCCTCGAGATCCGGGTTACCTCATCGGCGTCAGAAACCGAAAATCTCGACTTTCGACTTCACAACGACCCCATCCCATCACGATCCCGGCGGATTTTCGTGCGATTAGCAGGCGGCGTATCGATTATTCGTACATCAACCGGGTGAACCGCCGGCGGCGGGGCAGTGATGCTTTGCGAGTCCTTATCGGCCGGGTTATGATTCCAATCCGATCTTGGCTCGTTCGTTTGTTTTGAACCCCGACCAACTCTTTTGCAGTTCAAACACCAATGGCTGATTACACAAAGTACGATGCACGCGTCGACTCGCTGGTGATTGAATCCCGCACCTTGTGGGATGCCTCCGTGGGAAAGCTGTCTGAAGAAGACAAAACATTCCTGGCGACGATGGTACACCGCTCCCCCGCCAAGGCAGCAAAAATCGCGTACTGGCGATCTCATACGGGATTCACCCGGGAAATCACGGTCACGGCTGACGATATTGCCCGAATCTATGACGAGCAGATGCAAACGTCGTAGAGCTCGTTTGAAAAACGACAGGACGTACCAAACGACTGCCCCAAATCGATTGCGAGAATTGTTCATTGCTCCCAGCGCTTCGGGACAATGACAAAAACCGGCTGGTCGATCTTTTTCAAGAACGACCAGCCGGTTTGTTTTTCGGATCGATTGAAACCGATCAGTTCGAGTTATCGGAATAGGCTCGGGTCACTTCTTCGAGCCCCATGGGCTCTTGCAGGCCACCACCCGTCAGGCGAACTCGTAGACGGTGGCTGCCGTCACGAATCACCTTCATCTGAATCCGAATCGTCACATGGGCACCGGGGGCAATCTGTTCGATGGGCAAGAAGGTCAACTGACGTCCTTCCACCACTTGATCAACCGGCGCCTTGGCCGACAGGAATTCCATTCCGGCGGGCAGCTCGCAGGTCACAATGACGCCCGTTGCCGTTTTCGATCCGTCGTTCTTAACGCGAATCTCGTAGGCCGTTTCGGAACCGGTTTCTACCGGATCATCGAGATCCGACAGTTCCAGCATGAGCGATGCGATACCATCCACACGGGTTTCGATCCGAGCGTCAGCCTGCACGCCCGATTCCGAGACGACCTGCACGGCGTGAGAGAATTCACCGATTTGAAGGGTATGCAATTCACAGTTCACTTGGGTTGAGTCACCCGGTTCCAACCGTCCCACGTACCAGTTGATGGTCCTGACCGTGGCATCATATTTTCCGTGATGATCGGCTGCGACGAACTTGAATCCGTCGGCAATCGTTTGCGAGATATGAATGTTGTTGTTGGCCAGGCTGCCATCGTTCGTAATCGTCAACGTGTACTTGGCGTTGCGTCCCTTGTACCTCAGCGAGGGTCCCTCGACGGCGATTTTCAGACTTGGGGCGATCACCTCGAATTCGACCGAATCGGTGCTGCTGGCATCCGAACTGGATGTGGCCACAACACTGACCGACTGCGTTCCACCTTTCGCCGCAGCCAACGGCAAGCGGTAGGTTCGCGTTTCTCCGGGACCGATCGCTCCAACTTCGATGACCAAGCGATCTTCTCGAGTGGGGTGTTCCAGACCGTCCGACAACTTTGCTTCGATTTTGACGTCCTGAGCCGTGCCCGTTCCTGGGTTCGTCACAGTAATCATTTGTGATGCCGGATCACCCAGCATGATTTCTTTGGAAGGCGACTTCACCGACACTTTCAACAGAGGCTCACTGACGGCAAAAGCCGCCATACTAATCCCCGTGAACCGAACTTCGGCCGTGGCGCCAATTTCGCCTCGTTTACTGGGAATCAATTTAACGGTAATCCGTTTTTCGCTGGCGGGTGCCAGTTGATCAAACGTCCAAGTCAGTCGATCGGTCGCAGACGCAGGTTGCGGTTCCGCGGATGTCAGGCGAACATTGGTGGGGAAAATCGCGTCGACTGCGACTTGTGAAACGGGTGAATCACCCGCGTTTTTTACAACCAAGTCCACCAGACACTCTTGTCCAACGTTGAATTCTCCTCGTTTGACCCATTCCACCGTTACCTGAGGAGTTTGCGGTCCGGCGCTGACCGTGACCTCTTCCGCCGGTCGAGAACCGCTGAAGTCCACATCGTCGGCGAACGGATCACGAGCGCTGGCTTCCTTCACAGGTTCAGGTCGAGCCGCCTTTTCAGCTGGCTCGTCAAATCCCGCAACCGGTGGTGCGCTACGAGGACGACCATCACTGCGGATTTGACGGACTTGTGACTTCTTCCCCGGCTGCCGATCATAAATCGCCTGGGTCACTCGCGCACCGACCTTGGCTTTTTCCGCCGTGGGTGTTGGTTTCTTGGTCATCGTGCTGCGCTGATCATCCCACGACGGCTCTTCCGGCTGGTTGCCGAAATCAATCGTTTTTGCGGCCGGTTTAGAGGACGCGGTCGGGCGGTCAACGTCGGCGTCGACATCCCAATCACTGAGGGTCGTTTTTGACGGAGCCGATGCCGGCAGGTTTCCCTTGGCGGCGGGCGCCAAGGCGGGATCATCCTCGCCGAACAGGTCCTTATAATAATTCTTCGGCTTCTTGGCCGACCGGGAGGCAGCTACGGCGCCCGAAAGACGTGCAGTGCCGACCGAGGTCTGGCCAGATGACTGGTCAGCAGCGGGGTCAGCGGCGTATCCGCTTTGAGAGAGCGCCATCAATCCCGAGATGGCGAGAATCCAAGTCCCGCGTTGCATGATCGGTTCCTTCCGAACAGTTCTTGCCGAGATACCAACAACTCAAGCCGGCTCGTGGAGCGCGAGGAGTTTGACAACATTCGCACAAATCCCATTTGCGCGAATGGCCTTTCAACTTATCGGTATCGCCGCCTGAAGCGATTGAATCGAACTCGGGGACTCGGGCGACTTTTTCGAATACTCCGCCATCGACAGGTGGTGAACGTCTGAATCCTGCCTCGATTGGCGAGCCCAGCTGCACCAGACCCCAGTTGACGTATCGAAGCTGATCAAATCGAAACCACACGCTTCGGCTAAAGAAGCCCGCCCAAAGTCGAGACCAGCCCCAGTATTTATATGGTCATCATCACGAGTGTCCTTACCGTTCATGAGGGATCGGCATTTTCTGCCGATCTCGACGCAATTATTACGACGAAGAACGGATGCCGATGACATTGAATGACCGATGGGATTGATAGGAGTCTTTTTTGTATGAGAAGACCCCTCGCCCGCTAACGGATTCAATTCAGACAGACGGCCCCGTGTCGAGATGCTGCCATGCCCCCACGTAAACGTCCTGTTCAAGCCGCTGTCAGCGATCTGTCGCGGCCAGCCGATCCGTCGCAACATCTCTCGGGATTCGCTCACTACCTGAAAGCAGAATGCGGACTTTCCGAAAACACACTGATGGCCTATCAGCGTGACCTTACGCGGTTCATGGCCTGGTATCGCGACCATGGCCCCGCCAAAATCCAAATGGTTGATCTGGGCTTATTGTCCCAATATCTGCAAGATCTTCACGACCATCAATTTGCCGCGACCTCGACGGCTCGCCATTTAGTCTCGCTGAAGATGTTCTTTCGATACCTGGTACTGGAATCGATCCTTCCAGAAAGTGTCGTCGAGCTCGTGAATTCTCCGAAACTCTGGCAGCATTTGCCCAAGGTGCTTAGCCCGGAAAAAGTCGACGAACTGATCGCGGCGCCCACACGAATGGATCGACTTCCATTGCGTGATCGTTCGCTGTTGGCGTTGATGTATGCGACCGGTTGTCGTGCGTCAGAAGTCTGTGGGATCACTCTGCGGGATATTCAGCTGGAAGAAGGATATTGCCGTTGCGTCGGCAAAGGCAACAAAGAACGAATCGTCTCGCTGAATCCGGTGGCCCGGGCATCGGTCGAAGCTTACTTGAAAAACGAGCGACCGAAACTAGTCAAGCAGGAAGATGCGTCGACACCCCTACTGGTGTCCCGCACCGGAAAACGGCTGTCACGGATCACTGTCTGGAAGTTAGTTAAACGCTACGCGGCACGAATTGGGGCGAGTCGTGAAATCAGCCCGCACACGCTACGACACAGTTTCGCGACGCATATGCTGGCTGGTGGAGCTGAGATTCGAGCACTGCAAGAGCTTCTCGGCCATGCCAGCATTCGGACCACGCAGATTTACACTCAGGTCGATCACAGTCGACTGAAATCGATTCACGAAAAATGCCATCCACGCGGATAACGACAGCGAAGGATCAGGCTTGTCGCTGCCTGAGAACCTCGTAGAACAAGATGCCCGCCGAGACAGCGGCATTCAATGATCCAACGCTGCCCAACACGGGTATCTGAACGAAGCGCGTACAGAGTGATTCCAGCGCCGGTTGAATGCCACGACCTTCGTTGCCGATCAGTAATAACGTCGGCTGACGAAAATCCGGTTCAAAGATCGATTCGCTGGCGTGATCTGAAGTGCCGACGATCTGAAAACCACGCGATCGCAAATCTTCGACCGTTGTCGTTAGTTCGTCCGCTTGGGCGATCGGAACGTAATTGACCGCCCCCGCCGAACTGCGAGCGGCCAGGCTGTTGACCTGCGCCTGTTCGCGCGTACCGACGATGACCCCGTGAATGCCCAAGACATCGGCCGAACGAACGATCGCACCAAAATTGTAGGGATCATGCACACGGTCCAGCATCACCAGTACGGGATTGTTGGGTAAGCTTTGGACGAGTTCCTGCACGTCACGATACGGAAACGGGGGCATGCGTGCCGCCAGGCCCTGGTGTTCGTCCGAACGACATTGCTTCTTCACTTCGGCATCGCTGACCGAACACACCTTGATGCCGCGTTTCGTTCCCACCGACACCACTTCGGCTCGAGCCTCTGGTTCACAGCGATCACTGTGAAGTAATTCCAGCATGGGCCAGTATCCGGCGCGCAGCGTTTCCACAACCACATTGCGGCCCCAGATCCAGCATCGGTTGTGATTGGCCATCAAAGGACGACGCTGAACAGACATGAATCTCGGCAAATGGGCAGCAGGTTCAATTTGGTTTCCGAGTTTCCGCATCGCGAGAGACTCCCGGCGATGCGCCCGAACCAACCCGGCAGCCGACATTCTACGTCGTTTAAAAAAATCGGCTGCGGGAACTAGACTATAGTTTGTTGTGGCCGCGAGCCCAACACAACAGGATGGGAAACAACGAGGCGACGTGCTTTGGTTTTGGGATCGACGACACTTATTTGGAGGAACGAGGATCTCCGCTTTAGCAGCATTTGAAGAGGATTCGATTCGCCTCTGAATCAACTCGCAGTATTATTTCGTCCGCTGCACTTGGATTTGTCTCGATCCCTGGTGAAATTGGTAAAGCGGATTTCGGAGTCGTCATTCGACGCGAACAAGAATTTGGGCTCGGAGATTTGATGGCCACGAAAACCTTATTGCTGCTGCGCCACGCGAAATCGAGTTGGGACGATCCGCAACTTGACGATCATGATCGTCCACTCAATGGCCGCGGACGCAAGGCGGCACGCCGGATCGGGCAACTGTTGATTGATGAGGCAATCACGATCGATCTTGTCCTCTGCTCAACGTCCATGCGCACACGCGAGACGGCCAGCTTGATCTTTGCCGTCTCAACTCGTAGTCCTGCCATTGCGTATCATGACGAACTTTACCACGCATCACCCAGCCAGATGATTGATCTTCTACGGCAAGTTGCCGAACCGATGCGAACCGTCATGGTGATCGGACATAATCCGGGCTTTGACGAATTTCTTGAGCGGTTGACCGGAAACGAGATTTCCTTTCCGACGGCCGGGCTCGCCAAGATCGAACTCCAGATTGATCGTTGGAGTCTATTCGACGATCAAACGAACGGACAACTGGCACAGTTCTGGCGCCCGCGAGACTTGGGGGCGGATTGAGCCTGATCGGTCAATCTTTCTTCAATTCAAACCGCGTGACGATTCGTCGCGATCCGATAAATCTCGCCAGTCCGCGGCAGCTAAGCTCGGGGTTCTTCCTGCTTCTCGGGAAACAGCATGCTGACACTCGTGCGGTCATGGATGGAACGAATGGCCGCGGCCATCAGATGCGACACCGAAACAACTTCAATATTGTGGGGCAGCGGATCGAACGAGTTTTCGATAGTGTCGGTGATGAACATACGCTTGATCTCGCTGTTGGCAATTCGGGCTGCTGCACCGCTCGACAGCACTCCGTGGGTGACACCGACGTAAATGTCTTTGGCGCCACGCAACTTCAATGTCTTCGCCATTTCAACCAGCGATCGTCCAGTGATCGTCAGATCATCTACGAGAAACACGTTCTTTCCCTGCACATCGCCGATCACTTCCAGAATCTGAACCGTTTCCGTGTGATCCGCGCGATGTTTATTTCCGATGACAACGGGCGCATTCAGCAGGCTGGCATACGCGGCCGCTCCCTTGGCGAAACCGACGTCAGGGCTGCACACCACCAAATCTGGCACGTTCAACGTTTTGAAGAAATTGACCAGCACGATCCGGCCATATAGATGATCGACGGGGATGCGGAAAAACCCCTGAATCTGCGGGCTGTGCAAATCCATCGTCAACACTCGATCGGCCCCCGCCGCTTCGATGGCATCGGCGCAGACGCGTGCACGAATGGAAACCCGGGGCTCGTCCTTCTTGTCACCCTGAGCATAACTGAAGAAGGGGATCACTGCCGTTACGTTCTGGGCACTCGCCCGTCGCGCCGCATCGATCCAAAACAGCAACTCCATGAAGTTGTCGTTAACCGGATAGTGGCAGCCTTGCACGATGAAAACGTCTTTTCCACGCACGTTCTCTTTGATGCGAACGAAGACATTCCCTTCACTGAAGATGTGGGCACGAGCCGGCGTCAGTGACACACCCAGTGTATTGGCAATGTTTTGGGCCAGTAATGGATTGCCAGTCCCCGCGATAATGGCCAAATCTCCCTGAGGAGCTTGGAATGACGCGATTCGCGGGCCGCCCCGATCGGGCCGCATGAAGTCCATTGACGAAATTCCAAAAAAACTGCCACCGATCTCTGTGACGCATCGTGCCGTACGCACCACAATTGTGGCGGGCCAAGTGAGCGCGTGTCCAGAAACAACTTCACGATTTGCAAAACTGCCGGAAATCCACCGGCGGCCATTCCGGAAATCAGTGGTTACATCCGAGACTGATGCCGTTTGAGAGCCGCTTCGATGAATCCGAAAAAGAGCGGATGAGCTCGATTGGGCTTCGATTTGAATTCCGGATGGAATTGGACGGCCACGAACCAGGGGTGATTGGGCAGTTCAATCGCTTCCACCAGCTTGCCGCTGGGGCTATTACCACAAAGCGACAAGCCTCCCTCCTCGAACCGCTGACGGTAGTTGGGGTTAAATTCGTAACGATGGCGATGTCGTTCGGAGATCTCGCGACTGCGATAAACCGCAGAAATCAACGAACCATCTTTCAGCAGGCACGGTTGAGCGCCCAATCGCATCGTTCCACCCTTTTCGTCGATGGTTCTTTGCTCTTCCAACAGACAGATAACCGGATGCGGAGTATCACCTTCGAATTCGGTGCTGTTGGCGTCATCCAGGCCGATCTTGTGTCGGGCATACTCGATTACCGCGACTTGCATCCCCAGGCAGATGCCGAAGTAAGGAATGTTTTGCTCGCGTGCGTAACGAACAGCCTGAATCTTGCCTTCGATCCCGCGGTGTCCGAAGCCGCCAGGAACGAGCAGGCCATCGATTCCCGCCAATGCCTCTGACGCGTCCTGACGTTCGAGCAATTCAGCCTCGATTCGCTTGACGATAACCCGTGTCGAGTGGGCGAAACCGGCATGATCGAGTGCTTCATAGATCGATTTGTACGCGTCGCGATGCTCGATGTATTTCCCGACAACGGCGATGTTCACGTCATGCTTAGGATTTTTGATGCGATGAACAAGGTCTTCCCAATCGTCCATCGCGGACGGATTCGCTTGTATGTGAAGTTTTTCCAGGATCAGCTTATCCAAGCCGTATTCCACCAGTCCGACAGGAACCTCGTAGATTGAGAATTCCTTGTCCTTTTCCTCGATGACCGCTCGCTTTTCGAGGTTACAGAACAACGCGATTTTGTCGGCATTCTCACGACCGAGCTCGCGTTCCGTCCGCACGATCAGAATGTCTGGCTGGATACCGATTTGCCGCAACTGCTGAACGCTGTGTTGTGTCGGCTTGGTCTTCAGTTCCTTGGCCGCCTTCAAATAAGGCACCAGCGTCAGATGGATGAACAGACAATTCTCGCGGCCGATATCGAGCGGAATCTGCCGGATCGCTTCGAAGAACGGCAGGCCCTCAATGTCACCGACGGTTCCACCCAATTCCGTAATGACAACATCCACATCAGGACTGGCCAAGCCACGCACAGCTGATTTGATCTCGTCGGTGATGTGAGGCACCACTTGCACGGTCTTGCCGAGATATTTTCCTTCCCGCTCTTTTTGAATCACCTTGGAATAAATTCGCCCCGAGGTGTAATTCGATTCTCGTGACAGCGGGCTATTGGTGAACCGTTCGTAGTGCCCCAGATCGAGATCGGTCTCGGAACCGTCGTCCAGCACATAGACTTCACCGTGCTGAAAGGGACTCATTGTCCCCGGGTCGACGTTGATGTACGGATCGAGTTTCTGCATCCGCACTCGCAGACCACGTCGTTCCAGAATCGTGCCGATCGAAGCGGACGTCAGCCCTTTTCCGAGCGAACTCACCACACCGCCAGTAACAAAAATATGCTTGGTCATTGAAAATCTTTTGATTGGAGGTCCAGACGCAAAAGGATCAAAACGAAAGGACCAACAAAACGGTGCCCTCGGGACAACTGAGATCCGTCATCCTTTCGCCTTTCTCCTCGCATCGATGCTAGCGGGGATTCGAGCGGAATCGTTCAACGAACCGAGCATAATCCTCGGGCGTGTCGATGCCAACCGAGTGATGATCAACGATCGCGACTTGAATGCGAGCGCCGGCTTCCAAAGCCCGCAATTGTTCGAGCTTTTCAAGCTTTTCAAGCCGTGACGGAGAAAGTTTCGTCAATTCAAACAGAAAATCGCGGCGGTAAGCATAAATGCCGATATGCTGCAACCACGGATGCTCGCTGACCAGAATTTCTTCGGGATCGCGATCTCGGCAAAACGGAATCGGCGATCTGCTGAAATAAAGGGCTCGACCGTCCCCACCCCGCACGACCTTCACGCACGATGATGCTCGCACCTGATCCAGCGATTTCATCGGTGTTCCCAACGTCGCCATCTGAGCCGTCGGGCACTCAACAAGCGCCTGTACCACCGCATCAATGTTCGCGGGATCAATTTCGGGTTCGTCACCCTGAATGTTCACAAAAATGTCGCCGTCAGCACAGCAACGCAACGCAACCTCAGCAATCCGGTCGGTTCCACTGGGATGTTCGCCGGTTAATTCGCACCGCCCACCAAAACCTGCCACGGCCGAAGCAACCTCGTCACTATCCGCCGCAATGATCAAATGGCTCAGACTTTTCGCCTGTGATGCGGATTGCCAGGTGTATTCGAGTACCGTGCGGCCGGTTTCGGCCAGCAACAGCTTTCGTGGCAAACGGGTCGACTGCAAACGAGCGGGAATAATTCCGTAGACGTTCATAATTTGCCGTGCCGTACTAACTGGACAGAGGTTCGATCAACAGGATTGCCTGGAAACTTGACCACGCAACTCCGGGAACGATAACAACGCCACCACGATCACTCAACGGCTTCTGGATTCGATCGCCGGATCCCCGCAGTCATCACAATCTGAATATTTGATGAACCTTCGTTTTATGAAAGATCGTGCCGACTTGACGGGACAAGCAAGATCCGACGTTGTACGATAACAGCCCCCGAGGCAACCTCGGTTTGACATGGACGACCTCCTGCAAACGGACACTTGCGAACATGACTGCCAATAAGGTCGGTTCCCGATGTTCGAAGAATTGCTCAAGACGAGCAAATCGGCGCTCCAGGGTGTCGATACGTATCTGTCTTTCGCTGAAAACAGGCTCGGCCAGGCTGCAGTAACTCGCCTTCACCCGTCTCGCCAGGCAGCGCTCTTTGGTTCGATTACGCTGATCTACGGTCCCTCGGGCGTGGGCAAAACTCACCTTGCCCTGTCGACGCTGAACGAATCGACTCGTCGACATCCCCGTTTAAAATTTGCTTATGCGACGGTCAAAAGCCTGTGCGACATGATGCAAATGGCTGAAGAACGCCAGTCCCTGGCTGAGTTGCTCGAACAATTCCAAACACTGGATGTCCTGGTCTGCGAAGACCTGCACGAGTTGGAACAGAACCCAATGTCGCAACCCTGGTTCGTGATGCTGATCGAATCACTGGGAGAAAGTTTGACACAGATTCTGATGACATCGCGAAAACCCGCTGGAGAAATTCGACCGCTGGATCAGCGCCTGGTTAGTCGCTGCCACGGTGGCCTTTGTGTTTCGATGCCCCTGCCCAGTCTCGAAAGCCGCGTCCAATTGTTCCAGCATTGGTTTCGAGAGCTCCGATTGCCGATCCTAAAACCATTTGTCGCCTCAGCTCGATTTCTCGCCGAACGACTTCCTTTGACACCACGCGAACTCCGTAAGGCGGTCCAGGATCTCGCTGCACGGCAATCCCGGCGACCAACTCCGATTGATGTTGCCTACCTGGAACGCTGGCTGAATAAGGAAGATCGAACCCCGCGTCTGTCGTTTGAAGCGATTGTCTTTCAAGTCGCACAAGAGTTTGGTGTCGAACCGACGGAAATCCGCTCTCGTTCCCGTCAACAGGGTTTGGCTGTTCCGCGGCAATGTGCCATGTGGCTGGCCCGCGAACTGACCGGCCGACCACTGGAACAGATCGGTGAATATTTCGATCGATCACATACCACGGTGTCGCACAGTCTGTCGCGCTTAAAGGAATTGATGCCGACAATTCCTTCGCTTCGCCAACAGGTTCATAAACTGCAACAACGCTTGAAAGAACTGCCTCGCGAAGACTGTGCATAACCTGTGGATGACCTGTGGATGACTGTCGATGAATCGGCCTGGTTATGAACACCGACCGCCAACAATTCCGGCCCTTCGTTGATAACTCGACCAAACAACACCCGTTTCCCACACGGTTGTCGACGTGCTGTCGGCGAGGAATCCACAGTCACTAAATGTGGATTCCAAATCTTAAAGTTTCTGATCAGTTCAAGTTCCGTCATCACCTGAACTGACAATCCACATTTCCAAGGCTTCTCTAATAAGACTGCTACGATAAATTATCTCAGTAAAGAAGAAAGAAGAGCGGACAGAACCCTCAACGAACTTAGACTCGATTCAATGCTCGCTCGACTCTTCGCAACGAGCTGTCTCGCCCCAAAATTGCCAAGGCATCGAACAGTCCGATGCCGACTGATTTTCCGGTCACGGCGACTCGCAAAGCATGAACGATCTGTCCGATCTTAATGCCCTGGCTTTCAACGAAGTCGTGTACCAGCTTGTCGAGCGTTGGAGCATCGTAAGGTTCAATCACGGCCAATTGTTCTCGAATGGACTTCAGCAAACCGACCGCTTCCGTCGCATCGCGAAGACGTTGTTGAAAAGGCTTCTCGTCAAACGGCATCGCGTCGTCAGCGATGAAGAATTCCTTGTAATCGAGAATGTCACTGAAAATCCGCAGTCGATCAGCAACAGCCCCAATCACACGGCCCACAGTTGAACGGACGGCATGATCAACGTCTGCAGGAATCAATTTGGCCTTGGTCAAATAAGGCAGACAGCCATCGATCTTTTCTTCGATGGAAAGCTGATTCATCCAATGCTGCTGAAAGGATTGCAGTTTTTCGGGATCGAAACCGGCTGGCGCTTTCACGATTCGTTCGAGTGTGAAGTTTTGAACGACTTCCGCCAGTGACATAAATTCAGTTGTTCCATCGAGTGACCAGCCAAGTCGTGACAGCGCGTTCAGGATGCCGGCAGGCAGGTAACCCAGTCGTTCGTAATACTCCACCATAACCGGGTTCAGCGTTTTGGAATCACCGACGCCAATTTGTGGGAAGACCTCGTCTGCTCGTTCGAACATTTTCTTTAGTTGCGGGCTGGTTCGCAGTTTTTCGACATCTCGCTTGCTGAGCTTTTTGGTCGAACCTGGAGCCGTGATGAACGGGATATGTGCGAAAACCGGCATCGGATTTTCGAGTGCCAAGTGAATCAAGGCCTGGACGGGCGTGTTGGCTAGATGTTCTTCTGCTCGAATGATATGGGTGATTTGCATCTGGCCGTCGTCGACGACAGTAGCAAAGTTGTAAAGAAACGAGCCATTGCTGCGCATGATGACCGGGTCGGGCATCAGTGAGCAATCCCATTCCACGTGCCCGCGAACGGCATCGTCGATAGCGATCTTCTGGTCGCGTGGGATCAAAAACCGAACGACAAACGGTCGCTCATTGGCTTCCAGTTGTTGTCGTTCGGCATCGGTTAACTCAAGTGACCGGCGAACGTTGACGTAGGTCCGTTTGGCAGCTTCGGCCTGTTTGCGATCATCAGCGATCACTTCTGGTGGATCGAAATCTTTGAATGCTTTCCCCGACGCCAGCAACTTGTCGACAGCCGCCTGGTAAAGAGGGGTTCGTTTGGATTGGTAATATGGTTCAAAGGGACCACCGACTTTAGGGCCTTCGTCCCAAGTCAGACCCAGCCATTCGAACGCCCGGAAAATCGGGTCAAGTGCCGCTTCAACATTGCGTTCCTGATCGGTATCGTCGATCCTCAGAATGAATGTGCCACCCATGTGGCGAGCCCACAACCAAGCAAATAAAGCGGTTCGCATCCCACCAATATGCATGTAGCCAGTGGGACTGGGGGCAAATCGAGTTCGAACAGGTACGGTCATCAGCGACATTCTCTCAAGTGACGAAACGAGCACGAAAGTTCCTTGGGGCATTCTCGCGATTTACGCCCCCCCGTACACTGTGCGGACTTTACAAATTTGGCATTCCAGGTTGAGTCCGATCTCAATGGGCAACATCGGTGCTTCTACTTGTGGCTGTCTGACCCTACCCTGTTTGTGGTTGTCGACCAATCGTCTCGGAACGCTCAACGATTTCAAAGGATTGGAATCCCGAATGGCCTATTCTTGGATTCGTGATTGAAAGTCCAGAAGTGATTGATCAGGATACCGAAATGAATCACAAAACCCTCTCACTGCTGTCATTGGTCCTGTCAGTTTGTCTGCTTGGATTGGAGACATGCCCACTGTCCGCCCAGGGAACAGCGGTGTCGGTCAGTCTCGAGATTCCAGACAAGGATGACGGACTTCCCGGTGCCGGTCCGATTCGTCGGCAGGATTGGTTTCGCGGCCTTTGGAATCAACGACGGACTGAATGGGCCAAGCGTGTTCCACAGGACCAGAAGGCGTTGGTATTTGTCGGAGATTCGATCACCCATGGTTGGGGTGATGATTTCGGCGGCAGTTTTCCTGAGGTTAAAGTCGCGAATCGAGGAATCGGTGGTGACACGACACGCGGCATGTTGATTCGATTGAAAGAAGATGTGTTGGCGCTCAATCCGTCAGGCGTTGTGCTGTTGATGGGGACAAACGACCTCGAAGAAAATGCGGATCCCGAGACGATTACCGGGAACCTGAAACTGATCATCGCGGAATTGAAGAAGTATGATCCGAAAATGCCGGTGATTCTTTGTCAGGTTTTTCCGAGTTCCGAGACGAAAAAACGTCCTGCGGACAAAATCAAACAACTCAACAAGTTGTATGCCGCCGCAGTTAAAGGCGATGCACAAGTGACTTTGGTGGAAACATGGCCATTGTTCGCCAACGAGCAAGGCGACGCCAAAGAAGCGGAATTTCCTGATCTGTTGCACCCGAACAAACTGGGATATGCCAAATGGGCTGCCGCCTTACGGCCGATTCTGGCGACTTTGGATTTCCTGGAAACCACGGATGACAATTTCGCTGTCGAATCCGGTTTTGTGAGTTTGTTTAACGGCAAAGATTTGACTGGTTGGGGATTCCGCGACCAGAAAACGATGGAACCACAAGGTGTTTTCGACGGCAAACCGGTCAGCAGCGATGGTCGATATGTGGCCAAACATGGTCGGGTGGTTGTCACAACGCCTCCGGAAGGACGTCGTGTCGAACAGATGTGGACGACGCGTGAATTTCCCAAGGACTTTGTGCTGAAATTGGAATTCCGAGCCACACCGAATGCCGACAGCGGGGTCTTTATTCGGAAGCCACAACTGCAGTGTCGCGATTATCCACTCGCCGGGCCTTACAAGAGCCTGAGCCAATACCGACCCCAGGATTGGAACGAGTTGGTCGTGACGGTCAAAGATAATGTTGCTCACTGCACATGCAACGGTGAAGTCTTGGAAGAGGCTTTGAAGCTGCCAACGACTGGTCCGATCGGTCTGGAAGGTGACAGCGGTCAAATGGAATACCGCCGCATTCGAATCATGGAACAGCCGTAACAATCAGCTGCGACCGGTGTTTGCCCGTGGAATTTGCAAAACGGTACGTACCCGCTGGACTGTGTTGTTTTTGATTTTCAAAAACCAAACCAACTTTTTCGGCAGCAATTCTTGCGACGAAGATTGATCAATTCTGTTACTTGACCGTGGTCAAGGCGGTCAAGTAATGCCTTCATTCCGAGATTCAGTTTGCATTCCATTTCTTCTGGAAACAGAGGCACAACAGCATAAAAGAGAATGGACTGCTCTTCGTCGATCTTTAGTGTTCTGAAGTCGTCTGGACAGGTCAAAGGTGGCGTTAACACCGCACCACAGAACTTGGTATTCGACGCGTAGGCCAGCGGAGGTTCGCTATTCGGCACGGAATGACTGGCGCCCAGCCACGTGCGAAATTCATGCGGCAACCGAGCCAAGACTTTCAACAAGCGAATTGGCCAATAGTTTCGCTCATCTTGGAAATCGTCCATGCTCAGCGGCCAATCGGCAGGCAGGCAAAGCATCAATTCCGCATAGCGTAATGACTCGGCTCCGTTAGGGACGGTCATTGGCCGTTCTGACATACCGCTGGTGACCAGTGTGTAATACGGGCGATGTGGCTGAGGCGGGATTCGGTGAACGTCGATATGAACATATTCCGAGACCAGTTCGTGAAACACATAGTCGATCGGTCCCAGATGAGTTTCAAGATGATCCGAGATCATCTGTGTATGAGCGTCATTGGCCGGCGGAAGCGGAGTTGACGGCTGTCGTCGATCCCGAAGTGCCGGCATGCCGACCAACTGTTCGCGTGGCAGGGGGTCTGGAACGACGAGGCTTTGACCACAACATCGACAGGTGGCCTGACAGCCGGCTTTGTCGAGGTCCACTCGATAACGGGTGTCACATTTTTCGCAGCGGAAAACGATCGCCATAATTCACCGTTCACCCGCTAAAGCGATAGGGCGTTGACTCGCCGGCCTGACAGAATTGAAATGGTCACAATCACCATTGTACGACGTCAGGCAATTACGTCTCGCTTGCAATAGCAAGTTGTCCATGAATTCTTTACTTGCTCTCAATCACGAACTGGTTTGACGCGTCGAGTAACTCAAACATGCGTTTTGTGTTCGCGAATTGTTTCGTCAAATCTTCCGCAATCAGTGAGACGCCCGTTCCGGAAGTTCCCCCACTGATGGTCAGAGTACGAGGAGCGATCAGTGCTGCCATATCGGCGATATCGCCAAAATCCCGCAGGATCCCTGGCACGATCAAACCGAGCCGGAATCCTCGATATGCCTGATCTGTTGCGTAGCTGGCCAGGGAATCAATCGCCTTCACTCGACTGATCCGCTCATCGAGCGCCCCGGCACACAAGGCGACGATTCCCGCTGATCCATGACCGACAACGAGGATCTCTCGTGGCAAAGAGCCGTCGTGTTCGGCAATGGCATCGAGTGTACGACGAACATCTTGAGACCATTGTCCCAACAGCGGTCTACCGATCCATAGCGACCATTCTGCAGAATTGTGATCGATTGCATGGCCGATCTTGTCACGAGGCACGGCGAACTGTCCCGTGGCCCGCAGTTCAGGCGTTACAACCTTCCAGCCCTCGTCTCGAAGTCCTTTGGCGAAATCGCTGGTCCATGCTTGCTCGACTCCGCCCTCCAGATCGAGGACGACTGCCAGGCGGTCTGGTCGTTCCGGTAGATCTCGTCGGGCGAAGAGAGTCAGTTCGGGTTCGGTTTCGAACGTCAGCTGCTGACTTCGACCTTCCGCCTCATTTTCCGCTTTCAAATGCAGCGGAGATGCATTCGGAATCCCGCCCAGTTGTTCGATTAAAATCCGCTGTCGTTCGGTCCGATCTTTTCTCCACTTCGTTCCGTCGGTACTGATCGAGGGACGTTGGCTCAGTCGAGCTACTTCCGCAGCGGCAAAACGGGGAATTGTGATGAAATCGTCCGGTCGAGAACCCCCAGGGTAGCAGCGTAGGAGTTCGGGATCCTCGGGCTGAATCGCGGGCTCGGAAATCGGCGAGCCGTTGCCTTCGTGTTTGAGCTGCAGCGTCATCCAACCATACATGGCTTCGCGCATCGACTGATTGTAATCGTGCGGTGATTCAATAATGGTATGTCGCACGGTAGCCCCCGGGAACAAGCCGGCCACCGCTTCCACCCGAGCGAGCGATTTCTTGGCCTCGCCGACCGAAAACTGAAACGCGTCTTTGGTGGCGCTGGTGATCATCAACCCGCGATTGGCCGCGAGCGCCAGAATGTCACCCTCTTCCGTGAATTTCAGGCCGCCGGGGACAAGTTCACACAAACAGCAGGCCGCGCTCAGATAGGCTTGATATGTGCCGACCGAACAGGTAGGTACGACGCAGTGCAGCCGTTCGTCGATTGCTCCCGCGTACATCGTCTGGTTGCCGCCGCCGCTCGCACCGGTGATTCCGATTTGTTGCGGATCCACTTCGGGGCGCGTCAGCAAATAATCGACCGCTCGTTGGTTCTCGTAGACCTGCAATCCGGCCAAAGGTAAACCGACGGGAAGCAACGTGGCGGCCGTCATTTCACCGTGATATTCGCCCAGTTTTGTGTTGATTCCTCGTTCTCCTGCTCCGAACGCATCCACGCAAAGCACGAAAAACCCTAGTTTTGCACAGCCGATGCAACGCGATTGCACCACGCGATCTTGTTTGGCCCCGGCCCAATGGCCGTGTACGTGAAGGATGGCTGGCTGTCGACCGGGTTTGTCAGGGACGTAGGCGTTCGCCGTCATCCAGACGCCGGGCCGTGTTTGAAAGACAAGCTTTTCGACGCGATAACCGTCCCGCTGGAATTCACCCAATTTACGAGGTGTCAATTCGCAATCGGAAATCGGAAATCCGCCCCACGCACTGACCAGGTTTCGACGTAGATCCTCACGTCTCTGCTTCCACTCGTCAGATGTGGCGGGGGGGCGATCGTTTTGTCTTAACTGCAAAGCCTGTTTTTGGATAAACGTCTGAAAGGACGTAGTGGGCTTAGCGGGCTCGAGTGAGAACGCAGGTCGGCTGATCGCCGAGATCAACACGAATGCCACGAACAGCGATCGGTTTTGCATGATAAATCCTTTCATCCAAGGATATTGAGGCGGAACCGTGGAAAACACAAGCGCCGACTGGGGACCCGCAGGATTACGTTGTGGACGGCGGTTTTACCCCGGCAATCGCCCTTTCCCGCCTTGAATGCGGTTGTTTTCCACGCCCGGCGGTCTTTCAGTTGTTGCGGGCAGCGCATGTCGGTTATCGTGATCTTTCTGCGAATGGAAAATAGCTAGCGTTTGACGCGGATTCTTGGAGCGGTTCATGCAACGTTGTCTTGTCACGGGTGGAGCAGGGTTCATCGGCAGCCACCTCTCCGAGCGGCTCCTGGAATTAGGGCATGAGGTGACGATTCTCGACGATCTTTCCACGGGCCGACGAGAAAACCTGAATCACATTGAAAACCATCCGCGGCTGAAGATTCGGACTGGTTCGATCACTGATCCCGTGTTGCTGGCAGACGTGATGACGAAGGTTGACGTCATCTATCACATGGCGGCTGCGGTCGGTGTTAAACTGGTCGCCGATGATCCGGTCCGAACGATTCAGACCAACATCTACCCGACCGAAGAACTGCTGCGATTGGCCGTTCAACGCAAACAACGTGTCTTTATCGCGTCGACCAGCGAGGTTTACGGAAAGAATCCGAAAGAGCGATGGACCGAAGAAGACGATCTGGTGTTTGGTCCGACGTCGCGGCCTCGCTGGGCTTACGGATGTTCAAAAGCCATCGATGAATTTCTGGCCCTGGCCTTTCATCGAAAATTTGGGCTGCCGGTGGTGATTGGTCGCTTCTTTAATGTCGTGGGTCCGCGACAGGTCGGTCACTACGGAATGGTGATCCCCCGATTCGTGGATTCGGCCATGAATGGTGGCCCGATTGTCGTCTACGACGACGGACAACAAGTCCGCTGCTTTGGACATGTTCGCGAAGTAGTCGATGCAGTGATCGGTCTGGTCGAAACCCCTGCTGCGCATGGGTTGGTGTACAATATTGGCAGCGATTTTCCGATCACGATTCAGAAATTGGCAGAAGAGATCATTCAACGAGTCGATCCTGCGGTGAAACTCCAATTCTTGCCCTATCGCGATGCTTATGGGGATGATTTTGAAGATGTGCGAAGACGAGTGCCGGACGTCTCGCGCCTGGAAAAGATGCTCGGTCGTAAGCCCACAATGACACTGGGCGCGATCCTGGACGATATTATCCGCTGGAAACGCGAACAGCTTTCGGCGTCGGCGAAGAGCTAAGCCTTCCCTCGGTTGTTGGCGATAAACAAGCAATGACAACAATCTTACCGACGCCAGTTTCGCTGAGCGACTCGGAGCTTTTGCGAGTCGCCAAGACTCCGCGACGACGACTGTTTCAGATCCTGAATCGGGCCTCGGCGTTTGCACCGCTGATCGTAGTCTGTTGTGTTTTGCCCGCGTTCCAACTGTTGGCCAAACCGGTACTCGACGAAGTGGAATCGTTATGGGGTTTGCGAAGTCTGGCGGTCGCTGATGCCACGTCGCTGGCGGATATTCTCGAGCCGGGTTTGAATGAGCCGGGTGAGCCGCTGATTTTTCAACCACCGCTGGCCGCCTGGTTGAACGGGATTGTGGTTCGAATTCTTGGCCCGTCACATCCCTTGTCCACTTCAATCGTTTCGCTCACAGCGACAAGTTTGGCTATCTGGTTGACGACACGGCTGGCCTGGCGCATGGGAGGAGCCAACACGGCTCTGATTTCGGCCTTGTTGATGTGTAGCCATCCCCAAGTACTTGAAATGGCCGTTGCGCCCAGCAACGGATCGATCGGGATGTGTCTGATGCTGGCATCGGTTTTCGGCTTCCAGAGGCATCTGGAAGGGAAAGCGGTTCGAGTTTCGTCTAGTCTCGCGATCAGCGGCATCGTTTGGGGACTCTCCTTATTGGTGATCGGTCCCGTCGCGTTCACCGTGCCGCTCGTATTCGCGTTGCATGCGATGAATCAGAAGTCCGGCATGCAACCGGAATTCGTCGCTCGATCGTTCCGAAATCAGTTGTTGCAAAGCCGCACCGTCCTTCGATCGACGTGGTTTCTGGTGGGAACCGGATTGGTTGTCAGCGGATGGTGGGGGCTTGTTATGTTCTCTGCACATGGGATGGCCTTCCTGCGTTCATGGGTAGCCAGCCTTCCTGTGGAATGTCTGGCCCAGGGAAATGGCGACTGGCGATGCGATCTTCGTCCGCTCCTTCAACCCTCCTGGCGCGACTGGTTTGGTCAGCAGTCGTTGATTATCGGCTGGCTGGTTGTGGGATTGGAACGATCTTGGCACGCGTGGCGATGCCCTGTCAGCGAATTGGCTCGACGACGTTTCCAGCTGTTGATGTTGTGGTGGACCGTGGTTTTTTGCGGTCGGATTCTCGCGGAAGTCGTGGAAACGCACTTTATCTCGAATACGGCCGTCTGGAACGTGGCATTGATCTGTCCCACGATTCTGCTGGCCGCTTTAGGGATTGGAACACTGATCGAACGCGATGTGTCACGACGGGGAGAATTCTTCCTGGTTGTTCTGCTAGCCAGCCTGACGGCAGCCCGCGTGACCGCGTCCTGGTCGTTCGGAATGGTCGCGGCGGCGGCCACCGCAACCTACTTAATCTGCTTTCCGATGCTAAACACCTTAACGGGGCGATCCGGCAATCATTGGTCGGAAGAGGCCTGGCGACGGATCTTGCAAATCACCGTCTATGGATCGTTGGCCGCTTGTTTAGGGGTCGGTCTGGGAATTCGGAATTCGGTATCCGAGGATGCCCATCGTCTGGCCGACGTGCGTGATCGTTTAAAGACGTTTCCCGAAGTGAGACGTGTTTCGCTGATTGCGACTCGTGATCCTGTCCCCGTGACACTGAGGTATCTCCTACGTTGCCGCTGGCCCAAGGCCAAACTGACAACCAGCGAAGGCTGGGACTTGGGGCTGACTGAAGCCATGAATCAAGAATCCCAATCGCCTCAATCGCGATTTCTGGTATTGGAATGGACCAGCCGCGAAGTTCGGCTATCGGCCGACACTGGCCAAGCCTGGAAGATCTCTGCCGCTGGCGAACCGATGCGCTTTCACGGCCGACGACTTTCGATGGTGCTAATCGAGCCAAGAACGTGACGCGTCGTAAGGCGATGACCAACGCAGTTTGACTGGAGTGCTGTCCCGCCTTGACGTCTATCATAGCGAGGCATGTACGAGTCCAGCAGAACGATGTCCGGCGTACCTCGGCTAGAAGTAGTGACGTCGTTGTTGGCGTCGAGTATGTCAAATAGACATCTTGCGGCTGTCATGGCCGGGTCGAGTCTTGAAGGCGCCGAAGCAAGTTGCCACCAAGAAAATGAGCAAATGTTCTATTCGCCAAAACCATTCCCCCTTTCTCAGCTCGCGCCAAGAAATGGGGGATGGCGGTCGAAGTGAGTGTGGCCTGCCCTGTCCGCAGGTGAGCAGGCCTTGTCTCACACGTCCAGATCCTTGACGTCGAGTGCGTGTTTCTCGATGAATTCGCGGCGGGGTTCGACGGCGTCACCCATCAAAACGCGAAACATTTCATCGGCTGCAGTCGCGTCGACCATCGAGACTTTAAGCAATGTTCGCGTGTTCGGATCCATGGTGGTATCCCACAACTCCTCGGCATCCATTTCGCCTAGACCTTTAAAGCGGGTCACCTTCATGCCGCGTTCGCCTAGATTTCGGAGCTCGCTCAGCAGCTCCCGCAAGCTGGTCAGTTTCACGGTGTGATCCTCTTGCAGGATGCGGAATGGATAGAACGTCTCACCGTCTTTCGCGCCCGGCGGGTAAAGGTCGGGCAGGTGAATGCCGTATCCCTTCAGCTCGCGAAGGACATCGTTGATCGTGCGCATTTCATGCAAGTCGATAATCTGCAGCAGGCCCTCTTTGGTGGCACCCGGTGCTGCAGCCGGTTGGTCGTTCTTTAGCGGCGCCGGAGTTCCGTTCGCCTCGCCGGCAATTTCCAGTTCCTGGCCGCGCTTTTGTTCTTCCAAATGAACGAATTGTTCGACTTCATCGCGGTTGTGGAACCACTGTTCCTGTTTGCCCAGGAACACGCGGTATTGAGGCAACGGCTTGTCGACGTCGGGAGATTGTCGATGCAGATACTTTAGCGTGATTCCCCGTCGTTCGAGCAATTCAATCGGCTCTTCGATTCGACCGAGCAGCGTCACGATTCGTCGCAGATGGTCCCCTTCAATCGCGTCGCCATTCGAGAAGACGACCCGACTGCCGTTGAGACCCAGCTCCATCAGTTCCGTGACCATTCGTTCGTGCGTCTGCACATAGCGGCTTTTGTTTCGCTGGGTCACTTTGTAAAGCGGTGGCTGAGCGATGTAGATACAGCCATGTTCGACCAGCGGTTTCATATGGCGGAACATGAAGGTCAGCAGCAGCGTCCGAATGTGGCTGCCGTCGATATCGGCATCGGTCATCAGGATGATCTTGCCGTAACGACGTTTCGTCACGTCTTCAAACTCGGCCATCGGCGGGATGCCGATGGCTTTGAACAAGTTCGAGATTTCGGCGTTGTCCAGAATCTTAATCAGCTGTGCCTTTTCTACGTTCAAGATCTTCCCGCGAAGTGGCAGGATGGCCTGGACGTTGGAATCGCGGCCCGTGTCGGCTGAACCACCGGCGGAATCCCCTTCCACGAGGTATAGCTCGGTGATGTCGAGTTCGCGACTGCGGCAGTCTCGCAGTTTTTCTGGCAGCCCGCCGGATGTCAGGGCTCCCTTGCGTCGGACCATTTCGCGAGACTTGCGGGCGGCTTCGCGGGCTTCGGCGGCCATCAATCCCTTCTGCGCCATTCGCTTCGCAATGTTAGGATTCTCTTCCATGTACTTCGTCAGCTGTTCGAAGACGACCGAGTTCACGACCCCTTCGACTGACGCATTGACCAGTTTCTCCTTGGTCTGCCCCTGAAATTGGGGGTCGGGCACGCGAACCGCAACCACGGCGACCAGACCTTCACGGAAGTCATCGCCCGACGGGACGATTTCTTCGAACAGCTTTTCCCGCTTGCCGTAGTTATTGACGGCACGGGTCAATGCGGCCCGAAATCCGCTCAGGTGAGTCCCGCCTAAGAAGTTATTGACACAGTTGCCGAACGTTCGCACGTTGTCGTTGAAGCCGTCATTGTGCTGGATCGTTACGGCGACTTCGATACCGTCCAGCAACCCATTGATGCGGATAATCGGTTCATACAGGGGCGTTTCGGTCCGATTCAGCCACCGGACGAATTCGACGATACCATCAGGGTAGCAGAATTCATCCTGCTCGTTGGAGCGTTCGTCGAGAATGCGGATTCGTACGCCGGCGTTCAAAAACGCCAATTCTTGCAATCGCTTGGCCAGCGGTTCGAAGTTGTAGCGCGTGTCGGGGAAGATGTCGGGATCGGCTTTGAATGTGATTTTAGTGCCGGTGGTGTCGCTTTTTCCCAGTTTCTTCAAGTCGGTAGTAGGTTTGCCACGAGCAAAATCCATCGTCCAGACATGCCCCTCGCGCCGAATTTCGGCTTCGAGCCATTCTGCCAGTGCATTGACTGCCTTGATCCCGACGCCGTGCAGACCGCCCGTTCCAACCTTATAGCCCCCTTCACGATTGAATTTGCCGCCGGCATGAATGTTCGTCAGCACCACTTCCAGTGCCGATTTGTTGTCTTCTTCAGGCATCGGTCCAACGGGAATACCGCGACCATCGTCGGAGACCGAGACACTGCCGTCGGCATGGATCACGACGGACAGATGAGTGGCGAATCCGTTCGCGCATTCGTCGATGCAATTGTCGACCAATTCGTAAACTAGATGATGCAGTCCCAACGTCGTCGTGTCGCCGATGTACATCGCGGGCCGGTGCCGAATTCCCTCCAGCCCCTTCAGTGCTTGCAGGTGTTCTGGTCCATAATCACTGCTGGACGCGGCGGTGTTTGTTTCCGCCACGGGATCCACTGTTTTCAAAGGATCTTGGGGAGTATCGTTTGTCTGGTTCGAGTCGGCCAAAGCTAGTCTCCGTGTCGGAATCAACGATCGCCCTGCCGATTAAGGTCTCGGCCGCGAAGTGCACCCCTGTCATTTTTCGTGCGGGTTCACGTCGCGTTCAGGTGTCAGTTCATGTTCC
The DNA here is from genome assembly GCA_903871875.1 of uncultured Schlesneria sp. GTDB lineage: Bacteria > Planctomycetota > Planctomycetia > Planctomycetales > Planctomycetaceae > Schlesneria. The sequence goes on from CAIQIR010000058.1 coordinate 53,866, forward strand.
GCTGAGTTTGAATTTCAGGGTCTTAATTTTCAGGTGGGGATATTGTTGTTTCAGGTTCTGCAGCAGTTCAGGTCCTTGGAACGAAGCCAGTTCGCTGAGCAATGGCGCGTTCTCGACGGAGACTGTCAGTGTGCCCCGACTGACAAGTAGCGGACGCGATTGGGCGGCGATGTCAGGGCCGGCAATTTTTTTCCAGGCCGCTTCCAGTTCACTGTCGCTGCGGACCCGCGCAAAACCGCGAATCGCGATCAGTTCGCTCAAGGCAACGGAAAGTGGCAGGGGGTCACGAGGAACCATGCAAACCATCTAGCAATACGCAGTATTCAGTGGTCAATTTTTCCTGTTTCACACCAGCAACCGCTGGTGAACAGATTCGTCCGTGATCCTTCAATCTCGGGCGAGTGGCATTACGACATAGGTGTAATTGTCGTCGGTGACCAAGGTAGCTCGGTCATCATGGCTGATCAGTTTGAGATGGAACTGAGAGCCGGCATCGAGCACCTTCAGAAAATCGGCAACATAGCGAGGGTCAAACGTAATCGTCATTTCAGGGCCGTCATACGAAATTGGCATTTCGATTGTCGATTGACCGATGTCGGTGGCTTTGCTGTTCAGCTTCAAAGTGCCTTTGCCAAATGCGAAATCGACACCGCGGCTTTCTTCGTTCGTCACGATCATCGCCTGACGAACGGCCGTGTAAAACGGAGCCACAACCATGTCGATCGTCGAAACACAGTTTTCGGGAACGACCTTGCGATAATCTGGGAACCGGCCCTGCACCAATTGACTGGCGATCGTAGTTCCCTGACAGCGAACAACGATGTCGTTCTGATGCAAGGCGATATGGGCCTCACCCGTTCCATCTCCCAAGCTTTTTTCGATCAGTCCCATCGCCTTCGACGGAATGACGGGCGAGGTGGCTGGAATCGATGGTTTGCCGACCATGCTGGAGGCTGACGTGACAACCGCCAGGCGTCGACTGTCGGTGGCTGCCAGCGTCAATTTTTCGGCACCCAGTTCCATCTGAATACCGCCCAATGCATAGCGAGTGCTTTCGCTATCGGTCGCGAACAGGGTTCGACGGATCATCGTCCGCAGTGCGCCAGCAGGAACCACGAAATAATCGGTGTCCTCAAATGTGGCGACGGGTGGGAAGTCGGCAGGGTCTTCGGCCGACAAGCGAAATTCACTGTAGCCGCAGCGAATCCAGGTCGCATCGCCAGTGACTTCCAGCTTGACGACATCGTCGTTCAATTCGCGGAGCACTGCCAACACGCGGGCGGTCGGCAGCAATGCCTCACCACGCGAGTCGGATTGAACATCGGGTACGTCGCAGCGCATGCCAATTTCGCTGTCGTTACCGATCAGCGTGGCCTTGCCACCACCCACTTGTAGTTTGACATTTTTGAGAATGTCTTTGGGAGTCCGCGCGGGAACGACACCGGCCACGGTTTGAAATGCGGCCGTCAGGGAATTTCTCTGGCAGATCAATTGCATGGTATGGAACGGATCTCTTGAGGATAGGGGGATCGTCTGGTAACGCCCGTTGCCAGCCCGATTTCCGGTGATAGAGATTTCACTTCGTCCGGGTCACTAATTCTAGCAAAAAAGCCCGCTTCACGCACCCGATCCGGCCTCGAACAGAGAGGGGATAACGGACAAAAATTCCGCGTCGGGAATTAGAGGATTTGCTTGCCTTGGCGTAGCTGATCGACGGCAACGGCGACGATGATCACAATCCCCAGCAGCATATCCTGAACCGGATTTGTTACTTCCAGCTGCGTACAGCCACTCGTGATGACCGACATGATCAGTGCCCCTGTGAGTGTTCCCAGCACCGAAGCTCGTCCGCCATTCAGGCTGCCCCCGCCGATAACCACCGAGGCGATGATTCGCAGCTCTAAGCCGACGCCAGATGTCGGGTTTCCTACAGTCATTCTCGAGAATTGATACAAACCCGCGATGCCGACGAATAACCCCCCCAGGGTGTAGATTGCGATCTTGTTCCTGCGAACATTGATCCCGCACAATCGTGCTGTGGCTTCGTTTGAACCAATCGCGAAGACGTATCGCCCGAACACCGTGAAATGTAGGACCGCTGCTAACAGGATGGCCAAAACCAGTGTGATCCAGACGCCGACGGGCAACCCATACAGCAAAACCGTCGGACGAATACTGAGTAGGTTGGCACACCATTCCGGTACCTGGGTCTCACGGTCGGGTCGAACCGTTGTGTTATCTGCAACCCATTTTGCCCAGCCGAGATACAGTTGCATCGTCCCCAATGTCACGATGAACGGAACCATCTTCAAAGTACTGATCAGTAAGCCATTCAGCAGGCCACATAAGCAGCCGGTACCGATCCCTATGAACAGTGCCAGGGGCGGGGTCCATTTCGTCCAGCGACCGGAAGCCCGTTTCACTTGTTCCAGGCGATCGGACAACGCTGCGACACGGGCTTGAGCCGCGGATTTTGTCTCGTCATCTTTAGCGCGACTTACATCCCCTTCAGCCGTTCGCAGCTTCTGGCTGACGCCCGCGACATTATCGCCCGCCATCAGACGCAGCGCGAGATCTTCCTTGAGACTCCAAGCCAGCATCGTAGCTGACAGCGCGATTGCTGTCCCAACCGAAAGATCGATTCCGCCCGCGACAACGACAACCGTCATGCCCAAGGCCGCGACAGCCACAATCGCCGTTTGCGTGGCGATGTTTCTCAGATTTTCTTCTTTCGCAAACTGGGCCCGGTCACCGTGCATCCAGCAATCGGCCGCGTAGAACAGCATCGAGACGGTCAACAACGCCAAAAAAGGCCGAGCTAAGCCGACGGCCGAACGCCAAGAAAGACTGGGCGTCCTACGAGAATCCAGAGAATTCGTCATGTCAGCGATCACGTCACGTCCGAGGTCATTTTACGCCAGGCCGCTTCGGATCTTTCAACAGCGGCAACGTCACCCGCTTGCCCGTCCAGGCCGACTGATAAATAGCCAGGATGATTTCCACTGCCTTACGGCCTTCGTCGCCCGTAATCCTTGGCTTTTTCCCAAGCTGAATCGCTTTGACGAAATCTTTCAGCTGTTCCATGTGTCCGACATAGCTGATCGCCTTGGGATCACTTGCCCCGCCTGAACTGCCTTCCTTGTTCATCAGCTTGTCGACGACGGCCCGGTCTTTGGGTTTAGGCTTTTCGAAGTTCCATAACAAGACATCGTCTTGCTCGACGATCGCCGAACCTGCCGTCCCATGAATTTCTGTCTTTTTGAGCAATCCAGGCCAGATAGCGGTACTGGCGGTAATCGTTCCCACGGCACCGTTCTTGAACTTGATCGCTGCGACACCGACGTCTTCGACTTCGATCCGTTCGTGTCCCAGTGTGGCTGTGACCGCACTGACTTCCGCGACATCGCCCATCAACCAGTAAAGCAGATCCACATTGTGAATGGCCTGATTCATATAGGCCCCGCCGCCATCCAGATTCCATGTTCCGCGCCAACCGGTCTTCTTCGGAACTTTCGTCCCTTTGGGTTGCGGACCGTCATAGTATTCTTGTGTCCGCCACCATTTGACGAAGGTATCACCCAACGTGAGTTTACCGAAACGCCCTTCTTCAATTGCTTCTTTCAAGGCGATATTCGCCGCCCCGAATCGCGACTGGAAAATGGGACAGAGCATAACCCCGTTGCGGCGACAAGCATCGAGGATGGCGTCGCAACGCTTCAGCGTGATCTCCATCGGCTTCTCGACTACCACGTGCTTTTTGGCTTGTGCGGCCTTGATCGCAGGCTCCATATGAGCGCCGCTGGGTGTGCAGATGGTGACGATATGTAGGGTGGGATCCGCTAGCATCGCGTCCAGGTCGTCGTAAGCGGTCACGCCGGGATGGGCTGCCGCAAAGGCTGCCGCAGCCCCAGGGAAACTATCGAAACAAGTGACGAGTTTCGTACCCTTCATTCGTTTGATCGCTTCGGCGTGAAAATTGGCGATCATTCCACAACCGACGATCCCGAATCCGACATGAGACATAATGAACCTTATCAAAGGTCGACAACCGGTCCCTGAGCAAGTCGGGCATTCTACAGTTCCCACCCGCGAAGTTCGATCCAATCAGAGTCGTGATCCCTTTTTCTGCTATCGGATCGGCCGAAGGCGAAAATGGATTTGATCGAGAGGAAGTTAAGCGATTGCGCAAGTGTCTTTGCTTTTGGGCTATGCATGAAGATGCTCACCGTAGGGCGGCGACATTAATTGCTGCGCCCGCGGCCGGTGCCAATCGTCTCCCCCCTTTTTTTACAGGGGCTTTTTGAAGCGACTCGAGGGGGCCGTCGAACGGATTTTCATGACGCCGATCTGCGTTTTGACGAAATCCAGATACTTAGGATCTTCGTCCTCGAACAGCCCTTCGCCATACTGCTGAAAAGCGGCTTCTAACGCATCGGCCGCTCCGTCCAGATCAGCGATTTCGAACAAGCTTTGACCGAGCCGCAGCAGGATGAAGGGGTTGGTTTTGCCGTCGGGCGAATCGAGCGATTCTCGCAAGGTCTGGCTGGCCGCGAGAAAATCGCGCTTCTCGAAATAAACATCACCAGCCGCCATGAGAATCCATGTTGCGGCGGGCCACTGGTTTTTGGGTTCCGGCAATAATTCCCATGCTGCTTCGTACTGATCGAGCGCGTCATCATGCTGATCGATTTGCGCGAACTGGTCCCCTTTTTGACAAAGCTTGTCAATCAGTTGGGAGAGGTCGCCAGGAAGCTTGGGCATGTTACGCTCGGGAATGACACGACTCGGTTTTACTAAACCGGTTTCGGCCCGACATCTTACACGGGCGCGGAGGGGGCGGTCTCGTGCGGATGCCGACTTTTTGGCGGTTTGTGGGCAATTGGAGAGGAATTTGCCTGCACGAAATGCGGCCTATCGTGGTTGTCCCGAAAATCGAAAGACAAAACCAGAGCTTTTTTGAAATGAACAGTGTCCGCGGCACCTTTGCCCTCATTCGCCGGTCAGTTAACCGCTCCGGCAGTCCGCATCATTCTGAGGACCAGATCCTCGAAATTCACGTCATTTGTCGTTTGAGTGCAGCCGAGTCCGTACCTCTTGCCGTAGGCGGCGACGCCCATTTGGAACTCGTCGAAAACCCGGCGATATTCCCGCAGAGCGCGTTCTGTAATGGTCACTTTACGGATGGTCTCAGTTTCGGCGTCGACGAGTTCGATTTCTCCCAGCAAATTCGGCCGCGCTTCTGCCGGATCGTGAATCTGTATGATGTGTGGTTCGTAGTTTCGATGCCGCATGATGTCCAGGCCATGTTCGTAGCCGGTCGGATCGAACAGGTCGCTGACGACGATCGCCAATCCACGACGCTGGGGCCGCATCACAAAACCGCTCGCCACCCGTGCCAGATTCGTATCGGTTCCCTGCGGCTTCAGATTTTCGAGAAAACGAAGGAGCGACAGGATTCGATCCTTGCCACGAGCCAGCGGAAAGTCGCCCAGAATTTCCTGCGAATACGCCACGACGGAAACTCGGTCGAGATCGGCCAGTGCAATATAGGCCAGCGCGGCGGTCACCTGGCGAGCGAGATCGAATTTTGCAGGTTCGCCAAACCCCATGCTGCGAGAACAGTCGAGTAGAAAGTAAACGTGTAAATCTTCTTCTTCCTGAAACCGCTTCAACAACAATTCGCCGTGGCGTGCAAAGACGTTCCAGTCAAGGTGCCGAAAATCGTCGCCGGGGGTGTACTCGCGATGGTCGGCAAACTCGATTCCGCCTCCCATTTGCTTAGTCCTACGCTGCGCCAGAACCGATCCCCGAAAGACTCGCTGCGAGATCAGCGAGAGGTATTCCAGCTTCTTCAAAAAGTCACCGTCGAACAGCATGCAGCACTCCGTGTCAGACAAGGTAGAGACAGTATGACATTGGTGAGGAGTGTTTGGTAGTCAGTCTGCGGTTCCGGCGAAAAAACGACTGGATCAGGTCAAACGGTATCCTGGGTTCGCAATACCAGCTTGATCAGTTCCGGAACACATTGATAACGGATCGGCTCTCGGCCGCTGAGACCACGAGAGACGTACATCAGTGTCGGTTCCAACCAGAAGACCCCCGATGCAAATCGGCAGCCGAAGCGACTCGGCGAATAAACAGGACCGATGATCGGAAGTCGGATTTGCCCGCCATGAGTATGGCCGGCAAACATCAGATCGATCCCCTGTTCTCTCGCCCAAGTGATATTATCGGGTGTGTGGCTGACCAAAATCCGAAACAGTGGATTCGATTCGGGTGGCAGTGTGGGATGGGTTCCCATCCAGGGTGACTCGTCGCCGGCCAAAAAAATCGCTGATCCCGCATCGGGCGATGCGATTGGAATGGAGCGTTCGGCCAGATCGATCCAACCATTTCGTTCGAATTCTTCGCGGATCGCAGCAGGGTCTAAATGCCAATCATGATTGCCCAGGATGAAATACTGTCCGAGGGGCGCTTTCAGCCTGCCAAAAGTCTCGGGTAGCCAATCGAGCAACGATTGATCGTCTAGCAAATCACCGGTGAAGATGAAAAGATCCGGTTTCAACGCCTGAGCTTGCTCGCAGACCTGTTCAAAATACTTGCGTGTCACCGCGCCGCGGAAATGCGTGTCGGCCAACTGGACGATCGACAGCCCGTCCCATTCTTTCGGCAGCCGTGGCAGCGTGTAGGTCTTGGTACTCACCTCGACCATAAACTGTTCGTTGCCGGGTAGTAGCGCGACGCGTCGCATCGGCCGCGGTCCGACCAGTGACGTTTGCCACGAATTGTCGGGATCTTTCTGTCGAAAATCGATAATTTGTGATTCGTCGCTGATCTGACATCGAGGCGGACAATAGCTTTGATACGCGATCGTCGAGTAAATCAGTAACAAGAACCCGATCACGCCGAGACTGGCCAGAATCATTCCGAACGGCGTCATTAATTCCCAAAACGGCACCGTGGATTGTTGTTGTGAATCGATCCTTGTGAAGTCGCGAAACAAGCAGAATGTGTAGAGGGGGATGAGCGAGAATTGGGTCAGTTCCGTCAGCCCAATCGCCAATTTCGACTGTGGTCGAACCAGCAGGCGATTCAAGACCACGGACGCTGCCTTCGCAAAGCCCATCGTCAACAGAAACAAGGCGCCCCATAACCACCACGACATTTTCGCTGTCCTTCAACCCGCTTGGCGTTGCGTGGCCACGGGATTCGTTTCAGGGAGATCGCTGGTCAACTGAAGTCTGGCTAACTTTGCGTATTCTCCGTCCAGTTTGAGCAATTCCGCGTGCGTGCCGTATTCCACAATCCGCCCCAGTTTTAAAACATAGATGCGATCGGCGTGACGGACGGAGCTGATGCGGCTAGACACGAGGATCGTCGTCCGACCGTGCTGCGCGGTTTCGATCGCCTGTTGAATTTCGTGCTCGGTTTCGGCATCCACGGCGGCGGTGGCGTCATCGAGCATCAGAATCGGTGGGTCAAGCAACAGGGCGCGAGCAATGGCCAAGCGTTGTCGTTGCCCGCCAGATAAATTCGAGCCATGTTCGCCGACCAGGCTATCATAGCCGTCGGGCAATTCGCTAACAAATTCATGAGCCGCTGCCATTCGAGCGGCCTGTTCAACGCTTTGCATATCGGTCCCTGGTTTTCCGAAGGCGATATTGGCGGCTACCGTATTGCTGAACAAGAAGCTTTCTTGAAAGACCAAGCCGATGCTCTGCCGCAGGTCTTGCAGATCTATTTTACGAACATCGATTCCATCGACCAGAACTCGGCCCGCGGTCACGTCGTAGAACCGAGCGATTAACTGGAGCAGCGTCGTTTTTCCCGCGCCCGTTTCCCCGACAAATCCGACACATTCACCCGCGCGGATGGTGAGGCTGATGTCGTTGAGCACCAAAGTCGATTGACCGGTGGCGAGGAGTCTGTTTCTGGCGGCAGGGGCGGAGTGAGATTCGTCCGTCGAATAGGCGAAACTCACATGTTCAAATGTCACGTCACCTTGAGCACGAGGTAAGGGGGCACAGTCCATGGGACTTTGAATTTCGATCTCTGCATCAAGAATCGCAAACACGCGGTCGGCACCTGTTAAACTGCTTTGAATGCTATTGGCAATGTTGATGATCTGGCCAACCTGATTGGCAAATTCGTGAATCAGATTCGCAAACACGAACAGACCGGTTCCGAGCGGCAATTGCCCTCGAATGACCAGCAGTCCTCCATAACCGATCAGAATCAATTGGCTGACTTGTGTCAGAAGACCCATCACCGGCTGATAAAGGCTCAGGCTCCAAAAGATGTCGAACTTCTGGTCTTTGAGCGTTCGGTTCGCCTCTTCGAAGCGAGCAATCTCATCGTCCTCGCGAGCAAACCCTTTGACAACCTGAATCCCCTGTACGTTTTCGGAAAGCCGTAAGACCAGTTTGTCGCCCAGTTCGCTACTGCGTTGATAGAGCGGACGGACAGCTCGTGAAAACCAGACCGCGCCGACCCAGAGCAAGGGCGACGTAATCAGGCAACTTAAGGCAAGTGAGGCATGCATCGATAGCATGTAGGCGGTATAAACGGCCAATGACAGAACGACGGTCAACACTTTCAAGATCACACCGTCGACGAATCCACGGACGGCCTGGACATCACCGGCCACGCGATTGATCAATGAACTACTATCGTGTGCATCAAAGAATCGAAAACTCAATCGCTGAAGCTTGTCATAGACGTCCGTTCGTAACTGGATCACGATTGACTGGCTGAGAATCGCGCTGACGACGGCGGTCACATACTTCAGAGTTGCTTGCAGTGCGGCCATTCCCAGTATCAGACTGGCGACCAGGACCACCACCGCCATCGCGGACCAGTTGTCGGGAGGGGGCAGTCCGAACGGCCAAACTGGCGGAACACTGGTCGGTTGCATCGCGTGCCGCAGAACGTCGATTGCCAACCCGGTAAAACTGAGTCCCGCCAAGCCTAGTCCAACTAAAAGCAGGTTGAGAACCAGCACCATGAGGCAGGTCGATCGATATCTCCAACCCAATAGCAACATGCGCCGAATCAACAACCAGTTTGAGGTCGTGGGAACGGCAGACGAATCAGAGACGGAAGCAGTCACGGACATCGACTTTGGCATCAAAATCAGGAGGGCAGTACACCGTCAAGGATCGACGAAGCGGTGGTTAAGTGCAAGCTGCCTTGATCGCGAATTCCGATTGTGCGTCAGTCGCGCAGTCGAATTCCGCAGCGAAAAAAACGGACTTATGGTGACGTGTTCTGTTTGCTTTGGGCCAGTCTGTTTTGAGGCAGGTAACGGGGTTTTGAGCGGAAATCGCCGGTGATTCGACGAAACCGGTTCCAACTGCCGGTGTCCGAGACTCGGCTCTGAATCTCTCCTTGCAATCTTGATCCGTTTTCGGGCCGGCGAGGATTTTCCGAATGAATTTGGCTGTGGGTGCCGATTATTCGGATAGTGACGAGCTTCCGCGCTGGCGGAACGTCTGTTTGCGGCTTACGAACGGCACACACATTGTGCCTGTTGACGAAGGTCGAGTTTCCGCGCTCGCGGAACGTTAGTTTCCCGGGAACACACTATGACGTCCAGAGTCTCCCGATTGACATGCTTCGCTCTGGCCCTTTCCCTGGCCTTGGGTTCGATTCCGGCATTTGCGCAAGTTGGTAACGCGCCGCTGCCCAGACGACCGAAAGTCATCGCATTTTCCGCTGCCGAAAATGTGAAAGAGCTTTATGTGGCCATCATGGGCGAGGTCGTCAATCCCGGCACGTACCACGTCGATCCGTCGGCTCTCAACCTGCATTCGATTGTGAAAAAAGCAGGAGGCTTCACGGCCGACGCCACGAAGACAATTCGTGTCATACGGCAGGGACAGTTGAACCACCAAGAGAGCTATTCGGAAACCGTGAACAGCTTCCTGTTGCCGGGTGATTTGCTGATCGTCGATTCCAGGCCAATCAATGCCAGTTCCAGTCAGGTACAGGAGTTTGTACAGGAGCCGACCACGATTCACGCCAGCTATCAAGAACGAGTGGCTTCCGCAGGTGTTCAAATCGCGTTGCTGAACGTACAGGATTATCCCATCGTGTTGCGGCTGCGACCTGACGAGGCCAACACCGTCAACATTATTGAGAACTTGGGACAACCGCTCGAATTACTCGCTAATACGAAGGTCATTTCCCCGGATATTACTACGCGCTCATCCGCTGACCAGGGCAAGTTCGCGATCCGGCTGGCCGGGGGCTCGGCCGTTGTGTTCGATCGCGGAACGATCAACAGAAGTCGATTGCCGGCAACTTTGCCTAAGCCGATTGAATCGGAAATTGCCTTGGGAGCTCAATCGGGCTTGATCGGAGGTTCACTCGGTCAATCGCCAGAACTCATGAACCTCGGTCAACGAGCATTCAATTCAAGTAACGAAGCGAGCGACTTCAATTCTCAGGTTCCGTTACATGCGATTCAGGAATCGTTGCCATCGTCTGCCGCAAAAATGGGCGTTCCTACCGAAGACTTGAAAAACGATTTGCAACCGCCGGTGGTCTCAACCAGACCACGCATCGCCAACGTTCCGTTTACCGGGACGCCTCGCATCACGAATTCATCGACGGAGACAACTCAAGCGGACAGTGTTGTGAGCGAGCCGATTCCTCAACCGGACGATTCGACCATCGATAGCCCATCGTCATCGCCCATGACCGGACCATCACTTTCGATCGACGAGCCGATTGCATCTCCGTCGTCGTTTTCCGGCGTCCAACTGCTGGCCCTGCTACTCGTAGTAGGCGCTCTGATTGGTGCCGCGGTGATTCTGCGTCGAACGATGGATTCGAATGCCTTCCCCCAATTCTCGGCTCCTGCCATGATCCCCCTGATTTCGGAACCCGAGATCGCAGCCCCGATGGCGAAGGATCAAAGCAGTGCCAGGACTTTGCTGGAACTGCTCATCAAAAACGAATTGCCGATAGCGTTTGAAGCGGTGGAATTTCCGAGCGAACTGACCCTGCAAGGCCGGATTGTCGCCAAGCCGATCTTGCGTGTGGACGAACCACAGAACGTGCTGAAACAGAACGGCCCACATTTCGAGACGTCAGAACACCAGGGCGGTTACTCGTTGCAACAGATGACTGCACAGCTCGACACGCCCGACGTGGGTCCCGTTCGACGCCCGCATTTCATGGGAGCGGAAAAGCCAAAGGTTGCCGTGGCGGCCAAGTCGTCGCAAGAACCGCGAGAGTTGCCCCCGAACCAAGTGGGTGAGCGTTCGAATGCGCCACTGGCGAACGCATTGTTTGAATTGGAACAGGGAGGTCGCTCGTGACCATCGGACTCGATCTTGGCAGCTACCAGTTTCGCTCAATACGAACGGTCGAACACAAGCTGATCGCTCGGTGTTGCCCGGCTGTGTTTGCCACGCTGGTCGATACACCGGCTCATCGCCGATTGCTTCAGCAATCCAGTACGCAGTTCGCCACCTGTTCCGATCAATTGCTGATTTTTGGCGAGGCGGCTCGAGAATGGTCGCCCATGTTGAACCTGTCGCTCACACCTTTACTGCGGGGGGGGCGCATTCCCACTTCCGATCCGGTCTCGCGCCAAGTGTTGACGCTGATGATTGACGCCCTGCTCCCGTCCCCCGCACAAGCAAACACGCTTTGCATCATGACACTTCCAGGTGGTGGTCTCGATCAACGAATTCAGAATCGTGATGCCGAGTTTTTTCAGCAATTAGTGGCGCTGCGGGGGTATCGTCCGCAATTCGTGACAGCCACGCTGGCGCTGGCGTTCGCGGAGCTGAATGGCGACTCGTTCACGGGTGTCGCTGTGACGCTCGGTCACACGACGTGTGAATTTGGGATTGTCCATTGTGGACGAGAAATTGTTCGCTGTGTCGTGATGAATGGACTGAGTCATTTTGAAGGCTTGCCGTCGCTTGGCGAGGCCCTTGATTCGCGGGAGCCGCTGTCGACTTCGGCCAATATCGAACGCGACTATTTCCGATTTTTTCTGGAAGTCGTGTCTGAGGCTCGCGGCCAGTTTGAACTCGATGGAACATTGAAAACGTTGCCTCGTTCCATGCCCGTGGTCTGTTCGGGCGGAATTACGAGTGTGCCTGCTTTCTTGCCCTTATTTCAACGTGCCTGGGATGAAGCGGAGTGGCCGGTTTCCACTCGCCCGATCCGCGTGGCGAACGGCATCAACCTGACTGTGGCTCGTGGTTGTCTGATTCAGGCTGAACTCGAACAGCCCAGCAGTCGCCGGGTCGCCTGATTGATAGAGGCCAAAAGCAAAACAGCTCACCTGTCGCTTTAACAGGTGAGCTGCTTGTGAAGTTCTTCAAACCGTCAGGCGTTCGATGAGCTGCGGACTTCTCGTTTTCGTTCTTGCTCCGTCAGACGGATTTTGCGGAGCCGAATGACTTGCGGCGTCACTTCGACGTATTCATCGTCTTCGATGTATTCCAACGCAGCTTCCAGTGTCATTCTTCGAGGTGGTTTGAGCGAGATGTTCTCGTCCGAACCGGACGCTCGCATGTTGGTCAACTGCTTTTCTTTGATCGGATTGACGACCATATCGTTGTCGCGTGAGTTTTCGCCGACAATCATCCCTTCGTAGACGTCATCGCCGGGTGCCACGAACATTTCTGCCCGGTCTTGCAACTTGAACAGGGCAAACCCGACTGCACGACCCCGTTCCTGCGAGACCAACACGCCGTTCTGACGGTGCGGGACCGATCCTTCAACTGGCTTATATTGTTCAAAGCGGTGATGAATGACTGCCTCGCCCTTGGTGGCGTTCAGCATGCGTGTACGAATTCCAATCAACCCACGTGAGGGAATCGAGAATTCCAGGTGCGTCGATCCGGTGTCGTTGGCGTTCATCTCCACCAGTTCTCCACGACGGTTACCGACGATTTCCATCACAGGACCAACTGCATCAGTCGGCACGTCGACCACCAGAATTTCGAACGGTTCGCACATTTTCCCGTCAACCAATTTGCGGATAACGGTCGGTTTACCAACGGACAGTTCATAACCTTCGCGACGCATCGTTTCGATCAGGATCGACAGGTGCAGCACACCACGGCCCGAAACCTTGAACGCGTCTTTGTCGCCAAACTCTTCCACTCGCAATGCGACGTTTGATTCGAGCTCACGCATCAGTCGGGCGCGGATATGGCGACTGGTAAGGAACTTTCCTCCACCATTCTGTCCGGCAAATGGCGACGAATTGATCGTAAACAACATCGACAATGTCGGTTCGTCAACGCTGATTCGCGGCAAGGCGATTGGGTCCAGCGGGTCGGCGACGGTGTCGCCAATTTCGGGCTTTTCCAATCCCACCAAGGCGACAATATCACCAGCCGTGGCTTCGGCGACAGCCATTCTTCCCAGTTTCTCAAAAACTTCGACGTTGACAACCTGGTCGGCGACTTTCGAGCCGTCGGCCTTCATCAGGACGACTTTTTGACCCGGCTTGATCGTTCCACCGACGATTCGCCCCGTGGCGATGCGACCGACAAATTCCGAATAGGCCAGCGACGTGACCATCATCTGGAACGGTCCATCGACATTGGTGACCGGGCCCGGCACTTTTTCGAGAATCATATCGAGTAATGGCTTGATCGTATCGCCATGTACGAGCGGATCGTGCGTAGCAAATCCAGCGCGGCCACTCGCGAAAATGTAAGGGAAATCGAGCGTGGCGTCGTCGGCGCCCAGTTCGACAAACAGGTCGAACGTTTCCGAGAGCACATCTTGGGGACGCGCGTCCGATCGGTCGATCTTGTTAACCACGACGATGGGCTGAAGGCCGACTTCCAGTGCCTTTTGCAACACGAAGCGAGTCTGCGGGCGAGGACCTTCGAAGGCATCCACCAGCACCAAACAGCCGTCGGCCATTTGCAGAACGCGTTCGACTTCGCCGCCAAAGTCGGCGTGTCCAGGCGTGTCGATAATATTGATTTTCACGCCCATATAATTGAGAGCGATGTTCTTTGCCAGAATCGTGATCCCGCGTTCGCGTTCGAGATCGTTTGAATCGAGAATACAGTCTTGCTGCACCTGCGATTCGCGGAACTGACCGCTAGCTTTGATCAGGCAATCGACGAGTGTCGTCTTCCCGTGATCGACGTGGGCGATAATAGCAATGTTACGGATGTCGGACCGGCGATTATTCATGGCGACTCGTTGAGCGGACTTCCACGAGGGAAGCGGAAAAGGGAAATCGAAAATGTGCGTACAAATCAGCCGGGGAGGGAACTCGTGGTCGGAAGACTCGCGGCGGGCAGACTGGCTGGCACAGCTCTTCACACTACAGGGGCTGGCGCGCACAGGTGGCAGTGAAGTTGCAAGATTGTAGCAGGTCAAACTAACCACGTGAAGCCCATTTTCGCGCTATCACCCCGTCTTTGTCGAGAATTCACACAGAGATACAGATTTGCTGTCACAGGTCAGGCCCTCTATGATCAAATTTGGTTCTGATCGGCCACGTTTTTTGAGATCTTGGAATTATGGGTTTTTTTGAGAAACTGAAGCAAGGGTTGCAGCGAACGAAGCAACTTTTGCAGACCGATATCCGCGACATTTTTCGCTCGGGCGAGATCCTCGACGAGGCGAAACTCGAGCAATTCGAAGGGCGGCTAATTCGCACGGACATGGGAGTTGAGGCGTCCTCACTGATCGTCAGTGAACTTCGAGAGAAGTACCTCGGCCGAACTTTGGTCGTCGATGAACTGTGGGATTCCGTCAAGCAGACCGTCAAACGACTGCTCAAGGGGGCCGATGCGACAGTTTGGAATCCCGATCAGCCGCTTTCTCCTCTGATTTTTGCCCAAACGAAACCCACGGTCATTCTTGTCACGGGCGTAAATGGAACCGGTAAAACGACGTCGATTGCGAAATTGGCAAAGCTGCTGACTACGAATGGCCTGAAAGTCATGTTGGCGGCGGGCGATACGTTCCGAGCGGCTGCGGTTGAGCAGCTGACCATGTGGAGCCAGCGCCTGGGGTGTGCAATTGTCACGCGGCCCAGTGGTACTGATCCGGCAAGTGTTGCATTTGCGGGATGTGAAGAAGCTTTGAAGACTGGTGTGGACGTGCTGATCATCGACACGGCCGGTCGGCTGCACAATCAATCGAATTTGATGAAAGAACTCGAAAAAATTCGCCGGGTCATCGACAAGAAAATTCCCGGGGCACCACATGAGTGCCTGCTGGTCATTGACGCCACGACCGGTCAGAACGGTTTAAATCAGGCTCAGCATTTTGGCGAAGCGGCCCATTGCACTGGAATCGTGCTCGCCAAACTCGACGGGACCGCCAAGGGGGGCGTGACCGTTGCCATCCGTCAGCAGATGGGGATCCCCGTAAAGTATGTCGGCGTGGGTGAGCAGATCGACGATCTGGAATTGTTCGACCCCGAACGTTTTGTCGCCGCCATGTTTGATCCGTCGACCTGAAATGGTCTTCGCCAGGTACTGGCGCGAAGACTTTGATGCACCGGGGAACCTGAAGGCGAGATTAAGATTTCGTCGTGGTGCCGTCATCTGCGTATCTCAAGGTTGCGCAACCTCACAAGTTTTACTCGCAGAGCTTTCGAATTTGACACAATTGGCATTAAGGCCTTGTACGATTCGTAAAAGCAACTGATCATAGGATAGGTTGGAGATCTCCACGAAAACTTTGGCCATCCGGTGTTGAAACACGGTCAATGCTCCGGTAGGACTTGTTGTGGCCGGGCTGCGAAAGACTGAGGTACAAGTTGACGATCACGAAACCGCCGGCCCCCCGTCCCATTGTTGCATCCGAAGAGGTTCATGAGCGGGCTCATGTAACGATCGCCCAGAGCCTGATGTCTCCAAAAGTTCAACCCGAATTCGTGAAATCCAAGTCGCCATTCTGGTTCCTCGGCTGGTTACTGATGTTCGGTTTACTGGGGGGAAGCTGGTATTTCCGCGAGTCCCTCTTGCCCTTAGTTGGATTGGGTCAAAAGGCCGCGACAAAGCCACCCGCTCGTGTCATTCCGGTTGTTACGGCGACTGTCGAGAAGAAGGACATGGAGGTCTATATCAACGGGCTGGGGACGGTGACCGCCTTCAAGACCGTGACCATCCGAAGTCGCGTCGAAGGTGAGCTGGTCAAGGTCGCGTTCACCGAAGGACAGCTTGTTCACGAAGGCGACTTGCTGGCCGAGATTGATAAACGGCCCTACGACGTGCAATTGCAACAGGCGGAAGGACAGTTGGCTCGCGATGAAGCGACGCTGAAATCGGCCGAGTTAACTTACAAGCGTTATCAAGAACTGATCGTATCCAAATCGATCGCTCCACAACTTGTTGACGAACAGCGGTCGTTGGTTCAGCAAACCACGGGTGCAATTCAATCCGACCGAGCGGCAGTAGAAAATGCCAAATTGCAATTGGTCTACTGCCATATCATTGCTCCGATCAGCGGTCGAATCGGTCTGCGTCTGGTCGATCAGGGCAACATCGTCCGTGCGAATGACCCCAACGGTTTGGCCGTGATTACACAATTGCAGCCGATTGCCTTGGTGTTCACGATTCCTCAAGACGACATTTCTCGTGTGCAGAAGGCAACGCTGGACGGTCATGAGCTGGTAGTCACCGCCTGGGATCGGGATTTCAAAACGAAGCTCGCGACGGGCAAACTCTTGGCCATCGATAACCAGGTGGACTCGACCACGGGGACCGTGCGACTGAAGGCGGTGTTCGACAACGAGGATGGTCTGTTGTTCCCCAATCAATTCGTCAATGCCCGACTGTTGGTGGACACGAAAAGGGACGCCGTCGTTGTTCCCACCGCTGCAGTGCAGCGGGGGCCCAGCTCCACATTCGTGTATGTGGTGAAGTCGGACGAAACGGTCGATTTGCGAAATGTGACTTCCGGTCTGTCGGAAGGCGCCGAAACATCGATCAATACCGGATTAGAGCCTGGTGAAATTGTGGTGACTGAAGGCCTCGACAAACTTCAAAAAGGTGCCGCGATTTCCACTGCGCCCAAGGACAAGGATTCGGCTGGCGGAAAAGAAAAATCTTCCGACAACTCTGAAAAAGACTCGAAAGAGAACGACTCGAAAACCAACGTGGAATCGAAAAAGGCATCCGGTAAGAAGGATTCCCCATGAATCCCTCCCGGCCATTCATTTTGCGGCCGGTCGCGACAGTACTCTTGATGGTCGCGATTCTTCTCTCTGGACTTGTTGCCTACCGGCAACTACCTGTCTCGGCCTTGCCCCAGGTGGACTACCCGACAATTCAGGTGGTGACTTTTTATCCTGGAGCAGGTCCCGATGTGATGACCTCGTCAGTCACCGCGCCGCTCGAACGACAATTCGGGCAGGTACCTGGATTGACTCAGATGACCTCGTCCAGCTCGGAAGGATGCTCGGTCATCACGCTGCGGTTTGCATTGGAATTAAATATCGACGTTGCGGCCCAACAGGTCCAGGCCGCGATCAATGTTGCTACGACATTCCTGCCGCGCGATTTGCCGAATCCGCCAATCTATACGAAAACCAATCCTGCAGACGCCCCGATTTTGACGTTAGCGTTGACCTCGGAAACTCTGCCGCTCTCGAAAGTTGAGGACCTTGCCGACACGCGATTAGCCCAGAAGATTTCGCAATTGGGCGGGGTTGGCATGGTCAGTATCAGCGGTGGACAGAAACCAGCGATCCGCGTTCAAGCCAATCCGATGGCCTTATCGGCACTTGGTTTGAATATGGAGGATCTGCGGACGGCGCTGTCACTGGCAAACGTCAATCAAGCCAAAGGCAGCTTCGACGGTACTCGCCAGGCTTATACGATTGGGGCGAACGATCAACTGTTGACCAGCGAGCAGTATCGCCAGTTGATTGTGGCATACCGCGTGGGAGCACCGGTCAAGCTGGTGGAAGTGGCCGACGTGATCGATGGCGTGGAAAATGTGCGCCAGGCCGCCTGGATGAACGCAACTCCTGCCGTCATCCTCAATATTCAGCGACAACCTGGCGCAAACATCATCGAAGTGGTCGACCGCGTCAAAGCTCTGTTGCCGCAACTGCGTGAATCGCTGCCGGCTTCGGTTTCGGTTTCGATTCTGACAGACCGCACGATCACGATTCGAGCGTCTGTTGAGGACGTACAATACGAGTTGATGATGACCATCGGTCTGGTGGTTTTCGTAATCTTCGTGTTTCTTCGCAATGTGCCTGCCACCGTCATTCCCAGTGTCGCGGTACCGCTGTCGCTGGTTGGGACTTTTGGCGTGATGTACCTGTTGGAATACAGCCTGAACAACCTGACCTTGATGGCCCTCACCATTTCGACCGGCTTCGTCGTCGACGACGCCATTGTGATGGTGGAAAACATCATGCGCTATATTGAAGAAGGTGAATCACCGCTGGAGGCCGCGCTCAAAGGATCGGAACAAATCGGGTTTACGATTGTTTCGTTGAGTGTTTCGCTGATTGCCGTATTGATTCCCCTGCTCTTTATGGGAGATATCGTCGGCCGCTTATTCCGCGAGTTCGCAGTGACGTTAAGCGTGACGATTCTGCTTTCGGCCGTTGTCTCACTAACGTTGACGCCCATGATGTGTGCGAAACTGTTGCGACACAGACCGCCCGAACAACACTCGGCTTTGTTCCGTGCGTCCGAGTCAGCGTTCGATGCCGTCATCTGGTTGTACGGCAAGACGCTGACCATCGTCTTGCAACATCAAACGCTGACGCAATTCGTTTCGGTCATCACGCTGGCAGCGACGATCTATCTTTATTTGATGGTGCCGAAGGGGTTCTTCCCCGTGCAAGACACAGGTGTCATTCTGGGGATTTCCGAGGCTCCGCAAGACATCTCGTTCGAGGCGATGGCGGAACGGCAACTCGCACTGAATCGCGCCATTTTGGACGAGCCGGCCGTGGATAGCCTGTCGAGTTTCATTGGGATCGATGGCACGAACACGACGATGAACAGCGGACGAATTCAGATCAACTTAAAACCGCTCGAAGAGAGAGGCGTCAGCGCGTCCGAAGTGATTACGCGGTTGCAACCACGGCTAGCGAGCGTCTCGGGAATCACTCTCTTCATGCAGCCGGTCCAAGATTTGACGGTCGAAACGCGTGTCAGTCGCACGCAGTACCAGTACAGCCTGGAAGATCCTGATGCGAAAGAGCTGAATGAATGGGCTCCTAAGTTCGTGCGCAAATTGCAATCGTTGCCACAATTGCGCGATGTAACCAGTGACCAGCAGAGCGCTGGATTGCGAGCCCATGTCGTGATCGATCGCGATACGGCATCCCGATTGAATATTACGCCGCAAATGATCGATGACGCTCTATATGATGCTTTCGGTCAGCGTCAGATTTCGATCATGTTCACGCAGTTGAATCAGTACCGTTTGGTGTTAGAAGTCAAACCCGAGTTCAAGAATGACCCGCGCGATTTGAAAGAGATTTATATTCGTCCGCCCGGTGGTGGAATGGTCCCACTGAATAGTTTTACTCGGGTGGAAAATGACACGACGCCCCTTACGGTGAACCATCAAGGGCAATTTCCTGTTGTGACAGTGTCGTTCAATCTGGCACCGGGTGTTTCACTGGGTGAAGCCGTCGACGTAATCGCGGCGGCAAGAAGCGAGCTAAATCTACCACCCAGCATCGTGGCGGGATTTCAGGGTACGGCTGAGGCGTTTCAGGCCTCCCTCAAGAATACTCCCCTGTTGATTCTGGCGGCGCTGGTAACCGTCTATATCGTGTTGGGAGTGTTGTACGAGAGTTACATTCACCCGATTACCATTCTTTCGACATTGCCATCGGCCGGTGTGGGGGCTCTTGTCGCCCTGCTGATGTACAACACCGATCTAAGCGTAATCGCTTTGATCGGCATCATTCTGCTGATCGGGATTGTCAAAAAGAATGCCATCATGATGATCGACTTTGCGTTGGACGCCCAACGGAATCATGGTAAGTCTCCGCATGATGCCATCTATGAAGCCTGTCTGTTACGGTTTCGTCCGATCATGATGACGACGATGGCTGCGTTGTTGGGCGCCGTTCCGCTTGCTATGGGGACGGGGGTCGGTTCCGAATTGCGGCGGCCGCTGGGGATCACCATCATTGGCGGATTGATCTTCAGCCAAATGTTGACTCTGTACACGACCCCCGTCATTTACCTGTGGTTCGACTGGTTGGCGGGGTTACTGGGATTTGCCACCAAGTCCGGCGTCGTGCCTGAGGAGGACGCATGAGCCTCTCGTCTCCTTTCGTCCATCGGCCGGTCGGGACCACATTGTTGACTGTGGCGGTTACTTTGGCGGGAGCAATTGGCTACTTGCTGTTGCCCGTTTCGCCATTGCCGCAGGTCGATTTTCCGTCAATCAGCGTGACGGCCAATCTTCCGGGGGCCAGCCCCGAAACCATGGCCTCGGCTGTCGCGACACCCCTGGAGCGACAATTTGGACGAATCGCCGGGATCTCAGAAATGACGTCGGCCAGTTCGTTGGGCTCGACGTCGATCACGATGCAATTTGATCTCGACCGCGACATCAACGCCGCCGCGCGCGATGTTCAGGCGGCGATCAATGCCGCCCGCGGCCAATTGCCGACCAATCTGCCCAATAATCCGTCGTACAAGAAGGTCAATCCCGCCGATTCGCCGATTATGATTCTGGCGTTGACCTCCGACACATACACGATGCCGCAGATGTACGATTCGGCTTCGACTATCCTTCAACAACGGCTTTCGCAGGTTCCCGGCGTCGGACAGGTGACAGTTGGCGGCGGCTCACCGCCGGCAGTTCGCGTCGATACGAATCCCACGGTCTTGAACCATTTTGGATTGGGGCTGGAAGATGTTCGGTTGGCCCTCAGTGCCGCTAACGCGAATCGTCCAAAGGGTCAGATTTCCGACGGTGAGCGCAGTTGGTCGATTACTTCCACCGACCAATTGATGACGGCCACAGAATACGAACCCTTGATGGTCGTTTACCGCAATGGAGCCCCGGTTCGCTTGCGAGACGTGGCGACGGTCACGGACTCGGTCGAAGATGTCCGGGCTTATGGGATGAATCTGGACAAACCCGACGACAAGCCGGTTGGCAAGCCTGCGATCACGATCATTGTCTACCGACAACCAGGTGCGAATATCATCGCCACAGTGGACCGTATTGTGGCGTTGCTGCCTCAACTCGAAGCCCAGATTCCGGCGGATATGAATTTGTCCGTCGCCATGGATCGAACAGGGACGATTCGTGCGTCGCTACATGATGTGCAGTTCACATTGCTCATCTCGATCGCTCTCGTGATCCTGGTGGTTTTTCTGTTTTTGCGAGACGTTCGAGCCACACTCATTCCCACCGTCGCTGTTCCGGTTTCTTTGATCGGAACGTTTGGCGTGATGTACTTGGCCGGTTACAGCCTCGACAATCTTTCGCTGATGGCATTAACGATTGCCACCGGTTTCGTCGTCGATGATGCCATTGTCGTTATCGAGAACATTTCGCGACATCTCGAAGAGGGCCTGTCGCCAATGTCGGCTGCCCTGCTGGGGGCGAAAGAGATCGGCTTTACTGTCTTGTCGATCAGCGTGTCACTAGTCGCTGTCTTTATTCCGATTCTGCTGATGAACGGGATCGTCGGCCGGTTGTTTCGCGAATTCGCCGTGACACTGTCTGTGGCAATAGCGGTCTCGCTGGTTGTTTCGTTAACCACAACACCGATGATGTGCGCGATCTTACTCAAATCCAAAAAGGATCAGCACCGAGGTAGGCTTTATCAGTTCAGTGAACGGATATTTGATGGGATTCTGGGTTTCTATGAGCGGACGTTGATGTGGGTTCTGCGACACCAGCGTGCCACGATGATCGTGACTCTGTCGACAATTGGCTTCACTGTCTATCTCTATGTTGTCGTTCCCAAGGGCTTTTTTCCGCAACAGGATACCGGCCGACTGTCAGGCAGTTTAATGGCCGATCAGGATATTTCCTTTCAATCGATGTCTCGTTTGCTACGACAATTTGCGTCCGCTGTGGGTGAGGATCCTGCGGTGGCCGGCTTGATCGCGTTTACCGGAGGACAGAATAGTGGCGCTTCGAATTCGGCTCGTATGTTCATTACGCTGAGACCATTAAGCGTGCGAAAAAAGAATGCCGACGCGGTCATTGCGAGAATTCGTAAGGAGGCCGCACGAATTCCTGGTGCCACGCTGATTCTTCAACCCGTACAAGACCTGAGAATTGGCGGACGATCCAGCAGCGCCCAATACCAGTACACGCTTAAGGGTGACAGTCTGGAAGAACTTAGCCACTGGAGTAACAAGCTGTTGCGTGAGATGCGAAAGATTCCGGGATTGGCCGACGTTAACACCGATCAACAGAACAAGGGATTACAGACCAAGCTGAATGTCGATCGCGATACGGCCTCGCGGTTGGGGATCAGCATGTCGACAATCGACAATACGCTCTATGACGCGTTCGGACAGCGGCAGGTCTCGACGATTTACAAGTCGCTGAATCAGTATCACGTTGTCATGCAAGTCGAATCGGAATTCTCGCAAAATCCCGATTCGCTACGGCACATCTTTGTGCGAGGGCTGCTCGACGCGCAAATTCCTCTCAATACCTTGTATCGGCAGACATCGACCAATTCCGCATTGGCCGCCAACCACTCGGGACAATTTCCGTCTGTCACGATCTCCTTCAATCTCACGCTAGGTACGGCACTGGGCGACGTCGTCCCCAAGATCGAACAGGTCGCCAACGACATCGGAATCCCGGAAAACATTCAGGGGCGATTCCAGGGAACGGCGCAAGCGTTTCAAGATTCGTTACGAAACCAGCCTCTGTTGATTCTCGCGGCACTTGTCACCGTCTATATCGTGCTGGGTGTTCTTTACGAGAGTTACATCCATCCGATTACGATTCTTTCCACATTACCTTCGGCGGGGGTCGGCGCTTTGCTGGCGTTGTTGCTGTGCCGCATTGAGCTGAATGTGATGGCCTTGATCGGGATTCTGTTGCTGATTGGCATCGTCAAAAAGAACGCGATCATGATGATCGACTTTGCTTTGGAAGCCGAACGCAATCATGGCAAGTCGCCTGAAGAGGCGATTTTCGAAGCCTGCATCCTCAGGTTTCGTCCCATCACGATGACGACGATGGCCGCTTTGCTGGGTGGTTTGCCGCTGGCACTCGGCACGGGTGACGGTGCAGAATTGCGTCGGCCGTTGGGAATTGCCATCGTGGGTGGTCTGATCTTCAGTCAGATGCTCACACTTTATACGACGCCGGTTGTGTACTTGTATCTCGACCGACTTTGTCTATGGTGTGAGCGGTTGCGGTTTGGCCATCATCGTTCGGCTATGGCGGAGCACCATGCGACGGCCGAGTCACGACAAATCAAAAGCATGCATCGAAGCCAACACTGATTGGACGCTGGGTCTGATCGGGTGTGGCGAGTTCTACGAGATAAACTATGGGCCTCTCGACTTCGACCGATCGGATGACGTTGGATCAGTTTGAAGAAAAGCTGATGGACGGTGATCGCTGGGTGGAATTAGTCGAAGGTCGTTTTGTGCGGTTGAGCCCTCCTGACGATTTGCACGGCGATGTCGTGCGGAATTTGTCACGGTCGCTGGCAGCGTTCCTCAAGAAGTCGACCGATACCTATGCCTGTTTTGAATTGCCGCTGATTGTCCGGCGCGAACCGCCGATCGTACGATGTCCGGCAATCTCCTGTTTTCGCTTTCAGTTGCAGGGCCGATTTGGCGAAACCGACAAGTTGTTCACGGACACCTGTCCATCGCTGGTCATCGAAATTGCCTCAACAAACGAACGGCGCGACGCGATGGCGGAGCGCGTGCGAGCATACCTTGAATGGGGCGTCAGCGGTGTCTGGGTGGTCGATCCTACCACGCGACATGTCCACCAGTTTCACGGACAAAGCACGGGGCAGATGTTGAAGGAACCACAAGTTCTCTTGGGGCACCCCGTGCTACCGGGCTTCGCGATCCCTGTCTCCGAGTTGTTTCGTCTGCCGGATTGGATGAAGGCGAAGGCTGACCCTGAAGACGACTAAGGCGACGAGTTCGGTTCCGACGATGGGCCTTTTCGATTCGCGCCCGGTACCCAAAGGACATCCCCTCGACCATCGTCGTTGGCGCACCGCGCCAACACGAACAGTAAATCGGATAGTCGATTCAAATAGATGACGATCTGCGGATTGATGTTCTCGATGGCAGCCAAGCGGAGAACTTCGATTTCAGTCCGTCGACACACCGTCCTGGCGACGTGCAATTGTGCGGCTGGGATTGATCCGCCGGGAAGAATGAAACTCGCTAAGGGTTTCAGTCGCTCATTGGCGGCATCAATCCAATGTTCGAGTTGCGTGACTTGATCGGCCGTAACGCGAAGCGGAACGTAAGCTGGGGGCTCGTGAGATTCTGGCACGCAAAGATCTGCTCCGACATCAAACAGGTCGTTCTGAATTCGCATCAGAAGGTCGGAAAGCAGGGGAGATTTTTCCACGGAAAGAACAGATCCCAAGACGGAATTCAGTTCGTCGACGGTGCCATAAGCGACAATTCGTAGGTCGGTTTTGGGAACTCGCCGACCATCTCCCAGGGACGTTTCGCCAGAATCACCGGTTTTGGTGTAAATGCGGTTCAGATAGACCATGCTAGCTCGTCGCCAATCAGTATCAGTTGAATAAGAACGTTATTCCTCTCGATCGTACAGCGGTCCCGCGACACGAATGGGACGAATATCGAGTCGGATGTTGATGACGGTGTAGTCGTCCCCGCCATACAATTCGGTGTACCAGGCGAGGCTTTCTTCGTCGCGTGTGAATTTGAATTCAAAGCCATCGACTGATTGCTTCTTCGCGGCGTGGCCGTCGAAGGCCAGTCCCGTGGCAACGGGGCTGACACTTTCCATCAGCGTCCCCATCAGGTCGATGACTGTGGTGTTACTCAGGATGTCATTCACGAATAAAGGTCGCCGCAAAACCGGATGATAATCGGGTGACTTGGGATCGAGTTTCTCGTCATCCAGTTTCTCTTGAGCGGGTGTCACTTCGAGAGTCTTCAAGTCGAATCGATCCCCGCGGTCAAGGTACGTCAATCGAGCGTTTTTGATATTAAACCGACCCAATGAGGGATCGTGTGTGGCTCGTGACAGATCCATGACCAGGGCACCTTTGTGACCGATTACTCGGACGTCCTTGCCGTTGGTGACGATGATGGCCGAATTTTCGTCGACCCCAATTCCGAACTTGAACCCCTGGTTTTGCATGGCCACCAAAGTCCGCGCGAAACGGCCTCGAACGAACAAATGCTGATCAACGAACCACTCCGTATCAATAAAACCCAATCCACGATCGATTTCTTTTCCCCAGCGGACGCCTTTCAGCATCGTATCGAGCACCGATTCTGCATCGCGATACATGACGCGACTCATTACGGCCGCTCCGGCGCTGGTTCCGGCGATAACACCGCCCTTATGGTAGATTTCCCACATCGCGTCGAGCATCGGTGTTTGTTGTCCGTCCGCGGTGAACAAGGCCTTCACGATTTTGTCCTGTTCACCACCAACCAGAAATACTCCAGTGGCTTCGCGAACTTGGGCCACCAGATCGGGATCCGCGACGGCTTCTTCGGGGTGTTTGAACCGCTTTTCGCTCCAGGCAACAGGCACGATGAACGCGTCGGCTCCCGACTTGTTCAATGCCGAGATCACCCACCCGCCTTTTTTCACGGGATCCCCGCTGGCGGTCGGAAAAACTGCGATGCGAGAACCGGGGCCGCCGGCGAGTTCGACAATCTCATCCCAATACTCGCGATGATTGAATCGTTCGGAACCACCCAGGATCACGAGCGATCCGCGGATGCGTGATGATTCGGGCGCGACGTCCTCTGCCAATCCCAATCGTGGTCCAACGAAGCACCCTAGCCAGGCCAAAAGCAAAAATCGCCAGATGCGGCCGTCGGTTTTGGCGCGCGTCGCATCGGCGGAAATTATCGACGACCGAATGATTCTGAAACTCCTGAGACAACGGCGGTTCATGACTGGCTACATCCGTGTGAGCCGCGACAGAGATTCCGCCCGAACAATTTTGAGGATAGCAAAATCGCGGTTGTCATATCGGTACTCCTCCATCGAACCGGAATTATACGCGAAGCCGGAAGAAATCGACCACACCGGATCGAGTGTATTGCCAATGGTTTCCGCCTTTGACTTTGTGTGTCATCACGGAAATACTTGGCCACGAACTGGAAAATCGACTTCGACTTTCCTTCAGGTTTGGTCAAAAAACGACGCCAATTCTTACTGGGAACTTGAACAACCCTTCGGCGAGCCGATTTGTTATGGCCACCAGATCCACAATCCAACGAGACCGTTGCTGATGCTATCGGATCGCTATGTTCCCGAGATGCCGTTTCCTGCTTATGCATTTGTCCCAGGACAACATCCGCATCCATCGACAGATGTCCAAGGGCACCACTTTGGTCAATCGCCGGCGGTCCCTACGTTGCTGGATCCCGACAATCCAATAACATCGCGAGAATTTCTGTTTGCCATTGATCTCTTCAATGCGGGTTTCTATTGGGAAGCTCACGAAACGTGGGAGGGGTTGTGGATTGGGGCGGGGCGAAAAGGGACACTCGCCAATTTCCTTAAAGGGCTGATTAAGCTGGCCGCGGCTGGCGTGAAGTCACGTGAAGGGCAGCCGATCGGTGTCCAACGGCATGCCAGACGTGCGGAAGAACTTTTTCGATCTGTTTCAGCCGTCCAACTACCTCAGCAAATGAGTTTCGCCGGATTGGTGATCGATGATCTGATTCAAATTGCGGCGGCATTGGCCGTTCAACCGGTGGTTGATGTCACGAAGACGATCACCGGCCGGGTCGTCTTGCCGTGTCGATTGACGCTTGTCGATGGTTGAGGAATTCCCTCGCAACCGCAATTCGATTGCGGTTTAAGGCCGCTGGGCATCGGTGACCGTTTGATCGCTTTTCCCAAAGCCTGTGACTTCCCAAAGTTTGACCGTCTTGTCATCGCAACCAGAGGCGAGATGCTTGCCGTCGGGCGTAAAGAGAACGATTCGAACAGTCCCTTCTTGAGCCAGTTTGATTAACTCGGTACCGCTGGAGGGATCCCAAAGACGAATGGTCCGGTCGGACGAACCGGTTGCGATCAATCGGCTGTTGGGGGCGAAGGCGACTGATTCGACCTTATTTCGATGACCTCGAAGTGTCAGAAAGTAATCGCCGGTTGCCGCGTCGTAGAGCCGTACCGTTCCATCCGCACTCGCCGTGGCAATTGTTGAGCCATTCTGCGAGAAGACCGCTTGCTGAATCGGTCCCTGATGTCCTTTGAGTTGAAGCAATTCCTTGCCACTATCGATATCCCATACTCGAGCGGTGCGGTCAAAACACCCGCTCAGCAGTCGTTTGCCGTCAGGTGAGAAGGCGATCGAAAAGACAAAGTCGGAATGACCGATAAAGGTCCGGATTTCTTTGTTTGTCGAGGCGTCCCACAGTTTAACGTCGCGGTCCAGTGAAGCGGTCGCAAAGTACTTGCCGTTCGATGAATAGGCGATACCCGTGACTTTGGCGCGATGTCCTCGAATCTCTTTAAGTTGTTTGCCATTGGCGGCGTCGATCAACCGAAGAAAATTGTCGGTAAAGTTTCCCATCGCGATCCGCTGTTCGTCGCCCGAAAATGCGATGGCAGGAATTCCGAATTTGAATTCTTCGCCCTCCCACAATTTTTCGCGTTTGTCCACATCCCACAATTGCAGAGATCCAGTCGGTTGCAGCGAACCGGCGCCGCGATAAAGTCCGGTACCGACAGCCAGTCGCTTGCCGTTTTTACTGAATGACATGCTCGAAACGGGACGGTTCGTTGCCAAAAGCACCGCATTCAGTGCCGTCGCTGCTTCTGTCGGCTTCAGTTCAGGGGCTTTTTCAGCAGTGCCTTTTTTGACCATCGCGACCGACGCCGCGCCCGTTTCGGCTTTCCACCGCCGCAAGGATTTGTCGATGCTGCCCGCGATGATTTCGCGAGCACCGGGAGCAAAGGCCACGGCGGTCACCGCTTCAGTGGGGCCTTGCAAGGTTTTTCGCTCTTTAGCGTCACCGGGATCGTACAGCTTGACGGTGCCGTTAAAGGCCCCGGCAGCCAACGTTCGTCCCGCGGGCGAAAAGGCGAGACACCAGAACATGACGCCTTCCGTCCCGGCCATGGATGCTCGTTCGCTCCAATCGGATGTCTTCCATAGTTTGACGGACGCGTCTTCGCTGGCGGTCGCAATCGTTGTTCCGTCGGGTGAACAGGCGACGGCTCGCACAGCTGCCGTATGTCCTTTCAAGACGGCAACCTGGTGGTGATCGGCAAGGCTCCACACGATTGCGGTGCGGTCAGCGCTTCCCGAGATCAAATATTGTCCATCGATCGTGAATGTCACTGATCGGACACCGGCTGTATGACCAGTCAGCGTCGCGATTTCTTTCGACTCGGCGATGTTCCAAAGCTTCACGGTTTTGTCGTAGCTTCCGGAAGCAAGAGTTGTGTTGTCGGGCGAGAAGGCGACCGAGAACACCCAATTCGTGTGGCCAGTGAGTTCCGCCTGTTGTTCGCCGTTGGCGATGCTCCAAACCTTGACCGATTTGTCGAAACTTCCCGCAGCCAAAGATTGGTCGTCATGACTGAAGGCGACACAGGCAGCGACATCGCTGAAGGCTTCCAGCTCGCGAGCGACCGTGCCGTCTTCGCCGTGTCGCAGCGAAATCCGTCCATCTTCGCGTGCTAGGGCGATCCATTTTCCGTCATGAGAATAGGCCAGCGACTGAATCGCTTCGGCCTCTGGGGAATCGCTGGCTGGAGGCGTGTCTGAACGAGCCGCACTCGCGTTGCCACTGTCACTTGTCGTGGTCATCGACGGTGTATTGCGATCGAGTTTTGCCGTTTCTGTTTTTTTCTCGACATCCCACAATCGAGCCGTCCCGTCGCGAGCGATGGAGACCATCCAAGCTCCATTGGGAGAAATCGTCAGAAACTTTGCTCCGTTATTCTCTCCTCCGACATCAGCCAGGAATTCGTATTTCTCTCCGTCCCACAATTTAAACTCCCGCTCGTTCGCGGTGGCCAAGCGCTTGCCATCATTCGAAATCGCGACTGTCCGAATGCCCTTTTTGTGGCCTTTGATTGTTCCTGATTCTTCTCCTTTCGCGACGTCCCAGATGCGAACCATGGCATCCCAACCAACAGACGTCAACTTCGTGCTATCGGCAAAGAATGTTGCGGCTTCGATCTGTTCTTTGTGTCCTTTCAAGGTGTTTTCGATTTTGCCTGACGTGACGTCGAAGACCGCCAGTCCATCACGGTCCTTTGTGGGCACACCGGCGGCTAACAGTTGGTCCGATTTGGTGTAGCCGAGTGACAGGATCGTCGATGCCTCGGGCTCATATGCCTTTAAGAACTTTTTGTCGAGGACATTCCAGACGCGGACCGTTTTGTCGACCGTGCTGGCGAGGGCGAGCCGCGAGCCGTCGTGCGACCAGGCCAAGGCATTTGTACGGGCCGCCGGTCCGGGCAAAGTTTGTGCGACATCGCCGGTTTTGGTGTCAACTAATTTGACGCCGGATTGGACGCCTCCCGGGCCCACGGCGAGCAATTTTCCGTCGGGCGAAAACGCGGTCACGGTAATCCGACCGGGCTGTTCGAAATGTGCGGAGGGCTTTGCGTCGTTGACATTCCACACAATGATTTCACCTCGCGAATCTGTCCCATCAGGGACCGAGACCGTCGCCACGAATTGGCTGTCAGGCGAAAAAACCGCTTGTCCCCAACCGGTTGCAACCGTGGCGGTCCCACGTTGATTGGTCGGATCGTTTTGTTGCGGTCGGGCGTTGTCGATGAAATCGACTGGTTCGAGTTGGGGCGGTGTCGTCGGATCGCTTTCGGCGCTCGCGACCCCGCTCAACACCAGCGACAACATCACCAGCGTTGGAAGGAGTTCGCTAATCCGAAGTTGGTCATTCATGATGTGCGGCCCTCACCGACAATCTCATCCGTAGACGTAATGTCTATTGATTATGCCAGCGACGACTTCAGACTACCAGTGCGGAATGGGGAAATTCAGGCGCAATCTCAAGTGTAGTGATTTCTTCCGCGAGCTAAAGTGTTGGACGTTGGGAGAACGATCTCGGTATACTCGGGGTGCCCTTTGCCAGGTCCCATCATATCGGCCGGTTGTTGTTTGGATTAAGATGCTGCCAGATCGCTGTCACGAGGTCTAGGGCTGGGGAAATTCAGGGGCTGAATCCCACCCGACTTTGCCGTTCACACCTTTCTCTCTTCAGAAATCGAGGTGCATTCATGGCTTTGTTTGAGATTGAAACCGACGCACATATCATGATCGCTTGGGCCGATGATCAGGCGGGGGCGGAAGCGATTACGCTTCGAAATTATCCTGAAGACCATATCAAGCGTGTGGCCAAACGACCCCATGATGTTTGGGTCATTTCGAAGCGATTGCTGGGGATTGAAGGAACTGGTGAACCCTGCGACAAGGCACGGGATTGTCTCAATCGATCGCGGGGCGACAAAGTGCATGCCATTCGCCTTTATATGCAAGATACGGGGACCGATCTCCACGAAGCGCAGCGGGTCATCGAAACGAATATGTCGCTCGGCTGGTGACGGGTGGCCGGACAAACGTCTTCGGTTATCCGTCGTTGGTTCTGAACTATTGTTAAGGACACGCGCCCCAGCCGCAGCGCGCGTCGTGTTTTTGTTTAGCCGCCACTGGCAAAGCCAGTGGCTTTTTTCGTTTCCAGGCAATGTCGAGGAATCGAATCACGGCCTCCGACGAGTGCTAGATGGCCTGCCGTGTTTCAGGCTTAATCACTTTGAAATCAGGAAGATATCGCTTGCTGCCGTCGGCTCCGGTTTTGGCGCCGGTCGGTTCTGACCGACCTGTCAAATTCCCGTTCGGATCAGTTGAAAACTCGGATGTTTGCCCCTGGACCTCGTCAAGCGGAGCTTCCGAATGACTTACGGGTGGAATATGCGGTTCGTGGAACAAACGATTGTCGCCAGTTATTATCGCCGTTGAGCCCGAACCGACGCGCACGCGGGCAAGCA
Organism: uncultured Schlesneria sp.; assembly: GCA_903871875.1. Classification (GTDB taxonomy): domain Bacteria; phylum Planctomycetota; class Planctomycetia; order Planctomycetales; family Planctomycetaceae; genus Schlesneria. The sequence goes on from CAIQIR010000058.1 coordinate 85,012, forward strand.
TTGGTCTTTTGACGCATCTACAGGAACTATGATGAAAATCCACGAATATCAAGCCAAACAACTCTTGGCCGCGGCAGGGGTAACGGTGCCACGAGGCATTGTGGCGCGCACCGCTGACGAGGCGGCTGCCGCCTACCAACAACTGGGCGGAGCGATTGCCGTCGTCAAGTCGCAAATCCACGCAGGGGGACGGGGCAAAGGTACGTTCAAACAGCATGCGGAACAGCGCGGCGTCGTCCTGGTCAAAGCGGCCGATGCGGCTAAGGACAATGCGGCTCGAATGCTGGGTAGTACGCTGGTCACGATTCAAACAGGGCCCGAGGGGAAGGTCGTCAGCACTCTGCTGATCGAAGAAGGATTGAAGATCGTTCGCGAACTTTATCTGGGCGTTGTCGTCGATCGCGAATCGGGTGGTCCGATTCTGATTGCGTCCACCGAGGGCGGCATGGACATCGAAGTCGTCGCTCACAAGTCGCCGGAAAAGATTCTGCGTGAGCCGTTCGATGTCGAAGCCGGTTTGCGAGGTTATCAGGCCCGCAACGTGGCGTATCGTTTGGGACTCGAAGGCCCGTCCGTTCGTGCGGCTGAAAAGCTATTGCGACAACTTTGCCAGTTTTTCATTGATCGCGATTGCAGCATGGTCGAGATCAACCCCCTGGTAGTGACGGATGACGGAAATCTGGTCGTCGGCGACGCCAAAGTGACGTTTGACGACAACGCGATGTTTCGCCATCAAGATCTGTTACCACTGAGAGATCTGACCGAAGAAGAACCGATGGAAGTCCAAGCCCAGGCGTCAGGGCTCAGTTATGTGAAGCTCGACGGAAACCTTGGCTGTCTCGTCAACGGGGCGGGGCTCGCAATGAGCACCATGGACATCATTAAGTATCACGGCGGCGCTCCGGCGAATTTTCTGGATGTCGGTGGGGGAGCCAATGTTGAGCAGGTAACAGAAGCGTTCCGAATTATTCTCGCCGATCCAAACGTCAAGGGAATTCTCGTCAACATTTTCGGCGGCATCATGAAGTGTGACACGATCGTGACGGCGCTGCTCACTGCCTATGACAAGATCGGGATTACCATTCCACTGGTGGTGCGTCTGGAAGGGACAAATGTGGAACTTGCCAGAAAGATGCTGGCCGATAGTGGCAAACCGATTACTGTCGGAACGGATCTGACCGACGCCGCCAAAAAAGCTGTCAAGTCGTTGGGGGCTTGAAGGTTGCCCGCGGGATTATCCGTCAACGTTAACCGCAGCATCTCGACTCGTGCTCGACATTTTCCTGTTATCAATAAAGGCCTATAGCGACCACCATGAGTATTCTTGTCGACAAACATACGAAGATCATCTGTCAGGGTATCACTGGAAAGTCGGGATTATTCCACTCGCAACAGTGCCGCGCCTACGCGAAGGAACATCGTCCTGGCGAGGACGTTTTTGTTGGAGGCTGCACCCCTGGCAAAGGTGGAACGGAAATCGACGGATTTCCCGTGTTCAACACTGTTGAAGAAGCCGTCAAGAAGACGGGAGCGAACTGTTCGTTGATTTTCGTTCCCCCGCCCTTCGCTGCTGACGCCATTCTCGAAGCGGCCGATGCTGGCATTGGACTGATTGTGTGCATCACTGAAGGAATCCCGGTTCTCGACATGGCACGCGTCAAGCGAGCGATGGTGACCAGTAAAAGTCGGCTAATTGGACCAAACTGCCCCGGCATCATTACACCCGGCGTGGCGAAGATCGGGATCATGCCCGGTTATATTCACAAGACCGGTTCCGTGGGGTTGATCAGCAAGAGCGGTACGCTGACCTATGAAGCGGCCTGGCAATTGGGAAATATCGGTATGGGTCAATCGACTGCCGTTGGTATCGGTGGCGATCCGATTATCGGGACGACCTACATTGATCTTCTCGCGATGTTCCAAGCCGATTCCAAAACTGAATCGATCCTGATGATTGGTGAAATCGGTGGCAATGCGGAAATTCAGGCCGCCGAATACATCAAGGCCCACGTCACCAAGCCCGTCGCCGCGTTCATCGCCGGCGCAACGGCTCCCCCGGGAAAACGGATGGGCCATGCAGGAGCCATTATTTCGGGAGGCAGCGGTACCGCCGCCGAAAAACAAGCAGCCCTGGAAGCGGCCGGCGTGATTGTCGCTCAAAGTCCGGCCGACATGGGGATTGCGGTAAAAAGAGCCATCGATCAACGCAAATAGCGATATAATCACATGTGTTGCGGTAGTGCCTTTGGTCCCTGCCGTCCGAAGCACAACGAACATCGCAAGAGAGAGGGTTTTGCCTCGCGTCCCAGGAAATGTCTCAAATGCTCAGTTTCAGCTGGCGATCCGCTTTGCATGCGGCTTTCATGGTCTGGGCGACGGTGTTGATTTCCAGGGGCAATCCTTGCATTGCTGCCGATAAAGTGAAAATTCAAGAAGCGATTCGCAAGGCGCAAGGGTACGTACTCAGACAAAGATTGGGCGGTCCATATGGAGCGATCGCTGCTTTGGGTTATCTCAAGTCGGGCGGCGACAAAAACTCGCCCGCAATCCAGGAGGTTACACAAGACGTATTGAAAAGGTTTCAAGGAGGGACTTATCTTCCCATTCAACACCATACCTACGAAGCTTCCGTAGATATGATGTTGCTTGAGGCCCTCGACGAGAAACTGTACCGACCACAGATCGAAGCGGCCGTTACCTACCTGTTGAGTATTCAGCAACCGAACGGATCTTGGTACTACCCCAATAATATTCATCGAATTGAGCCCGAATGTGGCGATACGAGTATCACGCAATATGCAGTGATGGGGTTGTGGGCTGCGGCGCGTGTAGACGTGGAGATTCCTGTCGAAGTATGGGAAAAGATCGCGCGATGGCACATCGCCAGCCAGCGAGATGACGGTGGATTTTGCTACCACCCTTTCGACTCTGAATTCAAGATTGATCCCGAGTCAAAAATGAGTGTCGGGACAATGACGATTGCCGGCTCAAGTAGTTTGCTGATTATTCGCCGAATCTTATTTGGCGACGCCAGCCAGGATCCTGAAATTCGACCTTCCGATACCAAGCGGCGATTTGGAGTGCTGGAGAGATTTGTCGAAGAAAAAGGAATGGTAAAACGGGAAGTGACTCTTCGCCAAGCGGCAATCGACAACGCACTCAAGGGCAGTGTCCGCTGGATGATTGCCCACTACGGTGAAAAGACCCACCGGAGTCAAAGGTGGTTTACCTACAAACTCTACTCGATGGAGCGTGTAGGCGCGCTCATGGACGTTGTGGATCTGGGCGATCACGATTGGTATGACGATGGCGCTGATGAGTTATTAACTCGACAATCTTCTGATGGAAGTTGGACGGATGAATGCACGTCTTTAGCTTCAACAGCAATGGGCTTGATGTTTCTTTCCAAAGCGACGACGACGATCGTCAAGCCGAAGTTGAAAGTGAATTTAATGGGGGGAGGGCTTCAAGCCGGTGGGCGGGGCCTGCCTGACAACCTCGATGCTGTTCAAATCAAAGATGGAGCCGTGTCGTCTCGTAAAATGGTCGGTGCCGTCGATAATCTGTTGATTGAGCTCGAGCGTTCTTCGGACGCAAAGGTTCAAGACGTTCAGGCCGCCGTCGTGGATACCGTCCAGTTGGATCGTCCTGAGGATCTGATTGGCCAAGTGGAAAGGCTCCGCAAGTTAGCTGAAGATTCTCGTGCCGAAGTCCGGCGAACGGCCTTATGGGCACTCGGGAGATCAGGTGACGTCTCGGCGGCTCCTTCTCTGATTCGAGGACTGTCGGATGCTGATCTGTCGATCGTTCGGGAAGCGAGCCTTGCACTTTGTATCCTTAGCCGTCGTCCGGAAGGTTGCGGCAAAACCGTCGACCCGACCGACGATTCGCAATTGGGAATTAAAGACGGCACATCCGATGAGGAACGAAAATCAATCCTCGAAGCATGGCAAAAGGAGTCGACAAAACGTTGGCTCGACTGGTATCAAAGGAACCGATCATATGAAGCGCGTGACGATCGGACGACATTGACGCGATCCGGAAAGTAACGGAAACATCGCGTTGCTTGGCCTGTTCGAGCCGCGCCAAACAAGGTGACTTCATGTCGTCAGAGCCTGTGACCATTGCCGCCCCCGTCATGCGAGTGACATTGTATGATTGGGTCAGTTCATGGGCGATTTCTTTGTTCTTTTGCCTGTTGGTGACCTGTTCAATGGTGGTCGTCATCTGGGTCGCCAACCGAACACCAAAGCCACCGGAAGCGGTCCCTGTTCAGCTAGTAGAATTGCCCGGTGGTTTTGAAGACGGTACTCCCGGTGAAACTTTGCGTGTTGATTCCCCCGAGCCGGAAACACGCGACGCATCGCCTGTGGAGACTTCCGACGATCATGTTGAGATTGCTCAGGCGATTGAATCAGTCGTCCAGATGTCCGAGACAGCCACGCAACAGGTGCAGCAGCAGTTTGAAACGGGTATTCAGAATTCGGGCAAAATTGGCAGCGCCAAGGGAACAGGCCGAAAAGCGCTCGGATCAGGTAACGGTACGGGTGGGTTCCCACGTGAGCAGCGATGGTTTGTCAAATTTGGCGAACGTGCCGCATTAGATGAATATGCCAAGCAATTGGAATTCTTCGGTATCGAATTGGGGGCCTTGTTGCCTGACGGCCGGTTGGTCTACCTGTCGAAACCCACGGCAGCGGTTCCCTCGGTGCGATACGTCAACAGTGGTGCTGCCGAGGCGCGTTTGTATATGACGTGGCAAGGAGGCGAGCGTCGATCGGCTGACGTCCAAATTTTTGCCAAAGCCAGCATCGACATTCGGGGTGACACGGTGATTTTTCACTTTTATCCGAAAAATACCGAGAACACACTTGCGCAACTCGAACTCGATTATCGTCATCGACAGTCAAGTCAGATCCGCCGTACATACTTCGCCGTCGAGCCAGAAGGCGGGGGGTACAAGTTCAGCGTCTATCGGCAAATCGTGCACCAGTGACGTTTTTGGGCCACTCACGATTTCCGGCAAAAGTCAAAATAGATGTTTGCTGCTTGATCGAGTTGAGACACTTCGATCCATTCGTCTTTCGTGTGAGCCTGAGCGATATCTCCCGGACCGAATACAACCGAGGGGACTCCGGCTCGTGAAATGCGAGACGCATGCGTTCCGTAAGGGACGCCGACGATCTGTCGTGGGCCAACATGGGCCGTAATCGTCCGCATCAACTCTTGTGCCAACGGCCCATTGGCGTCATCGCCCAGCGGGGGGCTAGCGCAGTACGGTTCATCATGGAAGACCTCGAAATCGAGTTGCCCGCGGAGGTACGCGGCGAGTTCATCGATCACTGCCAGACGGTCTTCTCCAGGAATGATGCGTCGATCGACCTCGATTGTGCAGCCGTCTGGGACGACATTCACGCTGCTTCCACCCTCGATCCGTCCGACGCTCAGCGTCGCTGGTCCACATAACGGATGCGCGGGGCGTGAACCTGGCAGCCATGCTGCGTATTTCTCCAAACACTGAACGACTCGCGCCATGCGATAAATGGCATTGATTCCTTCGCCGGGGCGAGAACTATGGCAAGCACGACCTGTCGTTCGCAATTTCCATCGGGTCGCACCACGATGGGCCACAACAATATCGAGCGATGTTGGCTCGGCCACGATCGCAACGTCTGGTCGCTGTGGACACAGCCGATACGCGGGTGATTCCCCTTTCCAGCTGTCGGTGAGGTGGTTAATTCCGATGCTAGTAGACTCTTCATCGCAGGTCAGGGACAAGACGACGTTCGACATTTCCGTCAGCCGCTCTGCTTTGAGTCGCGTGAAGGCCGACAACATCGCAGAAAGTCCTCCTTTGACGTCACACGCACCACGCCCATACAGGCGGCCAGACAGGACCATCGGATCGAAGGGTGCGATGGTCATTCCATCCACGGGCACCGTGTCTTGATGGGCATCCAGCAGGACAGTTCGTTTGGCTCTCGGCGAATCGAGTCTCGCCAAGATATTCGATCGACCGGGGACGATCTCAACCTGCTCAAACGGAACATCGAGTCGCTTGAGATACTGGATCAGATAGTCAGTCACGCGCGTCTCGAAGAACTCGGGTCCAGAGACGTCTCGACCCATGGGATTTATGCTGGGGATAGCGACAAGGTCTTTCAAGAGCGTCAGTGGGTCGGTCATGAATAGTCTCCAATCATCGGAAAAGAGCGTCGAATGCGTCGTCGAAACGAAACCGCCTCGAGAAGTGACATTCTCGAGGCGGTGCGAGACTTCGTTTCAAAGGGCTCGCCAAATTAGGACAGCGCCACCGTCACTGTTTTGGTTTCGGTATAATGTTCCAGGGCGGCTTCGCCGTTTTCGCGGCCTTGGCCCGACATCTTGAACCCGCCGAATGGCGTTGACGTATCAACGACATGGTAGCAGTTCACCCAGACAGTGCCGGCTTTCACGTTCTTGGCGTACCAGTGCGCCTTATCAATGTTCTTCGTCCAGATCGCAGCGGCCAAGCCATAGTACGTGTTGTTGGCACGATCAATGATCTCTTCCGCGTCCTTAAACGATAGCACGCTGACGACTGGTCCAAAGATTTCATCCGTGGCAATCGCCATGTCATCTTTGACATTGTCAAAAATGGTCGGCTCAACGAAGTAGCCCTTACCATCACCGGCGCGTTTGCCGCCGCAGACCAGCTTCGCACCCTGCTTCTGACCCAGTTCGACATAGCCAAGAATCTTGTCGAGCTGTTCCTTGGAGACCTGTGGTCCCTGTTCAGTCTTTTCGTCGAGTTGATTTCCGACACGACGCTGTTTGGCTTTGGCGGCCAATTTTGACACGAATTCTTCACGGATCTTTTCTTCAACGAACAGGCGGCTGCCAGCCGTACAACACTGTCCACCGTGGAAGTAGATCGCATGGAACGCGCCGGCCACAGCCTGATCAATGTCGCAATCGGCGAAGACAACATTGGGACTCTTGCCACCCAATTCGAACGTCGTTCGCTTAAGTGTATCGGCCGCCCGTTTGGTGATGATCTTGGCCGTGTCGACGTGACCGGTAAACGCGATCTTGTCGATATCAGGGTGAGTCACCATCGCATCGCCAGTCGTCTCGCCCATGCCGTTCAGAAGATTGATGACACCGGGGGGGAAACCGGCTTCTTGAGCTAGTTCGCAAACTCGCAAAGCCGACAGTGGGGTTTGTTCGGCCGCCTTCATGACGATCGTGTTGCCACAGGACAGTGCCGGGCCCCACTTCCAGGCCGCCATCAGCAGCGGGAAATTCCAGGGGATAATCTGGCCCACGACGCCGACCGGCTGGCGGAGCGTGTACGACAAGAAGTTGCCACGCACGGGAACTGTCTTGCCTTCGATTTTGTCGGCCCAGCCAGCGTAGTATCGCAAGCTGTTCACCACACCAACCAAATCACCGCGTGAATCGGTGATCGTCTTACCACAATTCAACGATTCCAACCGAGCCAGTTCTTCGGAATGAGCTTCGATCAGATCGGCCAACTTGAACATCAATTTGCCGCGGTCGGCGGCATCCATTCGGCCCCAGGGACCTTTATCCAAGGCCTTTCGAGCGGCTTTCACGGCGGAGTCGACGTCTTGCTTGGTTGCATGAGCCACTTTGGCAATGGCTTCGCCCGTGGCAGGATTATATGTCTCGAACGTTCCGCCGTCCGAGGCATCACACCATTCGTTGTTGATGAAAAGCTTAGTCTTGCCCGAAAATTTGGTCGCGGTCGGCGGTGTGGTGAGACTGGCGGTCATAATGTCCTTTCTGAAGACAAATCCGAGCGGAACGGTTCAGTGAACCTTCCATTTATCGTATCCAGCTGCAGGCAACGACTCAACTCGTTACAAAATCAGGGAACAAGTTTCTGGTCCGCCAGCCATGCCAGCGATTGCTCTTGCCAGGCGTCCCACATCGGACCCTGATATCCGTTCAGGCCATGTCCTCCTGAAGGAAGTTCCAGCAGATGGCTGGGCACCTTGTGAGCTTGAAGGGCATTGTAAAGCATCTGACTGTTTTCAATGACGACCGCTTCGTCATCTTTGGCATGGGCAAGAAAGGCGGGAGGTGTTTTTTCGGTGACTTGTTTCTCGTTTGAAAACAAATCGACCAACGCAACGGATGGATTCTCGCCCAGAAGGTTAGTCTTCGAGCCCTGATGCGTTTTGTCACCCATTGTGATGACAGGGTAGACCAGAATCGCGAAATCAGGACGACAACTGACTTGATCGACAACTTCCAATGCCGTCGCGTTCCCGTTGTCGAAGTGCGTGGCCGCTGTTGATGCCAGGTGCCCTCCAGCGGAAAATCCCATGATACCAATCCGTGATGGATTGATGTCCCATTGTTTGGCGTTGGCTCGTACGGTGCGGATTGCGCGTTGGGTGTCCAATAGTGGTACCCACGTTCGTCCGGCCGGCAGTCGGTATTCCAGGACGACGCCTGCGATCCCATGACTATTCAGCCATTTTGCGATTCCGTGTCCTTCGGGTTCCTTGGCGAGGCCTCCGTATCCGCCGCCGGGGCAAATGACGATGGCCGTGCCATTTGGCTTCGTCGCACGGTAGACGGTGATCCAGGTCTCGGTTTCTTCAAACGCACCATCGCCCAGCGGTGCATGTGCATTCCAAAGTGCCAAAGTTTGGCCGGTTGTTGGTTCGTCATGGCCAAGTGCGATGGCACGATTGGCACAGAAAAAAACTACCAATCCCCAGATCAAGCCTTTTGGTCGAACGATCGTCATCTCCAGCCTCATTCCCTGTTTACTTAGAACTAATTGCCAGGAAAGCGTTAGGACAGAACTTCGTGCACGACATGCCCGTGTACATCAGTCAACCGACGGTTCGCTCCGTTGTGGCGGACCGTCAGTCGTTCGTGATCGATTCCCAGCAGGTGTAAAACTGTGGCGTGAAAATCATAAGTCGTGGTGACGTCGCGTGCGGCCCGCCAGGACCATGGGTCGCTCTCACCATAAGCGACACCTGGTTTAACCCCCGCGCCGGCCATCCAGCCGACAAACGTTCCTCCGTTGTGATCTCGCCCCTCGCTTCCTTGTGAGAAAGGCATTCGGCCGAATTCTGTGTTCCAAAGCACCAGCGTGTCTTCGAGCAATCCGCGCTGGGCCAGATCGCTGAGCAGGGCCGCAATTGGTCGATCAGTCGAAAGACACATGGGAGGAAGTTCTTTGACGATACTGGTGTGATTGTCCCAATTCTTTGAGGCTCCTCCCGCTCCGCTCCAAACTTGGACAAAACGAACCCCACGCTCGATCAAGCGTCTGGCAAGCAAACAGCGTTTGCCGAATTCTTCTGTGGGCTTTTCATTCAATCCATAAGCCGTTTGCGTCGCTTCGGACTCACTGCCGAGGTCGAAGGCTTCGGGGGCGCTCAACTGCATCTTCGCGGCCAGCTCATACGCGCGGATGCGCGCTTCCAGTCGGGAATCTCCCTCGTTGGATTCCAGGTGGTTCCGGTTCATTTTTTGGAGCAGCGATCGACCGTCGCGATCCGCTTCTGGAGTAATGAACTGTGCCGACTTCGGTCTCTGAAGGTCGGCAATGGGCTCCGACGACGTGGTGTTTAGAATTGTTCCCTGGTGCGTGGCGGAAAGGAATCCAGGCGAGAAATCGCCCTTCTGGTTGTAGGGCAATCCGCGAGTATCCGGCAGCACGACGAACGTGGGCAGGTTGTCGGTTAAACTGCCCAGACCATAACTGATCCACGCTCCCAGGCACGGAAAGCCCGGCAGCAGAAAACCCGTATTCATCAGGTAACTGCCCGGGCCATGAACGTTCGTCTTGGACTGCATTGCCATGCAGAATGCCAGTCGATCGACATGCATTGCGAGGTGAGGGAGTTGGTCACTGACCCAGCGACCGCATTCACCATGCTGATGAAAATCAAAGGGCGGTTTGAGAATATTTCCGGGAGCACTCGTCGCGGCTTCGACATGCATCCCCTGCCCTGGATCGAATTTCTCGCCCGCCTTTTGGAAGAGGACAGGCTTGTAGTCGAACAGGTCCATTTGACTGGCGCCGCCATTCATGAACAGCTGAATAACGCGGCGTACTTTCGCACGATGATGCATCCCGCCATGGAATTCGGCACGCGGTTCGTCGGCCAAGAGCGATGTGCGTCCCAGCAGCTCTGTCAGCGCGACGGCTCCCAAGCCGCCAACCGCCGAGTTCAGGACGTCACGTCGTGAGAGAGAGTCAAGATTCATGGTGTTGATTCCTGTGAATCACAAATGCTCGAGCGATGACTCGTGATTCTCGCTCGTGGTTCGTTAGAATCGTTTTGCCGATCGATCTAATATCCTAACTTTATTCTGACGAAGTCATACCATGCTTAAGATTATTCCGTCCGTGATTTCTCCAGAGTTGATGTCGGTCCTGATGCGAATGGGCCACGGAGACGAACTGGTTCTTGCCGACGGGAACTTTCCTGCCGAGAGCTGTGCGCAGCGAATCGTACGTGCAGATGGGCACGGTGTCGTCGAGCTTCTCAATGCAATTATGATGTTTTTTCCTCTCGACTCGTTCGTCGATCACCCGGCGAGCGTCATGCAGCCGGTCGACGAACTGGCATCCGATCCGCCGATTTGGACAGAGTATCGTCGAGTTTTGACCGCTCACGAGGGTCATGACGTGGAATTGCGACCGATCGAACGATTCCGCTTTTACGATTTCGCCAAGTCCGCCTATGCCGTCGTTGCGACCGGCGAAACGGCCGCCTATGCGAACCTGATCCTGAAAAAGGGTGTGGTGGTGGGATGAACCTATTCTAGCGGGAAGGTTCAGATTGGGCAGGATTTTGGTAGCCAGAAAATATGCGAAGGCAGTTTCTGCCGAACGCGATCTATAACTCTGAATTCCGCAACTTTTGGGCGGCGATCTGATTTGGCGAACTGGAATTAGTGAGATCGCTTAACTCCTTATTTTAATTGGATGTTGCGTCGAGTCTTTTCTCTCTTTGCGTCTCGGCGCTATCGCGAAACTTCGCGTTGATCTGCCGCGGAACCTCACATAGAACCCGCCACTGTAGACATTCGGTCATGGGGCTGCGGCTGACGTTGCCTCATCATCAGCCGAGTCGGTCGAAGTCCGACGTTTCCTGTGCATTCCACAAGGAGAGAGTGCGAAAGTGAATCGCTTGAATTCCACAATTGACAGTGACATTTCCTTTGGGCTCACTTTGGCGTTCGAACGGGGCGTCTCTTGTTGGCACCAGCAGTTACCGCGGCGAGCGTCGATGGCGGCCCTCGCCATCCTTCTGACATTGGCCGCGACCACATCGGCCAGCGCGCAGACGATCGATGTCGGCACTTCATCTGGTTATGTCAATGCCATTCAGACGATCAACAGCAACCCTGCGAATACCTACACGCTGAATTTCATCGGCGGATTCACGATGAACCAGCAGGTAGCGAACATCGCGAGCACATCCAGTGTGACCCTCACAGGAAACTTGAATACGATTAACGGCGCGGGGCTCTATCAGCCGCTCATCATAAATAGCGGCACTGTCACTCTGGAGAATCTGAGTATCACCAATACGGGGGCGCCCATCAAGATCAATGGAGGGACCTTGGTTGACACCTCCGGCAATATTCAGGGACTTGTCACGAACAACGCCGACGTGGTGTTCGCGGAAAGCACGAGCGTTACCTATACCGGCAACATGTCTGGAACGGGACAGGTTGAGATCAATTCAGGCCAGGTCACGTTTTCGGGTCTCAATTCCTACTCCGGAGGCACGACGGTCGATTCGGGGAGTATGCTGGTCGGAACGACCAGTAGTCTGCAAGGAACGTTCACCAATAACGGCTCCGTGCAGTTCAATCAAAATACCAGTGGTACATACGCAGGCGCCATGTCGGGCACCGGTGCGGTCGAGATCAGCGGCACAGGCCCGGTAACTTTCTCGGGCCTGAACGGTTACTCTGGCGGAACAACGGTTGACAGCGGCAGTACGCTGATTGGCACGACCAACAGCCTGCAAGGAGCATTCGTTAACAACGGGATGCTGCATTTCAACCAAAGTACGAGTGGTTCCTATGCGGGGGCCATCTCGGGATTCGGCGGGGTCGAAATTAGCGGGATCGGACCGGTCACGTTCTCAGGTTCAAACACTTACGGGGGAGGGACGACGGTCGATAACGGTAGCGAGCTGATTGGTACGACCGACAGCCTGCAAGGGACTTTGACCAACAATGGTGCCGTACAGTTTAATCAGACGACCAGCGGCACCTATTCGGGAAATATGTCTGGATTGGGTAGTGTCGAGATCAGCGGTATTGGGTCGGTGACATTCTCGGGTAGCAACAGCTACTCTGGCGGCACCAGCGTTGACAGTGGCAGCACTCTGATTGGTACGACAGATAGTCTGCAAGGCACATTCTCCGATAGTGGAACCGTGCGGTTCAATCAGTCGACGAGTGGCACCTACTCGGGCGTTATCTCTGGAACGGGTGGCGTCGAGATCAGTGGCGTTGGCCCGGTGACATTCACGGGGCTGAATAACTATTCAGGCGGAACCACCGTCGATCTGGCCAGTACGCTGATTGGTGCAACCGATAGCCTGCAAGGGGCGTTTACGAACAATGGCACTGTCCAGTTCAATCAAAGCACGAGCGGCACTTATGCCGGTGCCATGACGGGGACCGGCAGCGTGGAGATCAGTGGCACGGGGCCAATCACGTTCTCGGGTTTGAACAGTTATTCGGGGGGGACGACGGTCGATAACGGCAGCACATTGATTGGTACAACCGACAGCCTGCAGAGAGCGTTCACCAATAATGGAGCTGTCCAGTTCACTCAGACGACAGCTGGTGCTTACGCCGGCAACATGTCTGGAGCGGGAAGTGTCGAAATTAGTGGCGTTGGGCCGATCACGTTTTCCGGTGCCAACAGCTACACCGGTGGGACAACAATTGACCTCGGAAGCTCGTTGATTGGCACGACGAATAGTCTGCAGGGAGCAATCACGAATTACGGAGCGATCCAATTCGATCAATCGACCGTCGGAACTTACGCCGGCAATTTGTCGGGAACTGGCAGCGTCGAAATTAGTGGTCTGGGAACCGTGAACTTTTCCGGTACCAACAGCTATACGGGAGGAACTACGGTCGACGGCGGCAGCATGCTGATTGGTACGACCAACAGCCTGCAAGGTGATTTGGTCAACAACGGAGCCGTCGAATTTCTGCAGAATACCAACGGTACCTTTGCGGGCAACATTTCAGGGACCGGAAGCGTCGAAGATGTGACGGTAGGTGTGATCACGTTCACAGGTGTGAATTCCTACACGGGTGGAACAACGGTCGACGGTGGTAGCACGATGGTTGGCACGACCAGCAGCTTGCAAGGCGACTTCACGAATAATGGAGCCGTTCAATTTCTGCAGAACACGAGCGGTATTTACGGCGGGAATATGTCTGGAGCCGGTAGCGTCGAGATCAGCGGCACAGGACCAATCACATTTTCGGGCACGAACAGCTATGTGGGTGGTACAACGGTGGATAGCGGCAGCACGTTGATCGGCACGACAAACAGCCTGCAGGGAGTCATCACGAACAATGGAGCCTTGCAATTCAACCAGACGACCAGCGGTACCTACGCTGGCAATCTGTCGGGAACGGGGGGAGTTGAGATCAGTGGTATAGGCCCCATCACTTTCTCGGGATCGAATACTTACACCGGTGGAACGACAGTCGATGTGGGCAGCTCATTAAGCGGCACGACCAGTAGTCTGCAAGGGAGCATCGTCGATAATGGTGCCATCCAATTCAGTCAGGCGGTTGCCGGAACTTATGCGGGTAATTTGTCGGGTACTGGAACTGTCGAAATCAGTGGTTTGGGTGCAATTACGTTGTCTGGTTCCAACAGCTATTCGGGTGGGACGTTGATTGACGTCAGCAGCATCCTCACCGGCACCACCTCCAGTATCCAAGGCACGATTTTCAACGAAGGGAACCTGAAATTTAATCAGACGACAAGTGGCACCTATGCCGGCAATATGTCTGGCGTGGGGGGCGTCGAAATTAGCGGTACGGGGCCGATCACGTTTACGGGAACCGATTCCTACCTCGGTGGAACCCAGGTTGATGCGGGTGCCACACTGATTGGTACGACAAGCAACCTTCAAGGTGATTTTGCCGACAATGGCACGGTGCGGTTCAATCAATCCACAAGCGGCACTTTCGCCTCGGGGATAAGTGGGACGGGTTTCGTCGAGATCGGTGGCGGCGGAACGGTGACATTTTCGGGTCTGAATAACTACTCCGGCGGCACATCGGTCGATCACGGCAGTACGCTGATTGGGACAACCGCCAGCATTCAAGGCGCGATCACAAACAACGGGGCCATTCAGTTCAACCAGGGTTCGAGCGGCATCTATTCCGGCAATATGAAGGGAACAGGTAGCGTTGAAGTCAGCGGTGGCGGACCATTCACCTTCTCGGGCACGAACACCTACTCCGGTGGTACGACGGTTGATGGTGGCACGACGCTGATTGGCACGACCTCCAGCTTGCAAGGAGACTTCACCAATAACGGCGCGGTACATTTCAATCAGATTCCCAACGGCACTTACAGCGGAAATATGGAAGGGGCAGGAAGCTTGGAGATTGGTGGTGGTGGCGCGGTGACAATGACGGGTCTAAGTTTCTACACCGGAGGCACGACTGTCGACAGCGGCAGTACGCTGATCGGCTCGACCTACAGCGTACAGGGCAACATTACCAACAATGGATTCGTCGAATTCAACCGCAATAATGCGGGACAAGCCTACCCAATCATGCCGGATCATGTGACTCTTCCCATCGAGGGGCCTTGGATCCAGTCGCAGTACCAATACATTTATTCAGGAAATATGTCAGGGACGGGTCGTGTCGAGATCACCGGGGGCGGCTTTCAGCAATTCACCGGCACGAACACTTACACGGGTGGAACAACTGTCGACGCCAACAATACTCTGTTTGGGTCCACGAACAGCCTGCAAGGCACATTTATTAATAACGGAGCTGTGGAATTTATTCAAAGCCCTGGTGGAACCTACTCAGGCAATATGTCCGGAACGGGAAGTGTTGAAATCAATAGCTCTGGAACGCTGACGTTCTCGGGCGTGAATTCTTATACCGGTGGAACGACGGTCATGAGTGGCAATACGTTGATCGGAACGACGGACAGTCTGCAAGGCGCCTTTAATAGCAACGGGATCGTGATCTTCGATCAAGCGACAGCCGGCACCTATTCCGGTAATATGATCGGACAGGGCAGCGTTGAAATCACCGGAAGTGCACCGGTAACATTCTCGGGCACCAATGCTTACACGGGCGGAACGACAGTAGACAACGGCAGCTCGCTGATCGGAACCACAAGCAGCCTGCAGGGTTTGATCACCAACAACGGCCTGTTGCAATTTAGTCAGACCACTAGTGGAACATTTGCCAGCGTCATCTCAGGCACAGGTGGTGTGGAGATCGGCGGTGTCGGCCCGGTGACATTTTCGGGTGTCAACACATACACAGGTGGAACGACCATCGGAAATGGCAGCACTTTGATCGTCGGCTCAACCGGTTCGATTGGTGATGTTAGCGTCAACGGTGGTGGTACTTTGATGGGCGAAGGAAACGTAGGTAACACGACTGTCAACGCGGGCGGAACAATCTACCCCGGTACGGTCGGGGCGCCTTTGACGATCAATGGCAACTTCGTGCAGGGCGCAGGTAGTACTTATTCTCCAGAACTAAATCCCACGGGCAGCGACAAAATCGTCGTTACCGGGACGGCTCAGATCAATAATGGAACGACGCTGAGCCTCGTGGTGGATCCCGGCACCTACACCGTCGGTACGAAATACCAGATCCTTTCTGCTGCGGGAGGTTTGACCGGGGCCTACTCGTCTGTGGTCACGTCTTCATTGGCTCAGAACATCGTCTTCTCCGAGCAGTACAGCCCCAACAATCTGCAGCTGACGGTTAATTCGAATGTTTCCGGTTCCGCCCAGACACCAAATCAACTGGCGGTGGCCACGGTCATCGATCAGTCCAGCGGATCGGCAACGGGCGCTTATGCCACTGCGATTACACAGTTGACGACGCTGAATTCTGGCCAGCTTTCGCACGCCCTGAATCAATTGTCCGGCGACATTTACCCCAGCCTGAGCACCATTCAGCAACAAACTACCACGGCCCAGATGCAATTGATCAGCAACCGTCTGGCCAGCCTGACGGGGCCCGGTATTCCGGCGGTCAGTTCGATCTCTCGCAAAAGTAACGTTCGATTTGTGTCCAGCCAGGGTGGTGCGGCTTCATCGGAAAGCGATCCTGCGGATCCGTTTGAAGATCGTCCACGAAGCTGGTCGACGTGGGCTCAAGGGTATGGTCTGGGCGGAAATATCGGCGGAGACGGCAATGCGGGCGGCACGAACTATCGACTTGGCGGCACGTTGTTCGGAGTCGAACGCTGGCTCAGTGAATACACGATGATCGGTGTGCTGGGAGGTTATGCCGGCACCACGGTTGGCGATCATCAGGATGGCTCCACCGCGCAGATCAACAGTTACCAGGCCGGTCTGTACGAACTCTATCGTCAAGATTCGTTGTACGTTTCTAACGTGGATGCATTCACCAACGACAGTTTCAATGTTTCGCGCCCGATCAACCTGGGAAGCAGCCAGGTGACCGCAACCGGGACTAGTAGCGGCAATCAGTGGGCTCACTACACAGAAGCAGGTAAGACGTTTGACTTCGACGACGTTCGCTTGCAGCCCTTCGTGGGTGTTCAATACATGTACCTTGATCAACAAGGTTACACGGAAAGTGGTGCGGGTAGCCTGGACTTGACGACCAGTCGTCAGATTGTGAATAGCACACGTTCCAGCATCGGAGCGCGTCTGTCTCGTGAAACAAGTTGGGGCAGCGTTTTGATCACTCCCTCGTTATCAGCTCGCTATCTGCATGAATTTGGCAATGGCACCCAATTGATCTCGTCGTCGCTTTCCGGCGCGCCGACAGCCACGTTTGCGACCTCGGGAAATCACACCGGCCGAGATTTTGGGCTGTTCACATTGGGTGCGACCGCGTATTTGTCCGAACGCTGCAGTCTCTACGGCAATGTCGACACGCAGGTCGCGTCCAGCTTCTTCGCTTTGATTGGTTCGGGCGGGATCCAGTATTCGTGGTGACAGAGCGAATTAGTTTTACCCACCCGAGAGGGGAATCGCGGACCTTCGGTGAAGAAAAAAGATCTCCTCGTGATTGCTATTCGATCAGTCGATGGTAGCGGCCCATCCAGTAGGGCAAGAGGATGGCGGCGCCATCGTCGCGATAGCCGCCGTCTGAGCCTCCATCGAGTTGATACGGATCGCCGTTCCATCGCATCACAGGCCGCTCCGAAACAGGCAGCAGTATGCGACTGGTGAGCCGTCCGAAGCGGTTGGGCGTAAGCGGACCCAAATCGTTGCGTCCGCTGTTGCGAATGGTCCAATGAGTCGTGTCAGACGGAACATCACGAAACCAGGCGATGCACTCATCTCGATCATAATCGGTTGGTTCGATTAGTAAGGCGTCGGGTCGCTTGGTGGGCGTTGTCCAGCCGTTGGCTTGCAGCGCGGCACCATAGATGAAATTGAACAAAGGACTGTGCTCCGCCCGTTCCACAGACCAAGTCCGTCGGATACTTGCCAGATAGAACTTTCGCAACTCGGCATCCTGTTCATGAATCATCAGCGGGTAATAGGACAGGAAGGCCAATTCATCATCGCTGTGATTCACCATTTCGAGGGGCCAGGTATGCTTTTGAAAAACGGTATTGGCTGCATAGGCATGCTTCTCGACAAGCTCTCGCGAGGCTTCTTCATAACGCGGTTTGCCAACAATGTGCTGGGCCACTTTCAAAAACGAGAGAATCTCCAGCGAATTCAAACCGCGATCACCCAAACGACGCAGATTGTGGTTCAACTTTTCCGGTGACCATGCGCCCCAAGTGGTGGGTACTCCGGGGGGCCCGACGTAGTAAAACCCATGATCGATGATATGGTCGGTAATTCTTTCAACGTATTGACGGATCTCCGCTTTTTCACTTTCGTCAGCCACCGTATTGAAATAGATCGAGTACGCGAAATAGTGTCCGACGAGCTCGTCACTCGAGGTATCTCCTTTCCACCACCAGCGCTGGTCTGTGGAAAGATGCCATTCTCCGTGGGTGGGCTTGGGTTCGGTGGCCGGAAGAATGCTGCGTGCCGCAAAGCCCGGTATACCCGAGATCCGTTCGAGAAACATTAATGCCTCGAGGGATCGGCGGGCATTGCGCTTCGCCGTGGCATCGCCGGTCACGCCGTATCGAAAGGCCTCGGCCGCGATGTAAATACAGGTCCACAGTCCATCGTTGTCGTCCGAGTGCTGTGTGTGGCCCGCGGCGAGATTGCCGGGTTCCTTGAGATTGATCGCGCCTACCAGCCCTTCGCGCACATGGTGCTTGATCAACGTCTCGTCGATGACATTCATCTTCTGTTCGAGCGTCGTCGTTCGCCGCGCCAGCTTACTGATGCCGCTCGAGGTCTCGATTAGCACGTCGCCCGATTCCGTCAACGCCAGCCCTTTGACGTCATCCGCTGGCAGCCAGCGTCGCGAATGAAATGTTCGCCAGCGTGGCGCTTTAGGAGCTAGATACATCAGCCCCCGGTGCGAACCAATCCAAATTCCCCCGTCGGCTGCGCGGACGCCGACTGTGATGTCCGTAAAGGGAAGGGGCGGTTGGGTGTTCGCCATTACCACCAGTTCAGAACGCAACCGTTGCTGATCTTTGATGTCCGGCAAAGCGGTCTGCTCTGTCGATTCAGGCACCCATTCCACATAGGGTTCGTCTTGAACGCCGAGAATAACGACAAAACAGAGGAGTGTTTGGAACATTGGATCGGCCGCTTTGAGCAAAATAATAAGAGGCTTCGCACCTTCTGCGACAGGCTAGTCGTGCTATCAGATCGTCGCAAGTGAATATGTTGATTCGAATTCAGTCTGCCATCATGTTGCGGATGGATGAAATCCAGAAAGTCCTCGAATTCTGAATCGGCTGAACCTTTGCGGAGTTTATGTGTCTCCATCCTGATCTTTCGAATGGGAAACGACTTGTGCTTTTTCCTCACCACCCATTTCAGATGCCGTCGACGATGATTGCGGGTGCGCAAATGGTACGGGTATCATACGGGGCCGCATTCCGATCCGGTCATCCCGGGTCAATTTCCGTTTCGAGTGGCGTCAACAAGGAAAATCATTGTGTTTGGAACGATGGCGATGGTGGGAGCGACCGGCGCGGTGGGTCGCATCATATTGCAACTTCTCGAAGAGCGACCGATGCTCGCAAGAACCTATCGGTTTCTTGCTTCTTCCCGTAGCGCCGGTTCCAAACTGAAATTTAAGGGACAGGAATATACGGTTGAATTACTAGAACCGTCGGCCTTCAAGGGTGTGGATCTTGTCATTGCCAGCACGCCGGACGAAGTCGCTGCCGAGTTTCTCCCGCATGCGGTGGCGGCTGGCTGTCGTGTGATTGATGAATCGGGCTTCTTCCGCATGCATCCCGATGTGGCACTGGTCATTCCTGAAATCAATCCACAGGATGCCTTAAATGCCAAGGGAATTATCGCCAGCCCGAATTGTTCGACCACGCAGATGGTGATGGCCCTCAAGCCGTTGCACGATGCGGCGAAAGTCAAACGAGTGATCGTCAGTACCTATCAGGCCGTCAGCGGAGCGGGACTGCAGGGAACGGAAGACTTGATCGAAGGGACCCGCGCAAATCTAGCTGGAGCGGCTTACGAACAGAAAGCGTTTAAGTCGCCAATCGCCTTCAATGCCATTCCACAAATTGGCGGGTTTAAAGAACAGGGCTATACGAGCGAAGAGATGAAGATGGTTTACGAGACTCGCAAGATTCTCGGCGACCAGTCGATTCAAGTCTCGGCGACGTGTGTTCGAATTCCCGTCGCTAACTGTCACAGTGAGACTGTGCTTGTTGAAACTGGACGACCCGTCTCCGTCGACGAAGCGAAACAATTATTCGCCGCGTTCCCGGGCATCAAAGTGGTCGATGAAGAAGTTCAGGGTGGCTACCCGATGCCGAATACCTGTACCGGAAGCGATCTCGTTTTCGTGGGTCGTATCCGCCGAGACTTGACCCATCCCAACGGCCTGAATTTCTGGTGTGTCAGCGACAATTTGCGCAAGGGCGCGGCGACGAACGCCGTTCAAATCGCCGAGTTGCTCGTGAGACACCACAAGTCGTAACCAGATCTTTTGAAAAGAACTCCATGCAGTCATTTCCTTATCGCGATGGCGAACTCTATTGTGAAAATGTGCCGATGGCGAAATTGGCCGAGCAATACGGCACACCGCTGTGGGTCTATTCAAAATCATTTATCCTCGGCCAATTGAAGCAGATTCAGACGGCGTTTGCCGAAGTCGATCCCGTCATTTGCTACTCGGTGAAAGCGAATTCAACACTGGGAATTCTTCGCGTCATTCGAGATGCGGGATGCGGATTTGACGTGGTCTCGGGTGGCGAACTTTATCGGGTCAAAGCGGCTGGCGGCGACACCTCGAAGGTCGTCTTCGCTGGCGTCGGCAAGACCGACGAGGAAATTCGTTTCGCGTTGGAAAATGACATACTGATGTTCGATGTCGAAAGCGAACAAGAACTGGACGCCATCGCAGCGGTTGCCGATTCGATGGGCAAGGTTGCACGCGTCGTGTTGCGGCTGAACCCGGATATCGACGCCAAGACGCACGCCAAGACCACGACCGGCAAAAAGGGCAACAAGTTCGGGATGGACATTGAGCGGTTCCGCGAATTGGCTGCGAAAGTTCTGCGAGATAAGCGGCTGGCGCTAAAGGGCATTCATATGCATCTCGGCTCGCCGATTCTGACAACAGGCCCGTATGCGGCCGCGGGACAGAAGGCGATCGAAGTCGTGGAAGCGTTGCGCCTCGATGGTCACGACATCAACTGGATTAATCTCGGCGGTGGATTTGGGATCAGTTATCGCGGCAATGAAGGGCTGCCTGCTTCGGCCTATGCAGAAGTAATCGTGCCTGCTGTGCAACAGGCCAAGTGCCGTTTGGCGCTCGAGCCTGGACGATTCGTTGTGGGAAATTCGTGTGTTCTGGTCAGTAAGGTCGTGTACACGAAGCGGGAAGGCGGCAAGTTGTTTGTGATCCAGGATGCGGCGATGAATGATCTAATCCGTCCTGCGATGTACGATTCATTCCACCGTGTCTGGCCTGTGAGGCCTGCGACGCCGATGCCGGAAAACGTCGAAGGTGAAATTGTCGGTTGCGAGAAAACGGATCTCGTCGGACCCGTTTGCGAGTCGAGTGACTACTTTGCAAAGGACCGGTATCTGCCGAAAATGCAACGAGGTGACTTGGTCGCGACCTTCAGCGCGGGGGCGTATGGAACCGCGATGAGCAGCAACTACAATTCGCGACCTCGTGCGACAGAGGTGCTGGTTGATGGTTCGACGGTCACGGTGATTCGTCGCCGCGAGACCTATGCCGACCTGGTTGCTCACGAATTGAGCTGATCACTTTCCGTGAGACACGATTGAGGCCGTCCTAGCCATGCCGGTTTCCCCGAATGACCGCGCCGAGTTCGATACGATCATACTCGGTGTCGGCGGGATGGGCGCTGCCGCCTGTTATGAACTGGCACGTCGTGGACACCGCGTTCTAGGACTCGATCAATTTTCGCTGGTTCATGATCGCGGCAGTTCGCACGGTGAATCGCGAATCATTCGGAAAGCTTACTTCGAGCATCCTGACTACGTTCCCCTGCTCCATCGCGCTTATGAACGATGGTACGAGCTGGAGCAGGCGACCGGACGTCCGTTGCTGCGCCCCACAGGACTGGTGCTTTCGGGATCTGCCGAAGGTGAGACGATTTGCGGCGCGAGGCTGTCTGCTCGCCAGCACGGATTGCAGCTGCAAAACTTCACTGCTG
Source organism: uncultured Schlesneria sp. (assembly GCA_903871875.1). GTDB lineage: Bacteria > Planctomycetota > Planctomycetia > Planctomycetales > Planctomycetaceae > Schlesneria. Next base: position 107,030 of record CAIQIR010000058.1, read on the forward strand.
CGCAAGCGAGACTGCGCTTTCCAGGCCTTGAGTTTCCGACGCAGCACGACGTCGCATTCGAACCCGGCGCGGGGACTTTGCTCGTCGATGACTGCGTGCAGGCGCACGTGGATGAAGCGATTCGACACGGAGCGACTTTGCGGGGAAACGAGCCCATTATTGACTGGTGTTCGGACGGTCAAACGGTTTCCGTGCGGACATCGGCGCGAGAGTATGTCGCTCGAAAACTCGTGATCACCGCCGGGGCCTGGTCAAACGATTGTCTGACGGATATCGGTTTGCAATTGACGATTCTGCGTAAATTTGTCGGTTGGTTTCCAGTTCGGGCAGGCGAGTATCAAGCCACCAGCGGTACGCCAACTTACTTCTTTGAGTTGTCCGGCAGGACGTTTTACGGTTTTCCAAGTTTTGACGGCGCAACGATTAAAGTCGCCGAACATTCGGGCGGTGAACCGGTCCTCGATCCCATTCATGTTGATCGTGGATGTCATCTGGCCGACCTCGATGGATTGCGGTCATTTCTCAAAACGTATCTGCCGAATGCCCAGCCGAACCTTGCGCGACATTCAGTGTGTCTTTATACACTCACGTCCGACAAACACTTTGTGATTGACGTTCATCCCTGCTGGAAGAACGTGGTTTTCGCCGCCGGTTTTTCGGGCCACGGTTTTAAGTTTTGTCCTGTAGTTGGGGAAATATTAGCGGACCTGGCGGAAAACACGAAAACGTCGCTGCCGATCGAATTCCTGTCTCTAAAGCGACCTGATCTGAAGTTTCAAAGTTCGCAGTAAGTTTGAAGCGGCGGTGAGCTGGCTTTTGAAAAGCAATGATTTTTTGAGGTTCGAACATCGTGGTTTTTTGGATGCCCGGTCGCTGATGAACCATGATCGGAAGATCTGCGTTGACATAATGGGGATAATGGGGATAATGAGACTTCTCTCAGGTCGCCGCTTTTGAAGTCCTTAATCGGATCTTCCGACACGCTCATTCTGCTTGAAACACAAGCCAGAATGGAGAAAGCGAGCTATGACCTATCCCGATTCGGTTGCCAGCGCACAACGGGCCTTGAATCTTGTTAATTGTGCCGAGTCATCGTCGGAGCGAGGTGACTGGTCTTCAGTTGACAGACTCTTTCGTGAGGCGCTGGCGCTCGATCCCGCAGCATCCCACCGGATCGCTTATGGAGTTTGCCTGGCCCGGCAGGAAAGATACTTCGAAGCCATTTCCATATTCACTCTGGTTTTGGATGGTCGTGATCGTTCCGCGATTGGTGTTGTCTGTCACAACTTGGCAGCGATTTACCGCGAAGTGGGCGATCTGGATTTAGCCCGTCGATTTCAGTGGCGGGCCATGTTGCTACAAGATGACTCGGGTGTTGAAGAAGTGCTGGGAATGGCCAACGATGCGTTGGCGAGTGACCATCACGAAGTCGCCGAATCGTTGGCCATGTCCGCCTGTGAGATGAATGGCGAAGAACCGGAATTGACTTCGGACGGCGATCTGCTGGCGACGACAGGGTTGGTCAAAGCGGTTTTGGATTCGACGGAAGAGGGATTATTGACCCTTTTTGCTGCGTATCGTCAGCATCAGGCCGACCACGATCTGCGTCGGATGGGCATCGATCAATTGAATATGGGTGCGTTGTTTGGAGAATTGAATCGCCATCGAGCTGAACGAGCCTGTCTTGAACGTGCGCTTCGTTATTTCGAGCAAGCTTCTCTACCGTTTTCTTGTCGACGTGCACGACAAGAATTGGAGCGATTCGATGGCCTGCAGTCGGTTCGGTCGTTTGATGTCCGTCGCAATTAACCGGGCGACAGCAAAATACTCCCCCATTTTGGAATTGTTATGATTCGACCCTGGTATCGACGCGGGCTCTGTTGCGGCGTTGCTTGGATGCTCATTCAAGTTTCTTGCCTCCACCTGTTTGCCGTAGAATGGCAAGGATATGAACAGCGCGATTTCATCATCCAAGGGCGAAAGGCGTTTTTGATCGTTCCCAAAACGCCGGCGACGGGCAAGCCATGGATCTGGAGAACGGAATTTTTTGGGCATGAACCGCAGACGGATCTGACCCTCTTGGCAACCGGTTTTCACGTCGCCTATCTGGATGTTCAAAACCTGTATGGCGCACCTGTCGCCATGGGATACATGGATGCCTTTTACGCGCGAGCGACGACCGAGTTCGCTCTTTCATCAAAAACGGTTCTGGAGGGATTTAGTCGTGGTGGCCTGTTTGCATTGAACTGGGCAGCTGCGAACCCGGACAAGATGGCCTGCATTTACAACGATGCTCCGGTCTGTGACTTCAAAAGTTGGCCGGCAGGCCTGGGGAAAGCCAAGGGATCGCCGGCCGATTGGGATCGTCTCAAACAGGTTTATGGTTTTAGCAGCGATGCGGAAGCCATCGCGTATCCGTTCAATCCCGTCGACAATTTGGCTGCACTCGCCAAAGCGAAGATTCCACTGTTGCATGTTTGTGGCGAATCGGACGACGTCGTTCCGATCGACGAAAACTCGCGGCTTGTCGAACAGCGTTACAAGCAATTGGGTGGTCCGATCACATTGATTGTGAAACCAAACTGCAATCATCACCCGCATAGTCTGAAAGATCCGACGCGGATCGTGAACTTCATTCTCACTCAAACGGGGTTTGCCGATCAGGTTCGGCCAGTCCGGACTCCTTACGGCTACGACTACTTCGTGTCACGCGGTGGGTTGACGAATTGTCGTTCTCAATTCGAACGCGAAAAAACCGGGCGAGTAGCGTTCCTGGGAGGTTCGATTACCGCAGCACCGGGTTGGCGTGATCAGGTTTGTGACGATCTCAAGCGTCGTTTTCCGGATACGAAGTTCGATTTCATTAACGCGGGCATTCCATCCCTCGGCTCAACCCCGGGTGCGTTTCGTTATCAGCGCGATGTATTGGCTCATGGACCCGTCGATCTGTTGTTCGAAGAAGCGGCCGTCAATGACGACACCAACGGTTTCTCAAACAACGAACAATTGCGAGGTATGGAAGGGATCGTGCGACAGGCTCGGTTGGCAAATCCGAAGATTGATATTGTGCTGTTGCATTTCGTCGACCCCGGAAAGATTGAACAGATCAATCGAGGAGAGACACCCGCCGTCATCCTCAATCACGAAAAGGTGGCCGAACATTACCAGATCCCGTCAATCAATCTCGCGCGTGAAGTGACAGAGCGAATTCACGCTGGCGAATTTACTTGGGCGAACGACTTCCGTGATTTGCATCCGTCGCCGTTCGGACATGACCTGTATGCTAAATCCATTTACCGACTGTTTGATGCCGTTTGGAAGGATTCCAACGCGGCGCCCGTTCAAAACTCGCTGCCGCCTCCGATCGATCCTCACAGCTACTTTCGCGGTCGACTGATCCAACCGCAGGAAGCGTTGGAATCTCAATCGGTCATCATCGAGAATGGATGGAAGCTGGATCGGCAGTGGGAGCCGACGGACGGTCAGGGGACACGCCCTGGTTTCGTGAAACGACCGGTGCTGGTCGCTGAGGAAGCGGGTGCGACACTTAAATTCAAGTTCACAGGTTCGGCCGTCGGCTTATTTGTCGTTTCAGGTCCAGACACCGGAACGGCAGAATTTCGAGTGGACCACGATAAGTGGCAAACACAAGAACTTTTCACCCAGTGGAGTCCCCATCTGCACCTCCCGTGGGCAAAAATTCTGGCGGCGGATCTGGAAGCTGGGGATCACCTGCTGGAGCTGAAAGTCGCTAATACAACTGATTCAAAAAGCAAAGGCCACGCCATCAGAGTTGTGTTTCTGTTAGTGAACTGACTTCATAAGGATATTTAACCAGCCGATTGACCCCGCCTGACTGATTTGTGATGATCTGGGCTCGATCTGGGCCGTCGACCATTGCAAATTGCTTGGAATATCGGGCCTGTGCCAGCCTCTGCCCCTGGATGTTTGCTGGAAATGCGGGACATTCCGGTCTCACCTGGTTCTTAAAGCGGTGAAACTGTGGCTTGGTCGATTTTTGAATAGACTTCCCTGTACCGTGATGGACACCATTGATTTGGCGTTGTTTTGATCGTTCTTTGTGTCAGCGCTGTTGGCACTCAGGTAGAAAGAGAGCGTTTTGATGGAGCACTTGGGCCGACATGTCATTATCGAATTGTGGGGATGTGGCGAAGTTATCAATGATGCAGGTCGAGTGGAAAGTGCGATGAGAGACGCCGTTCACGCCGCGAATGCGACTTTGCTGGATATCTTCGTGCATGAATTCAGTCCGCAGGGTGTGACAGGAGTCGCCGTGCTGGCTGAATCTCACCTTTCGATTCATACGTGGCCCGAGTATGGATATGTCGCGGCCGATGTCTTTACCTGTGGTTCAACGACCAAGCCCGAGGCCGCTGCGGAGGTACTCCGTCAAGCATTTGCTGCCGAAACCGCTGACATTCGAGAACTTGAGCGAGGGGTGATGCCCAAATCGTTGCAGCTGGGGCGGCCTCGCGAATTTGCCAACGTTTGATCTGATTCTTCGTGTCGGTCCAGCCCCCGTATTTTCGGACGGGGTTTAACGAACGTGCGGACTATTTCAGTGGCGTTTTGGCAACATTTCCGAAATACGGTCAGAAGGAATACATTCAATTTGACTGTCTGTCGAAATGGCCTAGGTTTACTCGTTGGCAATCCACTTCGGTGTTGCCTCTCAACGATTGAGAGAAGGCGGGTCCATGGGCAGCGTTTTGACAACCGGTTTTCTGGTCACGTTGATCCTTCTGACAAAGGCTTTATTGCTGGACAATGATTCGCCCCAGGTCGAACCCCTGCCGGTCAAACGCCGTCGCTAGACTGGCTTGGCTTCGGTTCGCCACAAACCAGTTCCGTCTTGACATCGACTGGGGCTGTCGTCTGCGGCGCCATCATGTTTTCGCTCCGACCGAATCTTTTGAGCCTACGCAGAAATGTGGCTGTTTCGGACGCCATGACGGCATGTTTTTAAGAGCGCCCCCACTGCTTTTGGGCTGTATTCTGGCCTGACCGCGTACCGGCTGATCGTCAAATACCCGACTGATGAGCTGTCGGCATCGAATCCTGACAATCATCTCACTTGCTTCCGCCAGTGGCTTCTTCGAGAATGCGACGGCGCCCTATTGATTTCTATCTGACGCCATCTTCCCGAGACCTCAGCCGAACGTCCGATTTCATGTATGACGAACTTTGTATTTTGAGTGGTCGTGCCAATCCCAAGTTGGCGGCTGAGATTGCTTCGTATTTGAGTATCGGGTTGGGGTCAGTCACCCTCGATAATTTCCCCGATGGTGAAATTGCGGTTCGACTCGATTCCAACGTCCGCGGGCGCGATGTGTTTCTCGTGCAGCCGACCGGTCCACCGGTCAACGAGAATCTGATGGAATTGCTGGTCATGATCGACACTTGCAAGCGAGCGAGTGCGGCGCGAATCACGGCCGTGATCCCCTACTATGGTTACGCGCGCCAGGATCGAAAGGATATGGGGCGAGTTCCCATCACGGCAAAGCTTGTGGCCAATCTGATTACAAAAGCAGGGGCCGATCGGGTTCTGGCGATGGACCTTCACGCGGCCCAGATTCAGGGCTTTTTTGATTGTCCCGTGGATCACTTGTATGCATCACCCATTTTGGACGATTACTTCCGTTCGTTGAACCTTCCCAAAGATAATTTGGTGATCGTCAGTCCCGATGAAGGCAGCATCAAACGATCGCTCCAACACGTCGAACATTTGGGCGGCAGTTTTGCCATCGTTGACAAACGTCGATCGAACGCCTTCGAGACTCGGCAAGAAAACCTGATCGGTGGTCCGATTGAGGGGAAAACTGCGATCATTTTTGATGACATGATCACGACGGCCGGGTCGATGGTCGGAGCAGTTCGAACCGTGGCCCAGTTTGGGGCCAGCAAGATTTATGTGGGTGCAACCCATCCGGTTTTTTGCGGACAGGCCGTTTCTCGGTTGCGCGAGGCACCGATTGTGGAAATCGTCGTCTCGAACAGTCTGTCACTGCGTCCCGAGCAAACGTTACCTAACCTTCGAGTGATCTCTGTCGCACCGCTTCTTGGAGAAGCAATCCGTCGAATTCATCGAAACGAATCGGTCAGCTATCTGTTCGATTGAGCTTACTTCTACGGAGCGCCCAATTGGAAGCCAGCCCCATTCGCTTGCTCAGAAACATCGGGCGTACCAGTGAAATTGTCACTGTGCTGTTGAACCACGGCTTTGGCGACTTGGTGGATCGAATCGGGCTGCGCAATTTCTGGTATCGCTGGCGACGACTGTTCGGGCGTCAGCCCACGGAGCCACTGCGACATTTGCGTCTGGTCGAACGAATTCGGATGACGCTCGAGAAACTGGGTCCGACATACATCAAGTTCGGGCAGGTCATGAGTACGCGCCCCGACATTGTTCCTCCCGAAATGCTGATCGAATTGCAGAAATTGCAGGAAGGTGTTCCACCCTTCCCTTCCGATGATGCTGTGGCCGAACTCGAAAGTGAATTGGGTCGACCTGTCGATCAACTCTTTGCGAGCTTTGATCGGACGCCCTTAGCGGCCGGTTCGCTGGGCCAGGTCCATCGTGCCCGGCATTTCAACGGGACGGAACTGGCTGTGAAGATTCGACGTCCCACTGCGGTACGTGACGTGGAACGTGATCTTTTGTTGATGCAGGAAATGGCGGTTCTGCTCGACAGAAATGTGGCGGAAGCGCAGGTGTTCGACCCGGTGGGACTCGTCAATCATTTCGCGCGAGAAGCTCGCACCATGGACGAATTCCGCCGACTGTTTCGCCAGGATGCAACGTTATATGTGCCTCAGGTTTTTTGGGAATTGACGACCGATGCGGTCGTGACGATGGAATTCGTCGACGCACTGCATATTGACGAGCTGAGTCAACTGGCGGGGACGAAGTTCGTTCCTTCCGAGATTGCGGCGAATGGCGCTCGAATCTTCATGAAACAGATCTTCGAATTTGGTGTGTTTCACGGAGATCCCCATCCCGGCAATATTCGCATCCGCCGCGACGGGACGATCTGTCTGCTGGATTACGGGATGGTCGGAGTTCTCGATGAAAAAACTCGCGAGCAGTTGATCGACTTGCTGCTGGCTGTCAGCCAACAAGACGTCGATACCGCCGTTAAGCTGGTGCTGAAGATCGGTGAGCCTTTTCGCGAAGTGGATCGTCCGCTGCTGCAAATCGACATGCGAGATTTCGTCTCGAACTATTATGGGGTCGAGCTTGAACGCTTGAATGTGGGACGTCTGCTTTCCGATTTTGTCGCGATTCTGTCAAATCATTCAATTCGTTGTCCAGGAAGCCTGATGCTGCTGATTCGGTGCCTGGTGACACTGGAAGGTGTCGGACGAACGCTTGATCCGGAATTCAATCTGGCGGCGCATCTGCAGCCGTTCGTCGAACGGTTGGTCAAAGCCCGCTACTCGCCCTCGCATCTCGCCGATCGGCTTTTGGCGGAGTCAAGAAACCTGTTGGGATATGCGCATGATATCCCAGGACATGTCAGTCGGACTTTGCGCAAACTGAGCGAAGATGATCTTCGAATCCAGCTCGAGCATCGCAATCTGGACCACTTCATTCTCGAGCTGGAACGTTCCAGCAATCGACTGGTGGTCGGAATGGTTGTCGCGTCGTTGATCGTGGCTTCGGCCCTGATCATTTCACAGGGTGCGAGTACGATTTGGGTAACACTTCCCACCTATGTGCTGTCCAGCCTGTTGGCGCTTTGGCTGGTCTATGGAATATTCCGTAGCGGCCGCTTGTAATGGCGTGTGGGTTAGTCTCGCAATTCACGACCTGTCGGTGAGTCTTCAATATGAAAATGGCCACAGATTGTACGGTAATTTCGCATGGAACAGTGATCCTGGGGACTGGGGCTGCACCCATTCTGGATGGCACCGTCATCGTGCGAGAAGGTGAAATCGAATTCGTCGGTCCGGCGAAACAGGCTCCTCTCGTCGATCATTCCGCAACGGTCATTGATGCGTGCGGCGGGACGATTATGCCCGGATTGATCGAGGCCCATTTCCACCCGACATACTTCAATGTCGAGGCTCTCGAAGATCTCGATATCAAGTACCCCGTCGAATATGTGACGCTTCTGGCGGCATGTAACGCGAAACTGGCGCTGGAATGCGGTTATACGGCGGCCCGCAGTGGTGGCAGTCTGTTCAATGTCGATGTCTGGCTGAAGAAGGCGATTGAAACCGATTTGATGCCCGGTCCACGATTGGCTGCCAGCGGTCGCGAAATCTGCGGTGTAGGCGGTTTGATGGATTGGAATCCCGATTTTCGCAAGATCGGTATGGATGGATTGGTGCTGCTGATCAATGGTGCGGATGAAGCCCGCGCTGCGGTTCGCAAATTGGTCAAAGATGGCATCGAATGGGTGAAAACCTATCCCACGGGCGACGCTGCGTCACCTGACGTCAATGATCATCACACCCTGTGCATGACGTTCGAAGAAATGCATGCCGTTGTGGCGACGGCACACAACCATGGTCTGAAAGTGACCGGGCATTGTCGCGCCACCGAGGGAATCAAAAACGCGATTCGGGCCGGGTATGATACGATCGAACATGGCACGTTTGTCGATGACGAAGCGTTGGACATGATTTTGGAACGAAATACACCGGTGATCCCCGCGCTTTATTTCGAACTGGCCAGTATTGAACGCGGTCCCGAATTCGGATTGTCTGCCGCCGTCATCGACGGCCACAAGGAAACGCTGGAAGGGGGTGTGGAAAGTGCCCGCCGGATCCTGAAAGCGGGAGGACGGATCGGGCTCGGTGGCGACTATGGATTTGGGTGGAACCCGCACGGCCAGTATGCTCGCGAATTATCCTTCTTCGTGAAACAAGTCGGCTTCACGCCACTGGAAACATTGACCTGTGCGACCAAGACCGGGGCTGAAATCCTGGGCCGGGATCGCGAGCTCGGCACTCTCGAAACGGGAAAGCTCGCCGATATCCTGGTGGTCGATGGCGACGTTCTGGCCGATATCACAATCCTCGAGAATCGACAGCGTTTCATTGCCGTCATGCAAGGCGGGATTGTCAAAGCCGGGCGATTGGCTTAAACCGGCGACCACGTGACGAAATCGCGTCTGGAGACAAACGATTTCGCTCGTGGATCAGTCGATCACCGCACCACTTGGTTGAACAACACCGGTCGGTGGAAGTCTCACATTGCGAACCTCGCTAACGCAATACGAGGAGCGACGAAGTGTGTCTCTTCATCAGTGTGGGGTCGCCAAAATGCAACGGCATCATGCGGCAGGTGCTGCTTCCGTTTTGAGGCAGTTCTGAATCTGACGTACGGCTTGCCGAAGTCGCTGACTGTTTTCCACAATCGCCAGACGCAGATAACCTTCCCCTTCTTCTCCGAAGCCGCGTCCCGGACTGACAGCGACGCCGCCTTCTTGCAGCAGCTTCATCGAAAACTCGATCGAACCCATTTGAGCCCACGGTTCGGGAATCTTTGCCCAGACGAACATCCCCGCCTTCGGCTTCTGAATGTCCCAACCGATCCGCGTCAAACCATCCACCAGAGCATCGCGTCGAATCTGATATTCCTTGGCAATTGCATCAACCGCCGGTTCACAGTTTCGCATCGCGATAATCGCCGCGATCTGAATGGCCTGGAAAATCCCGTAGTCGTAATACCCCTTGATGGTTGCCAAGGCGCGTACCATCTCGCGATTTCCCGAACAGAATCCGATGCGCCAGCCAGCCATGCTGAAGCCCTTACTCATCGTCGTCATTTCGACGCCAACATCAATGGCGCCAGGCGATGCGAGGAAACTGGGGGCCTGGTAACCGTCATAGCAAATATCCGCATAAGCGAAATCGCTGATCACCAGAAACTTATATCGCTTGGCCAGCACGACCAGTTCGTCGAAGAACTTCTGTTCGATGCAAGTCCCTGACGGATTGTGAGGGAAGTTCGCGACCACGAGCTTTGGTTTCGGATAAAGGTGCTCGCAGGTGTAAGCGACGTTACGGAGGAATTCCGACGGGTCGCGAACGTCGAGGGCAATCACATTGCCCGATGCCAGCATGACCGAGTAAGCGTGAATCGGGAATGTGGGGGCCGGCACAATTGCGGTGTCGCCGGGGCCCATCAACGCCAGACACATATGGCTGAAGGCCTCTTTCGATCCCAAACAGGCGATGACTTCGTCGTCGCCGTTCAGTTTCACACCGTATTTGCGGTCGTATCGCTTGGCGACTTCTCGGCGCAAGCTGGCGATCCCGTTCGCGACCGAGTACCGATGATTCTTGGGTTCTAGCAGCGCCTCTTGCATCTTGTCGGTGATTTGTTGGTCCGGCGCATCCGTCGGATTTCCCATACCCAGATCAATGACGTCGACGCCAGCGACGCGCTGTTGATACTTCAGCTTGTTAATTTTGCCGAACAAGTAAGGCGGCAATCGTTTCAACCGATCAGCGACCGGGATGGAGAACGGATTGTCGCTAAAGGGAATTTCCGACTCGTTACGCATGATGTTCCTTTCGCGGCCACTCTTAAGGCATTTCAGGCCGTCTATCCGGCAACCGAAGTCATTTTGCCAATCTTGGATTATTTCGGTGATTCACCGGAGGCCTTCACTGTACGCCATTGGGGCCACACCCAGATTCTAACAGACACTCGAAAACGTCGGAAGTTCGCTCTGGAAACCTGATGGGGTCGCTGCCCGCGTCAAAACTGGCGGGGAGTAAGAACGACTGTCTTGAGAAGGCCGTCAGACAACTATTCGGTGTTTTGAAGGGCTTCCGCGAGATCAATGAAGCCATCATGGTTGCGATCGCGTTTCTCGAATTCGGCGATCTCGCCCAAAAACTCGCGTTGCGAGACTTCACCGTCACGGTTTTTGTCCATCTTGCGGAACCAAATCGGACCCGAAGTTCGTTCAGATAGTGCGCCGGTCTGGTTGACTCCGCTGTTGCCGCCAAGGGCCGGCAGGATTCCACGAGAGATCGTAAGTCTGTATTGCATCGGTACTTCTGGTTCTGACAGTAGCCCGTCGCCGTCCTTGTCCCACAAAGCCAACTTATCGGCCGCTGTTTGCAGTTCCCGGTACGAAAGGCGTCGGTCTCGATCGGTATCGAGAATCTCGAACAGGGTTCGCCCTTGTTCGGTGACGGTCAACACAGTCCGACTGCGGGCCGCATCGAAGCGCACCTTGAAATACGCGATCAATTCGTCGAGATACAACTTGCCGTTTTTGTCGGTATCAACGTCGTCGAATGACGCACCAAACAAGTTGGCCTGATCGGCTTCCGATTTTTCGAGATAACCATTCGCGTCTTGATCGGCCGCCATAAACTGGGGTTTCAGCAGCGATTCGGCGGTCGTCAGGTCATACGAAGTACCGCGTGAGATGCTCAACTGTGTCGTACCGAAATTGATATTCGCCGATCCGTCTGGAGTGGATTTCAATTTTTCTTGAACTTCCAGTTGTGTCGATTCGGCCTTCACCGCTTCGGCCGAGTCGACATTCACGGTGATGGTGATGGTGGGTTCGGGCGAGACGAGAAACTGGCGAAGTTCGTCGAAATCGAGTTGCCCGTCGCCATCGCCATCAAAACGAGCAAAGACGGTTTCTGGTAGTCCCATTTCTTTCGTGCACAGCTTCTGATTTCTCGCATTGGAGCCATCGATCCGATCGTATCTGTCGATCAGGCGGCGAATTTGTTTCGGCGGTGATTCCTCAGAACCCAGACCCAAAAAGGGACTTAACGATGCCGTTTGTGTATTGCCTTGCTGCTGCTGAACGCCATTCGCGTTACCAATCGGACTCAATTCCGCCGCACTGATGGTTTCATCGTCATCCAGATCTAGTTTACGAAGCGTTCGCAGCGCCCCAGTCAGCTCGGCGGAAGACAGTTTTCCGTCACCGTTCGTATCCAGTCGTGCGAAGAGTGGAATTTCGGAAACATTGACCAATTGGCGCGGGCGTCGATTGCCAGTTGCTGGCATCGATCTCGCCTGATAAATCACCAGGAAGGGATGCAGTCCGATCCGTTTGAAATAGGTCAAGAATTCCTGCCGCGAAATCTTTCCATCGGCTGGGCTGACATCAGGAGTCATATTGGGCGGGAAGCCCTCGCTTTGAGGGATCAGTTCCGCTTGGATGGCATCCCGCACGCTCAGATATTTTCCGCGAGCCTCTTCGACAGTGACAACTCCATCCTCGTTCGAATCGAGTGACTTCATCAGATCGTCAACATATTGCTGAAACAATTGTTGCGGGCTGTTTCCGCCCACCGTGATCTGGAAGTTCAAGACAATGACGCCGCTTTCTCCCATGTAAATCGAATACCGACCGTCAGCCCGGGGTTCGTCGGCGTAAACCGGCGACACCAGCAGCAGCAGTGCGAGTAATCGAAATCGCGTCATGTTGATCAGCCAAGTATCTCGGCAATGGGTTTCGCGGTCGGTTCGGCCAGCCGGATCGGTCGGCCAACATTGGAGACGTTCTGTTTCATCGAGTCGAGCCCAACTGCTTTGCACATCGTCGCAAAGAGGTCTTGTACCGAGACGGGCCGATCGTCGACCTTCATCCCGTCGCTGCTTGTCTTGCCGACAACTTGGCCGCCTTTGATCCCACCGCCGCACAACACTGTCGACCAGGCATTTGGAAAATGGTCGCGACCGGTCTGTTGATTGATTTTCGGTGTTCGACCGAATTCACCCATCCAAACGATTAATGTGGAATCGAGCAACCCGCGATCCTTCAGATCGCTCATCAGTGTGGCCCAGGCAGGATCGAGCACTTCCAGTAAGCTCTTGACCGAATTGAAATTCTGCGCGTGGGTATCCCAGGCGAATGCTTGATTGTTATTCACGCCGTTCAGCGAAACTTCGACGAATGGAACTCCCCGTTCGACTAGACGTCGCGCCAACAGACAAGCTTGGCCAAACTGATTCCGCCCGTAAGCGTCGCGAAGTTTTGCGTCCTCGCCCTCAAGATGGAATGCTTTCACTGCTTCTGACCGCATCATGCGAACGGCAGCCGCATAAGCGGACTGATGGCTGTCGGCATTCAGGCCGGGGCGATGACTGGCAAAGTCCGACTCCAAGTCTCCCAGCAACGACAACCGGGCGTCGGCTCGTTCCAGATTGATTCCCTGAGGAAGTGAAAGGTTTTTCACGGCCAGTGATTGATCGTAATTCGCGCCGTTCGAGTTGGTTCCGACGCGGTTGGGATCGCCGACGATGAGCGGAGCGAACTTGGGGCCCAGAAATCCCGGCCCATAAGCGGCTGGACTGAACTGTGTGTATGGAGCCACTGCGACGAAATTCGGAAGGTCTGAATCCTCTTGGCCCAATTCCTTACTGAACAGGGAACCGAGCGTTGGATAATCGATGGGGCCTTGTGGAAGGTTCCCTGTTCGCAATAGATAGGTGGCCCGCGTGTGGTCCCCTTCTTTGGTGCTCATCGATCGGATCGGCGCACAATGTTGCATCAGCTTGGCGACTCGCGGCAGATGCTCGCAAATTTGAATGCCCGGTACGGAGGTATCGATGGGCTTGAACTGTCCACCGTTCTCATGCCCGGGTTTCATATCAAACGTGTCAGTCTGAGGCGGTCCGCCCGTCATCCACAGTAAGATCACGGAGCGACGACGATCGGGTGACGCACCGATTTCGTTTGCCAGAACGGGCAGCCAGCGCGACATGGATGCGCCGAACGCCCCGCATGCCGAAAGTTTCAACAGGTCGCGACGCGAAATCATGGATCGTCGAGACATGACAAGGCTCCCACTATTGGCGGATCATCGAATTCCTGTGATCGCTAATGATTGAACAAGAATTCCGAACTATTCAGCAGCGCCCAGAAGATGTCCGACAAGGCCTGCTTCTGGTTCTTCGAAGGACCACCGGAGTCGACATATTTGGTCAGTCGTTCCAATTCTTCCGGCCGAGGTCGGCGTGTCAGGGCTGCCAGATAAATGGCTTCGACGCGGTCACCCGAGGACATCGAGGGAAATTCGGCCACGGCGGTCAACGTCGAGCTCTGTTCGAGGCTGGTGGCCGAGGCGGTAAACTGACCGTTCATCAACGCCAACGCTTGAAGGATCGACGTCTGACGCTCTGTCGGTGAATTGTTGTCCGGTGCGAACAGTTCTAGAAACTCGGTGCGTGGACCCGGCTGATTGAACTGGAACGGTTGGAATTGCTGGAAAGATTCCAAGTGGCCCACCGCAGCGGCGATTGAATCGAACAGTTGTTCGCCGGTCAGGCCTTGCACGGCCATGCGAGCGAATTGTTGCGGCTCGGTTTGACTAACGTGCGTCTTCCGGCTGGATCGTTGATAGGTCTTCGAGGCAGCAATTCCCCGAATCAGATACTTCAAATCGAAGTCGTGGGCTGCGAAGTCCGCCGCCAGTTCGTTGAGTAGTTCGGGATGGCTGGGTTTGTTTGATCCACCAAAATCGTCAATTGGTTCGACAATCCCAACTCCGAAAAAGTGACCCCACAGGCGGTTGACCGCCGATTTCGCAAAATACGGGTTTTGCTTGGACGTCATCCAATCGGCCAGAGTCCGACGCGAACTGACCTTCGATCTCCATTGCGGCTGGGTTCCATCAAGGTATGTCGCCTGAACGACCGTTTCATGGTCAGGAATGGTCAACTCGCGGCGATCAAAAACCTCTTTGACTTGGCCCAGGCCACCATCATTTTGGTTCGTTCGTTCGATGCCGGCAAAGAATGCGGCATAACCCCAGAACTGTTCTTGCTTCCACGAATCGTACGGATGATTGTGGCACTGGGCGCACTCGATACGAATTCCCATGAACATGCGCGACGTAGCGGCGGCCAGATTTTCGGGTTTGATTTGTTTCGTCGTGAAAAACGCGATCGGCGACACGCTGCCCGGGTTCTGCATGATGGAATTCATGCCGCGATCGCCGGCCAGCGGCGTCGTGAGTAATTCGTAAACGATGGCATCGTAGCGGGTATTGTTTCCCAGATGTTGACGAAGCCAAGCCTGAAACCCGGGCCGTTGCGCCAACGCCTGAACATCGGTTGCCGACTCAGGCATCATCACCCGGGTCCAGAAGTTACTGAAGTTGACAATGTAGTGCGGACTTTCGAGCAATTCGTCAACCAGCTGGCGACGGTGGTTGTAAGATTCGTTCCGCAGAAATTGGCGAGCATCAGACACTGTCGGAATCGAGCCTGCAACATGCAGCGAAACGCGACGAAGGAATTCGGCCGAATCGGCGATCGAGGCGGGTGTGATTCCGTCTTTTTGCCAGCGAGCCTCGATTCGCCGGTCAATCTTGTCGGCCAACTCCTGCACATCGTCAGAAAAGAGTGGGGCGACGGCGAATACCAACACGTGAGCGACTGCTGCTAGTGCCAACCGGAATCCATGACACCGCGCGTGAAGAAGATGATTCATGACGCGGCATTGAGCGCGAGCCGGATGTGTCATTGGAACCCCTCTCTGTCGTCGTTATCCGGCCAACCGTCTGTCTCATCTTTTTGAAATGACAGAAACGGTGCAAGACGGAACTGCCCACAAGTATCAGCTGAACTTTCGCAGGTCATCCGTGCTCGTCAAATTGGCTCGTCGCGCACCCCCGAAGCTCATCCCTTCGCTCGGTGAAATTTCAACGTGATTCTCGTCTTTAACTTTATCGTCTTAATCTGATGTCGGAAATAACAGTCTGTAGACCCAATTCATTTACAGACATCTCGTCTGATTTGTCAAGTCTTGTTTCGGTTTCTGGTGCGGAATTTTTCGGCTCCCTCGGCGAGTAACGATTGAATCGGCAGGACGCCTGATCAAGAAAACTCCATTTCTGCTTGATCCGCGAGGCGAATTGGTGCGTTGGTCCCGGTGAAACCCGCGCCCTGGAGACGATTCGATCAACCAGCTCGTCGATTTCACGAGGCATTTGTGGGATTGTTGTTCTGGTCGTTGTCGTCCGACACACGAGCATTCGAACCCGTTACCTTCAGTACCGGAATGGAATCATGATCGAGCCGACCGAGCGTCATTCGTCTGTGTCTGCGATGTACATCACCTGGGTGCTGCTATTCGTCGTCGCGATGTCGTGTTTGCCGTTTCTGATGGCCGTGGGTTTGTATTGGGGCCTTTACGGCACTCCGAACTTGAGTGAGGTCGCAACAATCAAGATTCCTGAATATTCACGGGCGGCAATGTGGAAGGGACGGGTCTGGTATCCCGTGATGAATATTGGGCCCAGCATGCCCCCTGGGGCGCTGATGTCGTTTGATCCAGAACAAGGCGAAACAAGCGAGCTCAAAGTCCCGATCCGATCACCGGGTGCGGGATTACTTGGCCAGGGGGATCGGCTTTGGATCGTTTCGTCGAATTCGGTCATCATGATCGAAGGCGACGAGACGAAGGAATTCAGCCCGCAGCAGGCGTTGGTGCAAGCGAGTTCGCCATTTCTGTATGAGGATCAGTTGGCCGTCATTGATGTCGGAACCGCCGGACAGCCGACGCTGTTCGTGTTTCAGAACGACGACTGGGTGAATTTGGGAACCGTCGTGATTCCGTTTCAATTTCCCCATGCGACGGTGGACGGCAAGAACGTCTGGGCGTCCGATAGACCCCGCGCAACAGGCCGCGTTCCTCTCATGGAAATTCAAGTCGCCTCACAGGACGGTTCACCTCATTTGTTTGTCTCGGATGGAATTCTCATTGCTTATCGAAAAGGGATTGAGCTGACACCGGTTTCTGCGCTCGCTCCAGAAAACGTTGATGATGAAGTCGATCTTAGTAACTTGCTTGAATGGGAGATCGCGGTCTTGAGGCCGGCAAGCAGTGGTGCGCGGGTGAAAAACGTATGGAAAGGCGGATTTCTCAAAAGTGAGCCTGTTGTTTTAGCGCTCTCGGCTGCAGACCCAAATCAGTTGAAGAACATCCCTATTCAGAATCAGTTCAAAAACATCGCCATCCAGGGCCATTGTCGTGCTCAGGGAATTTGGAAAAAAATGGCAGAAACTTCCCTGCCCGCCCTCTTGGAATGGTTTGCGGTCTCGGACGGGCAAAGGACTTATTTCGCCGGACAGTCACTGTTTGGTCAGATCCTGAGAGTTCACCGATTCGATGGCGATTCGATGCCGACCACCGGAGTCGTCATCAAGCCACCGGCCGCGCGATTTCAATCGATCATGGAGCAGTGGGCTCGACTGATGCAGTGGGTCTATTGGCCTAGTCTGTTAATTTTCGTACTCGGGATCAGTTGTTTGATGAAAGCCTATCGCACGGCCGAGTATCAATTCGGCTTGACGACGGTCGAACTGGCTTCATTCACACGACGCGCCATCGCTCGCGTCCTCGATTATTTCGTTTACGTTGCCGCCTTTTACCTGATCGCGTTGGCCTTCGGCATGTCGTCCCAAGAGCAAGTTCAGCAAGATATCGACCGGTTGTTCAGTTTCGGTCCAGAGGGGCTATTGCTGCGATTTCTCTGGATGATGTTGAGTCTGGTCATTTGCTCGCTCATAATTGTGATTGTGAACAGCGTGTTGCAAGGCGGTTGGGGAGTCACGTTGGGCAAATGGCTGTGCGGAATTCGCACGGTTCGTTCAACGTTGCGGCCTTGCGGTTTTGCTCGAGCTCTGGTCCGAGAACTACTGTTACTGGTGGATACCTTGTTGGCGATTTCTTATTTGCCAGGGACATTGATGTTTGCCTTCACAAGTTGCCGCCAGCGTATCGGCGACCTGGTCGCTGATACGATCGTGATTCGCAAAGCGACAACCACCACCGATCCCGATGTGAACTCAAGTTTGGATTTGTTCCTGGAGAATAAGCACGAGGTTCGCCTTTCATGAGTTGCTCCGGTTTGAAATTCAGGCTGCTCTTGAAGGCACCTCTCTGTTTTGTCGTGTTGTTGACATTCCATTTCGGTCGAACCACGCGGGCGGCAGACAATGTCTGGACGGTCCAGAAGTTGATGGACAATAAACCGTGGGATCGGTTTGTCGGTTCTCCGTTATCGATCCGGATCGAAGGCCGCCTGGGGACATTCGGTGGTGGCCAGTTTCGTCTGGTGCGCTGCGATACGGTATTCACGATCGACAGCGAGAAACTGCGCACGGTTGCACCCAAAAGCACGGTGGAAATCAAAGGCCAGTTCAAAAAGAACGGCACAAAAATCGAGTTCGGCGTCGATGAATTGAAAGTCGTTCCCAGTTATGCCGATCAATTTGACATTCGATCGTCCAAACTCAAACTGCCATCGCCGACAGATTGGATCGAACTTGGTGACTGGGGGGCCGAGCGAGCTCGCTTCTATGACGATGCGGAGTTAATGAAAAAGGTCAAAGATGCCTACACCAACGCAGTCGAAGTGGAATATCGAACGTTGAAACCCCTCGATGCGGAAGGTCGATTTTCGTTGGCGAAGACGATGGACACATACGAATTGTCGAATCGTCGGCGAATGGAGCTGGTCCACGAAGGATTTCGAATCCAATGGAAGGTCGCTCAAAAGCTCGATCCACCCGATATGACCGCCTGGCAACAAATCGCGAAAAACCTGGGTGAACAGCTGCCGGGTGCCAATGATCCGCTGAAGGAACTCGATGCAGATGTGAAGGACGCTTATGAACGAGACCCCGATTCGACCTATCGAAAGGCGAACGATGATCTGCGGCGTCAGCTGCATCGATTGTTCCTGGTCACCATCATCCGCAAGGTACTGTTGCAGGCGGAATCTTCCGACGGGCGCAATGGTGATTCGATTGCTGATCAGATCGATCAATTGATTCCCGAAGAGCACTCGCTAGCCGAGCGGCAACGTGTGGCGAAGCTGACGTACCGCGCCGCCAATATCGCTACGGCAACGCGGGCCGAAGCTGAAAATCTGGCGGCCGCGTTTCGAGAACGCCATCAAGACGACAGCGCGCACGAGGCGTTATCGCAATGGATCAAAGCTCACGAACCTCGTTTGAAGGAAGATGGTGTTGTCGGATTGTTGCAATTGGCGGACGAGTATCTCGCCCTACTGAGCGACGAAAAGACCGCCGTTGGATATTTAATGGATGCTTACCGAATTGATCCGACTTTCGAGGGTGTTAAGACCCAGTTCGCATCGCTGGGCTATCAATGGAAGAACAGCCGGTGGACAAAAAGGGAACCCGGCCATCGTGAGGAACCGGCTTCGGAGTCGACAGCGCCCACGGAGATCACGATTGGGATGTCTGCGTCCGGTTTGCGAACTCTGCTGGGGCAACCACGATCGCTGGCACGTGCCGTAACATCTCGGGGGATCACCGAAGTCTGGAGTTTCGGACCGGCCGGAAGTACGGCCCTAGTGGTTCGTCTGGAGCAGAAAGGTCGTGACCTCGAACCGAACGTGACCGCATTTTCAGGTCAATAGGTGGTCTTCTTTCTTCGACGGATGCCTTGCTCTCGCGAAGCTTGTTGTGGAAGTCCACAGGTACTTTGGTGACAGGGCCTCGATCATCGGCGATGCGGTATTAACGTATGATGAACGGTTGTGCTTGATGGAGAAGTGGCAGGGCTGTAGAATCCAACATCCAAATCTTTTGATGTCTTGACATTTCTCGCATTTAATTGGGCCAAATCTCCATGAAATTCTCCGTTTCAGAAGACCAGGGCGCCATCGTCAAGGTCGCCATCGCGGGTTGTCTGACCCAGCCAGACGTTGCTCCACCGCTTGACCCGTTCCGACAGATATTGGGTCCCGACGCTTATAAGCGAACGGTTCTTCTGGATATGAGGGATTCGAACTACCTCGATTCGATGTGCATCGGCTGGTTGCTGAGTTCGCATAAGCGATTTCGCGAAAACGGCGGAAAGTTGGTGATTCATTCACTGCAACCGCTGGCCTCGAACGTGATTTCACTGCTTCATTTAAATTCGGTATTCCTGTTGGCCGCCGACGTCGATAAGGCAACTCAGCTGGCAAAAGGGGAGGTGGCCTAAATGTCAACGGATGGACGTTTTGCAGGCAATTTTCTCGCTAATCTTTCTCCTGGCGAAATCCTCGCGGCAGTAATTCAAAAAGCGGCCGATCAGCATGTCAGCGACCTGTTTTTCCTTTCCGAAGAAGCTGGTATTCGC
This sequence comes from uncultured Schlesneria sp., assembly GCA_903871875.1. Taxonomy (GTDB): domain Bacteria; phylum Planctomycetota; class Planctomycetia; order Planctomycetales; family Planctomycetaceae; genus Schlesneria. Next base: position 127,147 of record CAIQIR010000058.1, read on the forward strand.
GTTGCGTTCCGGCGTCTGGGAAGCATTGAAACGGTTGCTGCCCTGTCCTACGAAACAGGTCGAAGCGTCCTGACGCTGCTGAAAGCGGAAGCAGGCATTGATCTGGGAGACCGACGTCGCCCACATGAAGGTCGTCGAATTCAGACGATTGGCGATCGTGTCATCGATCTGCGAATCAATATCATTCCGACACTGCATGGCGAAGATGTCACTGCCCGACTTCTCGATCGCAAGTTCGGCCTTCGAACTTTGGAACAGATCGGTTTGACTCGGGTCGAGTTGAACAAGATGCACGCCCTGCTGAACAATCCCAGCGGACTGGTGCTGGTGACGGGGCCTACCGGGACGGGAAAGACGACAACTCTTTACGCCTGTCTGCAGTACCTGAATGACAGCACGCGAAAAATCAATACGCTCGAAGACCCGATCGAGTACGCTGTGGCCGGTTTGCGGCAATCGCAAGCGAACGCCAAAGTGGGTCTCGATTTCCCCGAACTGCTGCGTAACATTCTGCGTCAGTCGCCCGATGTGATTATGGTCGGTGAAGTGCGAGACGAAGAAACGGCCTCGACCGCTGTCCGCGCGGCGAACAGCGGTACCGTTGTGTTGTCCACGTTGCACTCCCCCGTCGCGGCCGCCGCCGTGCAAAGTATGGCCGCACTGGGCGTCAATCGTTATTTCCTGTCGAACTGTCTGTTGGGTGTTGTCGCTCAGCGTCTGGTGCGAACGCTTTGTCAGAAGTGCCGTGTCGCTTACGACATTAGCGAATCTCCTGAGACCTTTGCCGACATCCAACCGTTCTTGGAGCCCGGATTTGGAACGTTCATTTTCGGGCCCGGAGCGTGCGATGCCTGCTTGCAACAAGGTTATTCGGGGCGAACGGCGATTGTCGAGTTAATGGTCTTCAATCGTGCGCTTCGGCAATTGGTCGCCAAGGGCTGCAGCGGTGAAGAACTTCAAGCATTTGCCATTCAGAACGGCATGCTCGAATTTCGTCGTTCTGCCATGGTCAAAGTGGCGATGGGCGTCACCAGTACCGAAGAGGTCTTGCGAGAACTTCCCACCGAGCACTTGGGTTTGGACCTCTAAACGGCCACGCCCGCCGTGGCGTGTTCGGGTTGCCAGTCAATCAACTGAAATTCGACGCTTTCTCGGCCTTGGAAGCGGTTGATAGTTGGTTGAAAGCAGATCGAAATCGGGCCGTTGTGTTGGGCCATTTCATCGGCCCATTCGCCACGGCCGAACGCCACGCCCCTCATTCGAGATCCGTACTGACGTACGAAGATCGAAAGATGGCGTTCCCCTTCGCCCATTTTTTTGGGCGGTGAAGCCAGTTCTACGTTCGAGGCTACAAAGATCGGACGCGGATTGGCTGCTCCAAAGGGGCCCAATCGTTCGAGTTCCGTCACCGAACGGATCGTAATGTCGCTCAATTGGACTTCCGCGTCGGCGTTCAATTCGGATGCACCCGGCAGGACTGAGTGATTCTCGGTGACATGCTGGACGAAGGCGGTCCGGAAGGCGTCGATATCGGTTGGCCGGATCTTCAAGCCAGCCGCGGCGTGATGTCCGCCGAAGGTGGCAAGGAAATCGCGACAGGCCGTTAGGCCAGCGTGCAAGTTGAAACCGGCATACGAACGGCCGGAGCCTTGGGCAAGTCCATCGAGTCCCCCGAGGGCGATCATGATCGTCGGGCGTTGAAAATGCTCTGCGACCCGTGTGGCGACGATACCGATGACGCCGGGATGCCATTCGTGGTGTGACAGAACCAGCGCTCGGTGATCGCCCCAGTCGGCATTCTCGTCCACCAATTCTTTGGCTTGCTTGAGAATTTTTCGTTCGACCGATTGTCGGTCCTTGTTCAGTCCGTCGAGATAAGTGGCCAGTGCCACCGCGCGTTCCGGGTCGCTTGTTGTTAGCAGTTCCACCGCCAGCCGAGCCTGACCCAGTCGGCCCGCCGCGTTAATCCGAGGAGCCACAGCGAAGGCGATGTCTTCGGCTTGCAGAGTGCCCTTGTCCAGAACCTTGGCTACTCGCAACAGTTCTTTCAGGCCGGGGTTGGCTCGGTCGAGCAGACTCGCCAATCCGAAATGGACCAGGACCCGGTTTTCATCGACCAGGGGCACCACGTCGGCGATTGTGCCGATTGCAGCGAGACCGATGGCACTGAGCAGGAATTCGCGCATTCGGGGCGTGGCTTTCTTGCCGTCGCCCATTCTCGCACAAATGGCCCAGGCCAATTTGAAGGCGACTCCTACGCCGCATAATTCGCCGAACGGGTAGTTGCCTGGAAGGCGAGGATGAACCAGAACGGCCGCCTCGGGAAATGCGACCGCAAAATTGTGATGATCGGTGATGATCAGTTCCAGACCAAGTTCCTTCGCCAGGGACGCTTCCGCACAACTGGTGATACCGCAGTCGACGCTGACCAGCAGTCGCGACGGATCTTCCGCATGCAGTTGGCGAATGGCGTCACAATTCAGTCCGTATCCTTCTTCCAGCCGACAAGGAATGTAGTAGTCGACTTGGGCGCCGGACAGCTGAAGGCAATGCCACAATAGGCTGGTCGAAGTAACGCCGTCGACATCGTAGTCGCCGTAGATTGTGATCCGTCGTCCCGATTTGACGGCCGCCACGATGCGATCGGCGGCTTCGCTAACGCCAGGTAGTTTTTCGGGATCGTGCAGCGTCGTCAATTTTTTTGCGAGATAGTTTTCGGCTGAGGCGGGTTCTTGATGACCGCGAGCGACCAGTACCTGAGCGACCAGCGCGGTGATCTTGAGTCGGGCACTCAGATCCTTCACATAAGCGCGGTCATGGGCCGCAATTCGCCAGATTCGATGCATTCCAAAACTCCTTTTTCACTCGTCGTTTGACGAGTGTCATCTGACAAGCTGCGAATCGTCGAATTATTTGCCCGTCTTCTTCTTCAGTATGCAATCAGCAGACAGTGGGGTGAGAGCCTGTGTCACTTGTCAGCTTGATCGATTTCCGTGCCCTAGCATCTTGAAAACCATTGATGCAAACCAGCGAGCTTTGGATGAGACAGGATTACAGCACGGTCAGGAATCGAAGTCAAAGCGGCCCCAGCTTTTGAGATTGGTCCCCAAGTCTCGCAAATTCGTCTTGCTGTGGTTTGAGGTCCGAAATACAAGCCACAGGCTTTGATGGCCGGGATAGGTCGTTTGACGGTATCCGGCGATTGGACAGGATCTTGTTTTGTCGAAGTTCCTCACCATCTTTGGGGTGCGTTCATCAGACCGTGACCGGTTCCCCGAAGGGGCACTTTCTTATGATGCCAAGACCGTTGTTCCTGAAATCACTGACGATTTACGCCGTCATTTCCAGCTTCGTTTCCATCTGTCAGGCGGACTATATCGGGGCTGATTTTGTGGCCTATGTGACGGTGGCGCGGCGGGCGATTTCGCAGCCTATGCAGGCGATTACGGGGTACTGGTCCCCGCTGTTTTCCTGGTTAATGATTCCCCTCTTGAGCTGCGGGATTGATGATCTCATCGCGGGCCGACTGGTACTGCTGACCAGCGGAGCGATTTATCTGTGGGCCGTTGATCGCTTTACCAGGCTCATCTGCCCGGGGAATTCTCCGGGTGATCGCCTGATTCAGATCGGCATGATGGCCTGTTCGGTGATTCAGGCTTCGATTTGGGCGACATATCTTCTCGATCCCGACTTACTCGCCAATGCCGCGATCTATCTCTATTTCGGGTTGATTTTCCAGTCGGAAGCCGAATCGAGCCCACCGAGACGAATCTTCATTGCCGGATTGTTCGCCGGGATCGCCTACCTGGCCAAAGCCTATATGCTGCCGTTCTGTCTGCTGCATTTCCTCTTGACGCGACTGGTGCTGCGGTCTGTCACCCCGAGAACCTCTCGTCCGCCGATCCTTTCTCTGGCGTCGTTACGTATCGTCTGCCTGTTCGGAATGGGGTTCGGTTTGATGGCGGGGTCATGGTTGTTTTGCCTTTCGGCGAAATACGGACACCCCACATTTTCCACCGCTGGGGCCGCGAATCATGCCAACGTCAGTCGGGAGAATTTCTCGAAAGATCCGCTCTGGAATCCGGGTCTGACGCCCGATTTCATCTTTGAGCCCCACCTCGCGCCCGATTGGTCTCCGTTTCAGGATCCGGCCAGTTTTCTGTATCAAATCCAACTCATTTTGCACAACACGGGCAATTGCGTTGGGTTGATTCCGCTTTGGATCGCGGTGTTCTTTGTCAGCCTTTGGGTGATCAGATCGCGGCGAATCGAATTGAGTTCGGGGGAAAAGACCTATTTCGTTTGGTCGACCATGACAGTTTTCGTCTATTGTGCGGGTTACACGGCGGTCAACCTCGAAGCGCGCTACATTGTTCCTACCGTAGTGCCCATGCTCTGCCTGTCGTCACTCATCATGGGGCGGGCGTTCTTGGTTGTTGGAGCAGCCCGAGTGGATAATTCGCCGTCGCAATTGTGCAGCACGGCAGATCCAGGCGACATTGCGATCATCCGTCCTACACAAACGAGCTTCTTGACCGGGGCGTGGGCTGCGACCGCCGTCGTTTTGTTGGTGTCGTTAACCTCGGGAATCGATATTCATGGTCTGATCCGGAATGCCACTGCGCACCCTCAATCGATCAAAATGAAGAAATTTCGAATTATTGCCGAACAGTTGGCGGCCTCGAAAATCCCAGATCTGGCGAGCGCCGCGAATAATTGGCATTTGGGGCTGTACATCGCCTATGCGGCCAATCGATTACCAAACTACTGGGGAACGCCGCTGGCCCAAACCGAACAACAGATTTTCCAAGACTTGGACTCAAAGGATGTGAAAATCTATTTTCGATTTTTCATCGATGCTGGCGAGTTCGCATCCGGTCAACCTGAAATTCCTCCGGAGGAAGGGCACCTGTGGACCCGCTTGTTGACGATCCGTCACCCCGAATTGAGTCCTTGGGCCGTGCAAGTTGACATACGTCACTGATCAAAACTGCACGAAACTTGAACAGACTATCTGACGTCGTCGTCGTCGAATGTTGAGTGCCGAATCTTCGTTTGGCCGGACTCCACAGAGATTGAAATCCTGCCCAGGTCAATCGCTTTCTCGCGACAAACTTTTCTGTTTTTGCAGATTCATCTTGCCGCGATTTGAGGTGCAGAATACAAGCCACCAAATTGTGGAGATCTTCAACGTCATCCAGGGACAAAAGCTCCCACGAAAAAGGCCGAAAATGACGGGAACTATGACTGCCGTCGGATGGGGAACCGCTCGAACTTTCGAGTCCGCGGCAGTCGTGCCCGAGGTGTCGCTCGAGACCGTCCCCTGCCCGAACTGCAATTCCCACGAATTCGATCCGATTCTGGAAGGTCAAGATTCTCTGACAGGGATCGGTGGAACATTCCATCTGGTTCGTTGCGTCGAATGTCAGTTGATGCTCACGAATCCCCGCCCGACACCGGAATCGCTGGGCTTGTTCTATCCAGAAGACTACCCGAACTATCAATCGGGTATTGGTTCGTCAGGTCAGCGCTGGCAGTGGCTAGAGCATCTCGTATTGCGCAGCCGCTTTGGTTATCTGCCACAGCCGGTGGGTCTGTTTGGAAAAATGCTGGCGCAATTGGGCATGTGGAAATTTCACGCTCGTCACCAACGACGCGAATGGATCCCTTTTCGCGCACCTGGCCGCCTGCTGGATGTCGGCTGCGGAGCTGGGGCGTTTTTGGAACGCATGCGAGCCTTTGGTTGGGCTGTCACTGGCCTGGAATTCGCCGCCGACGTTGCTCGTCGTGTCGAGCAACGAACCGGCATCTCCGTTCACACGGGGACGTTGCCTCATCCGGACCTGGAACCCGAATCGTTTGATGCGGTGACGATGTGGCAAGTCTTGGAACATGTCCAAAATCCCCGTCAAACGGTTGAAGCTGCGACAAAGCTGCTCAGGCCCGGCGGATTACTTGTTATCGAAGTGCCAAATATCGAAAGTCGGTCGTTCGCCGAATTCGGTGAACATTGGCGTGGTCTGGAACTGCCACGACACTTCCAACATTTCAGCCCTAAAACACTGAGTGCCACCCTTCCCGAAGATCAGTTGCGGATCATCGAAATTCAGCAGATCGGGATGCGGACTTTGATCAAGCAATCTGCACAGCGAGCGGCTGACGCTGGACGCAGTCAGTACCGCGCGTGGTTGGCCCGTGGTAAGTCGTTCTGGGTCGAACAGGCGCTGCAATCGGAAATTGCCAATCAGGCCGATGTGATCCGGATTTTCGCGGAGCGACGTTCATGACGAATTCCACACCGCTTTCCGATCCTACGATTGTGCTGCGCCAGGCAGCGCAGCAACGAGGTGGGGTGGGGATCGTGATCGTTAATTGGAACAGTGGTCAATTCCTGCGGCAGTGTTTGGAATCGCTCGGGCACTGCGAGGGTCTAACGCGAGTCACACAGGTTATCGTCGTCGACAACGATTCGCACGATGATTCGTGTTGTCATTTGCCGTCGCTCGGTATTCCGTTTCAGTTGATCCAGAATCAAACTAATTTGGGGTTCGCCGCCGCTTGCAATCAGGGAGCCGCGGTTTGTCAGTCCGAGTACTTGCTCTTTCTGAATCCTGATTCGCGATTGCATGCCAACTCGCTACGTATCCCGCTCGAATACCTTGATGATGCGCGAAATGCGGGTGTGGGCATTTGTGGGATTCAGTTGATCGATGACCGCGGTCGTGTCGGTCGGACATGTTCACGTCTTCCAACATGCACCAGTCTGGTTGCGATGGCAATGCGAATGCATAGCCTGCTGCCGCGGGTGTTCCCTCCTCATTTTATGAAGGAGTGGGATCACGGCGAGACCCGCGAAGTCGAAGAAGTCATCGGGGCCTTTTTTTTTGTTCGTCGTGACTTGTTTTTGCGACTGGAAGGTTTCGACGAACGTTTCTTCGTTTACTACGAAGAAGTGGATTTTTGCCAACGAGCACGCCAGCTTGGATCTCGAACAATGTTTCTCGCGACGGCCCAGGCGGATCATGCCGGCGGCGGTTGTTCAAACCAGATTCGTGGTCGATCGCTTTTCTACTCGTTACGCAGCCGTGTGCTTTACGCTCGGAAACATTTCCTTCCCGGTCAGGCCTTGGCCGTCGGGATCGCGACCTTTTTAGGTGAACCGCTGATTCGCATCGTCACGATGATCGTCGGGTTGAGGATGAAGAATCTTCCACCCCTCTGTTATGGGTTTTCGCTGCTGTGGCGTGACCATTTCCTCGCGCCGATCTCGCCGGGAAATTCGATCGGTTCGACGCCAAAGAGCGGTTCGGACAACGAGGGAAATGCACAAGTCTTGACGTCTGAGCAGCATACACGCACTCGGTCCGCCGCCTAGCCGCTTCAACAAGAGATGACCGGTGTCAGAAAGTCCGGTCAAGCAAAAGAACAGAAGAAATGAACACGCCAATCATGCCAATGACGACAAAAGCCATCGAAACGAGGCCGGTCGGGCTTTCTGGATCGACGATTCTTTGTGTCGATTCGCGCAATGTGCAGGTTCTCTCTTTGCATTTCTCTCGATGAGATGCGAGAGACCTTGATGGGGGGTGTTCGGTGGCCGGATTGAAATTGTTGTTTTTGTCGACAAAGCCGAATCGACCGAGTCATCGGTTTCGCGTCGAGCAAATGCTTCCCGATCTTGAACGGCGAGGACACGACTGTTCCGTCGGTTTCTTCCCGAAAAGTCCGATGGCGCGTTTTTGGTTTTATCGGCAATTGCCGCAGTTCGACGCCGTTTTCATCCAGCAGAAAACTCTCGATCCGATTGAATTGCGGATAGTGCGAAGTCTGTCCTCGCGTCTGATCTTCGACATGGATGACGCCATCATGTTTGATGGGCACGGACAGTTCTGCCGACGACGTTCGCGGCGGTTTGCGGCCATGATTCGCGCGGCGGATTTGGTCATCTGTGGCAACCAGTTCTTGTCGGACCGCACCGTCGAATGCGCCGCGAACCTGTGTTTAAGCAGCCCGATCACGATTCTCCCGACAGCCATCGACACCTGTCGATTTCGTCCCGGTTTGTCGTCGAAGAAAAAGTCCGATGTGGTGACGATCGGCTGGACTGGTAGTCGCAGTACGAACCCCTATCTGAATTCGATCTTTCCAATTCTGGCCGCCGTCCGTGGCCCGGCCGAATTGAAGGTGATGTCAGACACCACGGAAGGTCTCGATTTTTCGCAACTTGGTCCCATGCCGTACCGCTTTGTGAAATGGTCGGCCGAGTCAGAAGTAGCCGAGACAGCCGAGTTCGATATCGGCCTAATGCCGCTTCCTGACGACAACGGCACCCGCGGTAAATGCGGCTGCAAGGCGCTTCAATACATGGCCCTGGGGATTCCTGCGGTCTGCAGCCCGGTGGGAGTTAATTGCGATATCATTCAACACGGATGCAATGGCTTTCTTCCCGAAACGCCACAGGACTGGACGAATACGCTGGACAAACTGGTGGCGGATGCCCGCCTGAGACAACAGACGGGCATGGCAGGCCGCTCCACTGCCGATTCCGAGTATTCGTTGCGCGAGGTTGTTTCGCGGTTGGCAGAATTGCTTGAGCAGGTCGCTCAACCACGGAGATATTCGGCCTGATAGCGACATGCCTCACTTTGGATTTGTTCCACTCACGGATGAAATGATTTGATGGCCGATGAACTGAATTCGCTAACGTCCACCGGCGTTCTGACCCCGCAATCGACGCAGATTGCCGGGAACGTCGGGGAACGGCCTTGGTACGATCGTCCACTTCTGATGTTGTTGGTCTTGGCGGTTCCCATGCTGATCCAGATCACCCCCTGGTGGCAGCCTGCAGACGACGCGATTGGCTATCTTTCGCTCGCTCGAACGATCGCGGATGGTAGCCCGCTGCGGATGTTGGGATCCCCCGTGCTGCATTACGCGATTGGATATCCGCTGCTGATTGTGCCGACATTCTATTTCAGTCAATTGCCGCTGCTGCAGATCTTGGGGCTGAACTTTGCCTTTGCCATGTTGACGGCTTACGGGGTCTATTTGTGGGCGAGAAGGTATGTCGCGGGCACCGCCTTCTTTATCGCCGGATTGACTTTGTGGAATGCCAGCTATTGGGATCTCTATCGCCAGCCTCTTTCGGAAACCGCTTTTCTAGCGGCATTGATTTGGAGTGGATTGGCCTGCCGTCGGTTGCTGGAGGCCAAAGGCACTCGTCAGATCATTCTCCTCACGATTGTCGCCGCCTTATCGCTGATCGTGGTCTCTACCATTCGGCAGGTTGGCATTTTTCTGGCCGCAGGATATGGAGTTGCCGCCATTGTCGCGGTGCTGCGTCGCGAATCATCCTGGACCAAAGCGATTTGGACCACCCTTGGGGTTGGAATGCCCGCGTCGGCTCTGCTCGTTGTTTTGCTGTTGATCTATCGCTCGATGGCCCAAGGTCATTCAGACGCCCATACGTATGTTGATTTGATCATCGACCCGAACATGACGTTCGCACAGCAATTAATTGAATCGGTCCGATTGCGGATGGCCGAGATCGGTCGTCAATTGCTGCCGGGCCTTTTTAAGGCCTACGGTCATCAAGGTGAGTGGTTAAATATTAATACCATTATCTATGCGGTCGTCACGGTCGCAATCATGTACGCCTGGTGGAAGTTAGTCATTGCCGATAACGATGTAATGGTGTTGACTTTTCCGTTTTACGTTGCCGTCTATTTACTGTGGCCGTTCGACCAGGGAACACGGTTCATGGCCCCGATGCTGCCCGTGCTCTGGCTGTGTGCTTGGAGGCTGGTTGCCAATCGGGCAACTACTCTCAATCGCTTATTTGCGGGATTGCTCGTGGCGCATCTGGCACAATGCTTGTTGTATTTTGGTGTTTACTTGGCGGCGGCACAAAAGAATACTGCCGATTTGAATGCCTTGATCGAACTTAAGCCGTCGTTCAACGACAATCGCTTCGTCGTTTGCGGGGTGGGAATTTCGCGGCAAACAGAAATGTTCGTCAACTTGCTTCTGGACCGACGAATTCCGATCGTGAAGGCCGGAGAGGTTCCGGAACAACAGGCGAAATGGGCCATTACAGAAGGTGCTGACGCAACGGTGCCGGGATTTGATGTCGAACATCACGTCGGAAGGATCACTCTGTTTGTCAGACGCGATTGACTGGCCGTTCCCTCATTGGGGATGAGCATTCGGCCTGAAAATGGAATTCAACAACCATGAAACCACTCGTCTCGATTATCGTGCCTCACTATCAGACCGCTGCACTGGCCTCCCTGTGTCTGCGTAGTATTCGTCGTTTTACGTCTGGCGTCGCGTATGAAGTCATCGTGGTTGACAATGCGTCGAAGGACGGAGCTTCTTTGGAATATCTCCGTCAAGTCGACTGGATCCGGCTGATCGAACGAACCGGAGAAATTCCGACCGGCAGCGAGGCGCATCGCACGGCAGTCGAGATGGGATTCGAATCAGCCCGGGCGCCCTACATTTTGACGATTCACACTGACACCATTCCCGTACGGCACGATTGGTTACAGTTTCATCTTGATCCGATGCTGTCGGACGAACGGTTGGCGGCGATCGGGACAGATAAACTCGTGCTGCGATCACCGATTCAGAATTGGCTTCGGTTGGTCGAAGACACGGCGATGTGGTGGAAGCGATTCCGTTCCGTCCGTACAATTAATAAGAAGCCCTATATTCGCAGCCACTGCGCACTTTATCGTCGCAGTGTCCTGGACAAACATCAGATTCGATATAACGACGATCCCTCGCTGACAGCCGGGCAAGGCGTTCACCGCGATCTGGAGCGTCTAGGTTACGAATGTCGGCTACTCGATCCACGTGACGTGATTCAACGAGTCGTCCATTTGAATCATGCGACGGAACTGCTGTTGCCCGAGCTACAGGCGCAGTGCAAAAAGATGCATTTGTGGCGAGGCCAGCATCGAATCGCTCAATTCTTCCAGCGACCTGAAACGAAAGAGATTTTAGCGGATTCGACGCTGGACCGTGAGATGTTGTCTGATCGTCGCGTGGCGTGATCCTATTTGCGATCAGGTGTCGTGTTTGTCTTTTTTGCTGAGGGCACTGTCTGTGGCGAGTTCTGCAACGTCGCGTCAGGCGCCGGTGGCTGTGTTGCTGGAGTGTTTACGGGTACAGCGCCCGTCGCCGATAAATTGGGGCTCGCGATCATTCCGGCGTCCTCCAGGAAATAGCCCAACGACATTTTTACGGCTGCCAATTCACGTTCGAGGCTACGTTTGCTGCCGTGTGAATTCGGGTGCAGTCGTTTCCGCTCCAGTTGTGAGGGAATAGCGTCAGTAACGACGACTTGTGGACCACCCACTCGCACTCCGATGAACGGAATTTCGACGTCAACGCCCGGTCTTTCGACGACACGTTGGGTTGGTGCGGGATTCGACGCGACCAATGAGCGGTCTCCCGATCCCCATTTCGAAGCGGTCGAATCCACCTGCGCGAACAGCGCTTGGATCTCGGTCAGTTGCTGTTGAAGGGCCTCAGTTTCCATGGGGCCATTCCGCAGGGCTTCTCGCATTTGTCCCGCCTGTGACCAGATCTCCTTGGCCGCTCGATAGGTCTCGGCATAGTTTGGCTGTTGCTGGTGATATCGACTAAGTTCCCAACAGAGTGAATTCGAGGTTTGAACCAATTGAGCGGCTCGTTCGTCAATTTGGACCGGATCGTCGAGAACGTCGACGGCCAAGGCGGGGACAACCCAGATCAGTGCCGTGAAAAGGCCTACGACCGCTGTCGTTGCCATCGTGTCCTGTCGTTGTGATTGCATGTGACGGTTCCTTTTCTTCTTTGGGCCAAAAAAAAGCCGACGCGGCAAACGATCCACAGATCGTTCATCGCGTCGGCTTACCGAATACCGTGCCCGCCAGCGGTTGCCAGCCTGCACCGTATCTTGTCTTCCAACAATGTCGAACAGACCGCGAAATAGCAAAATTCCGCAGTCACTACGAGTTTAGCTCTCCCAAGGAAGAAGACAAGAAATTTCTGTGGAATAAAACCACATCTCGTCGCTGCTACCGGAAATGCCGGCCATTGACGATCACCCGACGCGACCGTCTGACCGCCTGATCACCATTTCCAATTGGCGCGTAGTGAATCGTTGACCACAGCTCCGACTGGCCATTCCCCTTGATACAGTTTCACAATGCATTCGGCGGCTTCGATTGCCATGTTGTCTTGTGAAAGCTTGTCGCCACCGCCCAGGTGCGGACTGACAATGACGTTCTTTAAGGCAAATAACGGGTTGTCTGGTGTGGCCGGTTCGGTCTCGAAAACGTCGAGACCCGCTCCACCCAATTGATCTTGTTGCAGCGCGACGAGCAGGTCGGCCTCCACGACCAGACGGCCGCGTGCCGTGTTGATCAACACACTACCCTTTTTCATTTTGGAAAAAACGTCACGATTGAACATCCGGTCCGTTTCGGCATTGTGCGGGCAATGCAGACTCAGGTAGTCGCTACGAGCCAGCAGTGTGTTGAAGTCGACCAGTTCGATTCCATGTTGTTTGGCGAAAGCCAGATCGGGATAGGAATCAGTGGCGATGACGTTCATCCCCATGGCCCGCCCGCGAATCGCTGTACTGCGCCCGGTACGGCCTAGCCCCAGCAGCCCCAGCGTCGTGCCACGAATCGGCGCAGTCAGCCCGATCGACCACTGACCTGCGCGGGTGCGGGCGTCATTGACGACCACTCCCTTGGCGAATGCGAAGATCAAAGCGAATGCCTGTTCGGCGACACCCTCGTGGTTGGCCGTCGGAGTAATCGTGACGGCGACATTTCGGCTCGTCGCGGCAGGAACGTCGACTCGGTCGTACCCGACGCCCGCGCGAGCGATCACTCGCAAATTCGGCAGGCTGGCCAGTATTTCTGGATTGAAGTACTCACCCCCGGCGATCACGGCCGAAGCCGAGCTGAGCACCCGGATCGTTTCGGCGGCACCACACAGCCCACGAGTAAAAGTTCGATCTTCTGGATAGGCGATTGTCAGTCCGGCTTTTTCAAGCGATGTCACCCAGGGGCCGCGGACGTTGATCAACGATTCGGGGGTGATGAATACGACGGGCATCGTGTTCCGTTCTCTGAATGCAATGGGTTTATTGAGCGTGAGCGGCCATGGGGCAAGCCGAAAGATTAACGAAGAATGTCTGGATCGGCGAGACAGACGCAAAAAACCGAGAGGTTATCGCGGGGTGTTGACGAAGAGCCCGCAGATGACATCGGCCTAACAGGGCGCCCACGAAATGAGGCACTGTTTACTGACGGTCACGTGTCGTCAACTCCACCGATTTCTTTGGAAAGTCGCGGTAGGGTGCGCGTGAACGAGAGAGTTCCAAATGTGCGGCGTTTTCTTTTCAGCTACTTCTGCAGTGTTTCACGATAAGGTCGATGTGCTCGATAGAGTTCGATCCGGTGAGCCTCTTCCGTTTTTTCATGGGCAGGCGCCAGTTCGAGGGCCTTTTCTTCCCATTTGACGGCATTCGAGAAATCGCCCACTTCGGCATAAGCCGCGGCGAGGGTGCCAAGGTCGTGGTATGACTTCCACGTCGTCAGTTCACACGCCGTTGTGGCATGCTTGATCGCGTCCTTACCGTTGCGAAAGCGATGGACGGGACAGGTGGCCTTCAGCCAGGCGATGTTGTTGTGAGCCATCTCATCTTTGGGATTGATTTTGGTGGCTTCGTAGTAGTCATGCAGCGCATTCTCGAAATCACCTTTCGACTGCCAGGCGTAGCCGCGCGCGATGTAAGAATGTTCGAGTCGGGGATCGAGCCGGATAGCATCCGACTGATCTTTGATGGCTTCGTCAAATCGGCCTTTTGAAGTCCAGGTGATCCCGCGATTGTAGTGATAGAACGCATTTTTGGGATCCAGGCGGATCGCCTCGTTATAGTCCTTCATGGCGTCGTCAAAGTCGCCTTTGGAATTCCAGATATTGCCACGTTTGACGAACGCATCGGCATCCTGGGGATCAAGCAGAATCGTTTCGGTGTAGTCCTTTAAGGCCTGATCCTGATCCCCTTTGTGAGTCCAAGCCGTGCCGCGGGCTGTGTAGGCATGGGCAAACTTGGGATCGAGTCGAATTGCTTCGGTAAAGTCCTTGATGGCTCGGTCAAAGTCATTTTTGTGTCCCCAGGCATTGCCGCGATTGTAATAAACGATCGCGACGTTCGGGTTGATCCGAATCGCGATGTTGTAATCGGCGATGGCATGGTCGTAATCACCTTTTTCCAGTCGAGCGCTACCACGTCGGATATGGGAATCGGCATTCAACGGTTCGATCGCGATGGCATCCGAATGGTCTTTGATGGCGGCGTCGAGTTCCCCTTTGGCCTGCCAGGCAACCGCACGACCCGAGTAGGCGTGGGCGTTTCTCGGCTCCAGCTTGATCGCTTCGGTATAGTCCTTGATGGCGTGGTCGAAATCACGTTTTTGATGCCAGGCGGCCGCACGAGCGAGATAGGTGTAGGCGACTTTCGGATTGTGCTTGATCGCTTCCGTCTGGTCGCCGATCGCTTCGTCAAATTTGCCTTTGGCAAACCAGACATTCGCTCGCCAGACGTGACCCGTCGGATCGTTCGGTTTGAGCCTGATCGCCTCGGTAAAGTCCTTCAGGGCTTGGTCCAAATCACCCAGTTCCTGACAAATGATGCCGTGTGAAATCCATAGCGATTCCTTCGTCGGGGTCTGGCGAATTAAGTCGGAATAGTATTTTGACGCCTCTTCCGCCGTCATCACATCACTTTTGCGAACGTCAATTCCTCCCAGTGTCAGTTGGTCTTCATTCACCAGGGTTACCGTTGCGGGAAAGGGAATGTTGCTGACGTCCAGGACCTTTCCGCTGAACTTTGCTTCGGCATCCAGTTTGACAAAGACGCGCTTGCCGACCCATTGGTCCTCTGCGCGGCAAACGAGTGGGCAAACAATTGCCAGCAAGAGAGCCATCGAGCAACGCATTGGGAATGCCTCCTTAGCCAAGATTTCAATCACGACACAACTCCTTCAACTCGACTTCCTTTTCGTCGTCTGAAGTTCGTCGGAACGATCGTCATTAGCGATCGGAGACGATGGAACGCTTCGGACAAGGCCGCGTGTGAAATTCACGCCACACGTCGTCGCAACTGTCCCACGGAAGGGAGTCTAGCTGGGCGGGACGAATCCACAACAGTAGTTTGTGACTTGAACGTGCGA
This sequence comes from uncultured Schlesneria sp., assembly GCA_903871875.1. Classification (GTDB taxonomy): domain Bacteria; phylum Planctomycetota; class Planctomycetia; order Planctomycetales; family Planctomycetaceae; genus Schlesneria. Next base: position 142,386 of record CAIQIR010000058.1, read on the forward strand.
TCATAAAGTCCCTGTCGAAGCCGCTGGCGAATCGACCAGATTTCTTGAAACATGGCCACCACATCCAGGAACGGCCGTACACGACTATCTGCGTCATGGTTCCACGCAATGGGAACCGACGCCACCGAATATCGCCGTCGTCGAGCAATTGCCAGAATCTCCACATCAAAACCCCAGCCGGGGATCGTCTGTGCGGCGAAAACGTCATAGGCGACATTTCGTCGAAACGCTTTGAATCCGCATTGCGTATCCGGCAGTCCTGTCAGCCCCAGCGATCGCAGCAGTTGATTGAATACGCGGCTCATCAATCTTCGATGAATCGGTTCACCCAATCGACTCGATCCGGGGCATTCGCGACATCCAATCGCGATGTCGGTTTGTTCGGGCAGCTTCGTCAGGAACTTGTCCAATTCCTCGATGGGCATCGAGAGATCGGCATCACACAAGAATAGGATTTCGCCGGTTCCATGCAACATTCCGGTTCGGACTGCTGCCCCCTTACCCCGGCGCGGCTCGTAGACCACGGTAATCGGAAATCCTTCGTGTTGTCGGGTAAATTCCTGCACGGTGGCGGCGGTGCCGTCTGTGCTGCCGTTGTCGACCACAATCACTTCGGCGTCATAATCCTGTCGCGAAAGAAAGTGGGCAATTTTCTCAAGCGTCGATGGCAGGCGACGGGCTTCATTTCGAGCGGGAATAATGATCGAGAGACGCGGCGACTGACAGCAGATGTTTGGTGGCATCGCAAAGGTCCGCAACGGAGATTTGAGGGGAAGGTTTTCGTCTTCGGAAAACCACGGAGACGGCCTCGCAATCGTAAATGCGTTTGCGAAAATCGAAAACAGCAACTTCGCTGTTTTAAGCCTTAAATCGGCTGGATTTCAGGTTAATTCAGACAAAAATACCTGTTCAAATCACTGACATGAAGGCCGTTCAAAAGATGACGAAAAGGTCATCTGATCCGAGGGGGAGGTGTCATCAAGTCCGGATGATGCCCGACAGCCAGGCGGACAGCGATCCACTGATCACAACAGGACCCCAGGCGGCGAATTCTGGGGGGACCATTTCAATGGCTCCCAAGGATTGAAAGCCTTGAGTGATTCCGAACATGACCGCCAGGACGAAACAGCAGAGCGATGAATCGGTGACGAGTCCGGTACTTTCGCGTCGGACCATCAAGGGAATCGTTAACAGCACGGCAATCACGTTCATCAGCGGCTGTATAAATCGCGAATGGAGGTACAGCACCAGGCGATTCTTGGAAACTGGTCCGAATGCGGGGCAACGGATTCGTGCCAGTAACTCCCAGGTGGACAACGAGGTGAAACTCGAACTGCGTTTCAACAACTGATCACAGGTAATCGCCGAAATGACGAAGACATCATGCCCGTTCTTCTGAACCTTGATCAATTCGCGGCCTTTTTCCGTCAGGCTATGCGACACGTCGGCCAAGGAAGGCGTGGTCAGATTCCGTAGCATCCATCCGGATGGCTGGTCGTGTTTGGCTGACAAGAACTGGGCAGATTCCGCTTCGAGAATTGTAATATCCTGGACCAGCGAAGGAGCGGGCAGCACGAAAATCGGCTTTTCGATTATGCGTTCGGGCACATTCACGCGATCTCCGTCGATGGAGATCCGCGTGGAATGATCGGTTAGTGATTCCACCGATGTCTGGGCCGGATTGTTACGGTGTCGCAACTCGTGTTCAAGAAACGCGACGCGCGGCACGAGAAATTCCTGGTTGAGCATCAGGATGCCATTCACGGCGATCGAGGCCAGGATCAATGGCCTGAGAATGCGATACATGGGAATTCCGGCTGCGAGCAGCGGATGCAATTCGCCGCTTCGCTGCAATAAAATCAGCACGGTCATCACCGAAATCGCGATCAACGCCGGTCCCGCCCGATCGAGAAACAAGATGGAGCGATAACCATTCAATGTCGCAATCAGGCTGAACAGGCTGAGCAGTCCTTTATTGCCATTCAGTTCGAACATCTCGTCGAGGTTTTCGAAGAGATCGATGACAGCCACAAGTCCAAATGTCGAGACGACGCACACCGTGAAAGTGTGAAAGAAACTTCGCAGCAAATAGCGGTCATATGTCATTCGATTTCAAACCAAGGCCTGGACGGAACCGGCCTGTGTGAAACGATCCTGCTGCGTGCGCAGCGAGATTACATGTGAACGGCCAAGTTGGGTCAAGAGGTTTGTCGCGTGAATCAGCGGACGAAGCGGTCTGTTTTCGTTAGAATTCGGCCGAAAATGCCGGTGTCTCTTTCCGGACCCAGGAATCCACCGCCGATGTTGCCACGAATTTTCGAATTCGAACGAACGCGCGGTCAAGCTTTTGAAAGTCGCCATGAAACCGATCGAAGTGGGCGACAACGCTCCTGAATTTTCCGCCGTCGCCTCAAACGGCCAACGAATATCGTTGGCAGATTTTAAAGGTCATCAGCCTGTCGTCCTTTTCTTCTACCCGAGAGACAATTCGCTGATCTGCACTCAGGAGGCTTGTTCATTCCGTGACGAGTATGAAGACTTCGTTCATTTAGGGGCCGTCGTGATCGGAGTGAGCGGTGATTCAGATGAGAGTCACCGCTCGTTTGCCGCGGCACAGCGCCTTCCGTATTTGCTCATCGCGGACAACGACGGATCGCTACGGCGTTTGTTTGGCGTGCCGAATTCGCTGTTGCTGGTTCCCGGCCGCGTCACCTATGTCATCGACCGGGAAGGGATCGTGCGGCACATGTTCAATTCTCAATTGTTCGGTGCCCGACACGTCGAAGAAGCGCTGCAGGCCCTTCGCAAATTACCGAGTCCGGAACCGCGGACTTTCTAATCAGAAATCACCCGCGTATCGTATTCAGTGGTATTCGTTCGGGCTGTCGGCGGGCGGCAGCCGATCGGTCTTAATTCGGTGGCTCGGAAATCGACTTGCCGATGGCCATCTGCCCGTTCCTGCTGTTCGAGGATCTGATGATGCTGTCGAGACATTTCTTCGGGCTGTTATGCCTGATGGCGGTGGGATTCCTGCAACTGGTCGGCTCGGCCGAAGCGGCCTTGCGTGCTGGGGCTTCGCGAATAAACATTGTGCCCCCCTTCCCTACTCTGATGGGCGGATTTTATGACCGCATGCAGAATTTCCAGGGGGTGCATGACGAGGTCTACGCGCGAGCACTTGCATTAGATAACGGAACAAAGAAACTGGTCTTCATCAGTGCAGACCTTCGATCCGTTGATGCCGATCTGGTGCGATTGACACGCGAGATGATCGTGCAATCGACGGGCATACCCTCCACCGACATTTTGGTCTGCAGTACGCACAACCATTCGGGACCATCGTACCATCAGCGAACGCACTTGGGGAAAGACGATGTCGAACCTTCGTTGAAAAAGTTTCTGGCTCAGCAATTCTCTGCGGCAGCGATCGAAGCTGTGCGGGCGATGGTTGCGGCAAAAGTTGGTTTCGGGGCAGGAAACCTGACCGGGATGACCCGGAATCGGCAACAGAAAAACGACTTGATCGACCCCCAGGTTGGTGTCTTGCGAGTCGAAGAGCTCGAGGGACGAAAAACAATTGCGACCCTGTTCAATTTCACTGGACATCCGGTGACGATCGGCTCGGCGAATCTGCTGTTGTCGGGCGAATATCCGGGGGCCGCAGCGCGAGCCGTGGAAAATCTGCTCGGCGGCATCGCGATTTTCACTCAGGGCGCCTGTGGCGACATCACTATTAACCGCGATGGAGAACCGTTTCTTGAGATCGAACGGTTGGGGCGGACGCTGGCCGGCGAAGTGATCAAAACAAGTGGCCTCATCAAGCTCGAAGACAATCTCGTGCTGAAATCGGCCTCAATCACCTTGACGCTCCCGGCGCGTCAGCTGCCAACTGTTGATGAGGCGAAAAATGACGTGGCAAAAGGAAAAGCGGCGCTCGAATTGGCTCGACAACACCATGCTTCACCAGGGGCGATTGCGTTGTTGGAAGACAAAACCCGGGTTCATGCCACGGCGCTAATGATGGCGCAGGTGATCGCGGAAGATCCTTCTCGTAAAGAGACTGAGCTAATGGCCGAGGTACAGGTACTTCAGGTGGGAAATGTGCTTTTCGGAACGATTCCTGGCGAGATCTTTGTCGAATACGGGCTGGAACTGCGTTCACGCGTCAAACAGGAAACTGGGAACGCATTCTGCCTGGTGGGTTATGCCAACGGGTATGACGGCTACATTATTACGCCACGTGCGGCGGAAACCGGCGGCTACGAAGCCTCGGTAGCCCGGCTGAATGCCGCAGCGGGTCGCGAAATGACTGAAGCTGCCATGGCCTTGGTTCAAACACTGAGTCAGCAATAAATATCGCCGTCTTCGGTGTAAACCAATTGGATTTTGCGGGTGAAGGTCCCCGTGGCTTTTTCCACTGCGTAGCGGGTATCGTGTGGGCATGCGAATACGAATCTTTTATTTGGCCTTGATTCTGTGCGGCGTCTTATCTGCGATCACTGCCCAGGCCGCAGAGCCCCAATTTTCTCGCGAACAGGTCGAGTTTTTCGAAAAACAGATTCGGCCAGTCTTGGCCGCTCAGTGCTGGAATTGCCACGCCGATTCGAAGCAGGAATCGGGCTTACGGTTGGATTCGCGAGCCGCCATTCTAAAAGGTGGAGATCGCGGTGAGACCGTGAAATTGGGTGATGGCGCGGCGAGTCTATTGGTGCACGCCGTCCGCCGTGACGACGAGATCAAAATGCCGCCAAATGGCCGGCTGTCATCCGCACAGACCGCCGCGTTTTCCCAATGGATCGATCTGGGATTGCCGTGGCCGAATGAACGCGAAGGCTCGGCCAGATCGCAGGCGTGGCGATTCCATTGGGCCTTCCAACCGGTTCAGCGATCGCCCGTTCCTGTGATTGCCGACGATGCCTGGTCGGTCTCGCCTGTCGACCGGTTTGTGTTGGAAAAATTGCGAGCGGAGCAGGCCCGGCCGTCCCCGCAGGCCGATCGCAGAACGTTGATTCGCCGAGCGACTGTCGATTTGATCGGGTTGCCGCCAACTTCTCAAGAGGTGGAAGAATTTCTGACCGAAACGGCGCCTGATGCGTTTGAACGATTGATGGATCGATTGCTGGCCTCGCCCCGTTACGGAGAGCGGTGGGCGCGACATTGGCTCGATCTAGCCCGTTATGCGGACAACAAGGGCTATGTCTTCTTCGAAGAATCGTCCTATCCCTGGGCCTATACCTATCGCGACTACGTGATTCGATCATTCAACGAGGATCGGCCTTACGACCAATTTGTGATGGAGCAATTGGCTGCCGATCAGTTGGACCGACAGGGTCAGGATACTTCTCTGGCTGCAATGGGGTACCTGACCGTCGGCAGTCATTTCATGGGAAACGTACATGACATCGTCGATGACCGGATCGACGTTGTCACTCGCGGACTGATGGGGTTGACGGTGACTTGTGCCCGTTGCCATGACCATAAATATGATCCGATTCCGACGGCCGACTACTACTCGCTTTACGGCGTGTTTCGCAGCACCATCGAACCGCTTGTTCCGCCGCTTGTTCCGCCGCTGATTTCGTCACCTGCCGAGACACCCGAATACCGCCGGTTCACGATTGAACTCTCATTGCGACAGCAGAAGCTGGATGATTTCATCCAGGAGAAGTATTCGGCGCTGGTCGAAGGAGCGAGAACTCGTGTGGCAGAGTATCTGCTCGCTGCGCGGACGGCCTCCCATCAACCCACGATGGACGACTTTATGTTGATTGCTGACCCGGGCGATTTGAATCCGGCGATGACCGGCCGCTGGCAGACGTATCTGGAAAAACTGGCACTTGTCCCGGAGAAAGCAGATGCCACATCGGAAACCTCGGCATCGGGCTCCACGCCACAGAGGAATTTGCATCCTGTCTGGGGGCCTTGGCTGACGCTTTCCGATGTGCCCGAGGATCGATTTGCCGTCGAGACGGCTCGTGTTTGTTCTCGGCACAATTTAGACCGCTCAACGAATGTGAATCCTCTGCTTGCCAAGGCGCTGCTCGTCGATTCGCCTCCGGCCACGATCAACGATCTGGCCCAGCGATACGGTGAATTGATGAAATCTGTCCATCTGGAATGGCAGGCACTGATGCGCGACGCGGTCGTGCGAAAGCGGCCGCTGCCGACATCGTTCGCGGATCCCGATCAAGAAGCCCTTCGCCAGGAGCTGTACGGCGATCTGGCGCCGGCCAACGTTCCGCCCGTGTTTGGCTGGGGATTTTTGTCATTGTTGCCGGACCGCGTTTCCCAGGGACAATACCAACAGGTCTTGAAAGACGTGGAACAGTGGATCATTAACGGACCGGGGGCTCCACCGCGGGCCATGGTGCTGCTGGATGGCGAACTTTACGAGCCACGGATCTTTCAACGAGGCAATCCGAATCGCCCCGGTGCGTCGGTTCCGCGTCACTTCCTATCGGCATTGTCCGATGGTCAACCCTTCTCGAACGGCAGCGGCCGGCTGGATCTGGCACGGGCAATCGCCGATCCCAGTAACCCGCTGACGCCACGAGTCCTCGTCAACCGGCTGTGGCAAGAACATTTTGGCGCGGGGCTGGTTCGCACGCCGAGTGATTTCGGGTTGCGCAGTGATCCTCCCACTCATCCTGAACTTTTGGATTGGCTGGCCAGTGAATTTGTCGGAAATCCGAAGGAAGGCGGACAACGTCGTTCATTCCGGGGCGATGGATCTCTTGAGAAACAACGCGGCACGGATTCGCAGCGTTTTTCCATGAAACGAATGCACCGTTTGCTGATGAGCAGCCGCGTCTATCAGCAAACCAGCGATGATCCAGCCGACCTGGCCGATCCGGACAATCGTTTGTGGAACCGCATGAATCGGCGGCGACTGGACTTCGAAGCTACTCGGGATGCGCTGGTGTTTGTCACGGGGCAACTTCAAGATCGAATCGGCGGTCCTTCGCAGAATCTGTTGGAGGGATTCCAGCCGCGGCGGACGCTGTACCTGTTTTTGAATCGATTAGACTTGCCGGGTTTGCTGAGTGTTTTCGATTTTCCCAGTCCGGCTGCGTCGAGTGGTCAGCGCGAAACCACCACGATCTCGCCGCAAGCACTGTTTCTGATGAACGGCACGATGATGGCCACCGTTGCCGATGCGATTCAGTTGCGTGCCGACATCATTCAGATCACCAACGTCTCTGATCGAGTTCGTCGGATTTATCTGCTGCTGTTTCAACGATTGCCGAATCCCGGCGAATCGAAACTGGCAGCCGAATTCCTGGGTGAACAGCCGTCTCCGGCCGTCTGGTCGCAATTCACCCACGCCCTCTTGGTGACGAACGAATTTGTCTTTGTTGATTGAATAGCGACACCGTCCAGAATTCTTGTCCGACCGGAATCGACCTGAAAACCACGCCGGCGGGGATTTCCATGGGTCTCACTGGCAGCGGCATACTCACCTGTGGTCGTCTCTTGCAATTCTGACCGGACACGAAAACTGAATCGGGGGGTCGCGTCCGGTTCCATCAACCGCTAGCATGCGATTGATACATTTTTCCTCACCGTTAAGGAGACCGCGTCGTCATGAGCGACTCCGTGTCACAGGCCGAGATTGAAGCGTCCATTGCCAAGCTAGGTCAGGCCTATCATTCGATTCGAACCCAGATGTCCAAAGTCATCGTTGGTCAAGACGATGTCATTGAACAACTGTTAATCGCACTCTTCAGTCGCGGACATTGTCTGCTCGAGGGAGTTCCGGGTCTGGCGAAGACGCTGATGATCAGCACGCTGGCTCGTTGCCTATCGATGAGTTTTGCCCGCATCCAGTTCACACCCGATTTGATGCCGGCTGACATTACCGGGACGGACGTGTTGCAGGAGAACCGCGAAACCGGGAAACGTGAATTCCGGTTTATTACCGGCCCGTTGTTCCACAATGTCGTGCTGGCCGATGAAATTAACCGGACACCGCCCAAGACTCAGGCCGCGCTGCTCGAAGCGATGCAGGAACGACAGGTCACTGTTGGCCAAGTCCGCCATGTTTTGGCCGACCCATTTTTCGTCTTGGCCACGCAGAACCCGATTGAACAGGAAGGAACTTATTCGCTGCCCGAAGCGCAGCAGGATCGGTTCATGTTCAAGGTCTTTGTGAAGTACCCGTCGTTCGAAGAAGAACGGCAGATCGCGAAGCGAACGACGTCAGTTCAGGTTGACGACATTCAGATGGTTCTCGATGCCGAGGAAATCCTCGCCTTGCAGCGGTTGGTTCGCCAGGTTCCGGCCAGCGACCACGTGATTGACTATGCCCTGGCTCTGGTGCGTCAGACGCGCGTGGGTGAGGCGGGTGTGCCGAAGTTTGTCGGCGATCAATTAAGCTGGGGTGCCGGGCCACGTGCCGTGCAGTTTCTGCTATTGGGAGGCAAAGCCCGGGCCTTGCTGAATGGGCGGACGTATGTCTCGACGGAAGATATCCAGGCGCTCGCCGCTCCCGTGCTGCGGCACCGCATCGTGGTCAATTTCTCCGCCGAGAGCGAAGGGATCACTTCGGACCATGTTGTCGAGCAGTTGATTAAGTCGACTCCCTCGAAGGAAGGCGAACTGACACGTGACCCAAACCTCGCGAAGATTTTTGCCGCCTGAAGCCGTCGCTCGCATCGCGCGGCTCGAGATTGTGGCGCGCAATGTCGTCGAAGGTTTTCTGTCGGGACTGCACCGAAGCCCTTACTTGGGTCAATCGATCGAGTTCGCGCAGCATCGCGAATATACGCCGGGCGACGATATCCGGCGTATCGATTGGAAAGTCTGGTCCAAAACAGACCGGTATTACATCAAGCAATACGAAGAAGAGACCAATTTGCGGACGACGCTTTTGGTAGACTTGTCGGAATCGATGCTGTTCGGTTCTGGCAGCCTGACCAAATATGAATATGCCTGTCAGATCGCGGCCGCGCTCTCCTATCTGCTGCTGCGACAACAGGACTCAGTAGGCGTCACCACGTTTGACGACGAAATCCGTTCACACGTTCCTCCCAGCAGTAAGCAGAATCACTTGCATGCGATTTTGACCACGCTGGACCACGATCAACCGGCAAAGAAGACCAATCTGCAAAAGCTTTTGGCCCAGGTAGTTGACGAGCAGACGCGTCGCGGTTTGATCGTTGTGATTTCCGACCTGCTCGTCGATCGCGAGGGGCTGTTCAAAGGGCTGAAATTGCTCAGAACTCGTGGTCATGATGTGATGGTCATGCACGTGATGGACGATCAGGAACTGGATTTTAATTACACCGGAACGACTAAGTTCGAAGGTCTGGAAGAGGTGGGAGACCTGATCTGTGATCCTCGTTCGCTACGGGAAGGGTACATCAAAGCCGTGACGGCGTTTGTCGAAGATTTGCATCGGCACTGCGCCCGGCAGATGATTGACTTTCAAACCATCCGAACCAGCCAGCATCTGGACGCGGCCCTCGCCTACTACGTGACGCACCGCGTTGGGATGCGTCAATCGGTGAGGACTTGAAAGAAACATGACAGCCTGGCTCGCCAATCACTTTTTCAATCCAGCCTTCGTCGTGGGAGGGGTGTGCCTTGTCGCATCGCCGATCCTGATTCATTTGATTAATCGAATGAGGTACCGACGGGTTCGGTTTGCCGCGATGGAGTTTCTATTTCAAAGTCAGCAACGAAACCAGCGCCGGCTGTTGATCGAACAACTGCTGCTGCTATTGCTGCGAATCTTGATTGTGTTGGGGCTGGTGCTGTTGATCTCGCGGTTGATTCTCGACCCGGCGCAGATGTCGATCTTCCGCGGCGCCCAATCGCATCATGTCGTTTTGATCGACGACAGCCTGTCGATGCGCGATCGCTGGGCCGAAACAAGTGGTTTTGCGGAAGCCGTCAAGGTGGTCAATCAACTTGTCGCGGGTGGTGCACAACAACCGAACACGCAAAAATTGACGCTGATTCGCTTGTCACAACCTGATCAGCCGTTCTTCACCGAACGTAATGTCAACGAAGACTTCGTCACCGAACTGACCTCGAAACTCGATCCGCAGTCGTTTAAGTGTACTCATCAGGCTATCGATCTTGTTGTGGGGCTGCAGGCGGCTAAAAAGCTGTTCGCCGACGAACGGGCCGCGATCCAGCATCTGCATGTCATCTCGGATTTTCGCGATCACGACTGGCGCGATCAAAAGGCGATCACAACGGTCGTAGAAGAACTGAGTACCACCGGTGTATCGGTGAATTTTGTGCGTGCCGTCCCCGAAGCCCATCCCAATCTGGGTGTCACCGATTTGACCGGCGACACGCAAGTGGCTGCGGTCGACGTGCCGCTGCGGATGCGGGTTGCGGTCAAGAACTTTGGTGTCCAGGTTGCCAATGACGTACGGCTGTCGATTTTCGATAACAATGAAAAGCTTCCCGCCAGCGTCGTGTTCGAAAAAATCGATCCACAAACGGAAGTCACCCACGATTTCGAAGTGCGGCTGTCGACTCCAACCACCCACAAACTACGAGTCAGTCTCGATCCCGATTCCCTGCCGGAAGACAACACTCGATCATTGGCGATCGACGTTCCCAGCATGGTGCCAGTGATGATTGTCGACGGCGATCCAGCGGGCGAAGACGGCTCCTATATCGCAGACGCAATTGCCGCCGACCCCAAAGCAACAGGTTACGGAACAACGGTTGAAAACGTTGAATCGATTCGACGTCGCCCGCTCGACAAGTTCTCATGCATCTATCTCGTGAACGTTCCTGAACTGCCGGCCGATTCGATCGACGCGCTCGAACGGTTCGTTTCGGCAGGCGGCGGCTTGGCTTGGTTTGTGGGAGACGCCGTTCGTCCCGCTCACTACAACGATGCATTATTCCGTAACGGAACGGGACTGTTCCCGGTACCGCTGGACACCGCCCCGAAAGAATTGATCGTCGATCCGACCAGTCCCGGCTCCGACTTGATCACCACCAATCATCCGTTGTTTCGGATCTTTGCCGGCGAAGACAACGCGCTGATCAAACTCGTCCGCATCTTCCAGTTCTTTCCCACTGCCAAGGACTGGATTCGAGACGATCAACAGCGGAAGGATGGGGTCCGTACTATTGCCTCGCTCCGCAGCCGTGATCCATTGTTCCTCGAGCATCGTTTTGGCAAGGGACGTGTCATCACTTGCCTGACGACGGCCTCGCCCGAATGGAACAATTGGGCGACGGACAACAGTTTTGTTGTGGTCCAACTGGAACTGGTGAAGTATCTGGCTCGCACTGACCATAATCCGGAACGCCGGCTGGTGGGGGAACCGATTGTGCTTTCCCTCGACCCCGCCGAATACACCGATACGATTGAGATTCTTTCGCCCGGCAACGAAGGCGACAGCACCACGCGGATTCAGGCTTCGCCCGAACAACCCTCCGACGGAACGACTGACGCAGAATCGAAGAAGTCAGTTCGGTTGACGGCCGTGTATCATGATACTGATGAACCGGGTGTTTATACCGTTCGATTGCTCAGGCAAAGTCAGGTCAGTGAAGACCAATTGATCGCGTATAATACGGCACCGGCCGAAGGAGATCTGACGCTGGTAACCACCGCTGATCTGCGAAAGCGTCTGAGTAATGTCGCGGGCGTGACCATTCAAGAATTCGGGCAGTTGGACTGGGTCGAAGGACGCGAGGCCGGGTCCGAAATTCGCCAATGGTTGATCTGGGCTTTGTTCACCTTGATGATCGCCGAGCAAGCTCTGGCGTTTCGGCTCAGTTACCATCCGCCAAAACTTGCGGGGAAACTTCCGAAAGTGAAATGACGCAAGGAGTGCCACCGGTCATTTCTCCGGCCTGTTTTTGATTCGACAACTTTGACTTGATGACACGCGTACGAGACGGCTTGATGTTTGACTTGTCTTTCGATTCGATGCTTTCGCTGTTCGCCGCGACCGATGCGGCTACGCTGACGGTGCGCGAGTTTGATTGGCCGGTCACCCCGTTCGGCTGGACGCTGCTGCTGGGCGGTGGGGCGGCGACGTTGTTGTGGACCATCTGGCTGTATCAGAGAGATACGGCCGATTTGTCCTGGTTCTGGAGAATCTGGCTGACATCGTTGCGAGTCGTGACGTTAGCGGCGCTCTTGATCATCGCGTTGAATCCTTCAGACCGGACGCAAAAACAGTCTTATCGTCCCTCACGAGTCGCTTTGTTGGTCGACACGTCTCTGTCGATGCGCCACCCTGCCGCGTCTTCGCCAGACGCTGGCCCGCTAGCGACGGCAGCCGGGCCGTCGCGAACAGATGCCATCAAAACGTTGCTGGCCGATTCGAAGGTGATCGAAACGCTGCGAAAGCAACACGAAGTCAGCCTGTTCACCTTTGATTCCACACTCGGCGGCCCCGTTCGAGTGTTTCCTCGCGTGTCGGAAGCGAGCCCTTCTGGGACGGCTGCTGCCAGTCCCGCTCGTTCCGCTCCATCGCCGGAATTGCCGTTGGATTGGGACGAGACGTTGCGACCACGAGGGCTCGAGACGCGGCTTGGCGAAAGTTTGGCCGAACTGATTCGGCAATCGGCCGGGCGAACGCTTTCGGGCGTTGTCGTGTTGACCGACGGTGTTTCGAACGCGGGGATCGATCCCACAACGGCTCACGACCGAGCTTTGACTACGAAGACGCGATTGATCGCCGTAGGAACTGGTACGACAGAACAGCCGGTCAATCTCGCGGTGTCCGAGATTGCTTCGCCCACCGATGTGCAGCTGGGTGATCCCTTCGAAATCACCGCGTTCATACAGGGAAATGGGCTGACGGGCCGTGAAGTCGACGTCGAACTGTTGGTGAAGTCAGAAAGTGACGTAGAACCGGTCAGCGTCGCCCGGACGACCGCGGTGTTGCTGGAAGATGGACGCCCGGTCGAAGTCAAATTTCCCCGTAATCCCACCGAAGCCGGCCGAGTCACCTATATCGTTAGGGCTTCGACCCAGAATCGGATTGCGGAGTTTAACGCTCAGGATAACGAACTGTCGTTCCGCGTGAATGTGTTCGATCGGCCCACACGAGTTCTGGTCGTCGCGGGGGGGCCTATGCGAGATTATCAGTTCGTTCGCAATTTGCTGTTTCGACACAAATCATTTGATGTCGACGTCCTGTTGCAAAGTGGGGCTCGGGGCACCAGTCAGGAATCGAACAACCTGTTGTCCTCGTTTCCCGAAGGTCGCGAGCAACTTTACGAATATGACGTGGTGATGGCCTTCGACCCGGATTGGAAGAATGTTCCCGCCGAGACGTTCAAGTTGCTTTACGACTGGGTGAGCCTCGAAGGGGGGGGGTTGGTTCTGGTCGCGGGCGATGTTAACACCCCGGCACTCGCGGGACTGAGCGATCCGAATGGCGCTGGAGCTGCCGATGATCGATTCAAACCGCTGCTTGACCTTTATCCCGTCATTCTCAGTTCGTATTTCACTGCCGCGCGATTCGATCAGGAATCGATGCAGCCCTGGCCGATTCAATTCACCAAAGAAGGTCAGGGTCTGGGCTTCCTGCAATTGACCGACGATCCGATTTCGTCGGCCGCCCGCTGGAAAGAATTTCCCGGAGTCTTCCGCTGCTATCCGACCAGCGGGCACAAGGCCGGGGCGAAAGTTTATGCGACATTTTCCGATCCGCGAGCCGCTGCTGAACCGCCGATTTTGATGGCCGGTCAACCGCTGAACAAAGGCTTTGTCTTCTACCTGGGCAGTGCTGAAATGTGGCGACTGCGAGCCGTCAGTGAAGACGACTACGACCGTTTCTGGATCAAGACGATCCGCGAAGTGGGCCAAGGCCGCTCCAAACGAGGAACCAAGCGAGGCCTGCTGATGCCCGACAGCCATAAGCTGCTGATCGGTCAGACGTCACGAGTCCGCGCCCGCGTGCTGGATGCCAAGTACGAACCACTCGATGCTCCCTCGGTAACTTTGGAAGTCTACGATCCCACCGGCAAGCCGTTGACCCCGCCGCGAGTTCTGCGACGCGACCCTTCCAGTCCCGGAATCTTCGTTGGCGATTTCCGAGTCAGTCTGCCTGGTACCTACAAATTGGAACTGACGTTGCCCGATTCGCGAGAACAAGTGACCGACGAAATCGTCGTCGCTCTGCCCAAATTGGAAGACGAGAATATCCGTCAAAATGTCCGGCTGCTGACCGATCTGGTGCGAGACACCGGCGGCAAATATCTGACAATGCCCGAAGCCGCAGCAGAACTTCCGGGCTTGCTGCCCGATCGGGGTGAACAGTTTTACATCCCGGAACGTCTGAGAACGCTGTGGGATCGGGAATGGGTCATGTACTTCTTGGTGGCCATACTGTCTGCCGAATGGCTGACGAGGAAGTTGTTGAAATTAGCGTGATTTTGTCGCAAACATCCGCGAGTGAAAAAAGTAGAATGGCTCCCAAGATCCCTCCGCGGATGTGCCGAGCGGACATCCGTCGACTGGCCCGCATCGAGCTTTCTTCCGGTCGACCGAGTAGGATCTTCACCAAGTCGTCACTGCTTCGTGTAATATCTTCATTGTCATAATTGATCAGTCATTGCGAAGGAAAAATCGACCGTCATCTGATGAGCCACGAAACAATGACTAATACCAGCCGCCTGCCCGCCGAGGCCCGTTCGATACTCGACGAACTCCGATCGCGAATCCGCTCCTACGTCTTTTGGGAGGGATTGGCTCTGGTGGTCGTTGTGCTTGGCGCCCTCTTTTGGGTCAGCTTCACCATCGACTGGGCTTATTTCCGAGTCAGCCATCTCGAGTTGCCACGTTGGTTTCGGGCCGCAGTCCTGATTGTCGGGATCGGCTTCGTGGTGTCCGGGGCCTTTTCCTGGATCATTCTGCGAATGTTTCGCGGGTTCCGCGCGAAGTCGCTCGCACTGGTTTTGGAACGACGATTTCCGGAATTAGATGATCGTTTGATTACTGCTGTCGAAGCAGCTGCGGGGATGGTCGAAGTCGATTCTCCCGTGTCGGCGGCCATGCTTCAGCGGACGTTGATCGATGTGACCCGCACGATCAAACAGTTGGATCTGGGGTCTGTCTTCGACAGTCAGCCGTTACGTCGGGCGTCAATCGTCGCCGTGGGGCTGGTCGCATCGATCCTCGGCCTGATGGTGGTCGATTCGTCGGCGATGGAACGGTGGGTCGCTGGCTACATTGGCCTGCGTGACGGCTATTGGCCTCGTGAAACGGCCTTAATCGTGAAGGTCGTTGTTCAACCCGGTGATCAATTGCACGATTTTACGAACGGTCATTATCGACACCCCAAAGGGGGCGATCTGGCGCTGGTGATCGAGGTTCCCAAGGGCAAGACACCGCCCCAACGGATTCGGCTGGACAGTCGCATGGGCCGCGGTTTGGCGCAAGTCTATCTGACACCGTCGGCCGATCACATTTTCCGGCACACATTCGTCGGCCTGATCGAAGATACGAAATTGTGGGTTTCGGGCGGCGATTACAGTCATGCACGACCGTACGTCGTCGAGGTTGTTCCACCGCCGGAAGTGAAACAAATCGTCCTGAACAGTCTTTATCCGGAATACACCGGGTTAAATCGTCGTACGGCCGATGGAGTTGAGCGGACGCCGAACGAATTGAAAGGCGCCCAGATCTCGCTGCCGATGCAAACCGATTTTGTGATGGAAATCACGGCCAACAAATCTCTGCGCCATGCGAGATTGGAAGGTGACGCCGGGACTGATCGCTGGGAAATTGAACTGACGGCTGATGCGTCGGGATCCTCCTCGGCAAAAATGATGCTCAAATCTCAAGAGGGAAAGCCTCAGCTGCAGATCCCGCTGCCGGCACCGACGTTGTCGGGGTTCAGTCGTCAGTCGGCCGACGGCAGGACCACGTTCTCGCTGCCGTTTATTCTCGTCGCGGACGGGGCGACAAAGCTGCCCGCGGTCTTACGAGCGGCGGAAGAGACTGGCCAGCCGCTCGCCCTGCCACTTCCGTTGCCCCCCGATAGCTTGCTGCGGATCTCACTTGAAGACATCGACAACATTGCCAGCCCCGTCCCGGTCCGATTCACGATCAACGCGATCGTTGATCAACCTCCGCTGGTCGAAACGAAGCTGAAGGGAATCGGTACGTCCATCACCCGCAAAGCGCGGGTGCCAATCATGGGGACGATCGTGGATGACTACGGTGTTGCGTCGGCGGGCTTTGAATACCGTATCGACGACGCGACGGAATGGCAGCCACGCGCATTCGCCGTCTCCCCGCAGGGCGACCCGCGCGAGTTCACCTTGCAGCGCAGCGAGAGCGAAGCGTTCGAGCGATTCGATGTCCAACCGCTCGATCTCTCGATCAAACAGCGATTGATCGTGACGGTCAATGCCGTCGATGCCTGCACCGTTGCGAATGTGCCGTCTCCTGCCGCCCAATCCAATGAGGCTCAACCACCAGCGGGAACTGCGCATCGGGCTCAAGGGCTGAAATATATCTTCACGATCATTCCGGAAGAAGAGTTGCTTTCGATGCTTTATGGCCGGGAACTGGGCCTGAGAAAGCGAATGGAACAGATCGTGGTCGAAACGAAGATGTCGCTGAAAGAATTGCAGAACCAGCACGAAAAGCTGGCCGAATGGGTGACGTTAAAATCCACGAATGTGTCACCCGAGGACGAACGGATCAAGGCGATTCTGCTGGGCATGAATACGACCGCCGACCGGTCGTTGCACGGGGCCCGCAAGAACGCCAGCGAAACCGGTGGTGTCGAAGCGGCCTTCGCCGAAATTCGCGAAGAACTGATCAACAACGCTGCCGACACGCCCGCGCTGCTGGAACGCATCGACGACAAGATCCTGGCCCCGATGAATAAAATCAACACGAAGAACTTTCCCAGCGTCGATGGAGCGTTGGGGTTGTTCAAACTGGCGCTCGACAAGGGCACCGATCCCACGACGCCGTTGGAAACCTCCATCGACGAAACGACAACGTTGATCCAGCAGCTGGAACAAGTGCTCGGTGAAATGGCCGAACTGGCCCGATTTGACGCGGTCCTGGAAGACCTGAAGAAGACGATCAAAGCGGAAATGGATCTGTTGGAAGAGACGAAACGCAAACGCAAAGAAAAGGCCATCAAGGCGCTCGAATAGGATCGATGGACGAACCGGCGACCGGATGCGTACGTCGAAATCACCGAAAAATGATCGATTCCGTGGCCACCGGTTTTTCCGCAACCCAACTGAACTGCGCAGAAACGCCAATAGCTCTGGGTTTCTCTCTGCAGTAGAATCAGGGTCACTTTCGGTGTCATCAAGGGGACCATGCGATGCTGTGCAAAGGATTAGGGCACTTCCGGACGGTGATCTGTGGATGGGGATGTCTGCTCGCCCTGATGACACAGTCGCTGGCCGCGGACGAGACCCCCAATCCCGTGGCGGATCCCTCTGACGGGGTACCTGCTCCTAATCTCGCGGCAACGCAAGAAGCGATCGAAATGCGATATCGCCGCTTCGAAGGCACGCTGCAGCAGCTGAGCGAATATCTGCGAAAGACGGATCCTGCTCGTGCTGAACTGTTGGTGCGAGCCATCGGTAAAAGCAAAGAAGGTCGCATCTCTGACGATTTGGAGCATCTCACCGACTTGCTGAAGAAAGATCAGCTGGGTGATGCGGTCGAACGACAGGAAATGGTCGTCGCGGAATTGCAGTCGCTGCTGGAATTGCTGATGAGCGAAGCGCGTAAGGATGACCTGGAACTGGAAAAGAAACGGATTCAGGATCTGATCAAGGATGTCAGCAAGTTGATCGGCAAAGAGACCGATGCGCGAGCCGAGACCGAACGAGGTGGCAACAACACAGACCTGCAAAAGCGCCAGAAGCAGGTGTCCGAATCGACACAAGATGTCGTGAAGAAGATCGAAGCCCACGACGCGGCGAAGAAATCGGCCAAGAACGAATCAAAATCGGATTCGCCGGGTTCCAAAGAAAACCCAAGCGATCAGCCAGCACCCACGGAAGAACAACAGCCTGGTGACAAACCCAATCCCGATTCAAAAGAGGGCGACAATCCTCCGGTCGAGGGCAAAGAGGGTTCTCCGGATCAATCGGCAGACAAATCCAAGTCAAAATCTGGCGACAAGCAGCAAGCGAAAGACAAGCCGGCCGGAGACGAAAAGAGTCCAAAGCCAGATTCCAAGAACGGCGACAAGGGCGATCAGAAAAAATCGGACGATCCGTCGTCGAAACCTGAGGATGCCGATCAGCCTGCCGAAAACCAGCAGGGTGATTCGCAGCCAGGGAAACCCAAATCGAGCAAGCCGCAGCCGTCAAAGCCTTCCAAGGGGAAATCCCAGAAAGGGAAGCCCCAAGAAGGTCAGGAACAAGATCAGCCGCCGCCCGAAGGACAGGATCAATCGGAACAGCAGGACCAATCTTCAGAGGACGAGGATGATTCGCAAAAGCCGCGCGATAAGACCGCGGGCCGCGATGAGCTACAGCGAGCCAAACAAGAGATGGATCGCGCCATCGAGGAACTGAAGAAAAACAATAAGAAAGGTGCGTCTGACAAACAGGACAAAGCGATCGCCGAATTGATGAAGGCGAAAGAAAAGCTCGAAGAAATCCTTCGTCAGGTGCGAGAAGAAGAACGCGAGTTGGTGCTGGCCCAGATGGAAGCCCGATTCCGCGAGATGCTGCTCAAACAAGAGGCCGTTTATAACGCCACCCTGGCCGTGCATGCCGTTCCGGTCGACAATCGAACTGACCGGCATCGCAATCGGGCTGTCGAACTGGCGCATAACGAAGACGAGATCTCGTTGCTGGCGGCCAAAGCGCTCACGCTGTTGAAAGAGGAAGGATCGTCGATCGCTTTCCCGGAAGCTGTCGAACAGATTCACGACGACATGTTGACGATTGCCCGTCGTTTGGAACGAGTCGACGTTGGTGAAATTACTCAAAACATCGAACAGGACACGATTGAGAGCTTGAAAGAGATCATCGAAGCGATGCAAAAAGAGCTCGAAAAGCTGAAGGATAAAAAACAGCAGCAAGACCAGAAACAACAGCAACAGCAGCAACAACAACAGGGGCTGGTCAATAAATTGGCTGAAATGAAGATGCTCCGCTCGCTGCAATACCGGGTCAATCGCCGGACGAAGCAGCTGGGCCGATTGGTCGATGGGGAACAGGCCGTTGATGCCGACGTCATCAATCAGCTCAAGCAGCTCTCTGATCGTCAGGCGAAGGTCCAAAAAGCGACTTACGACCTGTCCACTGGTAAGAATCAATAGTACGTCGCAGGTCCGCTGAGCACACCGCCAGATAAGTTGGGCAGGTAAGGGGGGTTCAACGCCGCTTGCCCCGCCAATTATTTGGCCGATTGGTCATCGGAGGGGGTGTTTTTCGCTTCATCACCCGCTTACTGTTTCCCCTCTCTTTGTCGCGCCCCCGCGCGTCGTCTGCGAAAAAATTGACGCATCATCTGGTGAAATCGAGGCTTCTCATTCATGGGAATGGTCTCGAAAGAGAAGCGGCTCGCTTGAATCGCCCATATCCTTCTGGCATAGTTGCCCGGCCTTCGGATGCCCCTCTTGCCGAAGGTCACATATTCGTATGGACATTCCCATGAACGGCTCGTTCGCCGCGATCACTTTGCAAGAGTTCTTGGCCGGATTGGTCAACAGCGTGGTCTCTGTCGACGCCCAGACGTTGATGGTGATTGCCTTCTTGCTGGCGGCGTTTGTTCATGCGGGCCTGTTGCTCGGTCTGTTTGCCGGCCTACCTGTGTTCTACATCTGGTTGGAACGAAAGGTTGCGGGCCGCATTCAAGATCGCCTGGGGCCGACCCGTGTCGGTGGCAGTTTTGGTTGGCTGCAAACGATTGCCGACGGTATTAAGCTGATTCAAAAGGAAGATTTGATTCCTGCGGAAGCGGACAGTCTGATCTTTCGCATGTCTCCGTACCTCGCCACCATTGCGTCGTTTGCCGCCTTCATGGTGTTGCCGATCGCCGACGGATGGGTGGCCGTTTCGGCCGAATGCGGTGCGTTCTTGATTCTCGCGTTGATGTCGCTGGAAGTGCTGGGAATTATTCTGGCAGGCTACTCCAGCGGTTCAAAATGGGCCTTGTTCGGCGCGATGCGAGAAGCGGCTCAGATGGTCAGCTATGAAATCCCGATGGCGATTTGCGCGTTGATTCCGCTGCTGATCGCCGGTTCGTTGAACTTTCAGGTGATTGGCCGGATGCAATCGGGTGGGATCTGGAACTGGTTTATCTTCCATGATCCATTCGTGTTCCTGGCGTTCTTCTGTTACTTCACCGTTGCGACGGCCAGTGTGAAGCGAGCTCCGTTTGACTTGGCGGAAGCCGAAAGTGAGCTGGTGGCCGGGTTTCATACCGAGTACAGCGGTTTCCGCTGGTCGATCTTTTTCTTGGCTGAATATTCCAGCATGTTTGCTGTCAGTGCCGTGGCGGCCCTGCTGTTTCTGGGTGGTTGGCATGATGGTTTGATGATTGACGGTATGGTTGATCGATTGCGTGGCATGGGGGTGGGGTTCCTCTGGATTGATGGTTTTTCCGTCGGGACATATCTCGCCAATCTGTTTGGGGCCGCGGTCCTGATCACCAAGGCCTGTGTGCTGGTCTTCGTTCAGATCTGGGTTCGCTGGACGTTGCCTCGCCTGCGAATCGATCAAGTGATGACCACCTGCTTGAAGTACCTGGTTCCGATCAGCTGTTTCCTGTTTCTGATGGCGGTGTTGTGGCCGTTGCTGCTGGCCTCGACGATGAAGCGAACCGTTCCTTTTGGTCAGGCCTTGGGTGAAAAGACGGTCCAGCGAGTCGTTGTTCCCTCGGTGTCGGTTGCCTCTCAGGTCAAGGAGGT
Organism: uncultured Schlesneria sp.; assembly: GCA_903871875.1. GTDB lineage: Bacteria > Planctomycetota > Planctomycetia > Planctomycetales > Planctomycetaceae > Schlesneria. The sequence goes on from CAIQIR010000058.1 coordinate 163,229, forward strand.
GACGCGATGATCGAACAGCTGTTGTTCTGGGTGTTTGCTGTGCTGGCTTGCGGCGGTGCGATTGCCGTGGTGGCGACGCAAAACGTCGTTCGCATGGCGTTCTGGCTGGTCGTTTCGCTGGGGTCTGTTGCCGCTCTGTTCTTTCTGTTGCAGGCAGATTTTCTGGGTGCCGCCCAGTTGTTGATCTACGTCGGTGGTACCGTCGTCTTGCTGGTGTTCGGTGTGATGTTGACTGCCAGTGGTCCTTACACGCAGATTCGGACAAGTCCAGCGGAGGTTATCGTCGGGGCCGCTGTCGGTATGCTGTTGCTGTTTGTTCTGGTGTCGTCGATCGGCAAAGTGGATTGGGACGAGATTGCAGATCGACTGCCGGCCACGCCTGCGGCGCCGGTGAACGTAGATGCGGCCCAATGGCAGAAAGCCGGTGATCAGCCCGCCGGTTCCAGTGCATCTCAGGTAGCGCTTGGGGTTCAGGAGCAGCAAGGGCGAACCGTTCGTCAGTTGGGTTTAAGTTTCCTGGGATTGCGGCCCGATCGAAACCTTGTTGAAGGGGGGGCGCATGGGCTGGCACCGGGTTATTTGTTGCCGTTTGAAATCATCTCGATTCATTTGTTGGTGGTGCTGATTGGTGCGGCCTATTTGGCGCGAGCCAAGCGACGGGTCGTGTCGGAAGAATCGCCAGAGTTAAGTTGATCGGGGTTCCGTATTCAGAAGACAGCTGGCGTTCGAGAAAGAGTTTCGATCATGGGTGAAGTCGGTCTGAATGCATACTTGATGGTCGGGGCCGTACTGTTTGTGTGTGGCGTCGTGTGTATGGCGACCAAGCGAAACGGGATTGGAATCTTGATGGGCGTCGAGCTGGTGTTGAATGGGGCGAACGTCAACTTCGTCGCGTTCTCTCGCTACACGCCACTGGGTCTCGACGGTCAAACCACAGCCTTATTCGTGGTTGTCCTGGCAGCGGCGGAAGCGGCCGTGGCCTTGGCGATCGCGTTGAACTTCTACAACAATCATTTGACCATAGACGTTGACAGTGGGAACGAGTTGCACGGCTGATCGGCCTTTCTGCCAGTCATCGTTTCTCAATCCAAGTACTCTGAATAAACCTCTCAGTGACGGAATTATGCCCCAAACCGGCGATTACTTGATGTTCCTGCTGACGACAGCCTGGTTGCTGCCGCTGGTGGGCTTCGTCATCGAAATGTACTGGTTGTGCTGGTCCCATCGGCTCAGCAAAGGTGCAGCGTACTTTGCGGTCGGATTCATCGGAGCCGGATTTGTTTGCAGCCTGTTGGCGCTGTTGATCTGGGGTGGTGCCACCGGCTGGTCAGCCCTATCAGGGCATCACGGTGCCGACGCAGGCCATCATGCTGCCGCTCATAATGACGGTGACCACGCGGAACATCATGCCGATGATCATGCCGTCGCAGGGCACGCGACGGAACATGCGACACCGGTGAAAAAGTATTATGCCGGCACGTACTACGAACTGGCTCGATTTGGCAGTTTGCGACTATCGTTGGATTGGTACATCGATAGTTTGACGCTGGTGATGTTTACGATGGTGACTTTTATTGCCACCTGTATTCACCTGTTTGCCATCGGTTACATGCACGATGAATTGACCGAAGAATACGAAGACCACGAAGTTCACATGCACGGTGGCGGCCACTTCAGCCGTCCTGGTCGGTTTTACCTCTTCTTCGCCTACCTGTCGCTGTTTTGCTTTTCGATGCTGGGACTGGTGCTGGCCGGAAACATCTTCCAGGTGTTTATCTTCTGGGAATTGGTCGGTATCTGCAGTTATCTGTTGATTGGTTTCTACATTGAAAGAAACTCAGCCAGCACTGCGGCCAACAAAGCGTTCATTATGAACCGCGTCGGGGACTTCGGGTTCCTGATCGGTCTGATGATTATCTGGACCTCGTTTGGCACATTCCAATTTGCCGATACCGATTCGCACGACAGTCCCGAAGCCGGTCTGTTCACGATGATTCGGGGTCACGACGGCCGATTGGACGTTTCGGAAGATGGCAAGCAAGTTTATCTTCGCGATGCGTCGGGGCATCGAGCCGAACAAAACGGGCAGCCTCGAACGATCACCTACCTGCTGCTGGTCGCGGCCGGATTGGGTGTGTTTGCCGGCAGCATTGGCAAGAGTGCTCAATTCCCCCTGCAGACGTGGTTGCCCGATGCGATGGAGGGTCCGACGCCCGTGTCCGCACTGGTGCACTCGGCCACCATGGTTGCCGCCGGCGTCTACTTGGCGGGTCGATTCTATCCGATGTTCACCCCCGAAGTGCTGTTGGGCATTGCCTACATTGGTTGCATTACGCTGTTCGTGGCGGCGACGATCGCTCTGGTGGTCACTGACATCAAACGCGTGCTGGCCTATTCGACGATCAGCCAGTTGGGCTACATGATGCTGGCGATTGGCGTGGGCGGTTGGGGCGCCGGTTTGTTCCATCTGGTGACGCACGCCTTCTTCAAGTCGTTGATGTTCTTGTGTTCGGGTAGCGTGATTGCCGGTTGTCATCACGTGCAAGACATGAGTCGCATGGGCGGCTTGCGACACAAGATGAAGATCACTGCTTACACGATGCTGATCGGTGTCATGGCCATCGCCGGGCTGGCGATTCCCGGAACATCAATCGGTTTCTCGGGCTTCTATTCGAAAGATGCCATCGTGGCATCGGCCCTGGCCTATTACGAACTGAACAACGCACATTTCCTGTTGTTCATCACGCCGCTGGTCACCGCCGGAATTACGTCGTTCTACATGTTCCGACTCTGGTTCTTGACCTTCGCTGGTCAGCCGCGCGATCAACATGTTTACGATCACTGTCATGAGAATCCCAAAATCATGACCATCCCGCTGATCGCGCTCGCGATTTTCGCCGCGGGCTGTGCCTGGGGCGGTGAAGGCGGACCACTGTTCCGGTTGATCGCCGACAGCGAACTGGTGCCCGCCGTCGAGCGAGTCGTCTCAGTGGGTGCGTCCAAAGTCACTCTGCCCAGTCATCAGGGGCATGACAGCGACGTGCATCACGTGCATGCTACGGCGGGGATGCTGGCCTTGATTTCCGCCTTCATCGGTATGGGGCTGGCCTATTTGATGTATGTGCAGAAGAGCATTCGGCCCAGCGACATCCGACGACAGTTTTCGTCTGTCTACGACTTCCTGCTGGACAAATGGCGGTTTGATGATTTGTACGAAGTGATGTTTGTTCAGCCGGTGCATATCGTGGCGGCGTGGTGCGTCAGCTTTGATCGCAAGGTGCTGGACGCCATTCTTCACGGTTCGGCGAAGATCACTGTGTTGGTTTCGGGCTGGGATCGGAAATTCGACGAGACGATGGTGGACGGCCTGGTGAATCTGGTGGGGACGGTCACGTTCTCAATCGGTTCGTCGTTGAAGGTCATTCAGACCGGTCGGCTTCGGCAATATATCATGTGGATTGGTGTCGCGGTGGTGGTGTTGTTTGGGGCACTGATCACAGCGATTCCGAAATAGAACTGAATTCTGTCGACCACACGAGTGGTTGTTGTACGCTTGAGGAAATTGGGTTCATCATGAGTCCGGAAACACTCCTGACCTGCATCGTCTTCTTACCCGCTGTCTGGGCCATTCCGCTGTTGGTCTTCGATAAAGAGGCCAAAGAAGCGATGCGCTATTGGGGCGTCTTGGGGACGGCATTGACCTTCCTGTTGACCCTGCAACTGTGGTTGCAGTTCGACACGAAGACGTCAGAGATTCAATTCGGATTCGCCCATGACTGGATTGCCTCGTGGAATATCTATTTCCGACTGGGTGTCGATGGGATCAGCCTGCCGTTGATTGTTTTGACCGGCTTTGTCTGTCTGCTGTCGATGCTGGCGTCATGGAGCATCGATAAGAACGTCAAAGGTTACCTGATGCTGTTTCTGATTCTTGAAACAGGCATGATGGGGGTCTTTCTGTCGCTGGATTTCTTCCTGTTCTATGTGTTCTGGGAAGTCATGTTGTTGCCGATGTATTTCCTGATCGGCATCTGGGGTGGTCCGCGACGTGAATACGCGGCCATCAAGTTCTTCCTCTACACGCTGGCCGGTTCAGTCTTGATGCTGATCGCCATGTTGATGTTCTACTTCAACAGCGGTCGCAGCTTTGACCTGATCGAATTGGCGAAGATCGCCACCGGGACCGGCAAGGTCGCAACATTCGATCAGACGATGCAGGTTGCGGCCTTCATCATGCTGTTTATCGGATTTGCGATTAAGCTGCCTTCGTTCCCCTTCCATACCTGGTTGCCTGACGCTCACGTCGAAGCTCCCACGCCGATCTCGATGATCCTGGCTGGCGTGCTGTTGAAAATGGGCGGATACGGAATCATCCGCATCGCGTTCCCGCTCTGTCCGTACGGGGCTCAATACGCCGCCTACTTCCTGGTGGGGCTGGGCGTCTTCAGCATCATTTACGGTGCGTTTGCCGCCATGGCCCAGACCGACTTCAAACGTCTGGTGGCCTACAGCTCGGTCAGTCACATGGGATACGTGCTGGTGGGGATCGCCGTCTGGAAGATTGTGGACGGCAAGACGATCAATCGCGATTACTGGACCATGGGGCTGAATGCGGCCATGTTCCAAATGCTGGCTCACGGGATTTCCTCCACTGGCATGTTCTTTATGGTGGGCGTGCTGTACGACCGCGTTCACCATCGCGACATCAACAAATTCGGTGGAATCGCCCAGGTGATGCCACATTATGCCGGTCTGGCAGCCGTGATCTTCTTCGCCGGACTGGGACTGCCGGGACTGTGCGGATTCGTTGGTGAAGTGCTGTCGGTGTTGGCCTGTTGGAACTTCAGTCCGTTGCTGGCGATTATCTCCGCCAGTGGTGTGATTTTGACGGCTGGTTACATCCTCTGGACGTTGCAACGGGTTTACCTCGGTCCCGAATACAAGGGGCCGCATCCCGAAGCGTTGGTGGAAGCAAACAGTCGCGAACTAGCCATTGGCTACACGCTGGTAGTGACCGCGATTCTGTTCGGTGTGTTGCCCAATCTGTTGTTCAGTCCGATGCAAGGTTCCATCGAAGCGTTGACGCAAAGTTTGGCCACCGCCTACGAAACGTTGTATTCGGCGGCTCCAGCCGTTCAAGCGGCTCAGCTGCCCTGATCGTCGGTACGTTGTTGATTCGTCATTTTCGCAAATCGCTTTCCTGATCGATCGCCAATCCTCATGGATTTTCAAGCTCTCCTACAGCAGTTTCTGAGCAAAGGGGTGGCCCACCAGGCCTCGACCTTTGATTCTCTGTGGATCTTCCTGCCGGAACTCGTGTTGTCGTCGTCGATTATTCTGATGCTGCTCGCGCGGCTGACGAACGTCGACCGAACGATTCCGACGCACTGGATCGCCCTGTTGGGCGGCATGTCGTCGTTCATGATTGTCTTGTACCAGTTCTGGCAGATCAGTCTGCCTGACGCGATTCCCGTGCAGATTTTCACGGGACTGGCGATGCATGACCCCTTCTCGATTTTCTTCCGCGGGTTTCTGACGTTCTTTCTCGTGTTTGTCATCGTGCTCACCGTGTTGACGGGCATTCCCGATGACGAAGATGCGCCGGATTTCTATTCGCTGCTGTCCGGAGCGGTCATTGGCATGATGTTGATGTCCAGTGCCAACCACTTGCTGATGTTGTTTCTGGGCATCGAAATGGCCAGCGTTCCCAGTTACGCACTGACCGGTTTTCTCAAGGGGCGCCGTCAAAGCAGCGAAGCGGCCTTGAAGTTTGTCGTCTACGGTGCCGGTGCGGCGGGGGTCATGCTGTTCGGTATCAGTTTGCTCGCCGGCCTGCTTGGTACGGCCGAATTTCCGCAATTGGCTTCGCGGTTTCAAGCGGTGTTCGCTGGTCGCGAAGTCATGCAAGACCCGGCGGCGCGTTGCGTGCTGCTGGCCTTGTTGATGATTGCCGTCGGATTCGCCTTCAAACTATCAGCCGTCCCGTTCCACTTCTGGTGTCCGGACGCCTTTCAGGGGGCTTCGGCCGAAGTTGGCGGCTTCTTGTCGATCGGTTCGAAAGCGGCGGCGTTCGCCCTGCTCGTGCGATTCACCCTCAGTCTGACCGGCGACAGTACCGGGGCCTCGCAAGGTTTAGCACTGACCTGTGGACTGGGACTTGGTTTCCTGGCCACGCTGACGGCGACGTTCGGCAACTTGGCGGCTTATTCCCAGCGAAATATGAAACGCATGCTGGCCTATTCGACGATCGCTCATGCCGGTTACATGCTGATGGCGGTCTCGGCACTGCTCGTTTTGCAAAGCGGTAATGCCGGGCCAGACGCCGCGTATCGAGCGATTCAAGGTCTGCTGTATTACCTGTGCGTCTATCTGTTCATGAATCTGGGCGCGTTTGCCATCGTGGCCTTCATTCGCAATCAGACGTTCTCGGAAGAGATCGAAGATTACAAAGGCTTGAGCCATCAAGCCCCGGTGTTGGCTATCGGTATGGCAATTTGCCTGTTTAGCCTGGTGGGAATTCCTCCGCTGGGTGGGTTCTACGGCAAAGCGTTCATCTTCGCCGCCTTGTTCGATGCCACGCGAGTGCACTGGTTCATGTGGGTTGTTCTGGTGGCAGGTGGCGTGAATACGGTGATCAGCCTGTTTTACTATCTGCGTGTTGCCAAATACATGTGCATGTACGAACGACCGGCCGATGCGCCCGCGGTGGCGATGCCGTCCAATTCGTCACCAGGAATGTATGTGATGTTGTTGTCGGGGATGGTTGTCTTTCTGGGCATCATCATCAATCCGCTGGCCAATGTCGCCTTGCGGGCCGCTCACGCGTTCCTGTAGTGGTTTCGATTTTTCATTTGAATTGGTCCAGATCGCGGCGGCATTATTCATGGTACAAGTTCAACACAATGCGAAGCTCAATCAGTTGTTGATTGATATTGGGCGCAGCCTGCTGCAATACGTCGGCCACTGTTCGTCATGGTCCAGTCGTTCCGACGCGGCCCTGGCGGCCGAATTTCCCTCGCTCGTTGCCACCCAGCAGGAGCACGTGGGGCAATTGTCCGAGCTATTGACCGAGCGTCGCTGGTCGATCGATTTTGGCGGTTTCCCCGCCACTTACACCGATCTGCATTTTCTGTCGTTGAAGTATCTGGTGAAGATTATCCTCACCAATCAGAAAGCCGTGCTGGCCGAGTTGGAAGAGGCGTCGCACACGTGCGTGGACGATCCCGAAGCGGCTGCATTGATTGCCGAGATTCTGACTTCGGAACGGCAGATTACCGACCGCCTGCAATCACTGGCGAAACCCGCCGTGGCAGTTTAGGATGCGCGCGGCCCGGTTGTGGCCGCCCGTCTGGTCCCGCGAAAGCCCGACTCCGGCGAACCGGCCGGTCTTACTCTCGGGGATTCTTCGCTCGTCAGTTCCCGGGTCGCCAAACAACACCCGGTAAAGGACGAAGTCCGTGGAATGGATCGATACGCATTGTCATCTGGACGAAGACGCTTTCAATCAGGATTGCGCCGACGTCGTGCAGCGCGCGATCGATTCTGGCATCGTTGCCATGATTGCGATTGGCATCACGCTCGACAGTTGCCGTCGAGTGATCGAGTTGGCCGATCGCTATCCCCAGGTCTACGCGACGGTTGGTCTGCATCCCAATTACGTGTCCGCTGCGGGGGCCGGGGACTGGGATGAAATCGTCGAACTGTCCAAATCGCCCAAAGTGGTCGGCCTGGGTGAAACGGGACTCGACAAGTATTGGGACCACTCGCCATTGGAGTTGCAGGCCGAGTATTTCGATCGTCACATCGAATTGTCGAGTCAACTGGGTCTGCCGTTTGTTGTGCATTCCCGCAATTCGGATGCGGAAGTTGTCGAGCAGCTGCGGCGACAGGCCGCTCGATCACCGCTGAATGGCGTCATCCACGCTTTTTGCGGCACGGCCGAAACGGCCACCGCCTGCCTGGAGCTAGGGATGCATTTGTCGTTTGGCGGGATGGTGACCTTCAAGAAGAACGAAGCGCAACGAAAGGTCGCGGCTACCGTACCGCCCGACCGCCTGTTGATTGAAACCGACGCCCCCTATCTCGCCCCGACGCCCTTCCGGGGAAAGCGGAATGAACCGACCCATGTTCGCCTGACAGCGTCTTGTCTGGCCGAAATTCGCGGCGTCACCAAGGAAGAAATCGCCGCGGTGACAACCGCCAATGCCAGGCGGCTGTTTCGATTGCCCGTGAGCAACTAGGTCTATGGAACTTACCGCGTATCACGAAGCCGGTCACGCCTTCATGGCCACCTATTTCGGAGCCAAGGTTCAGTGTGTGACCATTGAACCGGACGACGATGACGGTCCAGAGCGGTTTGGCGATACGCAGGTGATCTGGCGCCGATCGCGTCTGTCCGACCGCGAATTTTCTGAACGGGCGATTCAGGTTTCCCTGGCCGGTCCAGTGGCCGAAATGCTGTATTCGGGCGACGCCTATCATCCCGGGCTGGTTGCGGAATGGGCCAACGACTGGCAAGCGGCGTGGGAACTGGCGGCGCCGCTATTTGTCGATCCTCGCAAACGACTGGAACATTTAGAGACCGTCACCAGGCAGCTATACCGTCTGATGGATGCCGAGCCGAACTGGTCGGCCATCGCGGCCTTGGCGGACGGCCTGCTTGCCCACGAAACCCTGGAAGCGGAAGAGGTCAAGGAAATCGTGAACGAGTGGCTCGGTTAATGATCCGACGATGTCCGACGGGCATCCTCGCCCTGGCCCTTGGAACGATACGCATCGCCAAATCGGCCGCTGCGGATTGACTCGCCCGTTTCTACGGAATCGATTGAGAACACGACCAAAGACCAATTGTTATTGGTCTTTTTCCTCGGCGGCAGCTGCCCATTTCAATCCGCTACCGAGGATCACGATGCGCGTTTTGGACTTGGGTTTTCCATCCTGGATGGCGATCTGAATCGATTCGTCGCCGTTCTTGAAATTCATCAAACCCGACTCGACGGCTTCGATCAGCACCGTTTCCTCTTGATTTTCCTTCCAGCCCAGTTTGGTCAAGCTCTTGCTGTAGAACTCGATCACGTCTTTTGCAGACAGCTTGCTACGGCAGACGACCATCTTGGTGTCGGGATTTCGTTCGATGTCCGTGGCCTTCTCGGGCACGGGGAACTTGGCGGCCAGAATTCCCGATCCGGCAGCGGCCTCTTCTTTCGGCGTGCCGTCCGCGGCAGGCTTCTTCTCGTCCCATGAGAGGCCTTTTGTCATCATTGTGACAGTGCTTCCCGTGCCGTCCGGTTTCACGAAAATCGTCAGTTCTGACTGGCCTTTTGTCCGCGCCAAAATCGTGGACGATTTGCCGGTCAGATCGTTGTCATCGCTGGACCAACCTTGGGCGGCGAATTGCTGAATCAAAAATGCGGTGACGGTCTTGATGTCTGATGGGCTCTTGTACTTGATCTGTTCGACGAGTTTCACGCGGTCGATGTTGGTGGCGTCTTTGGTAATCGGCAGATCGTAGGCATTGGGCAGGCCGGAATCGTCCCCGCCCGCGTCAGTCTTCGAGGATTTCGAGTTCCCTTTTGACTTGGATTTTTCTTTCATTTTCGGCGGATCATCGGCCACGATGACGGCCGGGATCAGTTCCAGGTCGAATTTGACATCGAATGAGGTTTCGTTTGTCTTACCTTCCTCACCGACGCGAGAACAGTTCCCGGTGACTCGTCCGTCTTTCACAACGACTTGCCCTTTCAGTCCACCGCCCGAGGCGCTGAAAGAGTGTCCGTCTGCATAGGAATTGCAATAGCTGACCTCGCCGGACTTCTTGTTGAATGACAGCTTCACCTGCGGTTGAAACGTGGTGAATTTGTCGTCGGTCCCTTTGCCCTCTTTCAGTGCCGCTTTCAGTTTGTCCACGGCGATCGGTTCATTGCTCGTCAGCACGCTAATCAGGTAGTCATCGAAGACCTTCGATTCATACGCCACAGCATGGATCAGTTTGTACGTCTTGCCGCCGATGGAGAGCGTTCCCTGGCTTCCGGGTACGGAGGCCGTTTTGGCAGGAACCTCTTGAGCGATCGCGCCCGTTCCCAAAACCAGTACAACGGCGAGACAACCCACGGCCTGTCGCAGCATGTTTGATCCTGTTCGTGAAAAACCGATCGATCGAACCATTCGGATCTCGAATGGCCTCGATCAGGCGGCACTAAAAATCGACCTGCTCAAGACTCGATGGAAGCTTGCGAGGGGACTCGCTCAAAAGGGGCGTCTGCCGCTCGGAGCCTCGAACGACCGCATGAGGTCGAAGCGTAACGGCAGTCGGCTTTCGACCTCTTGCAGTCCTCTTCCGCAGAGCGGGATTGTTAACCTTTGACCAGATCTCTCAACACTTTGTGCAAAATACCGCCGTGACGATAGTATTCGACTTCGACCGGGGTATCGATGCGGCAGGTGGCAACGAAATGGATGGCGGTACCGTCGGGCTTGGTGGCCATGACTTCGACCGCTTGCAAGGGCTTGAGGTTGTCATCCAGTTGGATTTCAAACGTCTCGGTACCGTCGAGATCCAGGAACTCGCGGTTCTCGCCCGCACGGAACTGCAGCGGCAACACACCCATTCCCACAAGGTTCGAACGGTGAATGCGTTCGAAGCTGGTGGCGATCACGGCCCGGATGCCAAGCAGATAGGTTCCCTTGGCGGCCCAGTCACGTGACGATCCGGTTCCGTATTCGGCTCCGGCCAGGACGACCAGCGGCGTGCCATCGGTCTTGTACTTCATGGCGGCGTCATAGACAGACATCTGTTCGCCGGTTGGGAAGTATTTTGAGACGCCGCCTTCGGTGCCGGGGCACAGCAGGTTTCGCAGTCGAATGTTCGCGAACGTTCCCCGAGTCATCACGCGATCGTTACCGCGCCGGGCGCCATAGCTGTTGAAGTCCAGCGGAGCCACGCCATTGGCTTCCAGGAAGATTCCGGCGGGTGAACTCGCCTTGATCGATCCGGCCGGACTGATGTGGTCCGTCGTCACCGAATCACCGACAGACAGCAGGCAAACCGCACCGCTGATCCCGTGGATCGGCTTGGGCTGAGCCGGCATGTCGATGAAGAATGGCGGTTCCTGCACGTAGGTGCTCTTTTCATCCCACTTGTACAGAGGACCGGTAGCGCCCGTGATCTTTTGCCATTCGATCGGTCCCAAGGCGGCATGACCATATTCGGTCGTGAACATTTCGGGAGTGATCGACGAGGCGATCGTCGATTCGATTTCCTTGGAGGTCGGCCAGATGTCCTTCAGGTAGACGTCCTTCCCCGCTTTGTCTTTGCCCAGCGGTTCGGTCGTCAAATCAATTTCCGTCGTTCCGGCCAACGCGTAAGCCACCACCAGCGGGGGGCTGGCCAGATAGTTGGCTTTCACTTGAGGATTGATTCGGCCTTCAAAATTACGATTTCCCGAAAGCACGGCCGAGACGACCAGATCGCCTTCGGTCACGGCCTGCGAGACTGCATCGGGCAGCGGTCCACTATTGCCAATGCAGGTCGTACAGCCGTAGCCGACCGTGTTAAAACCCAGCTGATTCAAGGAGACATCGAGTCCCGATTTGGCCAGATATTCCGTCACGACGCGACTGCCGGGCGCCAGGCTGGTTTTCACCCAGGGCTTGCTGGTCAGTCCCTTCGCGACGGCATTGCGAGCGAGCAGTCCCGCACCCAGCATGACCGAGGGATTGCTGGTGTTGGTACAACTGGTGATGGCGGCGATGACGACGGCTCCGTCGCCGATCTTGGCGCTGGTCCCCTTGACCGCCACGGGAGTGGCTGGCGTCGGATGCCCAAAACTGGTGCTGCGTTCTTTCACCCAGGCCGACTTCATATCGCTGAGCAACACGCGATCCTGTGGACGCTTGGGACCGGCCATTGAGGCTACGACGGTCGACAGATCGAGTTCCAGTTTCGACGTGAAGCGCGGTTCAGGAGAGCTGGCCGTCCGGAACATGCCTTGCGCTTTGTAGTACGCTTCGACCAGTTCCACTTCGGCGGCAGTTCGCCCGGTGCGGCGCATGAACCGCAGTGTTTCTTCGTCCACGGGGAAGAATCCCATGGTCGCTCCGTATTCGGGAGCCATGTTCGCGAGCGTGGCTCGGTCGGGCAGCGTCATCGCGTCCAGGCCCGGTCCGTAGAATTCGACGAACTTATTGACCACGCCGTGCTTTCGCAGCATCTGGGTCACCACCAGCACGAGGTCCGTTGCCGTGCTGCCTTCAGGCAGCTTGCCGCTCACTTTGAACCCGACAACTTCGGGCATCAGCATGTAGATTGGCTGACCGAGCATCACCGCTTCGGCTTCGATTCCACCCACCCCCCAACCCACGACGCCCAATCCGTTGATCATCGTCGTATGGCTGTCGGTGCCGACCAGACTGTCTGGATAAGCCACGCCATTCTTTGTCAGCACTACCTTGGCCAGATATTCGAGATTGACTTGATGAACAATCCCCGTGGCCGGCGGCACAACGCGGAAATTGCTGAGACCTTGCTGAGCCCAGCGCAGCAACTGGTAACGTTCCAGATTTCGTTCGAATTCCAGATCAACGTTCTTCTGCAGCGAATCGCTCGAGCCGAAGAAATCGACCTGCACCGAGTGATCGATGACCAGATCGCACTGCACCAGGGGATTAATCTTTTTGGGATCGCCGCCCATTCGAATCATCGCATCGCGCAATGCGGCCATATCGACGACTGCCGGCACGCCAGTGAAATCCTGCAACACGACGCGACCCACCATGAAGGGGATCTCGACCTGTTGTGGCTTGGCGGCATTCCAGTTCGCGACCTGAGCGACATGCTCTTCATTCACCAGAAAGCCGTCGACGTTCCGTAGGCAGGCTTCGAGCAAAACACGCATCGAAAACGGCAACGTGTCGATCTGACCAAATCCCTTAGCCGCGAGTTTCGGCAGCGAAAAATATTTGAATTCGCCACCGCTCGTTTTGAGTACCGATTCAGCATCAAAGGGATTAGTCGCCGCCATCTCGATTTCCTTGCCCGTTAAAACCACTCAATTTACGTTCGCCAAGCCGCTTCGATCTCGACGATACCGCCCCGCCCCTAGCGAGGCCCGAAGAATTCCCCGTCAATTCTGGGATTCTGGACCCGCCTGATGGTATCAGGCTTCAAAAACATTGAGAAGCTATGTCAGTAGAGGATCACCGAAAGGTCACGCACGGTCGGGGCAACCGTTCGTCATCCGTCCTGGCTGCCCTCCAGATATTGGAAACGAGGGGTGGTGATACCCCCAATCGTCACTGTTTCCAGGAACATTTGCTGCGGACGCACCCAAAGCTCATGATCCCCGTATTCCTGGCGGTAAACCACCAGTTCTTCCTGGGTTTCGCTATGCCGGGCGACCCCGATGACGGTGTACTCATTTCCCTTATAATGTCGATATCTTCCGGGCCGAACGGCGGTCATTTCGCGAGATCCTCTGTGAAGGGAAATTCCCTGTTACTTGACTTCAAACTCGATCTTCGTGACCTTCGCCTTGGCGTTCGGCTGAGGTGGAGTCACGGTCATGGTCACGATCACTTTCCCGGTATCCGTCGGTTTCAGCTCGAATTCCTTGACGGTATTGCCGATCAGCGGCAAACCGTTCGTCAGTTCCCGGACTCGGCTGGTCGATTCGACTTTGGCCGGTCCTTCGATCTGGATTTCGATTTTAGAACCGGAGATGCCCTTGCCAGTCAGCCGGACGAAATCCGTTTTCTCGACTTCGAACGATTTGTCGCCCAGCGGTACGATGACCGACCGTTCGTCGGCAAGAGTGACATGAGACAGGGCAACCAGGGCCAGGATGAATAGTAAATTCTTCAAGATTTACGAACCTTTCTGGTTTGTCGAAAATTCGCTGCAGCAGACCGTCATCAATGAGGTTACGCTCGATCGGTGACAAGATTCCGAAACGGCGCACACGGCTCAATGATGGGCGGCGAGATTAGAAGCCAATTGCGTGCCGGCGGGTAGTCCTGCCAAACTTTCTTCCTTCCACGAATTCCTGACGAAATCGATTGTTCATGCCTGCGGAACCCCTGCAATTCAAAATTGATGGCATGGACTGTGCCGAGGAAGTGGCGGTCCTGAAACGAGAACTCGCACCCCTGGTGGGCGGCGAAGATCGGTTGTCGTTCGACCTGCTGCAGGAAAAATTGACGATTGCCCAAGATGCGGCCGATGTCACTGCCGACGCCGTGCTGCGCGCGGTGGCTCGCACGGGCATGAAAGCCACACAGTGGCGACGAGAATCTCCGGCAGCGATCAAGCAATCGTTTCTACACCGTCACGGCCGAGCGTTGCTGACTGCCGTCAGTGGCTTGCTCACGATCGCCGGATTCATCACCCATGCGCGAATCGCCGGCAGCCTTCAGGATGCAATCGGCTCGGAAGGCATGGGGTTGGCCCGACAAGTTCCGGTGTTGGCACAGACTCTGTACGGATTGGGCGTGCTGGCCGGAGTCTGGTGGGTGTTGCCGCGCGCCTGGTTGGCGATGCGGCGGATGCGGCCCGACATGAATTTGTTGATGGTGTTTGCCGTCGTCGGGGCGGCCTGGCTCGGGGACTGGTTTGAGGCCTCGTCGGTGGCCTGCCTCTTTTCGATTTCGTTGTTACTCGAGAAATGGAGTGTGGGTCACGCGCGTCGTGCGGTCGAGGCGTTGCTCGATTTGACTCCGCCGACAGCTCGCCTGCGATATCCTGATGGCCGTCAGAGCGAAGTCTCGCCCAATCAAGTTCCCGTGGGTGCGATTCTGTTGGTGAAGCCGGGCGAACGGATTCCGCTGGACGGACAAATCGTCAGCGGTCATAGCCAGGTCAATCAGGCCCCGATTACTGGTGAAAGCCTGCCCGTTCCCAAGTCACCCGGTGACTCGGTCTTTGCCGGTACGATCAATGGCGAAGGCGCTTTGGACATTGAAACGACGCGACTGTCCGATGCCACGACCCTCGCCTATCTCGTTCGCATGGTCAGCGACGCACAGGCCCGACGGTCGCGGTCTGAACAATGGGTGGAAAAGTTTGCCCAAATCTATACGCCCATTATCCTCGGCCTGTCCCTGGCCATTTTTCTGATTCCGCCATTGTTATTGGGTGGCAACTGGTACGAATGGCTCTATCGATCGCTGGTCTTGCTGGTCATCGCCTGTCCCTGCGCACTGGTGATCTCGACACCGGTGAGTGTCGTCGCCGCCATTGCGGCTGCGGCTCGGCAAGGTGTCCTGATCAAAGGCGGGGTGATCGTCGAAATTCCCGCTCGCTTGCGAGCATTGGCATTCGACAAGACGGGAACATTGACCGAAGGTCGTCCCACCGTGGTGGGACTCTTTCCCTGGAATGGCCATACGGATGAAGAACTGCTGGAACGAATTGCCGGACTGGAAGCGCACAGTGAGCACCCTTTGGGACGCGCGATTCTGGCGTACGCTCAGCAGCGAAACGTGTCCATTCGCCCGGCGGAGGATTATCAGATCGTTCCTGGAAAGGGAGCGACGGCCCGGTTCGACGGCAAGCGGTATTGGCTGGGTTCACGCCGATTTGTTGAGGAGCGCGGTCAAGCCACTGAAACGGTTCTCGCCCAATTGGACGAACTGACCCAAGAGGGCGCGACGGCCGTGATCGTCGGCAATGAAGATCATGTTTGCGGGGCGATCACTCTTGCTGATCGTGTGCGACCTGATGCTCGGAATGCCGTTCGGTCATTACGGGAAATGGGGGTCGAGACGATCGCCATGTTGACCGGCGACAACGAATCGACGGCGAAAGCCATCGCTCGCACCGTCGGAATCGACAACGTTCAAGCCAATTTGTTGCCCGCCGATAAGGTGCAGGTCGTCGAACAGTTGGTTTCACAGTACGGCTGCGTGGCAATGGTGGGTGACGGAGTCAACGATGCTCCAGCGATGGCCAGAGCGTCACTCGGAATTGCGATGGGGGCGGCGGGCAGTGATGTGGCGTTGGAGACGGCCGATATCGCCCTGATGTCCGATGATTTGTCGCGGATTCCGTGGCTGGTCTCTCATTCGCGACGGACCTTAGACATTATCCGCGTGAACATCGCGTTCGCGCTTGCGATCAAGGCAATCTTCGTCATTTTAACTCTGGTCGGTTTCGCCTCGCTGTGGGCTGCAATTGCGGCCGACATGGGCGCGTCGTTCCTGGTCATTTTCAATGGCTTAAGATTGCTGCGGTTTGTGGACAGCCCGGCGAAAAAACCGTCGAACTTTCCGTCCCCAGGATGAACGGGTCTCGCATTGCTATTTGGCCGCGTCAGTCTTGGCTGAATACCGCTTCAAGAACTTCTCAAGATTAATTGATTCGGGATGACAAACCGCCTCGACTTCGCCGGTGGGGGCGACGACCACGATCAGTGGTAACACGCCCGACGACAGTGATTCGATCGTCTTGGGATCGATCCAGGTCTGCCGCACCTGTTCGAGTCGATGTTGCTGAAGAGTTGTTTCCGCCTGTTCAATGGTCGCGTCACAGTTGACGGCAATCAGTTCGAGTTCGGTAGGAAACGCTTTGCGGTTATCCAGGCCGTGAATCATCTGTTGCAGGTGCGGCAGTTGATCGAGATTGTTCACGGACCAAAAAACGAGGACGACGGCGCGACCAGCAAATTGGTCCACGGTCAGCGGTTTTCGATCGTCGAGCGATGTGAACGGAAGCACCAGGTTCTGTCCCATCAGCCCTGCTCCGAACAAGATTTGTCGTTTCAGAGCGATAACCTTTTCCTTCACGAAGGAAGGATCTTTTGGAACGATCCGCAAACGCACTTCGGAATCGACCGGTCCTCGAATCAACTGGATGACGTTTTCAAAATTAAGATCATTGAGATCGATATCGTAGGGAAAGGAATCCGCATCCCCCACCGCCATGACGACATCTCCCACTTGAATCTCGCATGAAAGTGCCGCCGGGGAATTCGGAATGAGCTTCATGATTTGGTAACCGGCCTCCGTTTTCCTCGAGGCCAGAGCGAGACCCACGCCACTGAACATCGGTGGCGCCGCTGGCGGATTATCGAGGCCCGGCGGGGGATCGGCCGCCTGAACAACTTGCAAAGCCCCCGCAATCAACAGGGCAAGTCCATAAGCGCTGCGCCAAACCACTGATGGCATGGTTGTCCCTTCCTGGAAATTGACTCGTCGAGAAAAGCGATCCACCGGCCATGATTCCGTCAAAGTCGATTCGCTTTCCAACGAGAAGATATCGTACCCGGCTGGAGAATTCTCCATCGTCAACCACCCTGCTTGGAATTGATTCTTTGTCTGCCATCGGCGTCTTGCATAATCGGCGGCCGACCGTTGAGATGGTTGGGTTTGAACAGGCCGAATTCTTTCGCAGGCTTTCATCAGCAAGGAACAACTTCATGCGAACCCTCTCGGCAATTCTTCTCGTCTGGTTGTTGTGTGGCGTGTTTAATCCCCTGAACGGTGACGATGCTGTGCCTCCGACGTTCGAGAATGTGAAATACGGTCCGCATGAGCGACACATGCTGGACCTGTGGCAGGCCAAATCGGACCGGCCGACTCCGCTGTTGGTTTCGATCCATGGGGGCGGATTTATGGTAGGAAACAAGACCGTGCCGCCACAACTTCTCAAAGATTGCCTGGAGGCGGGGATCTCGGTGGCGGCCATCAACTACCGATTTTCCTCACACGCCATCGCCCCGGCGGCGTTCCATGATGGTGCGCGGGCCGTCCAATTCCTGCGATCGCAGGCCAACGAATGGAATCTCGATCCGCGGCGGTTTGCCGCTTCGGGCGAGTCGGCGGGCGCCGGTATCTCGCTGTGGTTGGCCTTCCACAAGGATCTGGCCGATCCGAAAAGTGAAGACCCGGTGCTGCGACAATCGACTCGACTGACCTGTGCCGTGGTCTTTGAAGGACAATCGTCGTACGACCCGCGGTTCGTTCGGAATCTGTTCCCCGACAAAGATGTGCACAAGGTGATTCCGTTACAGAGACTGTTCGATGTCGATATGGAAAAACTCGATCAGCTTCCGCCGGAGAAGTATCAGTTGTTTGAAGAAGTGTCACCGATCAATCATGTGACCAGCGACGCTCCGCCGGTACTGCTTTGGTACAGCAGCTCGATTGATACCCCGGTCACAACCCAGCGCATCGGAATTCACCATCCGCTACTGGGGAAGAAGCTCAAAGAAAAAATGGACGCTCTGAACGTCCCTTGCGAGGTGGTGGCGGGGGGAAAAAAACTTGACGGATCACCGCCGACGCCAACAATCGAATTCCTGAAAGACCAGTTTGGTCTGAAGAAATGATTCCAGTTGCAGCCTGTGATCATGGATGAATGGTCACGAGATAAAAAACTTTGCCAAGACCTGAAAAATAATTCGCATCCCTTTCACTGGAGGTATTTTCATGAATCCGACCAAGAACGATCTTTCCGTCGACAAACGAAAGTCCGTGGCTGTCCTGTTGAACGATCGGCTGGCGGATTTGATCGACCTGCAGCTGCAGACAAAACAAGCCCATTGGAACGTCAAAGGCCCCAGTTTTATTGCTCTGCATGAACTGTTCGACAGCGTGGCCGAGGAAGTCGAAGACTTTGTCGATACGGTCGCCGAACGAATTGTCGCACTGGGTGGAACGGCCGAAGGAACTCTGACGGCGGTCAGCAAGCGGACCAAGCTGGCCGCATATCCCTTGAACATTACCAGCGGCCGGGATCACGTAGACGCCTTGTCGACGGCTCTGGCAACTGCCGGAAAGGCCGTGCGAGCGGCCATCGATCAATCTAACGAACTGGGGGATGCGGACACGGCTGATCTGTTTACCGGGATTTCACGCGACATCGACAAAAAGCTGTGGTTTGTCGAATCCCATCTGCAAGGCGAGCACTGATCGATCGTTTGATTGGTCTGCTGGCGTGACGGTATCGATCTTTCGGCTTGACCCGCTGGTCCGCTAGTAGCGCTAAGCCGTTTTCTTATTCATCTGTGGCCCAAGCCCGGACGTCGCCGTCTTCGTCGACCTCGACGTGGATGACGTTCGGGTGGCAGCAGACGGGGCAGTCCTCAACATATTCTTGTTCTGATCCGGCAGAGACGTCGATGGGAAAAACAATTTCCTCGCCGCAGGAAGAACAAACATAATTGGCTTCGTCATTCATGTTGATCTAGGACTCCTGCTGGACGATCGAATGGACAGGATGCGTGAAGGGCCGCTCGAGTCTCACCGCGTGGCGATGTCATAGACCGCCACCTCGATGAGGTTGCCATCGGGGTCGCGAAAATAAACGGACCGGATCGGGCCCCGCGCTCCGGTTCTTTCCACGGGGCCTTCCACCAGCGGGATTTTCTGGGACTCAATATGGGCGACGATGTCGTTCATCGCCAGGTCGGTGATGAAACAAAGATCGGCTGATCCCGGCGTGGGATGTTCGGCCTTGGGGCTGAATTCGTGACCCGATTGGTGCAGGTTGATCTTCTGCGAACCGAACGTCAGCGCCTTACGGCCCGCGCCAAAGGTGATGGCTTTGAACCCCAGAAGGCGTTCGTAGAACTCGCACGTCGCTTCGAGATCGCGCACCGTCAGGACCAGATGGTCGAGACCAATGACCTGCATCTTTTATTTCCCCGACACTTTCGATTGTTGCGTAGAAGTCCCTGGGAAGAATCCGCCCACGCGGTCTGTTCCCGATCAGGCTTGTTCACCAGGCCGGAGGGTCGCTCGCCGGAAACGATTCTTCCGAGGCCTCTTGCACGACATCCAGTCGCTGCTGTTTGCCGCGAGGCAACAGGCGAGTCACGAGCAGCGACGAATTCTCAATACCGACCAATGAATGAGGTTCACCGGTCGACAGGTACAGCAATTGTCCGGCGGCCAGTTCTTGAGTCTGGTTCCGGGCTGTAAATGCCACCCGTCCTTCCAGGCACTGCACGGTGATTTCCCCTGGAGAGATATGCGTGGGAATTTCTTTTCCGGCCGCGAGTACCAGCCGGATTAATTCCAGCTCCGTCGTCTTCACGACCGTCGTCGTTTTGGAACTGGAAAGGTGAGATCCCAATGGTAATTCAATTACCTGACCGGGTTTGGCATGTTGGATCGGCATTCCGTCTTCCTCCTGATAAAGCGCAGGAACCTGGGACTCTGGTGTTGGAAGCAACAGGTAGCGGCTCCCTCAAAACATCGTATCGTCGTCCGCGTCGAACTGGCTACGATTTTCTGACCGCCACAGTCAACGCAGCCTCACACCAATTAAATTGCTGCAAAGCGAGTTCCATGCTGAGTGAAAATGAAGATTGAGGACCGGGGAACATGATACTGGCGCTGCTGCTCAGCTGTTCAAGTCCGTATCCGGCCTTTGATTGAGGCGAGTGGTGGAACTCACCTCGGAAAACGAGTGATCGATTGCGCTGTCGGGTTCTGATGTAATTTTCTTGCCAAAACCTGTGATACGATCCAGAAGCGACCTGCATTTCATGGTCAGGACCGCTGACCGATGAAGTGGGTCACCGAAGTGATCACTTGTCACGACGTGACGCGACTCGAAAACCATACTTGAAGCGGGTAGCCTCAAGGCCGGAAATCTTCGCTTGGGCGTGATTGCGATGGGCAATCCCTGTCCTGTCATTCGAGAACACCTTAACGCCGGACGATCACCATGACTCGTGAGCCAGTAGTGCGACCGGTCACCGAAGGCCGTACTTTCGCCGTCGTGGGTGATGTGTATCGCTTTCTGGCCACGGGCGACGAGACCGATGGCAAGTACGCTCTGTGGGAAGCCATCGTGCCTCCGGGCGGCGGACCACCTCCGCATGTTCATAGCCGCGAGCAAGAGGTTTTTTATATTCTCGAAGGGGAAATCACTTTTCAAATCGGTGATCGAAAACTCGTGGCTGGCCCGGGTATGTTTGCGAACATGCCGATCGGTACGCCCCATTCGTTCAAAAACGAAAGTGGTCGTCCTGCCAAAATGTTGATCTCCGTGGCTCCCGCCGGCGCGGAACAAATGTTCTTCGAGTGCGGAGTTCCTGTCGCTCAAGGGACTATCACCGCGGCCCCTCCCTCGCACGCCGAAATTGAAAAGCTGCTGCAGATCGCCCCGCGCTACGGGATCAAGATCATGTTGCCGCCGCATTGAGGGGATTGTCCGCCACTGTCCTCCGCAGGGCATTCACCTCGTCGCGCGTGGGCATCGCGGGCTGGGCACCAAACCGCGTACAGGCGAGCGAACCGGCCACGCACCCCATTTGTGCAGCATCTGCCAGCGACTGCCCCTCACAGCGAGCCACGGTCATCGCGGCCGTAAAGGCATCGCCCGCTGCGGTCGTGTCGACGACAGCAACCTGACAGGCCGCCACTCGTTGGACGGCCCCATCGCGACTACAAACCAGTGCACCCAGCGAGCCCATCTTCAGCACGACATCCCGGGCTCCCTGTCGCTGGAGATCGCGGGCCGCCGCTTCGGCAGTGACCCAATCATGGACGACGATGCCCGTCAGCGCCTCGGCTTCGGTTTGATTCGGGCTGAGGATATCGACGGCCACGAGTTCCTCCGGCAATCGTCCCGCAGGCGCGGGGGCCGGATCGAGAACCGTCAGGACTCCATGACGCTGTGCGATTCGAATCGCGGCCGCCACAGTGGGGATCGGCGTTTCGAGTTGCACAATGAGTGCATTCGCCGCCTGAATGAGTGTCTGACACGATTCGACATCTTGTACAGACAATTGTCCGTTGGCCGCCGGGATGACGGTGATGGCGTTGGCTCCTGCGGTCTCGACGCCGATCAGGGCCACTCCGCTGGAACAGTTCGGTGTCGTGAACAGGTGATTTGTCTCAACGCCGTCCGCGACGAGATTCTGTCGGAGCGTCACTCCGAAGCTGTCATCACCCAGTCGCCCCACCAGGGCCACTCGTGCTCCGAGGCGAGCAGCAGCGACCGCTTGATTGGCGCCCTTTCCACCGGGAATTGTTTGAAACGATTCCCCACTGACGGTCTCACCCGGCCGAGGCAAGCGAGCCATGCGTGCGACAAGGTCCATGTTGATGGAACCGACGACGACGATCAACGGCGGTGTGGCGATCGTCTGTTTGGCTGCCATGATGAATGATCTTCTTGTGGTTCGATGGCCTGAGGGGGACTTGGTGACCAGGAGCCCTCGATTTCGCGGACACGACATCGTCCTTTTCGATTGGAACTGTCCATCTGACTGGTCCGTAGAAGGTCTACTCCGCGGGGAGTGAATTTAAACGTCTGCGGGCAGGCGAAGGCAAGAGAATCAGGTCTTCTTTTCGACTTGGTCCGTTTCGGTCTGATCTTCCCGAGCGTGGAAAACTCAGTTGCAGCACTGGGTTCGCTGACCTACTCTAAAACGGTTCCGCCGTTCGCGCCGCCTCTTGTCTCGATTGAGTACCCAATATGACCGACCCTGCCCCGCTGTCGCTACGTGACCTGCAAGCGTTGATCCAGAAGATGTATGGCGCCAAGGATGTGGCGCGCGGCGTTGATGGAACATTCATGTGGTTGATGGAAGAAGTCGGCGAATTGGCGGCCGCCTTGCGTGAAGGGACACCCGAGGAACTGGCTCTGGAATTCGCCGATGTCCTGGCCTGGCTGGCGACAATTGCCAATGTCGCGGGAGTCGATCTCGACGCGGCCGTGCGTAAGAAATATGGTTCGGGGTGTCCCGGCTGCGGGCAATTTCTTTGCCAATGTGACATCAGCGAGAAGCCGTAGTCACGGCGGTTCGTCCGGCGAATTCGCCGATCGATTCACCCCCATGTCGAGTTCTAATTGTCGAGAAAAGATCATGCTGCGAACCATTGAAGTGCAGGCCGTCCGGTACCAGGTTGTGGATGAAGGTGTTGGTCCGGCCCTGCTGTTGGTACACGGCTTCCCGCTCAATCATACGATGTGGGACGCACAGATCGCCGAATTTGCTTCGACCCATCGCGTGATCGCTCCTGACTTACGTGGGTTCGGCGGCACGGACGGTGCGCTGTACTCCGTTTCGATGGAGCAGTTAGCCGATGATTGCGTCGCACTTTTGGAAGCCTTGCAGGTGGATCGCCCCATTACTTTTTGCGGTCTTTCGATGGGCGGTTATGTCGGCTGGCAAATGGCCCTGCGCTATCCCGAGTGGGTGGGCCGGCTGATTCTCTGTGATACGCGCGCGGCGGCGGACACGCCCGAAGCGGTGGCCAATCGTTTGAAGATGGCCGACATCGTGATCAAAGAGGGATCCGAACCGGTTGCGTGGGCCATGATGCCGAAGCTGTTCGCGCCTGGTACGGCGGAACGGCAACCGGCCATCGTGCAGCGTGTGCGGCAGATGGTCATGGATTCTTCGCCGATGGCCATCGCGGCCGCTCATCGCGGTATGGCCGTTCGTCCGGATGTGACGTCACTATTGCCGAGTCTGCATGTCCCCTCACTGGTCATCGTCGGTGATCACGATGCCATTTCACCGCCAGCAGAAATGAAAGCGATTGCCGACGCGCTGCCCAACGCGAAGTTCGTTTTGGTTCCCGACGCCGGTCACATGGCTCCGATGGAAAATCCTCTGGCGGTCAACGCGGCGATCCGTGAATTCCTCGCTTCGTAACCGATGAAACGTCTCTGCGGCTGACTACGGAATGGTCAGGCCCGTCTTTTGAAAGGATTCAGACATGCTGCGGACAAGACGGATCTTTACCTGTTTGTGTCTGGCGACATTGACTCTGTTCGGCAATGTCGGAATGGCTGCGGCCAAAGAAGCGGATTGGACGTTCCTGCTGTATCTGGCCTCGGACAACAATCTCGAGGCGGCCCAGTTGCTCGATTTGCAAGAGATGATTGAAGCGGGCGGTTCTGATCGGGTGCGGATCGTGGCTCTTGTCGATCGTTCGGAAAAGGACGATCAGGCATTAGGGTACTCGGCGGCAGGTGTGGGGCAGCTGGCAAATTGGACCACGGGCAAGCTGGTAGAAATCCAGCAGGGCCGGCTGGCCCAACTGGCCGATTGGGGCGAAGTCAACATGGGTGATCCCGCCACGTTGAAGCGGTTTCTTGATACGGGCATGAAGCATGCGCCGGCCGGAAAGTATGCGCTCGTCTTCGGCGATCATGGTGCCGGCTGGCCCGGTGTCTGTGGTGACGAATCCCATCACAACGACAGGCTGACCATGACCGAAATCTACGAGACGCTGAAGTCACTTCCGCGAGCCGCGTCGCGATTCGAGTTGATCGGGTTCGACGCCTGCCTGATGGGAAATCTCGAGTGCGCGTTCAGCATCGCGCCCTTCGCCAAGATCATGGTGGCGTCAGAAGAATTGGAACCGGGCTATGGCTGGCACTACACGCCACTGTTCCAACGGGTGGTCGCTGAACCGAGTCTGTCGGGGGCCGAAGTCGGCAAGATCATCGTCGAGACGTTTGATGATTTTTACCGCAAGTCCAGCAGCAACAGCATCCGCAACGCCGGCATCGGAACGACGCTCTCGGCCGTCGATCTCACCAAACTGGATGCGGTACTGAAGGCCTTGCAGACGCTGTCGAAAGCCTGTCAGGCCGACCTGACGGAAAACGGTCGGTCCACCTGGCTGTCGCTGGCCGATGCGCGAGCTCACTCCGAAGAGTTCGGCCTGAAGGACGCGCAAGGCAATGGCATGGGGCTGATCGATCTGGGGCATCTCGTCAAACGGATCAGAACGCAATTCACCGAAGGTCCAATCGACGTGGCTGCCCGAGCACTAGAGAAGTCATTGAAGGCGATGGTCGTGGCCAATCGACACGGCCAGGGACGAACTCACGCTCATGGCATCAGCATCTTCTTTCCCGCTGATCGAGATCAGCTAGCCGGAGATGATGCGGAAGAAAAGAGCGACGATGCCAAGGCGGATCGTGGCACGAAGGATGTCGACGCCTATCTGGATGCCTATTCTCAAACCCTGTTTGCCAAGGGCAATCCCTGGCTGAATTTTGTCACCGAATTTACCGTAGCGGCTGCCAATGACACGGAAGATCCGGTGCTGGGCGAAATCGAAGCGTCGGCCACCCGGATCGCTCCGGGTGAGACCGCGTCGTTCACGGCCGACATCGAAGCGGATGACGTGGAGACGATCAGCTTTGTGCTGGCCAAACGCCACGGCGATTTGCAGGTCGTCATCGGCGAACTTCCGGGCACGCGCGATGACGAAGGGCATGTCAGCGACGAATGGGATGGAAAATGGTTCACGCTGAAAGCGGGTGACAAAGAGTTCATCTGTCCGGTCATCGGACTGGAAGAGGCCGAGCCGGAAGAGGATGACGATTCCGCCGATCCCAAACCTGATGCCGACTCGGCCGACCGCAATGAATACGTCATCGAAGTACCCGCACAGATTCAGCGGCGGAACAAGAACACCTGGATCGATGTGTCGCTGTTCTTCTATGTGGACCTGGATGAAGACGAGATCACCGGTGAATTCGTCTATGCCTTTCAAGAGACCAAGAACGGTCCGACCGAGGTGAGTCTCAAGACAGGAGACAAAGTCCGTCCGGTGTTTGTGATGGTTTCCGATGAGGGCAAAGAAACTCATATGACGTCGGACGACGAGAGCGAAATCATTGAGCTGGACGACCCCGATGACCTGAGTGTCGGGTCGATGGCCGTTCCCGCAGGCCACTACGAGGTCGGTTTTCAGGTCTACGATTACTCGGAAAACTATGCCGAACAATTTGTGGAGGTCGAAGTCACCGAGTGATCCAACGCGTCGTCCGATCCCGTATCGACCTTGATTTCACTTCACTCGCGATTGTCTAAGCCGCGACGCAGTGCCCAGTTCCGGATTGTGATCCGGCAAGTCGGACGTGAACCCCTGTGCGATTATCCTGCGGGAATCGCGGAAAACACACAGCGGAAGTCGACCCCGCCCATTTCATTCCCGGCGGGCGGCCGAATATACTTCCCTCCGTAGCCATCGAACTTGTTGGTACACGCTTTCTCACCACTCGCCCATTGGAGTCCTGGTTGTGCTCGTGCAGATGGAATTGGCCCGCATCATCATCAGTGAGATCAACGACCAGCAGGTCATCTTCCTTCGTGAGGTCGAAGGCGAGCGTGAATTTCCCATTCTGATCGGCCTGTTTGAGGCCACCAGCATCGATCGCTGCGTCCAGGGTGAAGAGCCTCCGCGGCCGTTGACTCACGATCTGCTCAAGTCCACGATTGAAGCGTTGGGCGGAGAATTGCAGGACGTCGTGATTCACAAGCTGGAAGAGCACACCTACTTCGCTGCCATCCGCATTCGTCGCGACGGAGAACTGATCGAAGTCGACAGTCGACCCAGCGACGCTGTGGCACTGGCCGTTCATTATGATCCTCATCTTCCGATTTACGTCGCCGATGAAGTGCTGGACGAAGCCGCCGGCTAATCCACGACGAGTTGGGATTGCGTCGACGACCGCTGGCCCACCTGGCTTAGGCGATGTGGTCGCTGTTCTTTCGTTAGCCAAGAGACCCCGTCACACGGGGGCAACTGGCCGAGCATACTTCTTATCCGTCGGTATTTTTTCCATCAGCATGGCAATCAATTTCTCGCTGTCCACATCGGCCGCTTGAGCCGCGAAGTTCGGAGCGATGCGATGTCGCAATGCTCCTTTGGCGACCGCCTGGACGTCACTGATCGCTGCGTGATAACGGCCGCGGAGCAAAGCCCGGGCTTTGGCGCAGGTCACGAGCGTCAGCACGCCACGCGGGCCCGCGCCCCAGTTGACCCATTTGTTGATGAAGTCGGGCGCTTCGACAGTTCTCGGTCGCGAGGCCCGCACCAACGCGTGAGCATAACCCAGCACCTGATCGCTGACGGGAATCTGCTGGACCAGTTGTTGATAGCCGATAATGTCGTCACCTGACAGTACGGCTTGGATCTCGCCCAATTGCCCGGAGGTGACTCGTCGCGCCACTTCCCATTCATCCGCGGCACTGGGGTAGTCGACGCGAATATGTAACAGGAACCGATCCAGCTGGGCTTCGGGCAGGGGATATGTTCCCTCTTGTTCCAGCGGGTTCTGGGTCGCCAGGACGAAGAACGGATCGGGCAAGCGATGAATCGTGCCTCCAATCGACACCTGTCGTTCCTGCATCGCTTCCAGCATGGCGGCCTGTGTCTTTGGCGGCGTGCGATTGATTTCGTCGGCCAGGATCATGTTGGCGAACAGCGGACCCGGCAAGAACTGATATTCGCGTTGCCGCGTTTCCAGATGCTCTTGAATGACGTCGGTACCGGTCACGTCGCTGGGCATCAGGTCCGGCGTGAATTGAATTCGTTTGAATGACAGATGGAGTGCACGAGCGAGAGAACTGACCAGCAGCGTCTTCGCCAAACCGGGTACCCCTTCCAGCAGCGCGTGTCCTCGCGACAGGACGGCGATCAGCACCTGTTCGATGACATCATTCTGACCGACGATGACTTTCGCCAGTTCGTCTCGCAGGCAATGGTAGGCCTGGGCACACTGCTCGACGGCGGCGACTTCATCGAGGGCGATCTCTGGCGTTGTCATGGGCGGGTGTTCTCGATTCGATCGTTGGTCGTTGGTCGTTGTCTCGGGTCAGCTGGTCTCAATCCACACTTTGAAAATACTTCTTCAGCCGTTCCTCATAGGCCCGAGGTGGCTTTTGCCCGGCACCCGCGCGAATCGACTTTCTTAGTTCCGGTGGTAGTTTGGCAAACCAGGATTCTTCTTTCAGGCGTCGGTTCGAAAGGGCTTCTTCTTTTTCTCGCGCATTCGCTGCGACCGTTCCGGCCGCTTCGGTGCCTTCGGCCTGCTTGACGGCGGCGCCGCCCTTCACCTGCTGATTGATGGCGGCGGACCCCTCTTTCTTCGTCAATTTCGAGGAGTTCGCGTTCTCGCTCGTAATCGGCTGACCGTCCTGAGAATCGCTCGGTTGATCGAGCGGCAGTTGTTGGTCCTGGGAGGGACGTTGTCCCGGTGGCAGTCGTTGTTCCAATGCCTTCTGAGCCGCTTGTTGAGCTTTGGGACCGGCCATCATTTCGGCCGTTAGTTGCGGCGATTGCGGAATGAAGCCCGTTCCCAGCGCATTGGGCTGACCTGGTTTCGCACCATTTCCGGTGGAGGGATCTGTTCGTTGGCGCTCGTCCGCTTCCGGGGTGGAATGGGGGGCATTGCCGTCGGACGTCGCGTCGTTCGGTGAGGATGATTCTCCCGCGATCCGTGATTGTTCGTCAGCGGTGATCTGCCGATCTTCGGGGGAAGCGGCATCGGCCTGCGGGTCGGCTGACGATTCTGTGCCGGGAAGATTCGCGGCCAGTTGCAGGGCCGCCCGCAGCGGCGGATTGGCGACTTCCTTCTGTCCCGACAATTCGACGGCACCCTGCCCGGTCGCTCGCAGAGAATGGACGAACTGTTGTTGAGCGTCGTTCAGCTTTTTCGCGGCCGTGCGACGAGCCGCGTCACCTGCGTCGCTGACTTCGGTTTGGTTGATCGATTGTTCCAATGCGGCGGCCTGCTCGGCGATCGTTTGCGTCGCCGTTTGCTGATTCTGGACGAGATGGGCCATCGATTCGGCGATGGCCTGGTCGCGCCGAACGTCCTGTTCCTTCGCACCCAGATTGGCAACCGCGTGCTCCAGTGCCAGTTCGACGTGACTGGTGGCGTCGGCCATTCGCCGTGGCGAATCTGTGGCTTTCGATCCTACCTCGGCTTCTTTCGCCGCGACGTTGACGGCGTCGGCTGCAGCCGGTTCCACCGCCGCAATCCGCTTGGCCAGAGTTCGGTTGTCGGTCGACCGCTGAGCCAACGCGAGGGCTTGTTCGGCCGTCGCCTGCTGAATGGCGACGTCGAGCTGATGTTCTGCCTTCCGCAAGGCGGACGTCGCCGTTTCCTGGGCTGCGGGAACGGAGTCCGCGTTGTCCCTCAGCGCTTGATCGGCGGCGCGCGTGGCCGTCACAGCCGACGCGAGATCGTTCGCCACGGCTGTCGAGAGCTTGGCGATCAACGCCTGTGCTGCTGCAGTTGCCGTCGAGGCGTTTGCCTGAGAGGGCTGGTCGAGTTGACCACTCGGCGGCGCCTCCATCGTCGTTACCGCTTCGGCTTGAGCCAGCACCAGGGCCTTCTTCAGCGCCGTGTCAGTCACTTGCCTTAAGGCCGCCGCCGCAGGTTGGTCTCCATCCAGCGTCTGTCTGGCCGCTTCGGACGCGGCTTGCCGCGCCTTGTGCAGCAACGTGGTCAGCGAGTCACCGTCCTGTATTTTGACAGCTGCTGCTGAAGATCGCGTCGCTGCGGCTTCGGCCGCTGTTTGACACGTCTCGGCCACTTCTTCTTGTTTGATCGCCGCTTTTAATTCCGAGCCGCCAGCCGTCTGGGCCGACGCGGCCGCGACATTCGCCGTGTCCTGGGCGTCCAAGGCGAGCGTGATCAACTTGACGATCTGCAGAGCCACCGCGACGGCAGGTTGACCCTGCGCCCGTGCCTGTTGCTGACGGGCCTCGCCAAGTTTCTCTTGGGCCGCTTCGAGTTGACCAAGTTTGTCGCTGGACGGCAGGTCCCCAACGACCTTCTCGACCTCGGTTCGAATCTCGGCGAGTTGATCGGCCTGCGTGGCGGTTCGCTGAATCAAGTCTTGGGCGGTGATGATGGTCGCCTGCCGGATCTCTTTCGCCGCGTCCGCAAATTGCTGGGCCGCGTCAGTGGCCCGTTGCGCCGCTTGCTGAGTGGATTTTGGATCGATGGCTTTCTGGGCCACGATCGCCAGCAAGGCGGCTTGCGATTCACTGACATGCTTCGTGCCCTGGATCAAACAAGCCGCCGCGGTGGCTGCAGTCTGCGCTGTCGCCTGGACCAGCTTGTCCGCAATCGCAATCACTTCGGCTTGTCGATCGGCCGCCCGTTGAACGGATTCGAGCAGTTCGGCCGCCAACGAAGGATCCCCGTCGGTCAGGGATGTTACCACTTTGGCCATCGCCCGCTCTTCGGCCGCTAGCCGTTCCAAGACTTCGGCGGCGCGGGCGAGTTCCCCGATTTTGACTGCCGCTTCCTGCCGACGTGCATCCATCAGTACGGCGTCGACGAGCACCTTGGCGCGATCGAGCGCCTCCTTTGCTGCGGAAACCAGTTTCGTATCCGCGATCGGCTCATTTGCCTTGAGGCCGGCTGTCAACGATGCGGCTTGCTCGGCGTCGGTCAGAGCGGCCTCCACGGACGAAGGTAGCTTGGCCATGTTGATCGCCCGCTGCACGATGTCGGCGGCGGACTTCCAATGGGACTGGACGGATCGCGAGGCCGGGGTCGGCTGGTTATCGATGGCGGCCTGTTTCGTTTGGAGGTCCGTCAGCGAGGTTTGGACGGTCGCCAACGCGTTCACGGTTTGAGCCAATTCGTCGGCCGACTTGTCGCGCGACTGCTGCTTCGTCTGATCGGTCAGTTCCTGTTCAATGGCTACCAGATTGCCCGACACGCGTCCTTGATCGGCCAGCGCAGAACTGACGTGATTGTCTAGCAGGTGGGCGGCTGCTTCGAATGCGGCGGTCTCGGCCTGCTGAATATGAGTCAACGCCTTGGGACTGTCGGTAACCAGCTCTTGCAGCTGAACAATCTCTTTTTGCAACTGGGCTTGTCGGTCGACCAGGTCGGAAGACGGGGGTTGTTCGTCGACCAGTTTCTTCGTCTCGTCGCGAAGTTGCGTTTGCTTTTCGCGGAGTGTTCTTACGCGTTCGATCACCGCCAGTTGTTCCGACGGGAACGTCCCCTGGGCCCGTTCGGCGATTTTCAGCAACTGCTGAAGCCCCTTGATCACCAGCGCCTGTTCGTCGTGGGCCGCGGCGTATTTCACCGCTTTCAGTTCACGGCCGGCGCGGTCGAGATGCTGAGGAATCTCGGTCACGTTGACGATGCGCAGCCCGTCGCCGGCGGCCGTCGCCAGCAGGCCACTCCACGATTTCATCTCTTCCAGCGTGTCGATCAGGTGCAGGTACAGTTCTTTCACGTCGCGCTGATCGTCGATCGTTTTCAGCGTCAGGGCTTCTTGCTTGATCGGCAGTTCGCCGGAAAGCCCTTTCGTGGCTGTTTGTACCACGACTTGCTGTCGCAGCAGTCGCCGCACCTGTTCGGCCAATTCCACGACCTTCAGTCGCTTCAACAGGTGCTGGCGTTCGACCGACAGTTGACGCACCACGGTTCGCAATTGCTGACGCGCTTCCACCATCAGCGCCTGCTGTTTTTCCTGGGGCTGCTGCTGAGCATCGGCCAGCAGATCGACGACCTTCGACATCTCGGTGTCGACCAGATGATTCAGGTTCTGCCGCATCAGCGAGATATCGCGATAAATTTTCTGATCGGACAAACCGTTCTCGTCGAACTGCCGCAGTTGGACATCGAGGATTCCGGTCAGCAGATCGCGGGTCAGCGCCTTGGCTCGCTGCTGTGCCTCTTGCTGACGTTGCAACGTGTCGAAGGCGGGGCTTTGAGCGACAACGGGCCGGGCGGCGACGCCTAGGATCGCGCCGATCGTCAGCACCGTTAATCGCCAGCAGGCCACCGACACGATCGAGTTCCTTTCCTTCGCAGCCACGCCGCTACGCGATTTGAATCGGTTCTTGTATCAGAATGGGGATGCGCGGTTCTTCCTCGGGTTTGACGACAGGTTCGGGTTTCACAGTGGGTTCAGGCTTCACCGTGACTTCGGGTTTGATCGCGATTTCCGGTTTTACCACAGCAGGTTCTTCCGGTGGGGCCATGAGTACCGGTTCCGGAAGAAGAGTCTCGGCCACCACCGGCATCGCGAGTGGCAGCGCATCGGGCATCGCAGTCGGCATCACGAGCGGACGGCGATGGCGCGAGATGACGGTCAGTAACGCGGGCAACGTCACCAGCGAGACGAACAAACAGGCGCCAATCCCGATCGTCAACACGGCCCCCAGGCTGTACAGCCCGCGATGAGCCGAAACCATCATGCTGCCGAATCCGACCATCGTCGTGGTGGATGTCAGCATGATCGCATTGATGGTGCTGGGAGAGGTGCTATAGCCAACGTGGGCCTTGGCGTGAAAGTCATGCAGGATGTGCACGCCATTATCGACGCCAATCCCCAGGATTAGTGGCAGAATAATCAAGTTGGCCGGGTTGAGCGGAATGTTGCACAGGACCAAAATGCCGTAGGTCATGGCCATGCCGACGATCGGCGGCATGATGGCCAGCAGGCTGTCCATTACCGCGCTGGGGTCGAGCCACCACGACAACAAGAGGGACATTCCCGTCAACGTAAACAACAAGATCGCCGGATTGAAGGGCAGCTGTTTGGCCTGCATCAGGTAGCCCACGATCAAGGTAACGACCAGAGATGGGACGAAGGTACCGATCAGGTTCTGTTTCTTCGAGAAATCGATCAGCAGCGTGACCAGGATGACGCCCAGGGCATACAGGGCGCAGATTTCGTAACTCTGTTTGATTTGCCGCGCGGCTTCGTAGTTTTGCAGCGGCGTGCCGGTGGCTTCGGGATCGACTGATCGCACGTCGTTCACAAATTGTTCGAGCGGTTCCATGTCCCAGATCTGGTCCTTGGGGAAGATCTGCAGCAACCACTGACCGTCGGGGCTGACGAAGCGCGACCGCAGTGCCTCGGGCAAATCGTTGGCCGTGATGGGGACCGGATTCGACGCGGCGGCAATCGCCTGAAATTGGGCCAGCAGCGCGTAGGACATCCGATATTGAAACTCGCCCAGGAACGTGATCTGGTCCTTGGTGGAAAGCGGCTCGAGTCCGTCCAAAAACGCGTCGATTTTGCTGGCGACCCGTTTGGAAAGCGGATCCGATCGGTTCTCCAGCAGTTCGAACAGTCGTTCGAGTGACTGACCGACGATGGCCGGGTTCGCGGCCCGCGGCTCGGGCGGTTCCGCGGGCAGTCCTTTCAGTTGTGCGTGATAGGCCTGCACCAGCAGCTTGGTCTCACTGGATGGTGAAGCGGGCAGGCGCGTCGCCAGTTCTTGAACTTGATGGACACTGCCCAGTTGCTCGAATCGTCGTTTGAGTGCCCGCGCTTCTTCGGCCGAGTTGGCAATCGACAGTGCGTACAGCAACGAGTGTTTTGACGATTCGAAGATCTGTTTCTGAGCCTCGACCGATTCCAGTTTCTCCGCCTGCAGATGCAACAGATTGTGATCATAGACCACTCGCAGCTTCGGTAGCGGGCCCGACCAGTCGAATGTCTGATATCCCAATCCACCAATGCACAGCAGTGACGCCAAGAGGACCAACCAGGGATGGCGATAGGTCACGGTTCGCAGCAGTCGGGCCGCAAACGGCCGCGGCAATTGTTTGACCTCGGTATTGCGGTCGGCGACCGCAATCAGGGCCGGCAAAATCGTGAAAGCCGCGATCGCACAGAGCAGGATGCCGCCCCCGGCAATGATTCCCAATTCGGCTACGCCCAGGAAGTCGGTTAGCGTGGCGCAAAAGAAGGCGAGCGACGTGGTGACGGCTCCGGTGATGATGCCCACTCCCACGCTGTCGGACGTCAACACCAGCGCCTCGATCAAGGCTTTTCCTTCGTGCCGCAATTCCAGATAGCGTGACAGCACATGGACGGCAAAATCGATTCCCAATCCCATCAACATGGCGGCGAATGACACCGACAGAATGTTCAAGTGGCCAATCGTCAACGTCGTATAGCCGAACGACCAGGCCATCCCCACGGCCAGCATGTACAGACCCAGCAGGGGATGCAGAAATCCGCGAAACCCCAAAAACATCAGCACGGCGACTCCGATAAACGACATGATCGACGCCGTGGTGGAATCGGCCATCGATCGTCGCATCTCGTCGTTTTCCAGGACCGAAATGCCGGTTAGCAGGAACCGCACGTCGGGGAACTTGCGGCCGGTTTCCTTCATCTGCTTTCGCACCAGATCGATCGCCACCGTCGGGCCTTCAAACGTGCCCTTGTCACGGACCGCCGTCACCATCACAAAGCCCATGGTCCGGGCATCGTTCAGCAGATAGTCGGTCTGGCTCTGTTGATCCTGCATCTCGGCCGGAACCTCGAGGACTTCCGGCCAAGGGTTCGTGAACTCGTCCCTTTTTCGCAGTGTATTGACCAGGCTGGTGGCGATCAGGTCGGCATGATGCAGTAACTCGGCTTGCTCATCCGGCGGACCTGTCAGGCGGGACAACTGATTTTGCAAGCGGGTGATGATGCCGTTCAGCGAGATCAATTCCCAGTTGCCGTTCAGAATCGGGCGGAACGCATCGAGTCGTTCCAGGCCGGTGGCGAGCGCCTCCGGCGGCAGAAACTGCAAACCTTTTTCCTGCAGTGCTTGGGATTCGACTTTGTAAAACACATTGGCAAACAGATCCGAACGTTCGGACAATCGTGAGCCAATTTCGTCGATCGCCCGCTTGATCGCTTCGAGACGCTTTCCTTTGACGACGATGACGATGTCGTCGGGGTTACCAAAGCTTTCCGTATAGCGATTCCACCGTCGGTGAAACTTGGCCGAGGGATCAATCAGATCGGCGCGATCTGTTTTGAATTTCAAATGGTGGCAGGTGTAATACACGCAGCCGATCGACGAAGCGGTGACCAGCAGAATGACCAGCCAGGCGTGACGCGCGCAGCAGCCTGTCAGCTGACGGAGAAGAATCGTCAGAACGGATTTTGGTGGAGAATCGACGGGTTTCGCCTGCATGCAAACGTCTCAGTAATCACAATTCGCCCGTGGCCACCACGGCGGATCAATTCAGTCACGTCGACCGCGGCGATGATCGATTCCTACAATTGACCTGACTGAGTCTGCTTCAATGCAACGCAAGCCAAACACCGGTCTGCAATAATAGCGGCCGTTTTCAACTCGTCGCAAGGTGATCATTGGTTGGCTGGGGGGATTGGTTGGCTTGGGGTGTGTTCTGCGGAGGGTGTTTCAGGTTCATTTCGTCGGAATGCCGGATCGTCTGGCGAGTACGAGCGACGGACGACCGCAAACGCGACCAGATCATACAGTGCATGGCAAATTATGGGGATCAGCAAGTTGGGTTCCGTTGTCCACCAGAGCGTGGAACTCAGGTAAAGGCCCATCAGGCTGGCGAGGACCGCATAGGTGGGTGTCACGGCGTGACAAAATCCGAACAGCAGGTTGCTGACAATCAGTCCGATCAGGGGGCTAAAACCGCTGAGCCAGGGTTCGAGCATGCCACGAAACAGAAACTCTTCGGAAACACCTGCCAAGAGCGCCAATCCACACAGATCGGGCCAGTGACAGACCGCCAGCGGCCGTCCGAGTATTTCCCGAAGCAGCTGGCGAATTTGGACGAGCTGGGGGGCTGAGCTTTGATAGACGAGTACTAGAAACAAAAACATCGGTAACGTCGCGATCACACCCAGGCCGATCGATTCTGTCGAGACGGCCAGCTTGTTCCAGATCGGTTGTCCCAGCAACCATCCGGCGAGCAGCGCGAACAGCAGCAGCGACCCCTGGAACAGTATCGCGACCGTCAGAAATCTGACACGATCAGCGTGATTGGCATCATCAGGCATCACGGGGCACTCTGGATTCTCCGAGGAAGAACACTTTGGAACAGCGACGAACTTTGCGGTTGATTCTGTACGTGTTTTTGTTGACGTTCATTGCGGCGCGGATTGTCGTGTTTCTGATCATGGATCGGCTGATGCCCGATCTCTATTTTCACGTGGGGGGAACCCACGTGCATCATCTGAACTACGGCATCTTTTTGCTATCCGGGGTCGGCGGATACGACCTGGTGATGCGACCAATCGGATTCAAACTGGATGTCTGCACGGTGCTGTATGCGATTGGACTGGGTCTGACGTTCGACGAGTTCGGCATGTGGCTGCATCTGGGCGGTCCTTATTGGCAACGAGCCAGTTTCGATGCGGTGGTCACGATTTCCGGTTTGCTGGCCTTACTGGCGTTTTCTCCCCCACTGCGTCTCTGGTCGAAACGGCGCTGGATGTTTGTGACCATTCTCGCGTTGGCGCTGGCGGTCTTCGGCGGTCTCTTTGCCAAATCGCTGACTCATGCCAAAGAGGTGCTGACCTGGAAACTGCGCGAAATCGAATCCACGTCACCCGAGTAATCGACGCCGGACTGTGGCCGGCCGCATCCCGGCTCCCTCCGGGCCGTGGGGACGGGACACGGGGTCACGCGGGTTGGGGAACGGGATTCGTCGGCGGACGAATTTGTGAAAAAACGTTGGCCAACATGGCCAAGTTGGCCAACATCCCTATTTTGTAGCGTTTGAGCCCTGTTTGCGTTTGGCAAAGTTGGCCAAGTTCCCTATTTCGTTGTGTTTGACCGTACGTCACTGCGACAACACCCTGTTGGCGCAGGCCAAAGGTTGAGTTTGAGCGCACCGCCGCACGAGCTGCGACCCCCTCTCGGCGACTGAATCTGACAAGGCCAACGAAGTTTGTTGTGACCTTGCCGCAGGCCTTGAGGAACCGATCCAGGTTTCGCAGCCGGTGAACTAAAAGCCAACAGTACGCTGTCAGGAAGACCGGCGGCCCCACCCTCCCTTGTCGGCCGTACTGAGATGGCGAGCCGACATGACCGGCCCCCGCCTTCACGCCCAACACCGCGACGTTCCCTGACCTCACGACCCGGCGAATCCGAATCTCCCTGGATTGGAAATCTGTTTGCGCGACGGTGCCTGACGAAGTCATTTGTTGCAGCGAATTTCTGTGCGGACGGTTCATCGATCTCTCCTCCTGGAGTCCTCAATATCACTGTATGCCATTATTATTGTTAAGCGACAAAATGTGTCAATACGTATTTTCACATTTTCATCATAAATTATTAAAGTCGTCTTATCGCTCGACGAGAGGACGGCCGGTCGCGACCCCAACGCTGCACGGTCATTGAGTCACGTGCCTGCGGACGACGTCCGAAGCGGTCTGGATTGTTGATTGGGAGGCCCACTGTAAGACGAACAGGCTGGTCGAGGATGACGGCGACCGTTTCGTCGAAGTGCGAACGCTCAGACGGGCAGCAGCGCGGCAACCTGCGCGGGGGACAGTTGGCTGAGCGCGGGTTGTCCATGTTGATCCATGAACCGGCCGACGAGCGGGAACTTCGGTTGCAGCTCGTCTCCATAGGGCAGACGCGTTCCGCCCAGCCCCCAGGCTTTCACCACCGTTGTCTGCTCGCCCGGTCGAGGCGATCGCTGGTGTTCCTGCCGCTGCAATTCCTCGAATGCCGAGATCCAAGCGGGATCGTCGAACTGATAATGTCTCATCCCGTCACAGAAGTTCAGACCGGGAACTCGCCACAGTTGTTCGGTATCGGCCCAGTGATGGCCGGGGAACCACAGATCATGGAACCAGCCATTCTGGTGTTCCGTCGACACCAGGCAAACTCGTTCGGCATCCCAGCGGGCTCGCGCCTGCGGCCATAGCAGGGCTTTGGGGGAAATGAGTTCATTAAATTCCGGGACATACGCGGTGGGAGAAGGCGGGTTTCCTCTCGGCGGAACGAGGGGCGCGTTCGCCTGCTCGGCGACCGACCGCGGAATGACGTAATGAGCCAGCCGAGGCCCCAGTTCGGTCCTGACGATCTGTCCGGTTTCCACCAGTTCCACCGCGTGGCGTAGCGGAGCCAGCGAGTCGTCGATCTGAACCGAATCGGGATCGGTGCCCTCAATGAAGTCCGGAATCCGCTCAAATGCGTGGGCGTAGATCTGCCGATCGATGCCCACGGCCGCGATCAATCGCGTGAGCCCCTGAAACAAACGTTGAGCCGGCGGTTCACCCCAACCCCAGAAATCACCCATCTCAGCCGCCTGAACGATCGTCGTCCGCCAAGCCTCTGCCGGTTCGCTGTGCAGCAGCACATAAACGGACAGGATGCCGTCGACGTCCACATGATTATTGACGGCGACAGTCCACGGACCGGTACGAGGCTGGTCGAGGAAGCGGAAACAGATCTCGGTCGAAGTGTCCGCACGAAATTCCGTCGGCGTGCAATTCGGTCGCCAATGACTCAACTCGAGATCGGTTTCGGCGCGGAACAAGCGATCGTCGGTCCCATCACAAAACAGAATGCGATCCGCGTCCGGTCGAGCCGAACCCGCACCCAAAATCTCAAAGCGGTCGATCATGAGAACTGCTTCCCGTGTTCGCGATTGTCGTTCCGAAGTTTCTCGCTACGATCAGCCCACAGGCACCCTTTCGCTCGGAGGCGGTGTGATTATTGGAGGAAGTGCGACGGACACCAGCCTGTCAGGTCATGGGAATGACGCGACTCAGGAGCATGGCCGGGACGACCAGGAACGCGGTGGCCATGGCATGCACGGCCCCGTATCCGGCGGCGTCCGGTGTGTTCAAAAACCAGAAGATCAGCGTCGAATCGAGAATCACCAGCGACAGCAGCATAATCTTGATTGCCGCTTGTACGGTGAGGGGTAACGGATTCTGGAACGCCGCGGTGGCTCGTCGATTCACGGTGAAGGCGACGACCAGCAACATGGCAATCGGCACGGCCACCGGAGAGGGATGTGGCCAGGTCAGGATCAACAGGACGAAAATTCCAAGCCCGAAGTTCATGATGAACTGGGCAAACGCCAGGATCCAGCGATTACTGGTCCGCGCTTCCGTCCGCGCAAACAGCGTGACGCCGACGATGAAGACGCCCAGGCCGGCTGCGGCCCCCAACTGCGGTTGTGTCAGTAACGAAGCCCAATCACTTTGGGCGCTGGCCCCCAGCAACACATTCAGGAAGCGACAACTTCCCATGGCGACCGGACCCAGCAGCGTGCGTTTCAAGAATCGGTCGTAGCCGAGAATGGTCAACACCAGGAGCGAGGCGACCTGCAGGCTGATGAAACTGACGGTCGCCGCCGACGCCACCCCCACCAGCATCAGCACCACCCCCAAAATCGTGGCATTTCGCAGGGGAACGCGGCCCGAGGGAATCGGGCGTCCCGGTCGTTCCGCCGCATCCTGCTGGCGGTCAAACACGTCGTTGAACACCATGCCCGACAGGTACAGGCAGCACGAGGCGATCAATAACCCAAAAAACTGACTCGGCTCGTGCCAGCCAACCGGCGTGTCGAGTTGCCCCATGGGGACGGGAAACGGCCCGTAAATGAACCGATGTGTCAGCACAAACCCCAGCACGATGTCGGCCATGGCGGTAAACACAGTGGGCAGACGAAGTAATTGCAAATACGCCAGCATGACAAACCTTTAAACCACCGGCAGATCGGTCGGCGGAATTCGTGATCTTGGAGACAAGCAGATGCTTCGGACAGGCGAACAAAAAACGCGAATCAACGACTTTCGTCGGGCGTTTCCCTCCCCAATCGTCTGCCACAGAATGGTATCGCGTTTGACGGGCCGAGGCAGCGCCACGGCCATTCCGGTCTCTTCGCGTAATTGGATCTTGTGTCCACGTCGCAAGATGGGCAGAATCAAGGAAAATTGAGGAACCCATTCACGATGCTGCCATTGCCTTATTTTGCTGGTTCGCCCATTGATCGCCGGACGATGCTCGTCGCGGGGACCAGTGCGTTGGGATTGGTCGCTCCGGCCTTGCATTCGCCCTTGTTTGCCATGCCGGCGACCGCCCTGCCCGCCAAACGGGCCAAAGTGGCCAAGTCGACGATCATGATCTGGTTGAGCGGCGGGGCGTCGCACATCGATACCTGGGATCTGAAGCCCAATGCCCCTTTGGAGTATCGGGGGCTGTTTCAGCCGGTGGCCACCACCGCGCCCGACATCCAATTGTGCGAACATCTGCCGCATCTGGCCCAACAAGCCCATCATCTGGCGATCATCAGGTCACTGGGCGATCACGGTCGCGGGACCGGTGACCATCACGCGGGGTACTATTACAACCTGACGGGGCATGCGCCGGATCCGACGTTCCACCGTCTGCTCAATGCTCGCACGCCGTATTCCACCGATTGGCCTTCGATGGCTTCGGTGGTGTCGATGAAGCGTCCGCCGCATCCCTCGCTGCCGCAGGCGATTACCTTGCCGCAGAAAGAAGGCGCGCCCGAATACACTCGTCCGGGTCAATTTGCCGCGAAGATCGGCCTGGAGTACGACCCGGTGTTTGTCGACGGTTCGCGAGAGCGACCGATGGAATACACCGCTCCGGCGCTCAAGCTTCAAGGAGAGATTTCGGCCAACCGGTTGCGGGGACGTCGTGAGCTGCTCAATACCCTGGATGAAAGCCGCCGTCGTCTCGACCAGACAGTGGTTTCCGGCAACTATTCGAAACAACAGCTGAAAGCCTTCACACTGTTAGGTTCCAGCCAGACCAATTCGGCGTTTGATCTCAGTCAGGAATCGGCGGAAACGCTGGACCGTTATGGCCGAGGGATCAATTCCACCACCATGCTGATGGCGCGGCGGTTGGTCGAAGCCCAGGTGCCCTTCATCACCGTCTTCTGGAAGGAAGACAGGGAACTCGACAAGCTTTGCAAAAGCGGCGGCGGGTGGGACACGCACGGCAATAACTTCGATTGTCTGAAAGACCGGTTGCTGCCGGAATTTGATCGACCCTTTGCCGCGCTGCTGGCCGACCTCTCTGAACGGGGGTTGCTGGACGAAACGCTGGTGCTGGTCAGCAGTGAAATGGGTCGCAAGCCCAAGGTCGGGGATCCGCGTTCGGGTGGCACGACCGGTGCCGGCCGTGATCACTGGACCTCCTGCATGTCGATTCTGATGGCCGGCGGCGGCATCCGCGGTGGTCAGGTTTATGGTTCCAGCGACAAGCTGGCCGAATTCCCGGCCGGCAATCCTACGGCACCGGAAGACATCGCCCATACTGTCTTTCACGCGATGGGTATTGACGATTTAACGGCCCGCGATGCCGAGGGCCGTCCGCAACATTTAATGTCCGAAGGTCGCCCATTATTAGAATTGTTCTCATAATGGGTCGACGACCATTTCCGATCGTGTCATTTCCTATCGTGATCAAACAAAACCGCAATCGATTGTCCTTCGGGGCCGTAAACAGAGCCGATCCTTTCGCGGAGTCTGGGATTCTTCCGTTCGAAGGAGCGAACTTATGCAGTTGACCAATCGATTTCTCGTCCTGGTTCTGACGTTGGTCGGATTGTTATCGGGACAGACCGCCTCGTGGGCCAACGCCAACGCCGACGACGAAGCGGCCAAAATCGAAGCCCCGGAACTGGCCAAAGAATTGCGCGAGCGGTTTGAATCAGACCAGATCGCGCGGAAGGAATTGATCGAGTTTTTTAATCAACTGAAAATCCCGTTCGGCGAGGTCGAGCCCAGCAATCTGGACGCCCCGACGGCGGAAAAGTACACGGCGTTGAAGAAGAAGCTGAAGGAAGAAGACGAAAACAATCGGCAATGGCTGAAAGAAGTCGTTCGCAAGCATGGCTGGCCGGGCAAGACGCTGGTGGGTGTGGTCGGTTCGCAAAATGCCTGGCTGCTGGTCCAGCATGCCGACAAAGATCGCGAATTTCAGCAGGACTGCCTGACGAAGATGGAGGCGATGCCGAAGGGAGAGGTCACCGCCGTCAACATCGCCTACCTGACGGATCGAATTCTGATCGGCACCGGCCGCAAGCAGAAATATGGAACCCAGGCGAGGCTGACCGATGGAAAGGTTGTTCCGTCGCCCATTGACGATCCAGAGCATGTCGACGAACGGCGCCTGGCAATCGGACTCGAGCCGCTGGCCGATTATTTGATTTCGATCGAGAAGGTGTACGGCATCACGAAGGCTGCCGAAGTGAAAGAGGCTGACAAGACCCCCTGATCGACGTGCTGCCGATTTTTCGGCATCACGGGCTTTCCGTTCGAGGTCCGTCCGCGGCCAGAAAGCCGGCGACCGCATCGAGCAGTCGTTGATCAAAGCCGTCGATCTGCATTTGGTGAGCAACCTCAGTCGCTCGACGGGCGAACGATTCCTCTTGGGTCACGGTTCTCAGGGCATCAATCAATCCTGGTACACGCAGGCGACGGGAGTGGATGGAAATCCCGCATCCCAAGGCGACGACGCGTCGCGCGTTGTCAGGCTGATCATGGGCGAAGGGAACCAGCACCTGCGGGCGTCCGGCGGCGAGAGCCTGGGCCGTCGTGCCGACGCCGCATTGATGGACGATTGCCAGGGCGTGGGGAAACAGTTGCGAGAATGGTTCATATTGCGAAACGTGAATCTGGGGATCGGTCGTCGCGTCGGTCGGAATGCGACTGGGCTTTTTCCCGACCAGGAAGACGGCTCGCAGTCCGAGCGCTTTCACTGCCCGATACGCGATTTCGAAGTAGGCGGTTTCCATCATCACGATGGCCGTTCCCAGCGTGAAGACCACGGGCGGCGGACCGGCGGCCAGAAACGCAGCCAGACCTGGTGACAGGTCGCTGGTCGTTTCTTCGTCAAACAGCGGAAAGCCGACCTGATGCATGGGGATCGGCCAGTCCGGCTGAGCGGGTGAGAAGCCGGCCGGAAACAGGGCCAAGGTTCCAAATGGCGAAAATCCTTCGATCAACACATTCTTCGTCGAAGGCGGCAACCCCTTCTCTGAACGAAATGTCTCCAGCGGCGTCAGCCAGCGTTTGGTGGGCTTCGCCATCAGCTGCATGAACCAGCGCATGAATTTCGGGCCCAGCACTTTCATGCGCGGCATAAAGGTCATGAAGCCCAGGGCTGGCGGATCATAGGCGGAAAAAAACGCCGCCGGCTGCAACACGGACGACACCCACGGAATTCCCAGTTCGTTCGCCACGATTGGCGACGCGAAACACAAGACGTGCGAAATGATCAGATCGTGTCCCGCCGCAGCCTCTTTGATGACGCGATAGCTGTCGTCCAGATAGGGCATGATGAACGTGCGAACGATGTACTCGGTACCGGTGATCGTATGATTGGCCTTCGCCGACCAGGATTCTTGCGGCCCCAGTTCTTCCAGGCCCGGCTTGATCGAGACGAACCGGATGCCCATCCGTTCGACTTGTTCCTGGTATTCGATGTGCGTGGCGATGGTGACTTGGTCGCCGTTGTTTTTGAGTACCCGGGCGATGGCAATGTAAGGATTCAGGTCACCGTAGGAACCAAAGGTCGTGAGCAGAATCTTGCGCATGTGGGTGACTTAGTAAGGAACAACAACATCCCTTGTTGTCCGGCGGACGCGGGGGAACCAAGACACTGGACTGTAACCCCGTTCAAAAGATCTGCAACCGAACATGACGCTTTGTCACCGGGTCGTGTGGCGATGGTGCCGCTGCTTCTCGAAGCAGGGCACTACTCTCTTGATTTGCTGACGAGAATCACGAAGAGTAGAAGAGAATCGCTAGTTGTCGAAGCGAAGACACTGCTTCGAGAAGCAGTGGCATGCAATGCCCCCCCCCCGGTTCAGTGGCATACAGGCAAATGGCAGACGTCTCTACACGCCGGATCGTGTCAACGCGCGGAACCGTTCGAGCAGGTCGCGTGTCACAGCGCCGGGTTCTCCGCTGCCGATCTTTCGCCCGTCCAGGCTGACCACGGCGACGACTTCAGCCGCCGTTCCGGTCAGGAACATTTCATCGGCGACGTAAAGATCGTGTCGGGTTAACGACGTTTCGCGGACTTCATAACCCGCTTCTTTGGCCAGTTCGATCACCGCGTTGCGCGTGATGCCTTCCAGAATTCCGGCGTCGAGACCGGGGGTCAGCAGCACCCGATTCTTCACGATGAAAATGTTATCACCGGTACATTCGGCGACTTCCCCTTTGTGGTTCAGCATCAATGCTTCCACCATCCCGGCATCGGTTCCTTCGATACGGGCCATGATATTGTTCAGATAATTCAGCGACTTGATGCGAGCACTGAGCGCCCCCGGGTGATTGCGAATCGTGCTGGCCGTGACCAGGTGCATCCCCTTGGTGTAGGTCTCGGGCGGATATAGCGTGATCGTGTCGGCGATGACGATCACCTGGGGATTGGCCGTCTTGCGAATGTCCAGGCCCAGGCTGCCCGCACCGCGGGTCACTACCAGGCGCACATATCCGTCGGTCAGGTGATTGGCTTTGACGGTCGCTTCGACGGCGGCAATGACTTCCGCGGGTGTCATGGGGATGGTCAGCCGAATGGCTCGTGCGCTTTCGAACAGCCGATCGATATGTTTCTGGTGCAGAAACACGCGTCCGCCGTAAACGCGAATGCCTTCGAAGACGCCGTCGCCGTACAACAAGCCATGGTCGAACACACTGATCTTGGCATCGGCTTCGTCGACCAGTTTGCCACCGAGAAAAATCTTAAGAGCCATTTGGGGCAATTCCTGTATCTGAAGTCCGCAGGCTGACCCGCACAGGCCGGGTTTGGCTGCGACTCAACCTGATGCGCCGTTCGGTCCGCGTTGGATTTTGGAGAACGCAACACCTGACGAAACCGCAGCGATGAGGAATCAGGCCGCGTC
Organism: uncultured Schlesneria sp.; assembly: GCA_903871875.1. Classification (GTDB taxonomy): domain Bacteria; phylum Planctomycetota; class Planctomycetia; order Planctomycetales; family Planctomycetaceae; genus Schlesneria. Next base: position 207,594 of record CAIQIR010000058.1, read on the forward strand.
CGTCAGAGACTCGATTCGTCCCTCGCACAGCTTCACCGTGCGATGCGCTTCGGCGGCGATGGATTTGTCGTGTGTCACCATGATAATAGTCAGCCGCTCCTTCTCGTTCAATCGGGAGATGAGATCGATGATCTCGCGGCCGGTCTTGGCGTCCAGATTGCCGGTCGGTTCGTCGGCGAGCAGGATTTCGGGTCGAGCCACCAGGGCCCGTGCAATCGCGGCTCGCTGCATCTCGCCGCCGGACAGTTCCGACGGTTTATGCGTCAGGCGATGCCCCAGGCCGACGCGATCGATCATCTCTTTGGCCCGTTCCTGAAACTCGCGGCGACGCTGCCAATAACCCCAGATCGAATGGCGGATCATCAGCGGCGTCAGCACGTTTTCCATCAGACTGAGTTCGGGCAACAGGTGATAGAACTGAAACACGAAGCCGAAGACGCGGTTACGCAGTTCGTCACGCGTCCGAGCCGGCAAGTCGTCGATTCGTTGACCTTCCAACTGAACTTCGCCGACATCGGGCGTATCCAGCAGACCGATCAAATGCATCAGCGTGCTTTTGCCTGAACCGGATTGTCCGATGATCGACAGGAATTCGCCGCGGCGAACCGAAATATCCACACCGTGCAACACGGGCACGGCGTGTTCGCCCTTGCGGTAAGACTTCTGCACGGCCAGGGCCGCGACATGCGGTTCGGGCATGGTGATGGACTCTCGTGTGGCGGGATTGGTCAACGGTGAGACGGTGGTGGTCATGCCTTCCCTTCCGGAAAAAATCGACTGCTCTCGATGTATTCTGTTTGCGACGAGGGCGATGTTCCTGCCGAGCGATTTCAGTTGTGGTTTTGTTTCCCGTCTTCGCGGCCCGTTACCGATTCCGGGGGATTTTTAGCTGATCTCGAAACGTGCTATTCGTATCTCAAGGCCTGTACCGGTCGCAGTTGAGCCGCTCGTCGGGCGGGCAGCACGCTGGCCAGCACGGCGATCATGATCGCGCCGCACGAGACCCACAGGACGGTCAGGGCATCGACGTGCGTGGGAATGTCTTTAAAATAGTAGATCTTTTCGGGAAAGACTTCGCGACCTGTGACAAACGTGACGAATGATTCGATCTGGTTGATGTAGTACACGAACAGCAGACCGAATCCGACTCCAGCCCCCGCTCCGACCATTCCTAACAACAAGCCGTAGGTCAGGAAAATCGACATCACGCCGGAGGAACTGGCGCCCAGTGCTTTCAGGATGCCGATATCGCGGGTTTTTTCGACCACGATCATGAAGAAGATTGCCAGAATGCCGAAACCGGCGACGGTGATGATCAGAAACAGCAGAATGTTCAGAATCGACGATTCGACATCCACGGCGGCCAGGAGCGGTCCTTGCCGTTGTTCCCAGGTCTTGACGATGTAGCGATCGGCTGAAAAGCTGCTGCGTAAGATTTCGAGCACTTTAGGAGCGTCTTTGTAATCCTTCAGCTTGATCTGCAGCGAGGTAAACCCACCGACCTCTTGACCATCTTCATTGACGTGGATCATCTTGCGGATTTGTTGCAGATACTCGAGGTTGCAATAGACCAACATCGAGTCATATTCGCTCATCCCCGTTTTGAACGTGTCGACGACGGTGGCCGAAAAGTGCACCGGGTCAGGCGTGCCCGCCTTGATCGTGCTGATTTTCACGTCCACGCCGGGCTTGATCATCTCGTACGTTTTCAGTTCCTGCGTCCCCGGCTCTTGCTGGGTATAGGTTGCCATGCCCACGCCGACAAACAGTCGCCCTTCGAGCGGTTCGCCCGGTTGACGATCGCTTTTTTCGGGATGCTCGAGTGGTGCGTCTTCGTCCATGAACGCTTTGGCCGGGTCGTCGGTGTCCGCCTGGGCGGTCGTGACTTCTCGTCGTTGTTCCTGCTGCTTTTGCAGCAACTTGGCCATTCTCGCCCGTTCTTCCATGATCCGCAGACGTTCACTCATTGCGGCCGGGGTCAATTCCCAACCGAGCCGTTCGTTGCGCGGCCGTTCGGCGGGGATTGTCACACCATTTTCGGTGTGCGACTGATAGCTTTGCAGATAGTCGATCAGCGGACCGACTTCCGATTTCGATTCCGGGTCGATGCCGACCAGCGTGATTGGGTGGGGAATGTAGTCGCCCGCGTATTGGTAGCTCAGAATGGCGTGCACTTCGACAGTCGCCGTCACACCGGTGATATATTTGCCGACCAGTTGGCGGATCTCGGTTTTCCGCGCTTCGGGGTCCAGTTCCCCATTCATGCTGCGCGTATCGATGATGATGTCGGACAGGATCCCCTGGATGCGGCTGCGCATCTCGGTGCCAAAGCCCGCCATGACCGAATTCACGACGATCATCGTCGCCACGCCCAGCGTCACGCTGATGATGCTCGCCAGAGCAATGTAGCGTGTTCGCAGATATCGTTGGCAGAGAATCAATTTGTACATAGCCATTCCTTTGGCGTTGTCAGTTCAAGCGAGGGGGGACCTCGCCGTTTGTCAAATTGTCACTTTTGGAAACGAGCGTCCACTTATTGTTTCTCGTGTTCGGGTTTCAGCAGCGGGAAGAAAATCACATCGCGGATGCTATTCGTATTGGTCAGCAGCATGATCAGACGATCGATGCCGATCCCCATCCCACCGGCGGGCGGCATGCCAACTTTCAAGGCGCGTACGAAATCATGATCCATTTTGGCCATCGAATCGTCTTCGGGCAGGCCTTCCAGCTGAGTCCGGAACAGTTCTTCCTGCAACCGGGGATCGTTCAGCTCGGTGTACGCGTTGGCCACTTCCATGCCGTCGACGAACATTTCAAACCGTTCGGCGATAGCCGGATTGCCTCGCTTGCGTTTGGTCAGCGGGCACATCGAAGCCGGATAGTCGGTCACGAAGACCGGGCCGATCAGCTTGTCTTCCACGGTCGCTTCGAAGACGTCGTTCACGATGACGTCGGGATGCCGATGCGCGGTTTCGATATGCAGCGTCTTCGCGACGGCGGCGACGGCGGCCGGATCGTGCATATCGCAGCCGGCATGTTCGCGGAACAGGTCGCCGTAGCGAGCTCGCTGGAACGGCGGGGTGAAGTTAATCGTCTTTTCGCCCCAGGGAACGATCGCCGTTCCATTAGCGGCGATGGCGGCCTGTGAAATGATCTTTTCGGCCAGATCCATCATCGAGTTGTAGTCGCCGTAGGCCTGGTACAGCTCGATCATGGTGAATTCGGGATTGTGAGTGCTGTCGACACCCTCGTTGCGGAAGACGCGACCGATTTCGTACACGCGTTCGATCCCGCCGACCATCAGTCGCTTCAGGTGCAGTTCCAGGGCGATCCGCAGAAACAGCGGGATGTCCAGGGCATTGTGATGCGTGACGAACGGTCGCGCGGCGGCACCACCGGCGATGGCATGCAGCACCGGCGTTTCAACTTCGAAGAAGTTTTCGCCCCGTAGCGTTTGACGAATCGAATCGATGATTCGCAGTCGTTTGAACATCCGATCCAGCACACCTTCGGTGTAGATCAGGTCGACGTACCGCTGGCGAAGCAGCAGTTCTTTGTCCTGCAGTCCGTGAAATTTCTCGGGCGGCTGCGCCAGTGATTTACACAGCATGACCAACTCGGTCACAAACACGGTTTTCTCGCCGGTGTTCGTGACGCGCAGTCGACCTTCGATGCCGATCAGGTCGCCCAGATCGAGGCATTCCAAAAGAGCCCACGTTTCGGGAGTGGAATCTTTTTGTGACAGCATCAATTGGATGCGACCGCTGTAATCCTGGATATGCAGGAAATTCAGTTTGCCCGTTTTGGGCCATTTCATGATGCGCCCGGCGACTCGCACCGTCGCGCCGTCTGTGCCCCCTTCGGTGGGACACATTTCGCGCGCTTTTTCAATCGCGATATGCCCGTCGAATCGCTGACCCCAGGGATCGAGCCCCAGCGCCTCGATCTTCGCGAGCTTTTCCAAACGAGCTGCTTCCAAACGATCGGGCGTCTCGGACATCGAGCAAACTTTTCTGCGATAATGAGAAACGGCGGGGTCTAGGGAGGGCAGAACTATGTGTGAATCGGCAAAAAACGTCAATGGCAGGTCAAAACCACCCCAAAACCGACAACGAACACCAATCGAACGGGCGAAGGAATCGTCGGGCGGACTCCCAACCCGAAACCGAGTGTGGTGACGGGCGGATTGCCGACCAACGAGTCCCTGGTCTGCTTCACTTCATACTTCTGCGAGCGGATGTCGACCGATTTCGCGTCGAAATCCGCTCGGCGGATCCAGCTTCGAAGTCGCTCAATCCGCCGTAACGTCCATACTGGTGTTGATCTTACTGCGGAATCGTGGCTGCGTCGGCCTGGCGTCGAGCGGTCAGTTGTTCCAGCACGGTTTTCACCGCGTCGGCTGTGGCCACTCGTTGGGATTCCGCGGAGGTTCTCCATTTCAATTCGACGACGCCCTCTTTCAGGCCTTTGCCGCCAAAATTGACTCGCAGCGGAATGCCGATCAGATCCGCATCCTTAAATTTCACGCCGGGCCGCAGATCGCGATCGTCGAGCAGTACATCGACGCCCGCGGCTTGCAGTTGTCCGTAGAACGTTTCCGCGGCCGACAGCGTGTCGGTTTCGTTTGCACCGATCACGCTGATGATCACTTCATACGGAGCCACCGCGAGCGGCCAGATCAGACCGTTCTCGTCATGTTTGGTTTCGGCGAGTCCCGCCAGAATGCGGTTCACACCGATGCCGTAACAGCCCATGATGATCGGCTGACGATTTTCGGTCTCGTCGTCGTACAGCGCTTCCATCGACGTGCTGTACTTCGTGCCGAGTTTGAAGACGTGACCGACTTCGATCCCGTGCACCAGTTCCAGCGTCCCTTCGCCCCGTGGACTGGGGTCACCCGCGGCGGCATTGCGCAGATCGTACGTCGTTTCCAACGGGTAGTCGCGTCCCACGTTGACGTTGGCCAGGTGATAATCACCTTCGTTGGCACCGGTGATGGCGTTCACGACCAGTGGCACGTCATGGTCGGCAAAGATCGGGCATTTGATGCCCACCGGTCCGGCAAACCCGACCGGGGCCGACGTCACGGCCAGAATCGTTTCGGGACTGGCCATTTCGAGACTTTTGACGCCCAGCGCGCGACGAATCTTGCCTTCGTTGGCTTCATGATCACCGCGCAGCAGCACGGCGACCGGCTTTTCGTCGGCCAGGAAGATCAGCGTCTTCACCATTTTCTCGGGCTTGCACTTCAGCAGCTTGCAGACCGTTTCGATGCTGCCGACGTTGGGCGTATGCAGTTTGGCGACCGGCTTGGCATCGGCCGATGTGGCGATGACGGGTGGTTTGCGTCCCGTTTCGGCTCGTTCGAGATTGGCGGCGTAGTTGGTCTTCTTGCAGAAGACGATCCGGTCTTCGCCATTGGCGGCGGGGATCATGAATTCGTGCGACGCATCGCCACCGATCGGACCGCTTTCCGCTTCGACCGGCAGGTAATCCAAACCACAACGCGAGAAGATGCGGCAGTAGGCGCGGTACATCTTCTGGTAGACGTCGTTCAGCGACTCCAGCGACGAATGAAAGCTGTAAGCGTCTTTCATCAGGAATTCGCTGGTTCGCAGAATGCCGAACCGGGGCCGTTCTTCGTTACGGAATTTGGTTTGAATCTGATAGACGGTCAGCGGCATCTGGCGATGGCTGCTGATATGCCGCGACATCAGGTCGGTGACGACTTCTTCATGGGTGGGGCCCAGGGCCAGATGGACCGTGCGATCACCGCGTCGGATATTGAAGTTGATCAGCACGTTGCCAAACGCCTCTTTGCGTCCGGTTCGTTCGAACAGATCGATCGGCTGCAGGGCGGGCATGAAGATTTCGAGAGCTCCGGCGGCGTCCATTTCCTGACGGATGATCGCTTCAGCCTTTTTCAGAACGCGCACGCCCAGTGGCAAATAGGTGTAAGCCCCGGCCATCAACTGGCGGATGAAGCCACCTCGCAGCATCAACTGATGGCTGGGGACTTCGGCATCCGACGGTACTTCCTTCATGGTCGGGATGAATGACTGAGACCAGCGCACGGGAGACTCCTTTCGAGACAACCATCAAATAGTGAAGCGGGAGTGTATTCCGTGTTCTGCGGAGAGTGAAGCCTCGCCCTTGGGGAACAGTGTTTCCTGGGGATCAAATGAACCGTGGACGGACTGTTTTCAGCCGCCGGCAGACGGGGGGATTCGGAATTTGTCCGAACGGGCCTGGTTCGTCTGCCTAAAAGAGACATCCGCCGTGGGAAGAAGGTTCACGCCGCGAAATTCCGTCAAGGTTGTTTCGACGAGGAAATCGGGCATCGGGACCGGCCGAAGTCGTCGCCCTTGAAATCGGCTGCTGTTCGCGATCCAATCGAGGCGGGATGAGAAGTCATTTCGTCTGATATTTCGCGCCTGGACTATGGCGGGACCTTTCTGGAGAGAGTCTGATGTTCCGAAAACCGTTGCTTGTGGCCTGGATGATCTGTGCGGTGATCGCGGCGGGGGGCCCGGTCGGGGCTCAATCGAAGTCGGCCAAATCGGCGAAGCCAGCCAAGCCGGCCAAGACGACGACTCGCGCAACTCCGACGAAAGAGATCGGGATGACGCTGGGCCGCGTGGCCTCAGAGAAATCCCTGTTCTTTCTGGCCAGTAACGGCTGGAAAAAGCCCGACGCGAAAAGCACCAACAAAACCGAACAGCTGTGGGCCGAACAATCGGTTCAGGACTTTATGCAGCAACTGAATGACGAGATCAAACGCACGATCGAAAGTCGGGTACAAGGGGACGAAACGGCATCGCTGCTGGCGTCGACGATTCCGGTCTTTCTGGGCGCCGCAATGCAGCATCCGCTGGCCGTGTCGCTGATCAGCTTTACGACCACGGACGCCCCCGAGATCAATTTCGCCGCCGTGATCGATACCGAAGGGGACGAAGCGTCGGTTCGCGAATCGTTCGAGAAACTGATTCAGGCGGTGCCGGCCGACGGCCCGAACTCGTTGACTGAAGAAACGATCGAAGGGGCCAAGTTCTATCGTCCCGACACCCCTGGCCCCGTGGCCGCGCCTCAGTTCGGGATGTTTAAGTCGTATCTGATCGTCACGATGGGACCCCAGACCACGGCCGAAACGATCAAGAAACTGACCGGTTCCGACGCCGCACCCGCCTGGTTGAGCGGAACGCTGGCGGATCTGAAAGTCGATCGTCCCACGCTGGCGTGGCATGTGAATATGGAAGCGATTTGGGAAACGGTCGATTCGAAGATTGAAGATCCGACGGCGCGTGCGATCCTGGACGCAACGGGACTGTTTGACTTGCGGCGGATTGCCTCGGTGACGGGGTTGGATGCGGTGGGGACCGTCGATCAGTGCGTGATCGAAACCAAGGGAGCGCCCCGCGGATTGCTGGCGCTATTGCCCCAAGAACCGCTGACGGCCAGCGACTTGAAAGTGATTCCCGCCAATCCGGCTCAAGCGCATCTGATCCGTTTCGATCTGGAAAAACTGGTGGACGACGTGCTGAAAATGGCGGATCAGGTGAATCCGATGCCTCGCCAGCAGTACGAACAGATGACCAGTCAAATCGAGCCGGTGCTGGGATTTTCGATCAATGACGATCTGCTGAAAGCATTTGGCAACCTCTGGAGCATGTATGTGTCGGGTACCGAGGCGGGCGGCGGCTTTATCCCGGGACTGGTCATCACGGCCAGCCTGCGCGATCAGGCGAAGTTGACCAAAGTTCAAGAAATGCTGGTCATTCGCGCGCAGGGTTTTCTGGAGCAACTGGGGCCCCAGGCTCCGGTGACCTTAAGTGAATTCACGGGTCGCGGCGTGAAGGGTTATCGAGTTCAAATCAATAATCTACCGCTGCCGCTGTCACCGTCGTGGGCGATCACCAAGGATCAATTTGTGTTCGGCCTGTCGCCGCAACTGGTGACGGCACATCTGGCGGCCGCCAACGCGAAGACGTCACTAGCCGACAACGAAGCAGTCAAAGCGGCCTTGAAGCGTGACCCGAAATGCGTGCTGCTTTCGTATCGCGATCCCAAGCCCGAGGTTCAAGGCCTGTTTACGATGATCAACATGTTCTCGCCGATGGTGCTGGGCCAGCTGCGGCAACAGGGGGTCGAATTCAACTTGCCGCCGCTGCCGCTGTATTCGGATCTCGAACCGTATCTGACACCATCAGTGATGACGTTTGGGCCGACTTCCAACGGCTGGCGCAGTGAAAATCATGGCGTGGTGCCAACCCTGGCCTCGGCCAGTCCGGCGACGGCTGCGGTGTTGGCCGCGCTGTTATTGCCAGCTGTGCAGCAGGCCCGTGAGGCGGCTCGCCGGACGCAAGCGAAAAACAATCTCAAGCAGATTGGTCTGGCCATGCACAACTATCACGATACTTACGGACGATTTCCGGAACGGGTGGTGCAGGACAAGAAAGGGGAACCGGGACTCAGCTGGCGGGTCAAACTACTTCCGTTCATGGATGAGGGCAATCTTTATAACCAATTTCATCTCGATGAACCGTGGGACAGCGAACACAACAAAGAACTGATCAGCAAGATGCCACTATTCTATTCTTCACCGGGCAGTACCGACTTACCAACGGAAGGCAAGACACGGTACGTGGTCCTGGTCGGCGACGGGTTTCTGTTCGACGGTGACGAAGGCCCCGCCATCGGGGATGTCACCGATGGCACCAGCAACACGATCATGGTCGTGGAAGCGAACCCGGACAGTGCCGTGATCTGGACGCAGCCGGACGACCTGGAGATCGACCTGGAAGACATCCTCGCCGGCCTGGAAGGATCCCGCGTTGGCGGGTTCCACGCCCTGCTTTGCGATGGGTCGGTGCGATTTATCTCACAAAATATCGATCCCGACACCTTGCTGGCGCTGTTTACCAAGGCGGGCGGCGAGGCGCTGGGCGGCTTCTGACCGATCGGGCGTTTTGACCAATCGAGTTTTTGACCGGGGTTATTTCTTGTCCGTCTTTTTCTTCGGTGTGAATTCTCGATTGTCGTCGGCGGGGGTCAAGGCGTCCTCCGCTTCTTCGGTGGTCAGCTTGCGGATTTTGATGTCTTTCAAGCCGGCGACCGTTGCATAACAAGAAATGCCGAACGGTCGGGACGGTTCGACTTCGCCGCGGATCGAAATCTTGCGGCCCTTCGTCGGCACGCTGACAACCTGTTCGTCGTCGATCCAGGCCATCAGGCCGACTTGGGAAACTCGCAGGCGGATCTTGTACCATTCGCCCTGCGTGAATGTTTCATACCGCGCTGTTTCGTTGTTCGCGGCATCCAAGCCTTCGAGGCTCGAAATGCCCACCACGCCGCCGCCCCAGCCGCCGATGATCAGGCTGCAGGGATCGTCGTTGACTTCGAAGGTCAGGCCACAAAAGAAGTCGCTGCCTTCGATCCGCTGGGCCATCAACGTGACTTCGTAATTCATTTTGGGCAGGGGCTCACCGGTCCAGGTGATACCGGTCATGTCGGACCCTTGAGCCAGCACGATCTTGCCCTCTTTGACCGCGACGTCCCCTTCACCGCCGAATTGTGTCGACTTCCAGTTTTTCAGCGTCTTGCCGTCGAACAAGGATTTCCAGGCCGGTTCTTTGCTGGCGGCTTTTTCGTCGGCGGTCAGCGGGACCACGCTGGCCGCCACCACGGCCAGGCAAATCGTCAATAACGCTCGTCGATGAACGGTGAAGGCATCCCCAAGCGGGTTCAGTCGCGGCATCGGTCGGATCTCCTGGATCGGTGGGTCGGCAAAGCGGATTCGTACAAGAGCCCGATTATACCGACCCGTGGCGAAAGAGGCAGTTATCCGCCGATTCCGATTTGTGTCTGATGTGCGGCGACGGCTCTGGGTTACCGTACCTCTTCGCGTTTAAACGGATCTTGTAGTGTGGGATTTGCCGCTGGCCGTGCGCCCCGTCGGTTGCCAAAAGTGCGCTGCGCGTCGGGATCGGTGAACGAAAAGGCCGATTCGGCCGGCCCCGTGTCGCCGGGGAATCCGAGTCCCGCGGCGTGGTTCAGGATCGTCTTGATCCGCAGGTTGACGATGTCGTCTTTCGCCGATTTTCGTTTTTCTAACTGTTCTCGCAACGATTTCACTCGTTCTTCGACGGTCGCCAATTCCCGTTCACGCTGGTTCAAATCTTGATCGAATTGCTTCAGAACCTGTTGTTTGATCGTTGCGCCGGCCTTCGTTCGCGCGGCTTCATCTTTGGCCTCTTTCAAGATCTGCAACGCGGCCTGGAAAGCTTCCGCGTCGGCGATTTCCTCGGCAGAAAGCGGCTCTTGAATCACTCGTTGGATTTGGGTCGTTTCTGTCACGACTCGTCTTCGCATCGGACCGTCGGGTTCGCGGACCGGAACATTGCTATCCGCCAGATTTTGGGTGAAGAGGTACGAAACAGGTGGTTTGTGTGGCGAAACAACGAAGTCCGATTGATTGCGGCGGGCGGGCCTTTGAGATTCGATGGGACCTGGCTCGTCTCTCGACAACTCAAGCGTCGGCGCGTCTTTGCGAGGAAGGGCGTCATCCGCGTCTTGAGCCCATGCTCTGACGGCCAACAGGGCGAGACACGAGGTACACGTTATGGCGAGAATCGTCTGTGTCCGGTTCATTCTTTGATCCTTTCGAGTGAGGTCGGTTGAGCAGGCTGAGATTTGATCGCGGACGTAGCGCGTCCTTCCAGGCTTTGCAGGGTCGCTTGAAGCGGTCCCAAGGCGCGATACCAATCGTCGTCGGACCGGCCGAGTGGTGCTGGAACGCTTTGTGGGTCGATCCAGCGATTTTCAATTTGGCTGATCGCCGCTCGGGTGTGGTTCAGTTCCTGCATGAAATTGTCGGGAGACAAGGCGGACGGAGTGGCGGCGGTCGACGCGGACGAACCGGGCGGCGAATCGAGTGTCGCTGGACCAGGCGACGCGGCATCGGCCTCGTTCAGACGGGTGTTCGTGGAGGGAAGCGGTAACGTCCAGCGGGCGAGAGCGATTCCGGCCACCACGCAAATCGCAAGGACGCTCAACTGGCGTACTGTCTGGGTGACGGACGGTTGCCAGCGCAGCCAACGACGTCGCCACCGTCGCCCGTTCGAGCGTTGTCCGGTTTGCAGTCCGGCCAGGATCGACTCGAGACGCTGCTCCAGTTCCTGTGCGTTGCGGAAGCGATCGGCCGGGGCTTTCGCCAGCAGTCGATCAACGACCTCGGCCAGTTCCGCCGGGACATCGGCATTCACTTCGTCGACCGGTCGATGCGGGTCATGACAAATGCGATGTAAAATCGCCAAGGCATGTTCGGCGCGAAACGGCGGCCGGCCGGTACACATGAAGTAGATGACGCTGCCCAGGCTGAACAGATCAGAGCGGTGGTCGACCGACTGTCCGCTGGCTTGTTCGGGCGACATGTAATGCGGTGTGCCGGCCACGATGCCGGTTCGGGTCAGCGTGGCATCGTCGACCGTACGAGCCAGTCCGAAATCGGAAATCAACGTGCGTTCGACGGATTCTTCCATCAGGATATTGGCTGGCTTCACGTCGCGGTGAACTAACCCCTGCGCGTGCGCCGCGGCCAAACCGGATGCCGCCTGTCTGGCGATGCGGAGAATTTCTTTGGGATCGAGTGGTCCTCGTTCGTCGACACGGGCCTGCAGCGACTGGCCGGGTACATATTGCATCACCAGAAACGGCATCTCGCCATCAGACTGGACGTCGTAGATGGGGATCACATGTTCATGGACGACGGCTGCGGCCGATTGCGCTTCGCGGGCAAATCGCCGACGTGCAGCGCCGTTATGAGCCAAATGCGACTTCAGGACTTTGATGGCGACGACTCGATGCAGCTCGGTATCGAATCCTTTCAGCACGATCCCCATGCCGCCGGAACCGATCATCCGTTCGACGTCATAACGGCCGATGCGACCAAGCATTTCGGGATGGCCGGCAGGTGACAGAAAATCGAGCGACACCGGTTCGCATTCCGCGGCCATTTCGTCGCTGCTGCCTGCATCGATCGACACGACGACGGACGAACCAACGGCTGCGCGGTAGGGTTCGGTTTCGCCCATTGCGGACAACGTTTCGCGGACTTCGCGGAGCAGATGCTCGTCGCTCGACAAGTCCAGCAAACGCTGCTGGCAACGGGCACAGCTTTCGACGTGATCCGCGATTCCTCGATATTCGGCGCTGTTTTCGTCGGCCGATAGCAGCAGCTCGAGGCGAGATTCGTTACATCGCATCATCGTCCTCCCATTTTTTAATTTCGTCGCGCAGTCTCGCCAGGACCCGGCTGCGAGCGATATACACCGCCCCCACCGACAGGCCGACGGCGTGCGCTGCGTCTTCAACCGATCGCTCTTCCACGGCCGTGATCCAGAAGGCCTGCCAAGTGGCGTCGCGGACGGTCGTCTTGACCCGGTCGGCCGCCCAGCGAAACAGTTCCTGTCGGTGCGAGCGACGCACGTCATCGCTCGACCAGCTATTGGCGGCCGGTTGCTGATCCAAGAGACCGAGCATCGTGGTCCCGCCGCGTGCTGCGACTTGTCGGCATCTTTTGGCGGACAAATCGATCAGTTGATTGCGAGCGATCCGAAAGAGCCAGGTACGAAACCGGCCACGATCGGTATCGGGTTGCCACCGACCCACCGCTCGCGCGACCGACAACAACACGTTCTGCACCAGTTCCCGGGCGTCGGCATCCTGCAGGCCACCGCGTCGAGCGAACCGATACACGAACGGCTCGTAAATCGAAACGAACTCGCGCCAGGCGTCGGCGTCTGCCGCGGAAGGCAACCGCAAGATTAGACTGGCTCGTGTTTCAGGAATATGAGGCATGAAAGTCTCCCAGACCAGATCTGTACACGAACGGGAGTGCGGAATCTTTCACGGATTTCTGGGAAATTCCTCAATCCCGGTCGGCGGCATGCTGGTCTTGGAAAAAAAGAGCAGGCCGGCCGAGGGGCGCTATTCCCAGAAGACGGCCGATGTGCTTGGTGAGTGGACAGAAAAAAAGGTATGCCCAAAAGCATACCCTGATCGCCGTGTTTCATTTCCCTCGAACGGGTTAATGCTTGTAGATCTTGTGCTGTGGGCGGCCGGACAGGATTTGTTCCTTGCCCCAGGTGGTCACAGCGCGGAAGGCTTCACTGCGGATGAATTCCTGGAACGCCGCTTCATCGGACCATTCGCTGGTGATCAGGTACGAGGCGTCGTCGCTGACATCCTTCCAGAGCGTCGAACTGGTATGCCCGGCGGCGGCGCGTAAGGCTCCGATCACCGCGCTGAACTTCTGTTCGAAGTCGGCTTGTTTGCCCGGCAACACATGATAGTTCATTCCGACTGTAACCATTTGAAATACGTTCCTTTGGAGAATAGTGAAGACATGATCGCAGGCTACGACTCAAGGAGATGATTTGTTCATCAAGAGGGACGGCACGCGCGCCCATCAGGGAAGCTTAACGTACGGATGCCATCGTCACCATTGGCTTGACCATGCAGGAACAGGCTGGAGTGATCCAATGAGGTCGTTTATTTGCCGGGGAAGTCTTGATGAGAGGATTTGAAACACAGAGCGGCTGTGTTTCAAATCCTCTCATCTCCCTCTTTCATCCGCGGTTTTCATCTCGGAATCAGTGGCCGGAATTGACCGGGCGATCGGCTTCGAGCGTGGTGTGGACCAATCGTTTCGCGGCTTCGTCGAGATTGGCGAAAACCTTGGCCCCGACGCTGGCGACCAGCGCTGCACCGAAAGCCGCTTCTTCGCGGTGTCGTGTGAAGGTGATCGGCAGGTCAAACGAGGTGGACACGATGTCGGCCAGCAGCGGGTTCTCGCGCAGGCCGTTCCCTGCCGCGATCAGCGCCGTGGGCAAGTGACCGGTGATCTGGTGGATGGCTTGGAAACCGTGGTGCAACGACCGGCCCATGCCTTCGAGCAGGGCGCGGGAGAGATGCCGTGCCGTGAAATTCTGGGGCGACAGTCCCGTGATCGAACCGCGAACCGTGGGGTCGAGCCGCGTTCCGGAGAACTGTGGTTCGCAGCGCAGGCCATCGGCTCCTGCAGGAACGGTGGCGGCCAGTCGACTCATCACTTCATATAGCTTGTTGGCGGAGGCGGACTCAAACAGCGTGTGTCCCACGTCCTGGAAGAATTGTTCCAGCACTTGATACGACCAGCCTCCGGACAGGCCGACGTTGGACAACAGATTGCCGCCGCAAGGACAGGGCCTGAGTTCGATCGGCAATTGGAAATCAAAACCGTCGGTGTACACAGCGACTTGGGCTCCCGTGCCGACGTTCACGAGGACGCTGTTCCGTCGATCGGCGATGCTGCCCAGAAAACTGGCTTGATGATCGCCGAGCGGTGCGAAGACGGGGGTTCCCACCGGTAGGCCGGTGGCTTGAGACTGTTCGGCCGTGATGCCACCGATCCCGTGATCGGCTTCGTGAACGGTGGGAAACAGCGATCGCGGCAGGCCCAAGGCTTTGATCGCTTCGTCATCCCATTGCCGGGATCGCACGTTGAAGACCCCGCTGCTGCCGGCGCACGAGGGTTCGGTGATCGGAGGCTGTCCAGTCAGGGCGGTGGCGAAATAGTCCATGATGAACAACGCCCGGGCGTTCGCCGGAAGTTGTTGACGTTGCTGCAGCTCGAATAGCGTCATTGCCATGAATCCGGGATGCAGCCAACATCCCGTGCGCTTCCAGGCATCGCCGCCCAGTGCCGTGCGTGCGGCAGTCAACCAGGTCGACAGTCCATTGGGCATCAGTTCCAGGGCGCGTCGATCTTGCCAGTTGATTAGCGGTGAGACGGGCTGAAGAGTGGTCGCATCGATCAATACCATGCCATGCTGCTGGCCAGTGATACTGATCCCTGCCACGTCGCGGACGCGCGAGCCCAGCTGTTGAGACAGACTGGACAGACAGCGTATCGCCGCGACCAGGATCAGGTCCGCTCGCCATTCGGAATAACCGCGAATACGGTCCTCGGGGCGAGTGACGTTGGCTTCGTTGGCCGCCGTTCCGATGGCCAGGATCTGACCTGACAAGGTATCAACGGCGACGCTCGTGATCTTGGTTGTACCCAGATCCACACCGACAACAATGGGCATCACAAGGCTTCCTGGTCTAGTCGTTGGCAGAATCCGCGGCGATCTTCGTATAGATTTCGCGAGCCTTGTCGTAGGCCTCTTTGGCGGCGGCGCGTTCTGTCTCGCGGATTGCGCGTTGTTTGGCATTCCAGCAGACGTCGACGGCCTTTGCGCACCATTCAGCACTCGAACGACTGGCATGAATCGGCTTGCCGGCGATTTCCACAAAGACCGGATTCGTGTGACACGACGGCAGAATTCGCAGGGCTACCCAGCTGGAATGTTTCAGGTCGACATCGAATTCCAATTTTTGAATCGAACCATCGGCGGGAATGGTTTTGGTGGCGACGGCGATCCCGTTGACGATCAGTTCCACCGGCACCGTTCGCGTATCGGCGATGCGCGAACGTTCGAGGTGCCAATAAGGTTTATCGTCCAGCCGTTTGGCTCGGATTGCTTCGGTCTGGGGCGTGGGCTTACCGGCCAGCAGCGCGGCGGCGTCACAGGTGACGTGTACCTTGCCGGGCGCTTTCAGGTCCAGTTGGCTGGCCTTCTTCGCTGCGCCAGTTGTCCCCGCCTCGAATCCGTTCACCGCGAAATCGAACAGGTGACTCAGGCCGTCGCCGCAGTAACTGCGGCCGTCCTTCAGGCCTTGAACCCATTCGTCGTAGTCAACCGGCTTGTCGGCAGGCAGTTTGACGTAGATCCGACCGAGCCCCACTTTGTCGCCGTAGATGCAAGGGAAATCGGTCTCGCCACTGATGCGGGTTCGCATGCCGCAGTTCAGGGTGTGATACCAGATATTGAGTTCCCAAATGGGAGGCGTATCGACGGCCGAGATGAAGTCGCAGGCACCGTGTGCGGTTGTCACAATGAATTCGTTGGCACCGATCCCGTCGAAACGGGGCATCGCCAGGTCAGGCAGTTTGTCAGCCGCTTTGCCCTGCCAGCCGGTGCCGGCCCCTCCCCAGGGCTTGTCGGCGAATTTGCGTGAGCCGTCAGGCATGACATCGGGCAAAGCCAGCCCCCAACCGCTGTGACTGTAGCCGACAACACCCCCCTGCTTTTGTCCCCATTCGAGTACCGGCTGAGTCCAACTGGGCCAATCTTCCAGTAGCGTCGTGCCGGGATAATCATCTTCGATCAATTTCAGCAGGCACAAATGTCCCGCGTGCGACGAAGGAAAGCCGGAGACTTCGACGTCGTAACGCATCAGGTAGTTGGGCCGGGACAGGGCCGACGTCTTCCCTTCGAAGTAGCGCTTCTGTGTGTACCAGCACGGACCCCATGACAAGACGCAGCCGACATTCAGGTCTTCACCCAGAATATGCCGCAGCATGTCGCTTGGCGTGACCCCTTCAGTGGGGCTGTCGTAGTGAGCACATCCGGCGGCGTGAACGTGGTGATCACCGGAAAACCAGCCTCGCGTGGCCGCGTGGATCCAGCGACGCAATTGGAAATCCTGTCGCTGGCTGACTCCGTCGGCCGTCACTTTGAAGGAGTGGGTATCGACCTGGTATTCGGGACCACGTTGAATCACGGCGGTATAGTCGCCCGGCGGCAAAATCACCGATTCACCATCGGCTCGATATATTTGCTGATGAAAAAAGAAGTCCGGAGCCAATCGCCGCGCTGGGTTCGGATAGACCCGACCGAACGCATCGCGAATTGTCAGAGCGGCCGTGGTGGGCGTGCCATCGAAGTCCTTGATTCCCAAGACGACTTCCACGGCCAGCGCGCAATTGAAGAGCAATGGGACCGTATTACGAAACCCCAGATCCTGCGTTCCCTGGCCCACATGAAAGCCCAGCATCGCTTCGCGTCGGCCGACGTCACGGCTGTAAAGTTGAATGATGCGGTACTCGAGTTCCAGGCCTGACAGTCCCGCTTTCAGCGGCTGCTTGTCGAACATGTCGGCGTCGAGAAAACGATTCGGCACGTCGGAAGGCTGCACCAGCTGTTCGTCGGTCATCGGCTTTTCGCGAGCCTTTTTTCCGCGCTGATAGACGGGCAACAGATTAGGGCTTTCCGGGACGAGTGTCGCAGTGACACCGGCTTCGTTATGGACCTTGATCAGAAATGTCCGCCATCCCTGTTGAATGAGTTCCTTCTTGGCAGGGCCTTCGAGGACCGACACACGGCTTTCGGGGTTGATGCTCACTGCCACCAGACATCGGGGATCGAGAATCTTTTCGACCGCTTCGGTGCAGTCTGCCGGATCCGATAGCTTCAGGGCGGCGTCCAGTTTCGCGCGACTCTCGGGGTCCAGGGGCGATCCGACCAGCTCCAGTGCCTCGATCAATCGCCCGGTTGCGGCGACCAGCGGCTGCTGTTCAACCCGGCCCACTTTCGGCCATTTCCCTTCGGCTGAAAACAGTAGACCACCGCTGCCCAACCAGACAAATAGCGAACAGAGACTACAGCGAACAATCAGTACAGGACAACAAGTGATATCGCGCATGACGACCTTTCCAAACTCAGAATCTTCGCGTTCCACCGCAGCACGCATCATGGAACTCTGATAGGAAAGAGTCAATCCGCCGGCTCTTTTCACCGGCTTTGCACGACGAGCGGTATTATTGTCCGGCCGCCCAGCCGCTTCGTCTCGGATCGACGACACCCGTTCGCCGACCGGTGGCCGGGGATACGGCAATCGAGTGCGCGTCGCCCTGCGTCGTGGGATTGGCTTCGATCGTGTGACCCAAGGCCCGCAGTTCGGTGACAGCCTCGGGATACTTGTCGAGCAGACTTTGTTCCATTCGGGCGCGGTCTGGCATCCAGGCATGGTGCATACGTGGTGCATCGACCGCCTCGCGCAGGGGCATCTCGAATTCCAGGACGTTCATGACCGTGCAAAACAGGGTGTTGATAATCGTGCGGCCACCGGGGCTGCCGGTGACCAAGACAACGCGACCGTCTTGCGAAACCACCACGGGGCACATCGAGCTGAGCATGCGCTTTCCCGGCGCGATCAGATTGGGCTTTGTTCCAATCAGGCCGGTGGCATCGGTCACGCCCGGCTTGGGATTGAAATCGCCCATCTCGTTATTGAGCAGAAATCCGGCTCCGCGAACCACGATTCGTGATCCAAAGTCCTGTTCCAGCGTGTAAGTATTCGACACGGCCATGCCGTCCTGGTCGATGACGCTGAAATGTGTCGTGTGGGAACTCTCGGTGGGACTCAGAATGTCCGCGCCCCAGGTGGCCGACGAAGTGGCGGCGATTGGCGAAATGGTCTCTTTCAATTTCCGGGCGTAGTCTTTGGTGGTCAGGTGCGTGGGGATCTGATTGAACGCCGGATCGCCCAGGTATCGGGCGCGGTCGCAGTACGCCCGCCGCATACACTCAATCATGACATGCAACGTGGCCGAGGACCAACGGCCCGAGCGCTGCAGTTCGAAATGTTCGGCCGTATTCAGCATCTGGATCAGGGCGGTTCCCCCCGAACTGGGCGGCGGGACAGCGAAGACATCCAGACCGCGATAGGCGCCGCGCAAGGCGGGACGCTCGTAGGCGCGATAGGCGGCCAGATCGGCGGTGGTGATCAGTCCCCCGCCCCGTTTCATTTCCGTTTCCACGGCGGCGGCGGTTCGTCCCTGGTAGAAGCCGTCATCGCCGCCCACGGCGATCAAGCGGAGCGTTTCCGCCAGCTCGGGCTGGGTCAAACGATCACCGGTTTTCCAAGCTTGCCGGCCCTGATCCTGGCCGAAGACGCGTAACAACTCTTCGTTGTCGCGGCAGGTTTCAATGACGCCATTTAATGATTTGGCCAGTTCTTCGCTGACCAAAAAGCCTTCGCGGGCGAGCACCACTGCGGGCTGCACGAGTGCTTCCCACGCCAGACGCCCATAGCGTTGATGAGCCAACTTCAGGCCGCGAACGGTTCCGGGGACACCGACCAGTCGATATTCCGATTCGCCATTCACAAACATATCGACCGTGGCCGCGGCCGGGGCCTGCTCGCGGTAATCGATCACCGATGGCGGTTGTCCGTCGACCGGATGAACCAGCATGAAGCCGCCGCCACCGATGTTTCCCGCTTCGGGCCACGTTACGGCCAGAGCAAATCCGACAGCTATCGCTGCGTCAACGGCGTTACCGCCCGCATCGAGGATTTGTCGGCCGACCTCTGAAGCGGGACGCGACACCGACACGACCATCCCCCGAGTTGTCTCGGCAGTCAGACCCTGCCCCTGCATTGGTAAATCCTCTCCAAGGGCAGCGGAAGGGAAAACGGCGATCGAGATAGCCACCCCAATCGCCGTTAGTCCCAAGATGTCTTGTCGAAAACCCCGTCTCACGTTCGCTCCTCAAGAGAATCGAACTTTAGGGCCGTTTCGCGGCAAACAGCCGCGGCGCCCCGCCGGTCACCGGAACACGAAACTCGGAGTGCGACCCTACCGGCAGTGTATACACTTCGGTGCCCGACGGCAGAGTCCGTCGATAAGTCAGCGGATAAGGGATTTCGAACTCGTGCGAGGCACCCGGTTTCAGCGTCAGAGGTTCACCCCAGGGACTGGTTGGCGCTTTGGTCTGATAGGTGAACGGTTCTTCGCTGAGATTCGTCAGCTTAATCCGGGCGAGATAATAGGAAACGTCGATCACGGGTGACTTCCACTGCAAGTCGGACATTCTGAGCTTCGAAACTCCGACTGTCAGATCGGGGACATCGGCCGACGTGCCCTTCATGCCGGAGAAGTAGGCCGTCCAGGCGGCTTTGAATTGCTCTACGTAGCGATCGGCGTACAACGTTGTGTTTTTAGCTTCGTACCCGTCAGCAAATTTTCCGCTCCCGGTCGCGTTCTCGGCCTGCAGCCATTCGAGAGTGACGACGCGTTGATCGTGCGCCGGCTTTTGCAGACTTGCTCGCATCTGTTCCGACAGGTTCAGCTCAAATGTGGCACAAGGCTGCCAGGCGACCTGATCCGAGTCTTTTTTGATTGCGACGGTCACCTGCACCGACGGAAGCTCGAACTCCAGTGGTTTGGGCCCGTCGGTGGTGGCCGGCTTGGAGGGGTCGGTGACCGCCAGCGGACGTTGAATACTGAGGGTGGATCGGACTTGTAACTTGTCGCCAAATTGAGCCAGATCGGGAATGATCTCGAGGAGGGCCGCCCGATCTGCCAGTTTTCCGAACAGCGGTTCAGGAATGTCATGCAGATCCAATTTCGCTTGATGATTTTCCACAAACAGGTCCGTGATCGGCGTGAGGATCTTCGGCTCGACCAGCACATGCATGGCTTGGTCGGTCGGCAGATCGGTCAGTGAGATTGTGGAGGACGAATCTCGCTTCAGGGGTTTGGTCTCGCCAAACGGATCGATACTGGCCACCGTCAATCCGACGATCAGCGAAATCCCGTTCTCATCGGCCGAGATCTGTTCGGGCCAGGCTTGGAATCGCGGTGGATAGACCGGCAGCGGCCAGAGTTTCGAGACAGTCGAACCGGATTGTGACACCGTCGATTGCGAATCGGGCAGCGTCAATACCTTCTCAATCTCTTGTACGATCCGCGGGGCGATGGCAATGACTTCGCGTTCGATGCGGCCTTTTGCTCCGTACAGACCGCTCGTCAATCCGCTGACCACGGCATCTTCGGTCATGCCGAAGCCTTGGACGCTGACACCGGCGGGTTGCGAGACGGACCAGTTGTCATTGGGAATCTGAAAGCCTGCTCCCACCAGTTTCAAGCGAATTCGGCGGTCAGCGACGATTGGCGTCAGTTCGAGATTGAACCAGACGGGATACCGCTGACCGATGCGAATCGCGATCGGACCGGCCTGGGCCGAGTGGCGTTCGCCGTTGACCGATGTTCCGCCGATGGTCAGGGTCACATTGCGGATTCCCAGTTGAACCAACAGCCGGTCCTTGCCCGAGCCTTTCGCGACAACTCGTTCTAGTTGCCCGTTGTAAGAAATGCCCGAGAATCGAATGGCGAACTGTCGACCCGACGCCACGGTGCTATCGAACATGTCGTTCAGCCGTCCGCTCAACAGATCTGGCGAAACCGTTTGTGGGATCGCATAAGAAATCGCATCCAGTACTTCATTTCCCAGTCGCAGGCCGGCAGCTTGAGAAATCTCCACGGCAGGGACGAAGGGAACCTTGATCGCGTCGACTGCTTTGACGGTGGCCGTGCCCAATTCGGTGGGGGCCTTCTGCGGATTCAACATCCACGCCATTACCGCGTCGTTACCATACACGTCGGCACAAATGTCGTGGGGACTTTCCGGCAATTCCGTGTAAGTGGCCGTTCCCCCGGCAGCCTTCAACGCGTCGGCCATCTTGCGACCCTCGTCGGCTTTGACGAGGGTGTCCTTGGCACCATTGAACGCCCAGACAGGAACGTCTTTGAGCGCCGCGATTTCGGCGGGATCGCCTCCCCCTGACAGCGGCAGC
The DNA here is from genome assembly GCA_903871875.1 of uncultured Schlesneria sp. Taxonomy (GTDB): domain Bacteria; phylum Planctomycetota; class Planctomycetia; order Planctomycetales; family Planctomycetaceae; genus Schlesneria. Next base: position 229,098 of record CAIQIR010000058.1, read on the forward strand.
ACGGCTGACCAGCGACCAGGTTCGGCGACGCCCAGACTGAAGGCTCCATAACCGCCCATCGACCAACCGGTCAGGACAACGCGTTTCTCATCGAAATTGTAATGCTTGCGAGCATCATCCAGGATCTTCAGGGCGCGTTGTCCGTCGGGTTGATCGCCGTTCCAGGACTTGAGAATGCGACCTTCGGATGATTCACATTGAGGGAACACCACCAGGAATGGAAATGTCCGAACCCGGGCCTGCACGAACGGAGCCAGCCCGGCCGTCAATTGCAGCCGATTGTCCTTGCCGCGTTCACCTGCTCCATGGAGAAACAGAATGGCAGGTGACGCTTTGTCCGCCCGATAATCTGTCGGTACGAACACGAGGTATTTGTGATCCCCAGCGTCATCGTGGAAGACGCGGTCGTAGAAGCGACCGGTCGGGTCTGGCGTCTGGGCCATGGCGTTCGCCGAGGGGGCGATGATGGCCAGGCAAAAAATCAGTGTTTGGACCACGAGCGTTCGGTGTTTATTGGTGATCATCATGTCATTCTCCTTCACGTTGAGCGGCCGCGACGTCGCTGTCACAAATCCTTGGCGGCCGGGATGCGATTGGCGTCGATTTCATTCACTGGACTGACGAGAAGTCGACGCCACGCTGGATCGTAGGCGCGGAAGCCTGCCATTCCACCATGGAAGGCTCAATCCGCACCGACAGAGCGCCCTGCGACAGCAGTAGTACCAGTTTCCAGTACCGGTCGGGAAGGATCAGTGGGGTTCGTGATCCGTTGTCCCGCGATCAGGCTCTTCGATCGGCTTGACAATTCGCGTAAAATCTTGTGTGAATTCAACATCGGCCAAATCTGCGACTTCATCCCGCGTTGTTCGGTTAGCAATCCCTATATTCGACTCAACCGGCAGAGTCGCCGCAACCGATACACTCGAATAAGGTGCGACGTCGCGCGTGCCGGGCATTTCCGTTTTCGCTCGAACTGCTGGTCTCAACGGATAACAAACGATGTTGGCACAATTCCGGCAATTCTGGACAAATCTGAGTACGACTGCGAAGGCGGTCTATGGCGGAACGGCAGCCGTGCTGTTGGCGCTGGTGGGCGGAGTGGGGTTTTGGTCATCGCAAACACAGTATTCAGTGCTACTTGCGAAGCTTCCCACCGAGGAAGCCGCAGCGATTGTCCAGAAGCTGGACGCCGATCGCGTCAGCTACAAACTGAGCGATGACGGAACGACAATTCTCGTCCCCACCGAAAAAGTTCCCAAATTGAGAATGAGCCTGGCTTCCTCGGGCCTGTTGCAGGGGGCCGGAAAGGGTTACGAACTCTTTGACACCATGTCGATGGGAGCCACTCCCTTCGTGCAAAACATGAACTTCGTTCGGGCAATCCAGGGCGAACTGGCTCGCACCATCATGCAACTGGAACCGGTGGCTCAGGCCCGGGTTCATATCGTACAGCCCGAACCAACGCCCTTCGTCCGTGAAGAAAAGCCAGTGACCGCCAGCGTCGTGATCAAGACCAAGCCGGGTGCCACGCTGAGCCGCGCCGCGACCGCCGGAATCGTGCAACTGACGGCCGGCAGCGTCAAGGGTCTGAGCGCTGAAAATGTCACCGTGCTGGATTCCGACGGACGAGTCCTGTCCGAAAAACGAGATCCTCGCGGCAACATGGCTTCAAATGACCAGCTGTCCTATCAGCGAGAAGTCGAATCACATCTGGCTGAGAACGCTCAGGAAATTCTCACGCGATTGCTAGGCCCCGGACGAGCCGTCGTGCGCGTCACGGCGGAAATGAGTTTCCGACATCTGAAAGAGACCAGCGAGAAATTCGATCCGGAAGGCGCGGTGGTGCTGCGTGAGTCCATTACCAAATCGAAAACGAATGCCGTACCCGACGCGCGCGGTGCCACGGGGGCCGTTTCCAATATTCCACCCGCCCCGGTGCCGCCAGTTCCGGCGGTTGTGATTCCCAACAAGAACGACGAAACGACCGAAAGCGAATATGCCGTTTCCAACGTGCATCGGTCGCAAGAAGAACAACAGGGTGTCATCGATCGCCTGACGGTGGCCGTGATGTTGATTCCGCCGAAGGGCGCGGACGATGATTCCGAAGATGTCATGGGGATCACGCCTGATGAAGTCCGTGATCTGGTGAAGACGGCGGTGGGATTCAAAAATGATCGCGACGAAATTCAGGTCAGCATCGGAAAAGCGCCGGGTGAAGCACCCGCCGAAGCAAAAGCCGTGACGGACAACGCGGTGGCGGACCTTCCCTTTGGCATTGGTCGCGATTACGTCTCTGTTGTCCGAGCTTCTTCGCTGGGCATCGCCGGACTGATCGCGTTGGCCATGGTCGTCAAATTGCTGCGACGACGTCCGAAACCAGTGCCTCCGACCGTCAGTCCTGCCTACGCCGGAATGAATCCGAATGACGTTTCCGCCGACCTGACCGACTTGCACGCCGTCGCGGCGACCATCAAGGCCTGGCTGGAAGAGCCATCCGTGATTCGATTCGAAAAGTCATCGGCCGCCAACGTGCCACAAGCCAAACCGGCGTAATCACCGCGACGATCGCATTCGTGGTGACATTTTCGCTTTGCGATCGACAACAGTGGCTTCGCCGGTCGGGGTCACGATCTGGCGTGCGAGCACTTCGGCCTCGCTCATGATGTTCGCGATCAATCGCGATTCTGTGACATCTGTTCGACCTCATTCCCAGCTCAAAGGATCGTCATTCTCGACATTCTGACTTTGTTGCGAGATGATGGTTGACGGGCGGGAGCTGTTTGTGTCGTAATACGATTTCCGATGAGCGAATCGACAAAACCCGGTTCGAAGGTTGGTCAGCATGCTGAGAGGTGTTTTCGCATTATTCTTTCGCTCGTTGCGCAGTGATGCGCGATCGCTGTGGGTGCATGCGTCGTGGTTGCTGCTGCTGATCGTGATCTATCTGGGGATGTGGTCGGCTCAGGCTCAAAGTGCGTTTTACGGTGCGCCAGGTTTGACCTTCTTTCGCACGGTGATTTTTACAAACGCGGTCTTCGTGACGTTGCTGGGGATCAGTTATTTCTCGAGTGCCATCTCGGAAGAGAAGGAAGAAGACACTCTGGGGCTGATGACGATGGCCGGGATCAGTCCGCTGGGAATTCTGTTGGGCAAGTCGACGACCCGCTTGTTCCAGGCGATGCTCTTATTAGCGGTGCAATATCCGTTCACGCTGCTGGCCATCACTCTGGGTGGATTGATGCCGGATCAGATCTACGCAGCCTATGCCGCACTGCTGGCCTATACGATCTTATTGTCGAACGTGGGTTTGCTCTGTTCGGTGTTGTGTCGTCGAAACCGTGACGCGGCGGGTCTGACAACGTTGTGGATGGTCGGTTACGTCTTCACTCCCATTTTGGCGCTGCTGGGTCTGGAATTGGTGAAATCTCCGACGCAGCACCGTCAGCTCCTTTTGTTCAGGATTCTCGAACCACTGACTCCAGTGCTGGGCTGGATTTCCCAGACCAATGTCTTTAGTGCTCTGATCTGGGCCACAGAGACGGGTTACCAATTCAAACTCACCCCGCAGTTGGTTTCCAACTCGATGGGGGGCATCCTGCTGTTCTTTCTGTCGTGGTGGCTGTTCGGGATTGTTTCGCACGATCCCGCCAGCGAGGCGACGACGCGCGCCATGGTGCCGCGGAAAACGAGTCGACTCGGCAGGTTCAGCGCGGGCCGGACGTGGGATCGAGCCCTGGTCTGGAAGGACTTTCATTTCACCGCGGGTGGTTGGTTTGGAATCGTGGCCCGTTGCGGTCTCTATGTCGGGCTTTACTGGTTGACGTTTCTCGCTTCCTACCCGTGGAGCGAACCTGTCGAACGACGGGTGATCAATTGGTGGAACATCACCTGGGGTTACCAGATCTTTGTCGTGCCGTTGTTTGTGGTCGATTGTGCGATGTGTCTGTCACGGCTGTTTCAAGAAGAGATTCGCCATCAAACTCTGGCGGCATTGCTGATGCTGCCCCGCAGTGTGTCCCACATTGTGTATTCCAAGTTGGGCGGGTGCCTGGTCGGCCTGTTGCCCGGGATGGTGGCTGTCTATGTGGCGTTCTTTTGGTTGATGGATAACAAAAACAATTTGGCGGAACTCTTGAAACAACCGTCCATCTGGTGGATCGCGGCGAATCTGTTGCTGGTCATCCATCTCAGTGCGATGCTATCAACTTATTTACGGTGGGGGGCTTTTGCGCTGTCGTTGGCTCTGACAATCGGGTCGATGTTCGTCACGATCAGCTTGCCACAATTCGCGATGGGCGTCGGCGGGCCGAATCAGATTCATCCCGATACAATCATGGGATTGCTGACGATTCCCGTGCTGGTGGCCTGCGCCCTGTGTCACTTTGTTGTGTTGTTGCGAATACCGGCCCTGGGAGAGAAATAAGTCCGTACAATATGATTGCCGAGAATTCTGCCGAAAGAATGAAGAGACGAACCGCATGCCGCACGACGTTCCTAAGAATCCCACGACCAACGTGATCCCACCCCTCATATCCCGACGCGACATGCTGTCCCGTAGTGGGATGGGATTTGGCATGGTCGGTTTAGCGGGGCTGCTGGCGGATGAAGGAACGCTAGTCGCGCAAGAGGCGGCCGCCGCGACCGATCCCCTGGTCATCAAGCCGCCCCATTTTCCGGGGACGGCCAAACATGTGGTGCATCTGTTCATGAACGGCGGCCCGTCGCAGGTTGATACGTTCGACCCGAAGCCGGCTCTTGACCAGTACCACGGCAAACCGCTGCCCACATCGAACCTGCGGACCGAACGGAAAACCGGCGCGGCGATGCGGTCGCCGTTCAAGTTCGAAAAATATGGCCAGAGTGGTATCGAAGTCAGCGAGCTGTTTGCCAAAACGGCCGCGCACATTGACGACATTGCCGTGATCCGCTCGATGCATGCCGAAGTGCCCAATCACGAGCCGTCGCTGATGCTGATGAACTGCGGCGATGGACGGCTCTCGCGACCCAGTTTCGGGGCGTGGGTCAACTATGGCTTGGGAACCGAAAATCGCAATCTGCCCGGCTTTATCGTGATGTGTCCGGGAGGATATCCGATTGTTGCGACGCAGAACTGGCGATCGTCGTTTCTGCCGGGGGCCTGTCAGGGCACGTACCTCGATTCCAACCAGACCGATCTCGACAAGCTGATTGCCAATATTCGTAACACGCGATTGTCGTTGGACGAACAGCGCCGGCAACTCGATCTGGTCAAAAAGCTGAATGAATTGCACGCCGCCGAACGGCAGCATGCCCCACTGCTGGAGGCTCGGATTCAGTCGTTCGAACTGGCCTATCGCATGCAGACGGAAGCGGCGGAAGCGTTCGATTTGAACCGAGAACCAAAGCACGTCCGTGAGTCATATGGTTCGGGCATTCATGGCCGGCAGTTGTTGATCACGCGGCGATTGATCGAACGGGGGGTGCGGTTCATTCAAATCTGGAGTGGCGCAGGTCAGCCGTGGGATAACCATGACGGGCTGCAGGCCCAGCATCAAAAGCTGGCCAACGATTGGGACGGACCGATCGCCGCCTTCCTGCAAGACCTGAAACAATGCGGCCTGTTCGATGAAACCCTAATCTTGTGGGGCGGTGAATTTGGACGAACTCCCGTAGCCGAACTGCCCAGCCTGAGCGGTCGCGATCACAATCATTATGGATTTTCCTGTTGGCTGGCAGGCGGTGGGATCAAGGGCGGTGTCGTGCATGGAGCCACCGACGAATTCGGCTTCCAGGCGGTTGAGCATCCGGTCCATGTCCATGATCTTCACGCCACGATGCTGCATCTGTTAGGTTTTGATCATGAACGACTGACCTACCGTTACGCAGGTCGCGATTTTCGCTTGACTGACGTCAGCGGACGCGTCGTACAAGAAATCGTGGCGTAAAGTTGAGGAAGTGATCAAAATCGGACGTGAAGAGTCGGAACATCCAGGCCTGTCGCTCGCAGAGCGAGTCGGACACGTTTGAGGAACCTCGCGGTGGTTTGAGAAGGATGCCTTGGCATGCTGGAAATTCTGGGCCGTTCGCAGTCCGTGTGTGGTGGCGTTTCGCGACGAGAGCTGCTGCAAGCGGGAGGAGCCGGTCTGTTCGGGCTGACGCTGCCCAAGTTGCTTCAGGCCGAAGCCGCCTCGCTGCCGACAGCGCCGCGAGCCAAAAGCGTCATCTTCCTGTTCCTGTTCGGTGGGCCCAGCCAGCTGGAGACCTTTGACCTGAAACCGGCCGCGACCAGCAACATCCGCGGACCCTATTCGCCCATTGACTGTCGCACGCCGGATCTGCGGATCTCTGAAAAGCTCGCTCGCTGTGCCGCAATTTCTGACAAATTTGCCGTTGTGCGGACGCTGTCGCATTCGTTCAACGATCATAGCGGCGGCAGCCACTACCTTCAGACGGGAAAACGCTGGCAGATTCCCCTGGGCGGAGGCTTCAATGCGACGCCGCAGGACTGGCCTTCGATGGGGTCGGTTGTCGAGTACCTGTCACAGAACCCGAAACGACATGCCGCGCGCGGGGATGTCTCGCTGAACGATCTGCCGACCTATGTTGTCCTGCCGAACAGCCTAGGTAAGCTGCAAACCTTTACGACACAGTTGAGGCGGCCCGGCGAATATGGCGGTTGGCTGGGCCGGGGTTATGATCCCATCACGACCGCCGTCGACAAAAAGAACGACCAGGACAATCCCTATTTCCGTGACTGTGCCGATGCCGAGCTGACGTTTCAGATCGACGGTCTGGTCTCGCAAACGGCCATGTCGCTCGATCGACTGGGCCGACGCCAATCGCTGTTGGCGCAATTCGACCAGCAACTGCGTCGCCTGGACGACGAGAAATCGCTGTCGGCCTATGACCGATTTCAGCGGCGCGCCTTGGCGCTGGTCGGATCGGAGCGAACGCGCGAGGCACTGGATCTGCGGAAGGAACCGGCGGCTGTTCGCGATCGTTACGGTCGCCACCTGTTCGGTCAGTCGACATTGTTGGCCCGGCGGCTGGTGCAAGCGGGCGTGCGCTACGTGACGGTCCATTGGGACGCCCCCGACGGTTACAGTTGGGATTCACATGTGAACAGTAAAGACGTCGGCGACCATCTGATTCCCGGGCTGGACCAATCGTTATCAGCCTTGTTGATGGACTTGGAAGAGCGTGGCATGCTCGACGAAACCCTGGTCGTCTGTCTGGGGGAAATGGGGCGTACCCCGCGAGGCAACGCCAATTGGGGCCGCGATCATTGGAGTACTCTGTTCCCGGCCGTGATCGCCGGCGCGGGGGTTCGAGGTGGAACCGTCCATGGTCAAAGCGACAAGGATGCGGCTTACGCGACCACGCCGCCGTATCACCCCGAAGATCTGGCCGCCACGATCTATCATGCCTTGGGCATCGATCACGAACTGCGGTTGCCCGATGCACAAGGTCGACCGGTCGGATTAATCGAAGACGGCAAGCCGATGCTCGAGTTATTCGGATAGCAGTATGAATCCAAAAAAACGCGGCTGGAGTGGAGTCATCTCGGCGGCCCTTTGTTCCCTGATGTTCGTGGTGTCGCTGTGTCTGCCTGCCTTGTGGCTGGCGCGAGAGCCTGCCGCGGACCCGACGGGCAACTATGTCGGAGCGGCATTACTTATGCTGGGCTGGATCGAGGCGCTGGGCGGGTCGACGAGTGGCCTGGCCTGGCTGGCGAATCCCTGTTTCGGGTTGGGAATTCTCTGTCTTTTATTCCGCCGATTCGGGTGGGCCGTGGTGATCTTTACGGTGGGATTCGGATTGACCTGCGCCAGCTTCGGCATTCGCACCGTCGTCATTGACGAGGGTGGTTCCACCAACTTCGTGGTGGGATTTGGCCCAGGGTTTTGGTTGTGGCATTTGTCATACCTGGTTGGTGTCCTCGCGTCATTCCTGCTTTGGATGACGTCCCTCTCGCAAACCAAGACGTCGAGCTGATACTAGCCGAAGCCGCAGTGTGACATGATTTTTCGTTCACTATTTCTTTGCGGTTGAAACAGCCATCAGCGATCAGCGAGAGCTGGTTGCCGTGACGCAGCATCTTTGTGCATTAATGGCAAGACGCTTAACGCGTAACAGACATTGCTGTATGACCTTGCACAGATTGTCTTCGGCCTCGGAGAGGACTAGCCGACTCGAGGCGACCGCGATCACACGGCGGGTTCCCGAAGAAAAAGCGAAAAAAAAACGGCTTTGGATCTTTTTCTGGTCATAATTCGAAGTTCACGGATAATTCATATAAGAGAGCTTCGTTTAACCGAAAAACTAGCTTGCGGAGATTTTCGTCAGGACTTCAGCAGCAACTTCATTTCGCAAGTTATTCGGAAGCACCGAGACCACAGGTTCGAACCTGTCAACATCGAACTCGATAAACATCGAACATGGACGAGAAGACCAAGCGACTCACTCGTATGTGGATGTCGGCTCAGCCGATTGTTTCCTCGTTTGTGTCGTCGATGGTTCATGATTTTGCCGCTCGTGACGACATCCTGCAGGAAACGATTGCCGCCGCAGTCGAGTCCTTTGATAAATATGATCCAGACAAGCCGTTTGTCGGTTGGATCTTAGGTATTGCGCGAAATCAGGCCGGGCTTTATCGTCGGAAGTCGCACCGGGACCGATTGTTTTTTGATGATTCTGTGGTCGATTCACTAGCGTCTGCGTTTGCGGAAATTCCTGCGAACGAAGTACATAAACTGGAGTTTCTTCGCGGTTGTCTGGAAAAACTCACGGAACGAGATCGACGGCTTTGTGACCTGCGTTACGAGCAGGATCTGAGGCCTGCCGGGATCGCCACGCTGATGGGGATGACTTCCAATACGGTCTCCAAGGCGTTGCAGCGAGTTCGTGATCAGCTGCGAAGCTGTATCGAACTGAGTGTCGCTCAGGCCGGTGGGCTTCGGTAACCGGCTGTCGGTGTTCTGACGCTCAACAATATCCAATCCGTCATCGAAGATGCTGTTCCTGGCATCCTCTTATTAATAGTTCGACTGACAATTGATTCTCGATCGTTCTGGCGACGGTTCGGCAACCGCAGCATAGCGTGTTAGTCACCCGGTTCGTTCAGCGGGGATTTCGTGTTGACTTTCTGATGCTGATTGCGGTTGCGCCGCTGGCGATTGGCGACTGTTGCAAGTGTTTCTTGTGAGTGTTCTTTGTGGATGCTCAATCTCTCTGTTTTCGTTTGAAGGGGCTGGTTTCATGCCATCATTTGTCGTCAGCGACCGACGTCGCAAATCGAAGGGTTTTACCCTGATTGAACTGCTGGTGGTGATTGCCATCATCGCCGTGCTGATCGCCTTGTTGTTGCCGGCCGTTCAGCAGGCCCGTGAGGCGGCTCGCCGCACGCAATGCAAGAACAATCTGAAGCAAATCGGCCTGGCAATGTACAACTACGAAAGTGCTTACGGTCAGTTTCCGATTGCTTCGCTCTGGAACATCACGATCACCGGTGCAACGTCGGCCACGTTCAACAATGCCACCAGTTGGGGAACGACCCTGTTGCCGTTTATGGATCAAGGGCCGCTATACAACTCGTTCGATCCCTCGACACCCTTCTGGAACGCTTCCAGCGTCAACTACAAGTTGATTCAGACGCAGCTGGCGGCCTTCAAGTGTCCTTCGGTGCCCGATTTCAGCGACAACGGTCACACCTGGTTGGCCGCACCTCTTCGCGGTACTAACTCGACGGGTCTCAACCCTGCCGCGGATATTCCGATTGGACCTCAAGGTCGCTCCGACTACATCGTGTTGAACGACGTTCGCAGTCCGCTGTACTACACGCTGAACGACATTGACGGTGCAACTGCGTCGACCAATAGTCGTCACGGGTTCTTCTTTCAAGGTGATGCCAACGCCGCCGCCGTAATCAGCGATACCAGCGGGTCGGCCTTGGCCAAGGCCTACTACGCCAAGGGCAGTGTCGATGCGTCGCCTACGATTGCGAAAGTCACCGACGGGACGTCCAACACCATCATGGTCGCGGAAGACGCCGCCCGTAACCAGTTGTGGGATTTCAATATCCTGCGGACCGCTTCGAATCCAGACGGCGGGGCGCAGTATACGGCCTATCTGTCGAACCAGAACAACTACGCCGGTGGTGGTTGGGCCGATCCCGATAACAATATGTGGATCGATGGTGCGGCTCTGGGTGGTTTGACGGGCAGTGCGGGCCATTCCGGCAGCGGGACCAATCAGAGCATGCAGGGTTGTGCGATCAACTGCACCAATCTGACGGCTCACTCGATTTTCGCGTTTCACGTTGGTGTCTGTCAGGTGCTGATGGGCGACGGTTCGGTCCGGGCGCTCAATGCCTCCATGGACAATGCCACGTTCGCCGGTTTAATCACCCGCGCCGGTCAGGATTTAATCGGAGACTATTAAAGTGGTGTTAAATAGTGATCCGACGTGCCGATCGTCCGGTCAAATCTGAGGGATTTCTAAATGATCCGCTTGATTCGCGAATTGTCGTGAGTCAAGCGGTCTTTTTGCACTACGTGGCCTATTTCAAAGGTTGAGTGCCACGGTATTTTGGAGTACACTAATTATGAAATTGCCACGTTTGCTGTCAGTCGGCCTTCTGTGTGTGTGCTGGGGACTGATCTCCTGCTCGTCATCGAAAGGTCCGTTGATCAAGGACAAAGTGCCCTTAACGCATGTGAAGGGAAAGATCCTCGTCGACGGCCAGCCGACCGCCGGTGTCATCGTGCGGTATTATCCCGACGGGCCGATTGCCGAGACGAGACAGAAGTATTTGCTGAATTTTCAGGCCATGACGTTCCTGGATGGATCGTTCAAATTTCAGACCTATGCACTTGGCGATGGGGTTCCCGCAGGTGAGTACAGTCTGGTGTTCACTCTGCTGGAACAAAAGAATTCCGGTGAATTCGAAAGGCTGGCGGAAGAATTCACCGATCGCAAGAATCCATTCAAAAAAATCAAAGTCGAACCGGGCGCTGATCTGGATCTGGGGCTGATCGAGCTGAAATCCGTCGAGCCCAACAAACAGCTGAGTAGCTTGTAACCGCCAAGAGGCATCGCGGCGTTTTTTCCTCGTCAATGAATGCAGGTCTATCGTTGAGGCAACTGGAGAGTCACGTGAACTTCGATCCCAACCGTCTGATCAATGGTCATTTGGACGATGATTTGTCGTCCGATGAACAGGCGGCATTGAATGATTGGATCAAAGCCGCTCCGGAAAATGCCAAACGTTTTGCCCTGGCAGTAATGCTGCACAACCGGATCCATGTCCAGTATCAATCATTGACGGCCACACTACAGCATTCGGACCGCGGCGGTGCCCCGGATTCGCATCTCCCGCCGCTGGGCGATGGCGGCGAGCGTCGCCTGTCTGTTACTGGCCGCATTCTTGTTCCTTGGGGCGCCCCCAGGTCCCAATCCGACCGCCGCCGTGGTGGCGGAATTTCACGAATTGGTGATTCTGGGTAAACGAAGCAACGATCGCACGTTTCATGTGACTTACGTCAAAGACGATTCAGAGAATCGCGAAGCACTTCAGCCTGAGCAGGCGAAGCGCCAGAAACTGGCACAGGCTTCCCCCAATGACGAGGCGATGTTGTACGTCCGAAATGGTCGGCAGTTTGTTTACGCCTGGAAAGCCGCCAACGGCGATGACTGTCTAAATGGCAGCGATGGCCAATCGAGCAGTTGGGCGATCCGTGCCGGTAAACGAATTGACGTTCAACCCGACCCCATGCATATGACAGGTGGCCTGCCTGGTGGGAATTATCTGGCACCGATTCTGACGTTCTTTGACGGACAGGAAAAGATGCTGGTCGCAGATTACAACCTGGAACTTCGTCATCCCACGAAGACCACAAACGTCCTCGTTGCGATGAAGAAGCCGGATACCAAGCAAGGTCCGCGTCGAATTGAGATCTCGTTTGCGCCCTCATCACGCCAGATTTCTGAAATGAAAATCTGGCCGGAAACATACGACCATCGGAAGACTAACTATACGCTCATACAGATCGTCAATGACCAGCCACTTGATCATGATTGGTTTAGGAACGAGTTTCATTTGCGTCCCCCGGCAACGGGTGCGGCGGATTGAGGAACGCCCCGCTTGTTTGGGCGATCCTGATGGCGACGACAATCAATACTCCTGGTTGATCGTTATTCCGTGGGTGACAAGGTGTTGCCGGTTGATTGCCGGCCACGATGTGAACAGGTGTGTTTGAGGGAAGGCGTCTCATGCCCTCATATCAGGGTCATGCAATGCTCCGGCGGCGTGGCGGGCTGACTCTTATTGAACTGCTGGTGGTGATCGCCATTGTCTCTGTGCTGGTCGCCTTGTTGTTGCCGGCCATTCAACAGGCGCGAGAAGCGGCGCGCCAGTCTCAATGCAAAAACAATTTGAAGCAGCTCGGCCATGCCATGTTCAATTACGAGAGCACGCATGGCCAGTTTCCGGTGGCGGCGATTTGGAAGGTCAACTCGGCCAACGGCACGATCAATTACGGACAATCCTGGGGCCAGGCGCTGCTGCCGTTTCTCGATCAGGCCAAGATTATCAACAGTTTTGACATGACCCGGCCGATCTGGTCGGGAGCGAAGAATCAATCGTTGATCGCCCTGCCCTTGCCGGTCTTTGTCTGTTCGTCAACGCCATTGACGATTCCCAATACGACGACGTGGAGTACGGCCACCGTGGCGGCCGGTGGCAAGTTGAATTGCAATATCATTCCGGCCACTCCGATTACAGCGACCTGGGGGCGGACCGATTACATCGTCACTTGCGATATCCGCTCGCCACTCAGGTCGAATCTGATTTCTGCAGGAGTGCCGCCGTCGGGAACCTATGGTTTTTTTTATTGTGGTGCCGATAACGCCGTAGCCGTTGTCTCTGACAGCGGTAACCGTTCACGGGTCGGTAACGAGTGACGGTGCCGATTGGCCGTTGAGGCTCGCTTCGACAGCGGCGGTGAGCCATTGATACACGGATCGCTTTTGAAGTCGACATGTCTCTGAGACAGTCAGTATCCTTTCCAGGAA